>NZ_JBQCHS010000019.1:0-33930 GCF_051954455.1 Pseudolysinimonas sp. | reverse complement strand
CGGCCCACAGGTCGTCGGCGTCGTCGGTGCCGTCGGCGAGGGCGTTGGCGACCAGCTTCACGGTGCCCGAGCGGTGGTCGATCACGACGAGGTCGGCGACGAACGCGAGCGCCTGCCCAGGCACGTCCACGTCGGCGGGCGGCGCGTCGGGGAGCCGCTCGATCTGCCGGATCGCCTCCCAGCCGATGAAGCCGACCAGGCCGCCCGTGAGCGGAGGCAGCCCCGGGATGCGCGCGGTCTGCCAGCGCGCGTGCAGCGCCGCCAGGGCCTCCAGCGGGCGGAGCACCCCCGCCGTGCCGAGCGCGCGCTCGGCGCACAGCCCGTAGTCGAGCCAGCGGACCGCGTCGCCCTGCTGCGTCAGCACGCCGAAGGACGCCGCGCCGACGAACGAGAAACGGGACCAGATGCCGCCCTGCTCCGCCGACTCCAGGAGGAAGCCGCCCGGCGTGCCCATTGCGAGCTTGCGGTAGACGCCGATGGGCGTCTCGCCGTCGGCGAAGACCTCGCGCAGCACCGGGACCACGCGGTCCCCCGCCGCGACGCGGGCGTCGAAGTCGGCCCGGGAGGTGGTGCTCACGGCTCTCCGATCACGGGGGTCAGCGGGTCGACGTCGAAGCAGGCGTGCGCGCCGGTATGACACGCGGGGCCGATCTGCTCCACCTGGACCAGGAGCGTATCGCCGTCGCAGTCGAGGGCGGCGCCCTTCACGTACTGCCGGTGCCCGCTCGTGTCGCCCTTGCGCCAGTACTCCTGACGGCTGCGGGACCAGAACGTGACCCGGCCCTCGGTGAGTGTGCGGCGCAGGGCCTCCGCGTCCATGTAGCCGAGCATGAGCACGTCGCGCGAGCCCTGCTCCTGGATGATCGCGGGCAGCAGCCCGTCGGCATTGAAGCTCGCCCGCCGGATGACCGCGTCGACGTTCACCGGATCACCACCCCCTCCTCGCGCAGCGCGTCCTTGACCAGGCCGACGGTCAGCAGCCCGTCGTGGAAGACGGAGGCGGCGAGGACAGCGTCGGCGCCCGCGGCGACCGCCGGCGCGAAGTGCTCGAGCGCGCCCGCACCCCCGCTCGCGATGACCGGCACCGTGCTGATCCCCCGCATCGCCGTGACCAGCTCGAGGTCGAATCCCTGCTTCGTGCCGTCCGCGTCGATCGAGTTCACGAGCAGCTCGCCCGCGCCCCGCTCGATCGCCTCCCGCGCCCACGCGAGCGCGTCCAGGTCGGTCTCCGTGCGCCCGCCGTGCGTCGTGACGACGAAGCCCGAGTCGGTGCGCGGGCTGCGCTTCACGTCGAGGCTCAGCACGAGGACCTGCGCGCCGAACCGGTCGGCGATCTCGCCGACGAGCGCGGGCCGCGCGATGGCGGCGCTGTTGACGCCGACCTTGTCGGCGCCGGATGCGAGGAGCCGGGTGACGTCCTCGACCGCCCGCACGCCGCCCCCGACGGTGAGCGGGATGAAGACCTGCTCGGCGGTGGCCGTGACGGTCTCGTACATGGTGGCGCGGTCCTCGACCGTCGCCGTCACGTCGAGGAAGGTGATCTCGTCGGCCCCCTGCGCGTAGTAGAGGCGCGCGAGCTCGACCGGGTCACCGGCGTCGCGGAGGTTCAGGAAGTTGACGCCCTTGACGACGCGGCCCGCGGCCACGTCGAGGCACGGGATCACCCGGATCGCGACGTCGCTCATATCCGTGCGGCGTGGATCGCGCTGACCAGGATCGCGCGGGCGCCGATGTCGTAGAGCCGGTCCATGACCTCGTTGGTCTCCTCGCGGCGCACCATGACCCGCACCGCCACCCAGTCGCTGTCACGAAGCGGCGACACCGTGGGCGACTCGAGGCCGGGGGTGATCGCGGTCGCCTTCTCGACGAGCGCGGCCGGCAGGTCGTAGTCCATGAGAACCCAGCGGCGGGCGACCATGACGCCCTCGAGCCGGCGGCGCAGCACCATCAGGCCGTCGGGCTCGCTGCCGTTCGCGATGAGGACCGCGGTCGACTCGAGGATGACGGGGCCGAAGATCTCGAGGCCCTGCTTGCGCAGTGTGGTGCCGGTCTCGACCACGTCGGCGACCGCATCGGCGACGCCGAGCCGGACCGCCGACTCCACCGCGCCGTCCAGTCGCACGACGGTCGCGTCGATACCGCGCCGGGTCAGGAAGTCGCCGACGAGCCCGTCGTAGCTCGTCGCCACGCGGACGCCCTGCAGGTCGCCGAGCTCGGAGAACCGCCCGATCGGCCCAGCGAACCGGAAGGTCGAGGCCCCGAAGTCGAGCGCCTCGACCTCGACGGCCGCCGAGTGCGAGTCGAGCAGGAGGTCGCGGCCCGTGATGCCGACGTCGAGGGCGCCCGAGCCGACGTAGGTCGCGATGTCGCGCGGGCGCAGATAGAAGAACTCGACGTCGTTGCGCGGGTCGGCGACGATGAGCTCCTTCGGATCGCGGCGGCCGTGGTAGCCGGCCTCGGCCAGCATGGCCGCCGCGGTCTCGGAGAGGGTGCCCTTGTTGGGCACGGCGATGCGGAGCATCTTGAGGTCCTTCGGGGTCGTGGAGACGGTCGGCGGGATCTCAGAGATGTCGGTACACGTCGGCGGGCGTCAGGCCCTTCGCGAGCATCATCACCTGCAAGTGGTAGAGCAGCTGCGAGATCTCGAGGCTCGTCGCCTCGTCGGTCTCGTGCTCCGCCGCCATCCAGACCTCGGCGGCCTCCTCGACGATCTTCTTGCCGATCGCGTGGATGCCGGCGTCGAGCTCCGCGACCGTGCGCGAGCCCTCGGGGCGCGATGCGGCCTTCTCGCCGAGCTCGGCGAACAGCTCGTCGAAGGTCTTCACGGTGTCCAGGGTATCGGGGTGCGGGTCGAGTAGCCGGCCGCTACTCGACCCGCGAGGTCACTTGACGCCGAGCAGGTCGATCACGAACACGAGCGTGCGGCCCGAGAGCCGGTGCCCCGCGCCCGCCGGGCCGTACGCGAGTTCCGGCGGGACGACGAGCTGACGGCGCCCGCCGACCTTCATGCCGGGGATGCCCTCCTGCCAGCCGCGGATGAGGCCGCGCAGCGGGAACTCGATCGACTCGCCGCGGTCCCAGCTCGCGTCGAACTGCTCGCCGGACTCGAAGTCCACGCCCACGTAGTGCACGTCGACGGTCGCGCCGGGGGTGGCCTCCGGGCCGTCGCCGACCTCGATGTCGGTCACGACGAGCTCGGCCGGGGCCGGCCCCTCGAGGAAGTCGATCTCGGGCTTGGTCTTGTCTGCCATGGCTCCAGTCAAGCAGAGCCCCGGGGCCGGCCCACCCCGGCCCGGCCCTGCCCGGCCGCGCCCTCGCTCGTCAGAAATTCAGGAGATCGGCGGAGCGGCGCCGGCATCACCGCCGCGGCGTGCGGAAGTCACCTGGACTTTCGACGTGCGTGGTGCGTGGTGCGGGTGGGGGGCGCGGGGCGCGGGGCGCGTGGCCGAGGTGCCAGGCGGCTGGGGGCCGGGAGGCCGTCAGGCGTGGGCGGCGTCGCGGAGGGAGGCGATCGCGGCGACGGGGTCGTCGGCGCCGTAGACGCTCGAGCCGGCGACGAAGGTGTCGGCGCCGGCGGCGTAGGCGCGCGCGATGGTCGACGTGGAGATGCCGCCGTCGACCTGGAGCCAGGTGTCGGTCCCGGCGGCGTCGATCGCCGCGCGCACGACGGCGATCTTGTCGAGCATGTCGTCCATGAAACCCTGGCCGCCGAACCCTGGCTCAACCGTCATGACGAGCACCTGGTCGTACGCGTCGAGGTGGGCGATGACCTCGTCCGCGGGCGTGCCGGGCTTCAGCGCGATCCCGGCCCGCGATCCGCGTTCACGGAGCGCCGCCGCCAGTGCGAGCGGATCGGTGGCCGCCTCGGCGTGGAACGTCACCGAGAACGCGCCGAGCTCGGCGTATCCGGGCGCCCAGCGGTCGGCATCCGTGATCATGAGGTGCACGTCGAGAGGCACCGGCGACACCGCCTGAACCCGCTTCACCATCTGCGGGCCGAAGGTGAGGTTCGGCACGAAGTGGTTGTCCATGACGTCGACGTGCACCGCGTCGGCGGTCGCGATCCGCTGCAGCTCCGACTCCATGTTGACGAAGTCGGCGGAGAGGATGGACGGCTCGATCCGGATGGCGCGGCTCACGCATCCACCGTAAGCAACTGGATGAACATGGCGTCGGTGCCGTGCCGGTGCGGCCAGAGCTGCGCGCTCGTCGCCGCCGGCAGGCCCAGGTCGCGCGACGCGACGTCCGCGAGCACCGCGGGGGTGTCGAGGGTGCGGAGCCCCGGGTGGCGGACGAGCGCGACGGCCACCTGGTCGCGCGTCTCGCCGAGGTGCGGCGAGCAGGTGACGTAGGCGAGGATCCCGCCCGGCTTCAGCGCGACGACGGCGGCGTCGAGCAGCTCGGCCTGCAGCGCGGTCAGCGCCGCCAGGTCCGACGGCTGCTTGCGCCATCGCGCCTCGGGGCGCCGACGGAGCGCCCCGAGACCGGTGCACGGCGCGTCGAGGAGGATGCGGTCGAAGACGCCCGCATGCCCGCGGGCGAACGCGACGCCGTCGCCCTCGTGCACGACTGGGGCCGGGTCGAACACCTCCAGCGCGCGCCGCACGAGCCCCGCGCGCGCCGGCACGAGCTCGTTCGCCTCGAGGACCGCCCCTCCGATCCGGGCCTCGGCCGCGAGCAGGGCCGCCTTGCCGCCGGGGCCGGCGCAGAGGTCCAGCCAGCGCTCCCCCGGCGCGACCGGGCGGGCGCGGCTCATCGCGAGGGCGGCGAGCTGCGAGCCCTCGTCCTGCACGCGTGCCCGGCCCGCGGCGACGAGCGGGAGCGCGGCGGGATCACCGCCCGGAGACGCGACGGCGACCGGGGACACCGCGCCCGGCTCGCCGAGGTCGGCCGGGTCGGCGAGCCCCGGGAGCGCGACGAGTGCGACCCGCGGCGGGCGGTTGTCGGCGGCGAGGAGGTCGGCCAGCTCGGCCTCGGCGCCCTCGGCCGCCAGGGCGTCGCGCAGCGCCTCGACCACCCACTCGGGGTGCGCGGTGTCGGCCGCGAGCAGCGCATCGCCGACCAGGCCGTCCACGACGCGGGCGCGCCACTCCTCGGACGTGGAACGCGACACGGCGCGCAGGACGCCGTTCGCGAATCCCGAGGCGCTCCGCTTGCGCGCGGCGATGACGAGGGAGACCGCCTCGTCGACGGCCGCGTGCGCGGGCACGCGCATCCCGAGCAGCTGGCGCACGCCGAGCCGCAGGGCGTCGAGGACCTCGGGATCGATGCGGGCGACCGGCCGCCGCGCCGCGAGGGCGATCACGCGGTCGTCGTACCCCTGCATCCGCAGCGCGCCGTAGGTCAGCTCGGTGGCGAACGCCGCGTCCGCCGCCGAGAGCCCGGCGTCGCGGATGCGCGACGGCAGGAGCAGGTTGGCGTAGGCGTCACTCGCGTGCACGGCGCGCAGCACGTCGTACGCGACGCGGCGGGCGGGGCTGATCACGACGCCTGCGCGGGCGCGTCGGCGGGGCGCCCGCGCCACCAGTCCGCGGCCGCCATCGGGCGGCGCCCGGCGGGCTGGACGAGGACGAGCTCGATCGGCTCGCCCTCGGTGCCCGCGAGCAGGCGGCCGGCCCGCAGCTCGAGCCGCCCGGGCGGGAGCGGGGCCATGCCCCGCGCCAGGACCGCGTCGAGGATCTTCAGGCGGTCGCCGTCGAGCTCGGTGAAGGCGCCCGGCTCGGGTGTGACGCCGCGGATCTGCGCGTCGACCGAGTCGGCCGGCCTGGCCCAGACGATGCGGGCGTCGTCGATCGTGAGCTTCGGGGCGAGCGTCACCTCGCCCTCCTGGGCGACGGCCGTCGTGGTGCCGCTCGCCAGCCGGTCGACGACGTCGACGAGGAGCTCGGCGCCCTCCTCCGCCTGCGCCTCGAGCAGGTGACCGGCGGTCTCGCGCGCGCCGATCGGGCGGCGCTGCACGCCGAAGACGGGACCGGCGTCGAGCTCCGGCACCAGCTGGAAGACGGCCGCCCCGGTCTCGCGGTCGCCCGCCATGACGGCGCGCTGCACCGGCGCGGCGCCCCGCCAGCGCGGCAGCAGGGAGAAGTGCAGGTTGATCCAGCCGAGGCGCGGCCCCGAGAGCAGCGGCTCGCGGATGAGGCCGCCGTACGCCACGACCACGCCGAGGTCCGGTCGGAGCGCGAGCAGCTCGTCGGTCACCGGGCCGAGGCGGTTCGCCTTCACGACGGGGACGCCCGCGTCGGCGGCCAGGTCGGCCACAGGCGTCGGGGTGAGCACGCGCTTGCGCCCCTGCGGGGAGTCCTCCCGGGTCACGATGGCGACGACCTCGTGCGGCCCGGCCAGGAGCGCCCGGAGCGACGGGACCGCGGCGGCGGGGCTTCCGGCGTACACGATCCGCAGCGGTTCCACCCCTCGATCCTCCCAGGGATCGCGCTCGCTCACTCGCCGAACGGATCCGGATCGTCGAGATGCACCCGCAGCGGCAGCGGCTGTCGGCCCCGGGGCGGCGTGCCGGCCGGGCGCCTCCGTCGAGCGGTCGCCTGCCGGATGACCTCGGCCCGCAGCGCGGCGGCGACCGCCGCCCCGTGGGCGTAGTCGAAGCGGACGATCGCCCGCGCGTCGTCGCCCTCGACGGTCTGGCCGACGACCTCCGCGCCGTCGGGCAGCGCCGCGATCGCCGTGGCGACGGCGTCTGGCCGGCCCGTGACGGTGGCGGCGCGCACGCTCGGCGGGAACCGGAGCGCCCGCCGGTCGGCGAGCTCGGCGCGCGCGTAGGCGGTCGTGTCGCCCGTCACCATCGCCGTGGCGAGAGCTCCTCCGACCCCGACGACGAGCACCGGGGCGTCGTCCGCCGCGAGCGACAGCGCCGACGACCACCAGCGGAGCACGTCCTCCCCCACCCGCAGGCTCGCGCGGGCGACCATCCGATCGCCGTCGAGCAGCAGCACCGCCCGGTAGCCGCCCGCCGCGATCGGCTCCGCCCCGCGCGTGGCGATGACGATCGCGGGAGCCGGCCCCACCTCGCGCACGGTCCGCTCGCCGTCCGCGACCACGATCCGTACGCCCGGGAACGCGCGCCCCAAGTCCTCCGCGGTCCGGCTCGCCCCCGCCCCGCTCGGGCGCATCCGGTGACCGCCGCAGTTCGCGCAGACCCACGCGGCGTCGGGGCGCCCGCACCAGCGGCAGGTGGGCACGACGCCCGCCCGGGTCTGGTGGAGCGGGCCACCGCAGGTGCGACAGCGGGCGGCCTCGCCGCAGTCGACGCAGCGGAGTCCCAGGGAGTAGCCCGGGCGGGCGACCTGGACGAGCACCGGACCGGATTTCGCGGCCGCGGACGCCTCGCGCCACGCGATCGACGGGATCCGGGCCTGCGCCGCGAGCGGGTCCTGCGCCGCGATGTTGGCGGTCGGGATCACGCGCGGGCGCCGCGGTCGCTCGGGCCCGACGTCGCGGAGCCAGCCCACCTCCACGAGGCGTTCGACGTCGGTCGTGCGGGTGTGCCCCGCGATCACGAGCGCGGACCCCTGCTGCTCCTGGCGCACGAGCGCGGCGTCGCGGGCGTGCACATAGGGCGCGAGCGGCTCGGCGAGGAGCGGGTCGCCGTCGTCCCAGATCACGAGGAGGCCGAGGCGGGTCGCGGGGGCGTAGACCGCCGCGCGGGAGCCGATGACCGCGAGCGGCGCGTCGCCCATCGCCCGCAGCAGGCCGCGGTAGCGCTCCGCGTTGCTCTGGGTGGCGTTCCAGCGGACGATCGACTCCGCCGGCAGCAGGGTCGCGAGAGCCGCGCCGAGCTGGTCCTCGTCGCGGTAGTCGGGCAGCACGACGATCGCCGACTCCCCCGCGGCGACCGTGCGCGCGACGAGCCGCGCGAGCACCATCGCCCAGCGCCCGATCCAGGCACCGGCGACCTCCTCGACCCCGGTCGGGACGCGGAGCGCCACCCGGCCGCGGGCCTCGACCGCGGCGCCGAGCGCCGGACCGTACCCGGGGAGATCCGGGGGCGCGACGGGCGGTGCCGGCTCGTCGTCACCGCGAGCGAGCCACGCCTTCTCGACCCGGACCTGACGCGTCGGGATCGCGTGGCGGAGGACGTCGGAGGCCGACCCGGCCGCGCGGTCGGCCACCGCGCGCGCGAGACGCCACACCTCGGGCCGGAGCACCGCGACGGGCGACACCACCGACTCCACGTCGCTCAGCGGGCCGGGGAACTGCTGCTGGTCGGCGAGCTCGACGACGTACCCGTCGGCGAGGCGCCCCGCCGTGCGGAGCGGCACGCGCACGCGCACGCCCGGCTGAACGTCCATCCCCTGGGGGATGCGATAGTCGAGGAGCCGGTCGAGCTGCGGCAGCGGCGAGTCGACCAGGACCCGCGCGACCGTGGCGGCGGCGGTCGGCACCTAGACGCCGGCGGCGGCCCGCAGCTGGTCGACGCGGTCGGTGCGCTCCCAGGTGAAGTCGGGCAGCTCCCGTCCGAAGTGGCCGTAGCTCGCGGTCCGCGCGTAGATCGGGCGGAGCAGGTCGAGGTCGCGGATGATGGCGGCGGGACGCAGGTCGAACACCTCGCGCACCGCCGCCGTGATGCGCTCCTCCGGCACCGTCGCCGTGCCGAAGGTCTCGACGTAGAGGCCCACCGGGGCCGCGGTGCCGATCGCGTACGCGACCTGCAGCTCGACCCGGTCGGCGAGCCCGGCGGCGACGACGTTCTTGGCGACCCAGCGCATGGCGTAGGCGGCGGAGCGGTCGACCTTCGACGGGTCCTTGCCGCTGAAGGCGCCGCCGCCGTGGCGGGCCGCGCCGCCATAGGTGTCGACGATGATCTTGCGGCCGGTGAGGCCGGCGTCGCCCTGCGGGCCGCCGATCTCGAAGACGCCGGTGGGATTGATGTAGCGCCGCGCCGCCTCCCACGGGAGGTCGATCCTGTCCATGACCGGGCGGATGACGAGCTCCTCGAGCTCCGCGTGCAGCTGCTTCTGGCTGACCCGGGGCGAGTGCTGCGCCGAGATGACGATCGCCTCGACGCTCGCCGGGGTCGTGCCGTCGTAGCCGATCGTGACCTGGGTCTTGCCGTCGGGGCGGAGGTAGTCGACCTCGCCCGCATGACGGACCTCGGCGAGCCGCTCGGAGAGGCGGTGCGCGAGCCAGATCGGGAGGGGCATGAGGCTCGGCGTCTCGCGGACGGCGTAGCCGAACATGATGCCCTGGTCGCCTGCGCCCTGCCGGTCGAGCTCGTCGGCGCTCGACCCGGAGCGCGACTCGAGCGCCGTGTCGACGCCCGCCGCGATGTCGGGCGACTGCGAGCCGATCGAGATCTCGACGCCGCAGGAGCGCCCGTCGAACCACACCTCGGACGAGGTGTAGCCGATCTCGGTGATCCGCTGCCGCACGATGGCCGGGATGTCGACGTAGCCCGAGGTGGTGACCTCGCCGGCCACGTGGACGAGGCCCGTCGTCACGAGCGTCTCGACGGCGACGCGTGCGCCCGGATCCTGCGTCAGCATCGCGTCGAGGATGCTGTCGCTGATCTGATCGCAGATCTTGTCCGGGTGCCCCTCGGTGACCGACTCGGACGTGAAGAGGCGCAGCTGGGTCACGGGATCCTTCGCGGGGAGGTGCCGCCGTCAGGCGAGCACGTCGAGAATTCGGTCGGCGACCGACGCCTTGCTGCCGCTCGCCTCCGCCACGATATCGCCGGAGGCCGACAGCACGACGACCGCGTTCTCCGCGCTGGCGAAACCCTCGTGCCAGCCGACCCTGTTGAGGACCAGGTAGTCGCAGCCCTTGCGGGCGATCTTCGCCCGCCCGAGCGCCAGCTGGGCGTCCGGGTCGGTCTCGGTCTCGGCCGCGAAGCCGACGACCACCTGGCCGCTGCGCCGGGCGATCGAGAGCTCGTGGAGGATGTCGGGATTGCGCACGAGCCGCAGCGCGAGCTCGTCGCCCTGCACGTCCTTCTTGATCTTCTCGTCGGCGACGACCGCGGGCCGGTAGTCGGCGACGGCCGCGGCCATGATGACGAGGTCGGCCGTCTCGGCGGCGAGCAGGGCCGCCTCCTGCAGCTCGGCGGTGGTCGACACGTTCTGCACGGTCAAGCCGTCGGCGGCGACCTCGAGGTTGGCGGCGATGAGGGTCACCTCGGCGCCGCGGCGGACGGCCGCCCGCGCGAGCTCGACGCCCTGGCGGCCGGTCGAGCGGTTGCCGATGAACCGGACCGGGTCGAGCGGCTCGCGGGTCCCTCCGGCGGTGATGACGACGCGACGGCCGGCGAGGTCCCCGGAGGCGCTCGGGCTCGATGCTGCGGCCAGCGCCGCCTCGACGATCTCGTGCGGCTCCGACATCCGCCCGGGACCGGAGTCGCGGCCGGTCAGCCGCCCGTCCGCCGGGCCGACGACGTGGATTCCGCGCTCGCGCAGCGTCGCCACGTTGGCCTGAGTCGCCGGATTGCGCCACATCTCGGTGTGCATGGCGGGCGCCACGACGAGCGGCGCATCGGAGGCGAGGATCGTGGTGCCGAGCAGGTCGTCCGACAGCCCGTGGGCGAGCTTCGCGAGGGTGTGCGCGGTGGCCGGCGCCACGACGATGAGGTCGGCCGACTGGCCGAGCCCGACGTGCCGCACCTCCGCGACGTGGTCGAAGAGATCGTCCGTCACGTCGTGCCGGCTGATGGCCTCCCATGTGGGGAGGCCGACAAACCGCAGCGCGGACGCGGTCGGCACGACGTGCACCTCGTGCCCCGCGAGCACGAACTCGCGAACGACCTGCACGGCCTTGTAGGCCGCGATCCCGCCGGCGACGCCGACGACGATCCTCATGGGAGGGGGGGCGATCGCTCGGATTACTCGGCGAGCGGCTTGAGGACGAGCTTGTCCTCGTTGATCTCGTGGAGTGCGACCGAGAGCGGCTTGTCGTCGATGGTCGAGTCGACGAGCGGCCCGACGTTGTCGAAGAGCGAGCCCTCGTGGAGGTCGGCGTAGTAGTCGTTGATCTGGCGGGCGCGCTTCGACGCGAAGATCACGAGCTGGTACTTCGAGTCGACGCGCGAGAGCAGCTCGTCGATCGGCGGGTCGATGATGCCGGAGTTCTTGTCGGCCATGGGAGGTCCCTCCTCGGGAAGCGGTCGGCGCACCCGAACGGGTCAGGGCACTTCGAGCAATTCTACGACCTCGCGCGCCGCGCGGCCGACCTCGTTGTTGACGACCTTGACGTCGAACTCGTCCTGGGCCTGCAGCTCGACCTTCGCGGTCTCGAGGCGGCGCGCCTGCTCGGCGGGGTCCTCGGTGCCGCGGCCGACGAGACGGCGCACCAGCTCGTCCCAGCTCGGCGGCAGGAGGAACACGAGGAGCGCCTCCGGCATCGCCGCGCGCACTGAGCGCGCGCCCTGCAGGTCGATCTCGAGCAGGACGCTCCGACCGGCAGCCAGGGCGCGATCGATCGGCGGCCGCGGCGTGCCGTAGCGGTACGCGTTGTGGACGGTGGCCCATTCGAGGAACTCGTGGTCGGCGATCATCCGGTCGAAGTCGGCGTCGCTCACGAAGTAGTAGTGCTGCCCGTCGACCTCGCCGGGGCGGGGCGGGCGCGTCGTGGCCGAGATGCTGAGCAGCACCTCGGGATAGTGGGCGCGGATGAACTGCGAGACCGTCCCCTTGCCCACGGCCGTCGGTCCGGCCAGCACGACCAGCCGGCTGTGCTCGCGGTTCCCGCCCGCCCGCCGCGGGCGCTCCCGATCCGTGAGCCAGCCCCGCAGCTTCTCGCGCTGACGCACGCCCAGGCCGCCGACCTTCTTCGCGGCGGCGATGCCGAGGTCCGCCATGATCCGGTCGGCCTTCGTGGGGCCGACGTTCGGGAGGCTGAGGAGCAGCTCCCGCACCCGCATCGTCGCCTCCGGGGTCGCGGGGTCACCGTCCCACGCGGCCTCCACGACGTCGATCGCGCGTCGCGCACGGACGGCGATGTCGTGCTTGACCGCGGCCCGTGCGCGGCGCGCGGCGACCGCGCGGCGCGACGCCGCGGCGCGGTCGACCTCGGGCGGAGTCCCTCCGCGACGGGACGGCTCCTCGGCGGTCACCAGCGCGCCTCCTCGACGTGACCGTCGATGGCGGCAGCGAGGCCCTCGGGGCCGGCCTCGAGGATGCTGCGGGAGGCGGCCGCGAGGACGAGTCCGGCCGCGTCGCCGAACAGCACGGGTCCGTCGGCCAGTCGGGCACCCTGCGCGCCGAAGCCGGGTGCGAGGATCGGCAGCCCGGCCAGTGCGGCGGTGTCGAGGCCCAGCTCCGCGAGCGGCGCCGTCGCACCGACGACGACCGCCTGCCCGGCCTCGCGGACCTCGTCCACCGTCGCGCGGGCGATCGTGCGTCCGTCGCGGCGCACCGCGCCCTGCAGCGGGACGGACTCCGGGTTGGAGGTGGCGGCGAGCACGAAGACGCCCTTGCCGGCGGCCTCGGCGCGCGCGAGGACCGGCGCGAGCGATCCGACGCCCTGGTAGGCGACCGCCGTCATGGCATCCGCCTCGAGGGCCGCGCCGGGGGTCAGCCACGCCTCCCCGTAGGCGTCGACGGTGGAGCCGATGTCGCCGCGTTTGACGTCGGCCAGCACGAACAGACCGGCGGCGCGGGCGGCGCCCATGACGTCCGCCAGGGCGGCATAGCCGTCGGCGCCGTGCCGCTCGAAGAAGGCGATCTGCGGCTTCACGACGCCGGCTCGGCCGCGGGCGGCCTCCACGACGCGGAGGCCGAGTTCGCGCGCCCCGCCCGCCGAGTCCTCCAGCCCCCAGTCGCGCAGCAGCCCGGCGTGCGGGTCGATGCCCACGCACAGCCGTCCGTGTTCCGCGACGACCGAGCGGATGCGGTCGGCGAACGTCACGAGGCCGCCGCCCGGGCCGCGCGGTCGCGTGCGTAGTCCTGCAGGCTCCGCACGCGGATCGGCTGCGACCGGCCCTCGAACGACGCGACGGCCGCGCCGACCTGGGCCATGGTCGTGAACAGCGGCTTGTCGGCGGCGACGGTGGCGGTGCGGATCTCGATGCCGTCGGCCCGCGCGCTGCGGCCCGAGGGCGTGTTGATCACGACGTCGATGCGGCCCTCGTTGATGAGGTCCACGATCGACGGCTCTCCCGGCGCCGCCTGCTGCTGCGAGTACTTGCGGACCGTCGTGGCCGTGATCCCGTTGCGGGCGAGCACCTCGGCGGTGCCCTCGGTGGCGACGATGTCGAAGCCGAGCTGCTGGAGCCGGAGGACCGGGAGCACGACCGCGCGCTTGTCGCGGTCGGCGACCGACACGAAGACGGTGCCGCCGTCGGGGAGGCCGCCGTAGGCCGCGTCCTGGCTCTTGGAGAAGGCGCGCGGGAAGTCCGCGTCGATGCCCATCACCTCGCCGGTCGAGCGCATCTCGGGCCCGAGCACCGAGTCGACGACGTGCCCCTCGCGGGTGCGGAAGCGCTTGAACGGGAGCACGGCCTCCTTGACCGCGACGGGCGCGTCGAGCGGCACCGACGAGCCGTCGTGCGCGGGCAGCAGACCGTCGCCGATGAGGTCGTCGATCGAGCGGCCGACCATGACGAGCGACGCGGCCTTCGCGAGCGGGATGCCGAGCGCCTTCGAGACGAACGGGACCGTCCGCGACGCGCGCGGGTTCGCCTCGAGCACGTAGAGCACGCCCGCGCCGATCGCGAACTGCACGTTGAGAAGGCCCCGGACGCCGATGCCCGCGGCGATCCGGCGGGTCGCCTCGACGACCTGGTCGAGGATGTCGCGGCCGAGCGTCACCGGCGGGAGCGTGCACGCCGAGTCGCCGGAGTGCACGCCGGCCTCCTCGATGTGCTCCATGATCCCCCCGACGTAGAGGCGGTCGCCGTCGTAGAGGGCGTCGACGTCGATCTCGATCGCGTCGTCCAGGAACCGGTCGACGAGGAGCGGCGAGCCGGGACCGATGATGGCCTGCTCGCGTACGCGGTCGAAGTAGTCCTCGAGCGCGTCGGTCGAGTACACGATCTCCATGCCGCGGCCACCGAGCACGTACGACGGGCGCACCAGCACCGGGTAGCCGATCGCCTCGGCGACCCGCACCGCGGAGGGCGCGTCGGTCGCGGTCCCGTTCTTCGGCGCCGTCAGCTGCGCGTCGTGGAGGATCCCCGCGAACAGGCCGCGCTCCTCGGCGAGATCGATGGCCGCGGGCGAGGTGCCGAGGATCGGCACCCCGGCCGCCTCAAGACCCTTCGCCAGGCCGAGCGCGGTCTGGCCGCCGAGCTGCACGACGACGCCGACCAGCTCGCCCGACCGCGACTCCGTGTGGATGACCTCCAGCACGTCCTCGAGCGTGAGGGGCTCGAAGTCCAGTCGGTCGCTCGTGTCGTAGTCGGTCGACACGGTCTCGGGGTTGCAGTTGATCATGATCGTCTCGAACCCGGCGTCGTGCAGCGCGAAGCTCGCGTGCACGCACGAGTAGTCGAACTCGATGCCCTGCCCGATGCGGTTCGGGCCGGACCCGAGGATGATCACCTTGCGCGCGTCGGACGGCTCCACCTCGGTCTCGAGGTCGTAGCTCGAGTAGTGGTACGGCGTGTACGCCGGGAACTCGCCGGCGCAGGTGTCCACCGTCTTGTAGACGGGGCGCACGCCCTGCTGCCAGCGCACGTTGCGCACCTCCTGCTCGGTGAGGGAGCGCAGCTCCGCGATCTGGGCGTCGGAGAACCCGTGGTCCTTGGCGAGCGTCATGAGCGACGCGTCGAGCGGTCGCAGGCTCGCGATCTCGGCCGCGACCTCGTTGATGAGCTGGATCTGGTCGAGGAACCACGGGTCGATCCCGGTGGCCATGTACGCCTCGTCGATCGTCGCGCCCGCCCGCATCGCCTGCTGCACCGTCACGATGCGGCCGTCGGTCGGGGTCGTCGCGATCTCGAGCAGCTCCGCCTTCGACCGGGGCTCATCGTGCCAGTGGAAGCTCGATCCGCGCTTCTCCAGCGAGCGCAATGCCTTCTGCAGCGCGGTCGTGTAGTTGCGGCCGATCGCCATCGCCTCGCCGACGCTCTTCATCGTCGTGGTGAGGGTCGCGTCCGCCGACGGGAACTTCTCGAACGCGAACCGCGGCACCTTGACGACGACGTAGTCGAGCGTCGGCTCGAAGCTCGCCGGCGTGACGCGGGTGATGTCGTTCTGGATCTCGTCGAGGCGGTACCCGATCGCGAGCTTCGCGGCGATCTTCGCGATCGGGAAGCCGGTGGCCTTCGACGCGAGAGCCGAGGAGCGTGACACGCGCGGATTCATCTCGATCACGATGACGCGCCCCGTGGCCGGGTCGACCGCGAACTGGATGTTGCAGCCGCCGGTGTCGACGCCGACGGCGCGGATGATCTCGATGCCGATGTCGCGGAGGTTCTGGTACTCGCGGTCGGTGAGCGTGAGCGCCGGGGCGACGGTGATCGAGTCGCCCGTGTGCACGCCGACCGGGTCGACGTTCTCGATCGAGCAGACGACGACCGTGTTGTCGGCGCGGTCGCGCATGAGCTCGAGCTCGTACTCCTTCCAGCCGAGGATCGACTCCTCGAGGAGCACCTCGGTGGTCGGCGACTGGTGGAGGCCGTCCGACACCATGCGGACGAGCTCGTCGCGGGTGTATGCGAAGCCGGAACCGAGGCCGCCCATCGTGAACGAGGGGCGGACGACCATGGGATACCCGAGGTCGTCGGCGGCGACGAGCGCCTCGTCGAGCGTGTGCACGATGTGCGAGCGCGCGACGTCCGCGCCGCATTCGAGCACCAGCTCCTTGAAGACCTGGCGATCCTCGCCTTTCTTGATCGCCTCGACCTTCGCGCCGATCAGCTCCACGCCGTGCTTCGCGAGGATGCCGGCCTCGTCGAGCGCGATCGCCGCGTTGAGCGCCGTCTGGCCGCCGAGGGTCGGCAGGATCGCGTCGGGCTTCTCCTTCACGATGATCGCCTCGAGCGACGCGTTGGTGATCGGCTCGACGTAGGTCGCGTCGGCGAAATCGGGGTCGGTCATGATCGTCGCGGGGTTGGGGTTGACGAGGATGACACGCACGCCCTCGGCGCGCAGCACGCGGCACGCCTGGGTGCCGGAGTAGTCGAACTCCGCGGCCTGCCCGATCACGATCGGGCCGGACCCGATGACGAGGACGGAGGAGATGTCGTCGCGCTTGGGCATCAGGCGTTGTCCTTCCGGTGCGCGAGCACCATGTCGCGGAAGCGGTCGAACAGGTAGTTGGCGTCGTGCGGACCGCCGGCGGCCTCCGGGTGGTACTGCACCGAGAAGGCGGGGATGTCGAGCGCGCGCAGGCCCTCGACGACGTCGTCGTTGAGGTCCACGTGGCTGACCTCGACGCGGCCGTAGCCGTTCGGGCTGTCGACGGGGCCGTCGAGGGGCGCGTCGACCGCGAAGCCGTGGTTGTGGGCGGTGATCTCGACCCGGCCGGTGGTCCGGTCGAGCACGGGCTGGTTGATGCCGCGGTGCCCGAACGGCAGCTTGTAGGTGCCGAAGCCGAGCGCGCGGCCGAGCAGCTGGTTGCCGAAGCAGATCCCGAAGAACGGCAGCCCCTGGTCGAGCACGCCCCGGAGGAGCGCGACGTGGTCGTCGGAGGCGCCCGGGTCGCCGGGGCCGTTCGAGTAGAACACCGCGACCGGGTCGATCGCGAGCACGTCCTCGAGCGTCGACGCCTGTGGGAGCACGTGCACCTCGAAGCCGCGGCGGGCGAGGTTGTCGACGGTCGCCTGCTTGATCCCGAGGTCGAGGATCGCGAGGTTGCCGATCCGCTCTCCCGCCGCGGGCGTGACGGTGTCGACCGCGACCGACACCGCGGCGGAGAGGTTCTGGCCGGTCATCTCCGGCGCCTGCCGGACGAGGTCGAGCTGCTGCTCCGGCGAGAGCACGGCGTCCGGGCCCGAGAAGACTCCGGCGCGCATGGCGCCGCGGTCGCGCAGGTGGCGGGTCACCGCGCGGGTGTCGATGCCGCTGATCCCGACGATCCCGTTCGTCTCGAGGTCGTCGTCGAGCGAGCGGGTGGCGCGGAAGTTGCTGACGATGCGGGAGGGGTCGCGCACGACGTAGCCGGCGACCCAGATCCGCCGCGACTCCGGGTCCTCGTCGTTGACGCCGGTGTTGCCGATGTGCGGCGCGGTCTGCACCACGATCTGGCCCGCGTAGCTCGGGTCGGTCAGCGTCTCCTGATACCCGGTCATGCCGGTCGCGAACACCGCCTCGCCGACGGTGCGTCCGCGCGCGCCGTAGGCGCGTCCGGTGTATCGGGTGCCGTCCTCGAGAACCAGGACGGCGGGATCGGTGGGCGTCATGCGGCCTCCCTCGTGTCGGCGGGCAGGAGCGGTTCGATCGCCTCGACGAGGGCCGCCGGGTCCTCGGGGCGCAGGTACGCGTCGACCTCGGCGGCGCCGAGTCGGAATCGGACGAAGACGAGCCCGTCGTTGCCGACGGCGCGATCGATCGTCCAGGTGGCCCGACCGATTCCGCGGAGGTCGGCGACCGGCACGAAGACCGGCTCCTCCCCCGCGATGTCGAGCCGCAGCCCCGAGTCGGCGACCGTCAGCTGCGCGCGGGCCCGGAACCCGAGGCCGTTCACGGCGATGCGGTCGAGCGGGGCGTCGGCGCGGGTGGTCGCGACGTAGAAAAGGTCGTCGCGGCGGAGGATCGTGCCGAGGTCGGCCGGCGGCGTCGCGGGTCGGGGGATGTCGGTCTGCCGGCGGCGTCGGGCGCGCCATCCGATCCCCATGCCGGTGAACGCGAGGGCGAGGATCACCACGACGACGAGCGCGTCAAGCAGCTTGTCCATGACGGGTCACCTCCTCCTCGGGGCGCAGCTCCCCGTCCAGCACGGTCGGCACGCCCGCGTGCACGGTCGCGACGACCCGGCCCGGCAGCTCGGTGCCCAGGTAGGGCGAGTTGACGCTCCGCCCGCGGAGGTCCGACGTCGCGAATGTGCGGCGCGCCGCCGGGTCGACCAGCGTGAGGTGCCCGGGCGCGCCTGCGGCGAACGGCGCGCCGTAGCCCGGGAGCCGCCCGATCGAGGCCGGCGCGCTCGACAGCACGCGGGCGACGTCGCCCCAGCCGAGGAGCCCGGTGTCGACCATGGCGGCCTGCACGACGCTGAGCGCCGACTCGAGGCCGACCATGCCGAAACTCGCCTCGGCCCAGGCTGCCTCCTTCGACTCGATCGGGTGCGGCGCGTGGTCGGTCGCCACGATGTCGATCGTGCCGTCGGCCAGCGCGGCCCGCACCGCCTCGACGTCCTCCGCCGACCGCAGCGGCGGGTTGACCTTGAAGCGGGCGTCGTAGGTCGACGCCAGCTGCTCGGTGAGGAGCAGGTGGTGCGGCGTGACCTCCGCCGTGACCGCGATCCCGCGCGCCTTCGCCCAGCGCAGGACCTCGACGCTGCCCGCCGTCGAGACGTGGCAGACGTGCAGGCGGGCGCCCGACTGCTCGGCGAGCAGCACGTCGCGGGCGATGATCGCCTCCTCCGCGACGCCGGGCCAGCCCGTGAGCCCGAGCTCGGAGCTCAGCTCTCCCTCGTTCATCTGCGCGCCCTCGGTGAGCCGCGGCTCCTGGGCGTGCTGGGCGACGACGCCGTCGAAGGTCGCGACGTACTCGAGGGCGCGGCGCATGAGCAGCGCGTCGGACACGCACTTCCCGTCGTCGCTGAAGACTCGCACGGCGGCGCGCGAGCGGGCCATGGCACCGATCTCGGCCAGCCGCTCGCCGGCGAGCCCGACGGTCACGGCGCCGACCGGCCGCACGGTCGCGTAGCCGTGCTGCGCGCCGAGGGAGGCGACCTGCTCGACGACGCCCGCCGTGTCCTGCACCGGAAAGGTGTTCGCCATCGCGAACACGGCGGTGAACCCGCCGGCGGCGGCCGCGCGGGTCCCGGTCAGGACGGTCTCGCTCGCCTCGAAGCCCGGCTCGCGGAGGTGGGTGTGCAGGTCGACGAGGCCCGGCAGCGCCTGGAGGCCGTCGGCGTCGATCCGGGTCGCCCCCGACGGCGCGGCGTCGACGACGAGCCCGCCCTCGAGGTGGAGGTCGCGGCGGGTGCCGTCCGGGAGCGTGACCCCGGTGAAGGTCAGGGCGGTCATGCGCTCTCCCCGCTGTGTCTGCCGGCACCGAGCACCAGGTACAGCACCGCCATCCGTATCGAGACCCCGTTCGCGACCTGGTCGAGCACGACCGAGCGGGCCGAGTCGGCCGCCGCGGACGAGATCTCGAGCCCGCGGTTCATCGGCCCGGGGTGCATCACCATCGTATCGGCGGGCAGTCGGGTGAGCCGCGCCTCGGTGAGACCCCACTCGCGGGCGTACTCCCGCTCGTTGGGGAAGAACGCGTCCTGCATCCGCTCGCTCTGGATGCGCAGCATCATGATCGCGTCGGGCCGGTCGGCGATCGCGGCGTCGAGGTCGGTGCCGGCGGTGACCGGCCAGCCGGCGACGCCCGGCGGGAGCAGCGTCCCGGGCGCGACGAGGTGCACCGACGCGCCGAGGGTCGTGAGGAGCCAGGCGTTCGAGCGAGCGACGCGGGAGTGCAGCACGTCGCCGACGATGGTCACGCGGAGGCCGTCGAGGTCCCGTCCGCGTGCGGAGTCCCCGTGGATCGTCTTGCGCATCGTGTACGCGTCGAGGAGCGCCTGCGTGGGGTGCTCGTGGGTTCCGTCGCCCGCGTTGACGACGGCGGCGTCGATCCAGCCGCCGTCGGCCAGCGTGCGGGCCGCGCCCGACGCGTGGTGGCGCATCACGACGGCGTCGACGCCCATCGCGGCGACGGTCTGTGCCGTGTCCTTGAGGCTCTCCCCCTTCGAGACGCTCGACCCTTTCGCGGTGAAGGTGATGACGTCGGCCGACAGCCGCTTCGCCGCCGACTCGAAGCTGAGCCGGGTGCGCGTGGAGTCCTCGAAGAAGAGGTTGGCGACCGTCCGGCCGCGCAGGGTCGGCAGCTTCGGCACGGCGCGCGTCGCCACGGCGGCCATGTCCTCGGCGATGTCGAGGATCCCGACCGCGTCGTCGCGGGTCAGGTCGCGCACGCTCAGCAGGTGCCTCACTCCGACACCACCACCTCGTCGGCGCCGTCGGTCTCGACGAGCCGGACGTTGACCCGCTGGGTGGGTGCGGAGGGCAGGTTCTTGCCGACGAAGTCGGGGCGGATCGGCAGCTCGCGATGGCCGCGATCGACGAGGACCGCGAGGCGGACCGCGCGCGGGCGCCCGAGGTCGCCGATCGCGTCAAGCGCCGCCCGGATGGTGCGGCCGGAGAAGAGCACGTCGTCGACGAGGACCACGGTCGTGCCGTCGACCCCGGAGGCCGGGACGCGCGTCGGCTGCGGAGCGCGCGTGGGCTGACGTGCGAGGTCGTCGCGGTACATCGTCACATCGAGCGAGCCGATCGCGGCCGCGCCGGGCTCCAGGCGCTCGAGGATGGCGCCGATCCGCTCCGCGAGCACGACGCCCCGGGTCGGGATGCCGAGGAGGACGAGCGGCGCATCCCCGCGATCGGATTCGAGGATCTCGTGCGCGATGCGCGTGAGCGCGCGGTCGATGTCAGCCTGCTGCAGCACGGGACGTGCCGGCATCCTGACCTCCTTCCCCGCCTCTCCGGACGGACTTAAAGGACGTCGTGTCACGACGATTCTAGCGGTGCCGGAAGAGCCACCGCTCCACCACGCTGATGATCGCGTTGGTGAGCGCGCCGAGGATCGCGAACAGGATGATCGCGAGGAACATCCGGTCGACGCGCCCGTTCTGCTGCGAGTCGGTGAGCAGGAACCCGAGCCCGATGGACGAGTTCGCGAGCTCCGCCGCGACGAGGAAGAGCCAGGACTGCGCGAGCGCGAGCCGCAGCCCGCTGACGAGCGCCGGCAGCACCGCGGGGAGCTGCACGGTGGTGAGCAGCCGCAGCCGTCCGAGTCCGAAGGCGCGACCCACCTCGACGAGGTGCGGGTCGACGTGCCGGAGCCCGTCGGCCAGAGCGGTGAACACGGGGAAGCTCGCGCCGATCGCGACGAGGGTGATCTTCGGCGTCTCGAAGATGCCGAGGTAGAGGATGAGCAGCGGCAGCCAGGCGAGCGACGGCACGGCGCGGAGGGCCGCGATCAGGGGCGCCAGCAGCACGTTGACGATGCGCGAGAGCCCCACCAGCGAGCCCAGGACGAGCCCGACGACGGAGCCGATCGCGAACCCGATCAGCACGCGCTGGGTCGAGATCGCGATATCGGTGTAGAGCAGCCCGCGGTGCAGCGGGTTGACCTGCAGATCGACGGCCGCGTTCCAGACGGCGGCAGGCGACGGCAGACGGTACGCCGGGATCGCCCCGCTCGCCGTGACCGCCCACCAGATCGCGATCAGGGCGACCGGAATGATCGCGCCGCCCACGATCGTCCACCAGCGCCGTGGTCCGGCGCCGCGGCGCACCGATCGCGCGGTCAGCTGCTGCTGCCGCGCGATCAGGTCGATCTCGATCTGCTCGACGGTCACTGGTTCGGCAGCTCCTCCGGGTCGGCCTTCTTCGCGAAGGAGGTGTCGTAGAGGGAGCCGAGCGCGGTGTCGATCTGCTGCTGCGAGGCGACGTCGCCGCTCTGGACGAAGATCGGGCCGACCACCTCGAGCACCTTCGTCTGCGCCGAGCCGGGCACCGGGTCGATGTCGAGCTTGGTGCGCTTCAGGGTCTCGGTGGCGACCGACTGGTCGATCCCGGCGGCCTCGGCGAGGATCTGCGCGACCTGGTCCGGGTTCTTCTGAGCGAACACGCGCGCCTCCTCGTACGCGTCGACGACGGCCTGGGCGAGGTCCGGCGAGTTCTTCAGGAAGTCCTCGCGGGCGTTGAGGAAGCCGTAGGTGTTGAACGACGGGTTGTCGTAGATGTCCTTCGACCCGGCGGTGAGGACGCTCGTCGTCAGGAGCGGGTCGAGACCCGACCAGGCGTCCACGGAGCCGTTCTCGAGAGCCGACTTGCCGTCCGCGTGGGGCAGGTTCTGGATCGAGACCTTGTCGAGCGGGATCTTGTACTTGGCGAGCGTCTGCAGCAGGAAGAAGTAGGGGTCGGTGCCCTTGAACGCGGCGATGCTCTTGCCCTCGAGCTGCTTCGGTGAGCTGATCTTCGAGTCCTTGCCGACGATGATCGCCGACCAGTCCGGCTGGGCGTAGACGTCGATGGTCTTGATCGGCGACCCGTTGCTGCGGGCGAGCAGCGCGGCGGAGCCGGCGGTCGAGCCGACGTCGATGGCGCCTGCCTGCAGCGCCTGGTTCGCGGGCGCCGACCCGGCCGACTTCACCCAGTTGACCTGGACCTTGCCGCCGAAGGCCTTCTCGAGGTACCCCTCCTGCTTCACGACGAGGCTCAGCGGGTTGTAGGTGGCGTAGTCGATGTTGAGGCTCGTCGCGCTCCAGCCGTTCGCGCCGAGCTTCTCGCCGGAGGCGGCGGGCTTCGGCGTCGTCGCGGCGCTCTGCTGCGATCCCTCGCCCGCTACGCAGCCGGTGAGGGCCAGGGCGACGGTCACGGCGAGAGCGCCGAGCAGGGCGGTGGTCTTCGAGGGGGTCATGCGGTCTGCCTCTTCGGGGTGGATGGGGTGCTGCGGCTGTGGTGGCTCGGCACGCCGAGCTGCTCGAGCAGCTCGGCGCGGAGGTCGGCCAGTCGGGCGTCGGTGCGATCGCGCGGGCGCCCGCCGGGGACGGTGTGGAGCGCGCGGATGCCGGACCCGGCATCCGGCGCATCGGCGCGCGGCCCGAGGACCACGACCGTGTCGGCCAGCGCGATGGCCTCGTCGACGTCGTGCGTGACCAGCACGATGGTGGCCGGTTCGGTGCGGTGCACGTCGAGCAGCAGGTCCTGCATCGTGAGCCGCGTCAGGGCGTCGAGCGCCCCGAACGGCTCGTCGAGCAGGAGCACGCCGGGGGTGCGCGCGAGCGCACGGGCGAGCGCGGCGCGCTGCGCCATCCCGCCGGAGATCTGGCGCGGCCGCAGCCCGCTCGCATCGGAGAGCTGCACGAGCTCGAGGAGCTCGCGCACGCGCTCCGAGCCGGCCTCGCCCGACGCGTCGCGCGGGAGGCCGAGCCGGACGTTGCGCTCCACCGTGCGCCACGGCAGCAGTCGGGGCTCCTGGAACGCGACCGCGCAGCGCTGGTCGACGTCGGCGACCGGGGTGCCGTCGAGGAGGGTGACCCCGTCGTCCGGGTGGTCGAGCCCGGCGAGCAGCCGGAGCAGGGTCGACTTGCCGCAGCCCGAGGGGCCGAGCAGCGCGACGATCTCCCCCGCCGTGATGTCCAGGTCGATCCCGCCGAGCACGCGTCGCGGCCCGAACCGCTTGCCGACGTCGCGCAGGCGCACGGGAAGCGCGGCGGAGGTGGGCATCCCCCGACGGTAGGGAACGGCGGGATGCCCGGCAAAAACGGGTCGTCACACGTCGTCACACTCGCCGAGGGAGGACAGAACGCGACCTGACCGTACGCTGGGGGGATGGCCGAGCCTGTCGACGACTCCACCGCCGCCCTGGCGCGGGCGCTGTCCTTCGCCATCGGGCGGGCCAACCGCCGCATGCTGGCGGCCGGGGAGGGTCTCGGTCAGGGGCATCTGAACGCGCTCGCCACGATCTTCCGGGTCGGGTCGATCCGCCCGGGCGACCTCGCGCAGCGGGAGTTCGTGAGCGCCCCGACGATGACCCGCACGCTCCGCGACCTCGAGGACCGCGGGCTGGTGTCGCGCACCGACGACCCCGTGGACGGGCGCTCGATCCTCATCTCGATCACCCCGGAGGGCGAGCACGAGGTGCTGCGCCGCCGCTCGGCACGCGCCGACATCCTGGCCGGACTGATCGACCGGCTCGACCGGTCGGACCGACAGGCACTGGAGGCGGCCCTCCCGGCGCTCGAGCACCTCGGGTCGGTCGATCTCGACGGCCCGATCTAGCCGCGCCGGCGCCTACTCGCTCTGCTGCGGGGCGGGCGAGCCCGACTTCGCGCGCGCGATCGCGGCGAGCAGGCCGTTGAGGAACCCGGCCGAGTCCTCGGTGCTGAGCACGGTCGCCGACTCCACCGCCTCGGCGATGGCGACCGGGTCGGGCACCTCGTCGTTGTACAAGATCTCCCACGCGCCGATCCGCGCGATCGTGCGGTCGAGCACCGGCATCCGGTCGAGGGTCCAGCCGTGCGCGTTCTCGATGATGACGGCGTCGAGCTCGCCGAGGTGGTCGGCCACGCCGGTCACGATCTCGCGGGCGTACGGCCACGACGACTCGCGCTCCGGGCGGGCCGTCGCGCGCTTCTGCTCCTCGGCGAGGAGGTCGGCGATCGGCAGGCCGCGGAGGTCGGCGCCGTAGAGGACGTCGAGGGCGCGCTTGCGCGCCTTGCTGCGGGCGCTCATGTGGGCTGCCGGCTAGTCGTTGACGCGGCCGAGGTAGTCGCCCGAGCGGGTGTCGACCTTGACCTTCGTGCCGGTCTCGAGGAACAGTGGGACCTGGATCTCGTATCCGGTCTCGAGCGTCGCGGGCTTGGTGCCGGCACTCGAGCGGTCGCCCTGCAGGCCCGGCTCGGTGTACGTGACCTCGAGGACGACGGAGGCCGGGAGCTCCACGTAGAGCGGCTCGCCCTCGTTGGTCGCGACCGTCACGGTCTGGTTCTCGAGCATGAAGTGGGCGGCGTCGCCGACGATGCTCGCCGGGATCGTGACCTGGTCGTAGTCGCTCGTGTCCATGAACACGAAGCCGTCGCCGTCCTTGTAGAGGTACTGGAAGTCGCGGCGGTCGACGGTCGCGAAGTCGATCTTGGTGCCGGCGTTGAAGGTGCGGTCGACGACCTTCCCGCTCATGACGTTCTTCATCTTGGTGCGGACGAACGCGCCGCCCTTGCCGGGCTTGACGTGCTGGAACTCGACGATGCTCCAGAGCTGACCGTCGATGCTCAGCACGGAGCCGTTCTTGATGTCGTTCGTCGTAGCCACGAGGGGAGAGTCTAACGGCGCTCAGGCGGCGAGGCCGACGGCCCGGAGCGCGAGCACGTAGGAGTCGAACCCGAACCCGGCGATGGTGCCGGTCGCGACCGCGCCGATGACGCTCGTGTGCCGGAACTCCTCGCGGGCCGCGGGGTTCGAGATGTGCACCTCGACGAGCGGGATCCCGGCCTTCGTCACGAGAGCGCAGGCGTCGCGGGTCGCGTAGCTGTAGTGGGTGAAGGCGGCGGGATTGAGGATCACCGGCTCCCCCGCGTCGACGGCGCCGTGCAGCCAGCCGATCAGCTCGGCCTCGTCGTCGGTCTGGCGGAGGTCGATCTCGACGTCGTCCGCGGCCGCGGCCGCGAGCCGGGTCCGGAGCTCGGAGAGGTCCTGGTGGCCGTACACGTCGGGTTCGCGGCTCCCGAGCCGCCCGAGGTTCGGTCCGTTCAGCACGAGCACACGCCGGGTCACGACGTCGACGTTACCGGTCACTCCGCGAGCTCCTGGTAGGCGGAGAAAAGAAGAGATTCGTCGGGACCCGAGATCGTGGTGGGACGGCCGATGTCGTCGAGGACGATGAACCGCAGCAGGTCGCCGCGGGCCTTCTTGTCGCGCTTCATCGTCGCGAGGAGCATCGGCCAGCGCCCCGCCGGGTACGTCGTCGGCAGGGTCAGCGACTCCAGGATCCGGCGGTGCCGCGCGACGCCCTCCTCCGAGAGGTTGCGGGTCAGCCGCGACAGCTCCGCCGCGAACACCATGCCGATGCCGACCGCGGCGCCGTGCCGCCACTGGTAGCGCTCCGCGTGCTCGATGGCGTGCCCGAGGGTGTGCCCGTAGTTCAGGATCTCGCGGAGCCCCTGCTCGGTGAAGTCCTCCCCCACGACCCGCGCCTTCAGCTCGATGGCGAGCTCGATCGCGCGACGGAACTGCGGCGTCCGCGGGTCGGTGGCGGCGTCCACGTCGGCCTCGACGATGTCGAGGATCTCGGTCTGCCCGATGAAGCCGGCCTTCACCACCTCGGCGTAGCCCGCCAGGATCTCGTTGCGCTCGAGTCCGTCGAGCAGGTCGAGGTCGCAGAGCACCGCCCGCGGAGCCCAGAAGGCTCCGACGAGGTTCTTGCCCTCGGCGGTGTTGATGCCCGTCTTGCCGCCGACGGCCGCGTCGACCATGCCGAGCACCGTCGTCGGGATGTGGACGACGTCGATGCCGCGCAGCCAGGTCGCCGCGACGAACCCCGCGAGATCGGTCGTCGCGCCCCCGCCGAGGCCGATGATCGCGTCGGACCGCGTGACGTCGGTCTGGCCGAGGATCTGCCAGCAGAACGCGGCGACCTCCACGCGCTTGGCGGCCTCCGCATCCGGGATCTCGGCCAGGAGCACCTGATAGCGGTCGCCGAGCTCGGCGCGCAGCTGGTCGGCGCGGGCGGCCAGGGTCGGCGGGTGGACGACGAGCAGCTTCTGCACGCGGGGGCCGAGGTGCTCGGCGACCGAGGTCCAGATGCCGCGGCCGACGAGCACCGGGTAGCCGGGTGTGCCCGCGACGCGGATCTCCGTGGTGCCCGTCGTGTCGTCGCTCATGCGCTCTGCCGCGTCCATGCGGCCACCTCCTCGGCGATCGTGGTCGCGGGCCGGCTCGACGTGTCGAACGCGATGTCGGCGAGCCGCTCGTAGATCGGCATCCGGGCGTCGCGGATGCGCACCCAGTCGTCGATCCCGCCCGCCACCAGGGGGCGCGCGCCTCCTGCGATGCGGGGCGCGACGGCCTCCGCCGACACGGTCAGCAGGACGACGCGCTGGTCGGCGAGGTCGGCCTGCGTCGCCGGGTCGAGCACCGCGCCCCCGCCGAGCGCCACCACCCCGTCGCCCTGCAGGGCCTCGGCCACCGCCGCGCGCTCCAGCTCGCGGAAGCGAGTCTCCCCGTGCTCCGCGAAGATCACCGCGATCGGTCCGTGCTCGGCGACGATCACCCTGTCGGTGTCGACGAACGGCACGTCGAGAAGCTTCGCGATGCGCTTGCCGATCCGGGACTTGCCGGCGCCCATCGGGCCGATCAGCACGAGCGCCGGGCTCATGACTCCGTCGCCGCCGGCTCCGGCACGGCCTCGGTCGCGGTGCGGAGGAGCTCCGGGATGCCGGCCAGGTAGGTCTCGAGGTTGCGCCGGGTCTCGGGCACCGAGTCGCCGCCGAACTTCTCGAGCACGGCGTCGGCGACGACGAGCGCCACCATCGCCTCGGCGACCACGCCCGCCGCGGGCACGGCGCAGACGTCCGAGCGCTGGTGGTGGGCGGGAGCCGCCGACCCGGTGGCGACGTCGATCGTGCGGAGCGCGTGCGGCACGGTCGCGATCGGCTTCATCCCGGCGCGCACCCG
This sequence comes from Pseudolysinimonas sp., assembly GCF_051954455.1. Classification (GTDB taxonomy): domain Bacteria; phylum Actinomycetota; class Actinomycetes; order Actinomycetales; family Microbacteriaceae; genus Pseudolysinimonas. Next base: position 6,650 of record NZ_JBQCHS010000019.1, on the reverse strand, counting down.
CAGGAGCGTGCCGGTCGACATGCCGCCCTCGGTGCCGCCGGCCCGGTTGCTCAGCCGGGTGATCAGCCCGTCGAGCTCGACGAGCTCGTCGTGCGCCGCGGACCCGCGGCGGCGGGCGGTGCGGAAGCCGTCGCCGACCTCCACCCCTTTGATGGCCTGGATGCTCATGATCGCCTCGGCGAGGCGCGCGTCGAGACGGCGGTCCCACTGGCCGTAGCCACCGAGCCCCGGGGGCACCCCGTAGGCCAGGACCTCGACGACGCCGCCGAGCGTATCGCCGGTGTCGTGCGCGTCGTCGACCTCGGCGACCATGCGGGCGGAGGTCGCCGCGTCGAAGCAGCGCATCGGGTCGGCGTCGAGGGCGGCCACGTCGTCCGGGCGCGGGAGGGCCGCGTCGTCGGGAGCCTCGACGGCGCCGACCGCGACGGTGTGGCTGACGAGCCGGATGCCGAGCCCACCGAGGAAGCTCTTCGCGACGGCGCCGAGGGCGACGCGCGCGGCCGTTTCGCGGGCGCTGGCCCGCTCGAGCACGGGGCGCGCCTCGTCGAAGCCGTATTTCTGCATCCCGACCAGGTCGGCGTGGCCGGGGCGCGGACGGGTGAGCGCGGCGCCGCGGGCCGTCTGCAGGACCGCGGGATCGACGGGATCGGCGGACATGACGTCCTGCCACTTCGGCCATTCGGTGTTGCCCACGCGGAGGGCGACGGGGCTGCCCATCGTGGACCCGTGCCGGACGCCGCCGGAGATGTGCAGCTCGTCCTGCTCGAACTTCATCCGGGCGCCGCGGCCGTAGCCGAGCTTGCGCCGCTGCAGGTCGGCCTGCACGAGGTCCGCGGTCACGGGCACGCCCGCGGGCAGCCCTTCGAGGATCGCGATCAGCTCGGGGCCGTGCGACTCCCCCGCGGTCAACCAGCGCAGCATGGGATCGATTCTTCCAGAGGACTCGGGTCGACGATGTCAGAGGCCGACGGCGGCGCGCATGGCGGTCAGCACGCGCGGCTCGTCGGGCAGCGCGGCGCCGTCGTCGCCGGTCGCGAAGATCCGCACCTGTCGGACGGCCTGGTGCAGCAGCATCTCGAGACCTGATACGACCGGTCGCCCGTCGGCGGTCCAGCGCAGAGTCCGCGGCGACGGCCCGTCCGCGTAGTGGACCTCGAGGAACGCGCCCGCATCGTCGACCTCGATCACGTCGATGAGATCGCCGGGCACGGTGTTGACCAGCAGGTCGACGCCCTCCGGGGCCGGATCGCCCACGGCGCGGAACCGCAGCGGGAGCTGCAGCGCATCGGCGATCCGCTGCAGCTCGTCGTCGGCCGCGCGACGTCCGGTCACGACGACCTCCGGGGCCCCGAGCCGCTCCGCCGCGACGAGCGTCGACGCCGCGGTCGCCCCCATCCCGAGGATGTGCACGCGACCCGCGCGCACGATGCCGTGGTCGGCGAGCGCGTCCACGATCCCGTCGACGTCGGTGTTGGATCCCCGCACCCCGTCGCCCAGCAGCACGGTGTTGGCGGCCCCGACCAGCTCCACGAGGGCGCTGCGCTCGGTGAGCATCGGCAGCACCTCGCGCTTGAGCGGCATGGTGAGCGACAGCCCGCGCCAGTCGTCGTCGAGGGTGTTGAGGAAGGCGCCGAGCGCGCCCTCGGGGACGTCGATCGCCTCGTAGCGCCAGTCGAGCCGGAGCTCGCGGTACGCCGCCGCGTGGAGCGCCGGCGACAGCGAGTGGGCGATCGGCGAGCCGAGGACGGCCAGCCGGGTCACTGGCAGTACGCCATGTTCTCGGCGCTCTGCCGGCACCACGCCTGCCACTGCTTGACCGCGGCGTCGTGCTCGGCCTGGGTCGTCGAGAACACGGTCTCGCCGGTCTTGAGGTTGACCGCGACGAAGTACAGCCACGGTCCGGGCGTCGGGTTCATCGCCGCCTTGATGGCGTCGTCGCCCGGCAGCGCGATGGGTCCGATCGGCAGCCCGGGATTCGCGTAGGTGTTGTACGGGTTGCTCTTGTCGGAGCGCTCCGTCCCGGTGGTTGTCACGTGATCGGTGCGGCCCGTGCCGTAGGAGACGGTCGCGTCCGACTGCAGCAGCATCCCCTTGTCGAGCCGGTTCTGGAACACCCGGGAGACCTTGCCCATGTCCGCGACGCTGCCCGCCTCGCGCTGCACGATGGAGGCCATCGTGAGCACCTTCAGATCGTCGCCGGCGGGCACCCCGTCGGCCTGCAGGTGCTGCTGCATCGTGGTGACGAGCTTCTGCAGCGCGGCCTGGGCGGTCGTGCCGGGGTCGAACGAGTAGGTCGCCGGGAAGAGGAAGCCCTCGATGCTCGGGAAGTCGGCGGGCACGCCGAGCGCCTGATAGTCCTTGGCGGCCGCCTCGAACTCGGAGACCGGCCTCCCGGTGGCGACCGACAGCTGCTTGTAGGCCTGTTCCGCCGTGATCCCCTCGCGGATCACGGCGCTGTTGACCACGCGGTTCTTCGGGTCCTTCAGCGCGGCGAGGGCGGCCGCGGCGGACATCTGCTTCTGCAGGGTGTAGCTGCCGGGCTCGAAGCTCTGGTTCGTCTTCAGCAGGATCCGGTACGCCGCCTCGTACGTCTTCGTGACGCCGGCGCGCTGCAGCTCCTTCGCGACGTCGGAGCCGATGTCGCCCGATTGGATGACGACGGTCGCCTTCTCGCCGTCGCCGTTCCCGGTGTAGTCGATCGACTCCTGGCAGAACGTCAGGACCTTGCAGACCTTGTCGTGGAACCCGAACCAGGCGACCGCACCGCCGCCGAGGACGAGTGCGACGACGACGATCAGCGCGACGAGCCCTCCCCAGCGGCGCTTCGGCCGGGTGAGGGCATACGGGTCCTGGTCGCGGCCACGGCCCCGCCCGCGCTGCGGCGGAGCCGGCGGCTGGGCCGCGCCGCCGTTCGCGCGCGCCTCGGCCTCCCGCAGCTCGCGGCGGCTGAGCGGCTGATCGGTCGACGTCGTCACCGCCGCGCGCGCGGCCTGGGCCTGGGCGGCGTTCGCCTGGGCGGCCGCGACCGCGTAGGGATCCGACAGGCGTGCCGTCGGGAACTCCTCGGAGACGGGCTCCGGCGCCGCGGGCGTCTCGGACGGGCGCTGCGGCTGCCCGCCGAAGATCTCGTCCCAGCTGGGTTCGGCCACGGCTCAGCTTCCTTCGTCGGGATCGACCGGAGCCCCCGGAGCACGTCCGGAAGCACGCTCCGAGTCGAGGGCGTTCTGCAGGATGATAACAGCGGCCACCTGGTCGATCACGGCCCGGGACGCCTTCGTCGACCGGCCGGAGCGGTGCAGCTCGCGCTGCGCGGAGACCGTCGACAGGCGTTCGTCGACGAGCCGCACGGGCACCGCGACGCGGCGCGCGAGCTCGCCGGCGAAGGCGCGCGCGTCGCCCGTGGACGGCGTATCGGCGCCGGTGAGCGAGAGCGGGAGCCCGACCACGATCTCGAGCGGGCCCAGCTCCGCGACGATCGCCGCGATCCCCTCGAGCGCGCCGTCCCGGGCGAGCGTCTCGATCGGCGTGGCCAGGAGCGCGTCGCGGTCGCTGCGGGCCACCCCGACGCGGGCGCGGCCCACGTCGACGCCGATCCGGATGCCCGTCCGCACCTCCGCCATCCGGGGTCAGCCGCGCAGCGCGGCCGTTACGCCCTCGAGCGCGGTGCCGATGGCCGACGCGTCCGAGCCGCCGCCCTGGGCCATGTCGTCCTTGCCGCCGCCTCCGCCGCCGAGCGTCGTCGCCGCCTGCTTGACGAGGGCTCCGGCCCTGGCGCCGAGCTCACGAGCGGCCGGTGAGGTCGCGATGACGATCGACGGCTTGCCGTCGACGCGCGCCGCGATCGCGGTGACCGACGGCTCCGAGCCGAGACGCTCCCGAACGCTCGTGACGAGCGAGCGGAGGTCGTCGGCGGAGCCGAGCTCCCCCGCGTCCTCGACCACGGCGAGGTAGGGCCCGACGCGGGTCGCCGTCTCGATGAGGGCGGGCACGCGGCCCGAGAGCCGGCTCGCCTCGAAGGCGGCGATCTTCTTCTCGGCGGCCTTCAGCTCCTGCACGAGCGACTCGATGCGCGCCGGCAGCTGGTCGCGCGGGATCTTGAGCGACGAGGTGAGCTGCGACACGATCGCGCGCTCCGTCGCCAGGTCCTGGAACGCGTCGGCGCCGACGAGCGCCTCGACACGGCGGTTGGTGGAGCCGACGCTCGACTCGCTGACGAGGTTGACGAGCCCGACCTCGCTCGAGCGACCGACGTGGATGCCGGCGCAGAGCTCCCGCGACCACGGGCCGCCGATGTCGACCATGCGCACGGTGTCGCCGTACTTCTCGCCGAACAGGGCCATCGCGCCCGCGGCGCGGGCCTCGTCGATCGGCAGGATCCGGGTCACCACCTCGAGGTTGTCCCGCACCGCGTTGTTGGCGATCTCCTCGATCTCGCTGCGGGTCGCCGGGCTGAGCGCCTGATTCCACGAGAAGTCGAGCCGCATGTAGCCGGCGCGGTTGAACGAGCCCGCCTGGTGCGCCTCCTGACCGAGGGTCTGGCGGAGCGCCGCGTGGATGAGGTGCGTGGCCGAATGCGCCTGGCTCGCACCGCGCCGGTAAACCGGGTCGACGAGCGTCGTCGCGACCTCGCCGACCGCGACCTCGCCCGAGCGGACCTGCACCGTGTGGCTGATGAGGCCCGGGACCGGGCGCTGGACGTCGAGGACGTCGAGCTCGAAGCCCGTGCCCACGATGGTGCCCTCGTCGGCGGCCTGCCCGCCGGACTCCGGGTAGAGCGACGACTCCGCGAGGATGACCTCCGCGACCTGGCCGGCCGACGCCCGGTCGGCCGGGTGGCCGTCGACGACGATGCCGAGCACGCGCGTCTCGGTCGTCAGGGTGTCGTAGCCGGTGAAGACCGTCTCGCCGGCGGCGCGGAAGTCGCCGTACACCGAGAGGTCGGCCAGCGCCCGCTTCTTCGCCTTCGCGTCGGCCTTCGCGCGGGAGCGCTGCTCGGCCATGAGCGTGTCGAACGCGCCGCGGTCGACGGTGAGCCCCGCCTCCTCGGCGATCTCGAGCGTCAGGTCGATCGGGAACCCGAAGGTGTCGTGGAGGAGGAACGCGGTGTCGCCGGGCAGCTTCTCGCCGCCCTCGGTCTTCGTCTCGGCGATCTTCGTGTCGAGGATCGTCGTGCCGCTGGCGAGGGTCTGGAGGAAGGTCTCCTCCTCGCCGAGCGCGAGACGCTCCGTGCGGTCCCACCGCTCGAGGATCTCGGGGTAGCCGTCCTTCATCGCGTCGCGGGACGCCGTGAACAGCTCGCGGAAGCTCGGCGCGTCGACGCCGAGCAGGCGCATCGAGCGGATCGAGCGCCGCATGAGGCGCCGCAGGATGTAGCCGCGGCCCTCGTTCGACGGGGTGACCCCGTCGGTCATCAGCATGAGGCTCGAGCGCACGTGGTCGGCGATGATGCGCATCCGCACGTCGTCGTCGTGGTCCGCGCCGTACCGCCGGCCGGACATCTCCGCTGCCATGTCGAGCACCGGGCGCACCTGGTCGATCTCGTACATGTTCTCGGCGCCCTGCTTGATGAAGGCGAGGCGCTCGAGGCCGGCACCGGTGTCGATGTTCTTCTTCGGGAGCGGGCCGATGACGTCGAAGTCGACCTTCGACGTCACGTTGGCGATGAGCTCCTGCATGAACACGAGGTTCCAGATCTCGATGAACCGGTTGTCGTCGGCCGCCGGGCCGCCGTCGCGGCCGTAGGCGGGGCCGCGGTCGAAGAAGATCTCGGAGTCCGGGCCGCCCGGGCCGGGCTGACCCGTGTGCCAGTAGTTGTCCTCCGCACCGAGCCGCTGGATGCGCTCAGGCTTCAGCCCGATGACGTCGCGCCAGATCGACTCGGCCTCGTCGTCGGTCTCGTAGATCGTGACCCAGAGGTCTTTCTCGTCGAGGCCGAGGCCGCCCTCCGACTCCGACGTGAGCAGCAGCTCCCAGGCGAGCTCGATCGCGCCCTGCTTGAAGTAGTCGCCGAACGACCAGTTGCCGAGCATCTGGAAGAACGTGCCGTGGCGAGCGGTCTTGCCGACCTCCTCGATGTCGTTCGTGCGGATGCACTTCTGCACGTCGGCGGCGCGCGGGTACGGCGCCGGCACGACACCGGTCAGGTACGGGATGAACGGCACCATGCCGGCGATCGTGAAGAGGATCGACGGGTCGTCGCTGACGAGCGACGCCGAGGGCACGATGGTGTGGCCGCGGTCACCGAAGAAGGTGAGCCAGCGGCGTTGGATGTCAGCGGTCTGCACGGTGCTTTCCTACGCGGGCGGTCGGGATGAGATGGGGCGTCCGGGCCGCCGGTGCTGCACCGGCGCCGCGGACTACTTGGCTCGCTTGGTGATGTCGACGACGGCGGCCTGCGCGTCCGCCACGACCTCGCGCAGCTCCGACTCGCGGGCCTTGTAGCCGTCGACGACCGCGTCGCCGAACTCGCGCGCCTTGGCGTCGACGCTCTCGAAGAACTGCTTACCCTGCGGGGTCTTCGAGACCTGGTGGGCGACGACGAACCCGGCGGCCACGCCGATGAGGAGAAGCAGGAAGCCCTTCATGCGCTCCACCCTACGCGAAAGGCCCCGGGCGAACCCGGGGCCTCTCGTCGGCGGATCCTGGTGGAC
>NZ_JBQCHS010000018.1:0-138810 GCF_051954455.1 Pseudolysinimonas sp. | reverse complement strand
CTCGAAAAGAACATCCAGCGCCCTGTTGCGGGCTTTACCGCGGGCGCTCACTACACGTTGACCCGGCCCAGGTAGCTGACGTCGAGGGTGTCCACCTTGAACTTGGTGTAATTTTCGATGAAGAGGGGAACATGGATCTCGTAACCCGTTTCCAGGGTGGCGGGCTTGGTGCCGGCAGACGAGCGGTCGCCCTGCAGGCCCGGCTCGGTGTACGTGATTTCGAGGACGACGCTCGGCGGCAGTTCGATGTAGAGGGGGGTGCCGTCGTGGATGGCGATGTTCACCATCTGGTTCTCCAGCATGAAGTTGGTGGCGTCACCCACGGTGTCGCCGGAGACCGTGATCTGGTCGTAGTCGGAGGTGTCCATGAACACGAAGTCGGCGCCGTCCTGGTACAGGTACTGGTAGTCGCGGCGGTCGACGTTGGTGATCTCGATCTTGGCGCCCGCGTTGTAGGTGCGGTCGACGGTCTTGCCCGTGGTGACGTTCTTCAGCTTGGTGCGGACGAACGCACCGCCCTTGCCCGGCTTGACGTGCTGGAACTCGATCACGGTCCAGAGCTGGCCGTCGATGTTGAGGACGGCGCCATTGCGGATGTCGGCGGTGTCGGATGCCATGCGTGAAGATCCTTCGAGGGGTAGGAAAGAGGAAGCCGGACGGTCAAGGCGCCCAGAAGGCGCCGACCATCAGCCGATTCTATCGGGTGCGACGGCGGGAGTTCGCTTGGAACGGATGTCAGCCGTCGGCTCGACCCGCGATCACTTCGACGAGCTTCGAGACGGCGATGGCGTACCCGGGCACGCCCTCTCCGATCACGTGCACGGCCGAGACGTCGCGCACATACGAGAAGCGACGGAACTCCTCGCGTGCGTTGACGTCGGAGATGTGCACCTCGGCGACCGGCAGCGCGACGCTGGACAGCGCATCCCGTAGCACGACGGACGTATGCGTCAGGCCGCCCGGGTTGATCACGATGCCGGCGCAGTCCTCTCGGGCGGCATGTATCGCATCGATCAGCACACCCTCGTGGTTGCTCTGCACGGCACGCACCTCGAATCCGTGCTCGGCTGCAGTGCGCTCCACGAGTGAGACGACGTCGGCGAGGCTTTCGCTGCCGTAGATCTCCGGCTGTCGAACCCCGAGCAGGTTGAGGTTCGGGCCGTTCACCAGCAGCAGCCGTCGAGGGATGTTCTCGGTCACGAGCCGATCTCCTGATAGGCGGCGAACAGCAGGCTGGGGTCGGGCGCCTGCATGATGGTCGGGCGGGCGATGTCGTCGAGCACGATGAACCGCAGCGTGTTCCCGCGCGTCTTCTTGTCGCGCCGCATGGTCGCCAGCAGTGTCTCCCAGCGGCCGGCCGGGTACGTGATGGGCAGGGTGAGGGAGGTGAGGATGCTCCGGTGACGGTCGACGACGTCGTCGTGCAGTCGGCCGCTGAGCCTGGCGAGCTCCGCCGCGAAGACCATGCCGACGGACACAGCTGCCCCGTGCCGCCACTGGTACCTCTCGGTGTGCTCGATGGCGTGCCCGAGCGTGTGTCCGTAGTTGAGGATCTCCCGCAGTCCCGCCTCGCGGAAGTCCTCGCTGACGACCTTCGCCTTCATGTCGATGGCGAGCTCCACGTTGCGGCGGAACACGGGGCTGTGCGGATCGGTCGAGCCGTCCAGGTCACGCTCGACGTTGTCGAGGATCTCCGGCGCCCAGATGAACCCGGCCTTCACGACCTCCGCGTATCCAGCCAGCACGTCGTTGCGGGGAAGCGCCTCGAGCGTGTCGAGGTCGCAGAGCACTCCGACCGGTGCGTAGAACGCGCCGACGAGGTTCTTGCCCTCTGCCGTGTTGATCCCGGTCTTGCCCCCGATGGCGGCATCCACCATGCCGAGCACGGTGGTCGGGATCTGCACGAGCTTGACGCCGCGTAGCCAGGTGGCGGCGACGAAGCCGGCGAGATCCGTGGCGGCGCCTCCCCCGAAGCCGATGACGGCGTCGCTGCGGGTGAAGTCCGCCTGCCCCATGATCTGCCAGCAGAACGCGGCGACCTCGACGCGTTTGGCGGCCTCCGCGTCGGGGATCTCCGCCAGCAGCACCTCATAGCGGTCGGTCAGGCTCTCGCGCAGCTCGGCCGCGGCCGCCGCCAGGGTGGGCTGATGCACGATCAGCACGCGCCGCACGTCGGGGCCGAGCAGTTCGCCCGCCCCGAAGCGGATGCCTCGTCCCACCCGGATGCCGTACGCGTTCGCTCCGGACACCTCCAGCAGCGTGGTCTCCGATTCCGGTTCGCCGGCTGCGCTGTCCTGAATCATGCGTCCTTCCGTTCCGCTCGTTCGCACCACGCGGCGATCTCCTCCACGATCGTGGAGATCGGGCGCCGCGAGGTGTCCGCCCGGTAATCGGCGAGCGACTCGTAGAGCGGCATCCGCTTCGCCACGAGCGCTTGCCAGGACTCGAGCCCCTGCACGAGCGGTCGCTTGCCGTCGTCGATGCGGGCGGCGACCGCTTCCGGGCTGACCGTCAGTAACACGACGCTCGTGCGCTTGAGGTCGTCTTGCGTGCGTTCATCCAGTACCGCTCCCCCGCCGACGGAGACGACGCCGCCTGTCGCGAGCGCATGGACGACGGCGTCGCGCTCCAGTGCGCGGAACGCCGGTTCGCCCCGATCGGCGAAGATCTGAGCGATTGGGCCGTGTTCGCGCACGATCGCCGCGTCCGTGTCGATGAACGGCACGCCGAGTCTCCGGGCGAGCCGCTTGCCGATCCTGCTCTTGCCTGCGGCGGGCGGCCCGATGAGAACGACGGTCACGCGCGCACGGTCTCGGTGTGCAGGGCGGCAGGGATCGCGTCGAGGTAGGCGCGCAGGTTGCGCCGCGTCTCGGGCAGCGAGTCGCCGCCGAACTTCTCGAGCACGGCGTCCGCCAGCACGAGAGCCACCATCGCCTCGGCGACGACACCGGCCGCAGGAACCGCACACACGTCGGAGCGCTGGTGGTGCGCGGGAGCGGCGTCGCCCGTCGCGATGTCGATCGTGCGCAGGGCGTGCGGAACCGTCGCGATCGGCTTCATGCCGGCCCGGACTCGCAGCAGCGAGCCCGTGGTCATGCCGCCTTCGGTGCCCCCGGCCTTGTCACTCGTGCGGGAGATGGTCGAACCATCGGTCACGAGCTCGTCGTGAGCGGCCGATCCGCGGCGTCGCGTGGTCTCGAATCCGTCGCCGACCTCGACGCCCTTGATGGCCTGGATGCTCATCAGCGCCTGCGCCAGCCGCCCGTCGATCCTGCGGTCCCAGTGCACGTGCGAGCCGAGTCCGGCCGGAACCCCGTACACCAGCACCTCGACGACTCCGCCGAGCGTGTCGCCGTCCTTGTGCGCGGCATCCACCTCGGCGACCATGAGCGCGGACGTCGCTGCGTCGAAGCAGCGCAGCGGATCCGCATCGAGCGCGTCGACATCGGACGGCTTCGGCAGCGGCGCGTCCTCCGGCACGCGCACCGGCCCGATCGCCAGCGTGTGGCTCACCGTCGTGATGCCGAGCTCCGCGAGGAACGACTTCGCCACGGCGCCGAGCGCGACGCGGGCGGCGGTCTCGCGTGCGCTCGCGCGTTCCAGGACGGGGCGGGCCTCGTCGAACCCGTACTTCTGCATGCCGACCAGATCGGCGTGTCCTGGACGCGGCCTGGTGAGCGCGGCCCCGCGGCCCGTCGCGAGCTTTTCGGCGTCGACCGGTTCGGGGTTCATCACGTCGACCCACTTCGGCCACTCGGTGTTGCCGATGCGCAGCGCGATCGGGCTGCCCATGGTGAGGCCGTGCCGGACTCCGCCGGAGATTGCGAGCTCGTCCTGCTCGAACTTCATGCGCGCACCGCGCCCGTACCCGAGCTTGCGGCGCGCGAGATCGGCGCGAACGGCATCCAGGGAGACGGGCACGCCGGCCGGCAGTCCCTCCAGAATGGCCACCAGTTCAGGGCCGTGCGATTCTCCTGCGGTGAGCCAACGAAGCATGCGTCAATTCTGGCATGCACGCACAGGCCGACTGGCCACAGGACGAGGCGTAGGCGTCCGGGTCAGAGTGGGCGGCCGGACGCGTCGAGCCCCACGGCGTCGAGCATCGCGGCGAGCACGCGCGCCTCGTCGGGAAGCTCGAGCTCCGGATCCCCCGCCACGAAGATGCGCACCTGCAGAAGTGCCTGGTGCACGAGCATCGCGAGGCCCGAGAGCACGTTCGGGACGGCATCCGCGTCGCTCGCAATAGCGCTCCATTCGGACACGAGGCTGGTCGGCCACGGGTCGTAGGCGACGTCGAACAGCAGGATGCCCTCCCGTGCCGCCTGCGCCACGGCGTCCCCGTGCACCAGCCGCTTGGCTGTGCCGTCCGCGCCGGCATGCCCGGGAAGGGTGCTGACGACCAGGTCCGGCCTCTTCGCGACCGGGTCGTCGAAGCGCGCCACGCGTGCTCGGAGCCCGACGGATGCGCCCAGCCCGACGAGATGCTCGGCGCGGACCGGCTCGCGCACCTGAACCACGACGTCGGACGCGCCGAGCTCGGCGGCGGCAACGAGGGCAGAGGCCGCCGTCGCACCGCCTCCCCAGATCAGCACGGATCGCGCGGACGATGTTCCGGCGGCGGCCAGTGCGCGCACGATGCCGGAGACGTCCGTGTTGAAACCGTGCAGTACCCGTTCGCCGTTCTCCTGGTCGAACAGGATCGTGTTGGCCGCTCCGGTGATCCGCGCCGTCTCGTCGAGTGTCGCCACGAGGGGAAGCACCGACTGCTTGAGCGGCATGGTCAGCGAGAGCCCGCGCCAGGCATCCGACCTGCTGTGCACGAAGCCGGCGAGCTCATCGGCCGCCACCTGTGCGCGCCCGTACCTCCAGGGCAGCTCGAGCACGTGGTATGCCGCGCCGTGCAGGTCGGGCGACTTCGAGTGCGCGATCGGCGAGCCCAGCACGGCCAGCTCGCGCACCCCGTCACTTGCAGTAAGCATCGTTCGCCGGGCTCGCGTTGCACCAGTCCTGAAGCTGTTGAACGGCCTGCTCGTGCTGCTGCTCGGTCTCCGAGAAGACGGTCTCTCCGGTCTTCAGGTTCACCGCCACGAAGTACAGCCACGGCCCGGGCGTGGGGTTCAGCGCGGCCTTGATCGCGTCGTCTCCCGGGTTCGAGATCGGTCCCACCGGCAGACCCTGGTGCACGTACGTGTTGTACGGGTTCGAGGCGTCCGCGCGCTGAGCATCCGTGGTGAACACGGTCTTCACGCCGGCGCCGTACGCCACCGTCGCGTCGGATTGCAGATCCATGCCCTGGTCGAGCCGGTTCTGGAACACCCTCGCCACCTTGCCCATGTCGGCGACGCTTCCCGCCTCCTTCTGCACGATGGAGGCGAGGATGACCGTGTTGTACCGCTTGTCGGCGGGCACGCCGTCTGCGTCCAGCGCCTGGAACGAGCGATCGACCAGCGTCTTGATCACGGTCTTCGCATCGACTCCCGGGTCGAACGTGTAGGTCGCGGGGAACAGGAATCCGTCGAGGTTCGGCGCCTGCGCCGGGAGCCCGAAGTCGGCGGGCTTGGCGGCCGCCTGAAGGTCGGCGAGCGGTAGCCCGGTGGTCTTCGCCAGCGCAGGAAGGATGCTCGCCTCGGTGTCGCCCTCCACGATCGTGAGGGTGCGCTGCAGTTTGTTCTTCGGATCCTGCAGTGCGGCCAGCGCGGCCTTCGCGCTCATCTGCTTCTTCACCTTGTACACGCCGGGCTGGAACACCGGGTCCGGCTTCGTGTGCAGCAGCAGCGTGTAGAACGCGTCGGACGTCTTCACGACCCCGTCCTTGGCGAGGGTCGAGGCGATGTCCGAGCCGCTGTCGCCGTCGTGGATCGTGATGTCCACCGGCGACGTCCCTGAGCCGGTGTAGTCGTTCGGTTCGTTCAGGGCGAGCAGCTTGCGCACCTCGGGCTGGAACGCACTCCACACGTACGCGCCCGCGCCGCCGAGCAGGCCGAGGATGACCACCGCGACGATGGTCACCACCAGCCAGCGGCGCCTCTTCCTGGGGCGCGGCGCACGGGCATCCGTCGAATAGTCAAGGCTCGACCAGGCATTCGTCTCGCCCCGCTCCGGCGACCTGCGTCCTCCGGAGGACGCCGCCTCCCGGTCACCTGCCGTACGGTCGTCTCCGAGTGCACTCCAGAAGGAACCTTCGAGATCGGACTCCGACTCGGGGTTCTCCTCTTGTGCGCCCCGTTCCCGAGCCTCCCGTTCGCGGGCCTCGCGCTCACGCGCTTCGCGTCGGGTCAGCGGAGGGCGGTCGGAGTCGAGCTCGGGACCGGACGACGGAGTTCCTGACGAGTGGGGCTGGGTCACGATGATGGTCCAATGCTGGGGGCCGCGAGCTCGCCTGGGGGCCTGCCGCTGGAGCGTTCGGCGTCGAGCGCGTGCTGCAAAATTACCGTGGCCGCCGCCTGATCGACGACGGAACGGGAATTCCGTGCTGTGCGTCCCGATGCCCTGAGCGCGGACTGGGCGGAGACGGTCGACAGCCGTTCGTCGACGAGCCGCACCGGAATGCCGCACACGTCGGCCAAGCGGGAGGCGAAGGCCACCGCGTCGTCCGTCGACGCCGTGTGGGCGCCGGAGAGCGAGAGCGGAAGTCCGACGATAGCCTCGACGGCTCCGAATTCCGTGGCAAGCGCCTGAATGCGGGCGATGTCGCTTCCGTCCTCCGCGCGCTGCACCGTCTCGACAGGCAGGGCCAGCATCCCGTCCGGGTCGCTGCGGCTCACGCCGATCCGCGCTCGCCCCACGTCAACGCCGACGCGTACCCCTTGGCGCACGCCGCCGCTATCCGATCGCCGAACGGACGGATGCCAGTGCGGCCTCGATCGCGCCGGCATCGGAGCCGCCGCCCTGCGCGAGGTCGTCCTTGCCGCCCCCGCCCCCGCCGAGCACGGATGCCGCGCCCTTCGCGAGCGGTCCGGCCTTCACTCCGGCGTCTCGCGCTGCCCGGTTCGTGGCGACGATCACGACGGGACGTTCGCCGGCCACCGCCGCCAGCGCGACCACTGCCGCGTCGGAGCCGAGGCGCTCGCGCACCGTCGTGGCGAGCATCCGCAGGTCGTCGGCGGAGGCGAGCGACCCGACGTCCTGAGCGACCAGGCGCACGGCGCCCACGCGCTCAGCCTTCTCGACGAGCGAAGGAACGCGGTCGAGCACGGCGCGAGCCTCGAACGCGGCGATCTTCTTCTCCGCCGCCTTCAGACTGCTGACGAGGTCGTCGATCCGCTGCGGCAGCTGCTCGCGCGGTGTCTTCAGCATGCCGCTCAGCTGCGAGACGAGCGTGCGCTCGGCCGCGAGGTCGCGGAACGCCTCGATGCCCACCAGCGACTCGACGCGACGGTTGGTCGAGCCGACGGAGGACTCGCTGATCAGGTTGATCATGCCGATCTCGGAGCTCGACGACACGTGCGTTCCGGCACAGAGCTCACGCGACCACGGACCGCCGATGTCGACGACCCGCACGACGTCGCCGTACTTCTCGCCGAACAGGGCCATGGCGCCCATCGCGCGTGCTTCGTCCAGCGGCAGCTCCCGCGTGACCACCTCGAGATCGTCACGGATCGCGTTGTTGGAGATCTCCTCGATCTCGCTACGCGTCTCCGCGGACAGTCCCTGATTCCAGGAGAAGTCGAGCCGCAGATAGCCGGCCTTGTTGTACGAGCCGGACTGGTGCGCGTTCGGCCCGAGCACCTGGCGCAGGGCGGCATGGATGATGTGGGTTCCGGAGTGCGCCTGCCGCGCGCCCCTGCGGTAGTCGGCATCCACCACGCTCGTCGCCGGCGCGTCGACGCCGACCTCGCCCTGTGTCACCTGCACCGTGTGGCTGATCAGGCCCTTGACGGGCTTCTGCACGTCGAGCACCTCGAGCTCGTAGCCGGGGCCGACGATGACACCCTGGTCGGCATCCTGACCGCCCGACTCCGCGTACAGCGCGGTCTCCGCGAGGATCACCTCGGCGAGCTGCCCCTCGGATGCCCGAGGCACCGAAACACCGTCGACGAGGATGCCCAGCACCCGCGACTCGGTCTGCAGCTCGTTGTACCCGGTGAAGACGGTCTCACCCTTGCCGCGCAGCTCGCTGTACACGGACAGGTCGGCCAGCTGGCGCTTCTTCGCCTTCGCGTCGGCCTTGGCCCGCGCCTTCTGCTGCGACATCAGCGAGTCGAACGCCGCGCGGTCGACCGTGAGCCCGGCCTCCTCCGCCATCTCCAGGGTGAGGTCGATCGGGAAGCCGTAGGTGTCGTGCAGCAGGAACGCGGTGTCTCCGGCGAGTTGCGACTTTCCTGAGGCGCGCGTGTTCTCCACCGCGGTGTCGAGGATCGTCGTGCCGCTGGCCAGCGTGCGCAGGAAGGTGTCCTCCTCGGAGAACGCCAGGTGCGAGATGCGGTCGTAGTCGTTCTCCACCTCGGGGTACGTGGACTTCATCGCGTCCCGTGACGCCGCGAAGAGCGTCGGGAACGTGGCGCCCTCGACGCCGAGCAGACGCATGGCGCGAACCGTGCGGCGCAGGAGACGGCGCAGGATGTATCCGCGCCCCTCGTTCGACGGGGTGACGCCATCTGACATCAGCATCAGTGCGCTTCGAACGTGGTCGGCGACCACGCGCATCCGCACGTCGTCCTCGTGGTCGGCGCCGTACGTCTTGCCCGACAGCTCCGCCGCGCGGTCCAGGACCGGCCGGATCTGGTCGATCTCGTAGATGTTCTCGACACCCTGCTTCAGGAACGCGACGCGTTCAAGGCCCATGCCGGTGTCGATGTTCTTCTTGGGCAGCTCGCCGAGGATCTCGAAGTCGGTCTTGCCGCTCCCCTCGCCGCGCAGGTACTGCATGAAGACGAGATTCCAGATCTCGACGTATCGGTCGTCGTCGGTGGCGGGCCCCCCGTCGACGCCGTACTCGGGGCCGCGGTCGAAGAAGATCTCGGAGCACGGTCCCGCCGGACCCGGCACCCCGGTCGACCAGTAGTTCGTGTCCATCCCGAGACCCTGGATGCGGTCATCCGGGAGCCCAGCGACCTCTTTCCAGTACCCGCGCGCCTCGTCGTCGTCTTCGAAGACCGTGACCCAGAGGTCCTTCGGGTCGAAGCCGAGCCCGCCGTCGGCCTCCGGCGTCGTCAGAAGCTCCCAGGCGTACCTGATCGCCTCCTTCTTGAAGTAGTCGCCGAACGACCAGTTGCCGAGCATCTGGAAGAACGTGCCATGCCTCGGCGTCTTGCCGACCTCATCGATGTCCAGCGTGCGGATGCACTTCTGCGAGTCGGCCGCCCGCGGATAGGGAGCAGGCACCAAGCCGGTGAGGTAGGGAACGAACGGCACCATGCCGGCGATGGTGAAGAGCAGCGTCGGATCGTCGCTGACGAGCGACGCGGACGGCACGATCGTGTGCCCGCGCTCGGCGAAGAAGTCGAGGAAGCGCCGGCGGATCTCTGCTGTCGACAGTGGGGCGGTCTGCATGGTTCCGTTCGTTCGGTCGGGATGGTGCGTGCTCAGGACAGGTCGGAGATGACGTCTTCCGCCTGATCGATGGCGGTGCGCAGCTCGGCCTCACGCTTGCGGTACCCGTCGCTGACGGCAGCACCGAAGTCGTGCGCCTTGCGGTCCAGTTCTTCGAAGAACTGCTTGCCCTGATCGGTCTTGTTCACCTGGTGTGCGATCGCGAAGCCGGCGGCGATGCCGACGACGAACCAGAGGAAGCTCTTCATAGCGGATCTCCTAGTGGTCGTGAGCGTAGTGATGGTAGTCGGAGTTGTCGTACGGCTGCGGCGGCGCAGCTCAGTGCGGGGATTCGCTGCCGGCCTTGCCGCCCCGGCCGAACCGGAAGGCGGCGCGCACAGCGGCGCTGAACCCGGCCAGCTTGATGAGCGGACCGCCCACGGTGGCGGCGAAGAGGGCGACCAGTGCCGAAACGTTGCCGGTGACATCCTCCACGTTGCGGGTGATGGCATCCACCCGCGCCAGCTGCTTGTTCGTCTCGCGCAGTGTCTCGGTCGTCTCCTCGAGGATGGGCGTGATGCCGTCGCTGACCTCTTTGATGGAGTCGGTGGTCTGGTCGAACACCTTGCCCAGCTTCACGAGCGGGATCGCCATCAGCGCGACCAGCACGGCGAAGACGCCTGCGGCGATCAGGCCCGCGATGTCTCCACCTGACACGGTGCACCATCCATTCCGGAACGGGAATATACGTGAAGGGCGGGTCGCGTGAACGACCCGCCCTCCAGCGTAACGGCATGGCTAGCGCGCCGCGTAATACTCCACCACGAGCTGCACGTCACAGGTGACGGGCACCTCTGCACGCTTCGGACGGCGCACCAGGCGGGCCTGGAGCTTGTCGAGCTCGACCTCGAGGTACGCGGGGGTCTTGGCGAGCACGTCGGCGTTGCCACCTGCGGCGGCCACCTGGAACGGCTCGGTGCCCTCGGAGCGCGCCTTCACGTGCACGAGCTGGCCCGGCTTCACGCGGAACGAGGGGCGGTCGACGATGCGGCCGTCGACCAGGATGTGGCGGTGCACCACGAACTGGCGAGCCTGCGACATCGTGCGGGCGAAGCCGGCGCGGAGAACGAGTGCGTCGAGACGCATCTCGAGCAGCTCGACGAGGTTCTCACCGGTCAGGCCCTGCGTGCGGCGGGCCTCGTTGAACGCGATGCGGAGCTGCTTCTCGCGGATGCCGTACTGAGCGCGCAGACGCTGCTTCTCGCGCAGGCGCACGGCGTAGTCGCTGTCGGCCTTGCGCTTGGTGCGGCCGTGCTCACCGGGAGCGTACGGACGCTTCTCCATGATGCGAGCGGCCTTCGGGGTCAGGGCGACGCCCAGCGACCGCGACAGGCGGGTCTTGCTGCGGGAACGTGATGACACGTTTTTCCTTTCGTAGTTCTTCTCGCTTGTGCTGCCTCCTGCGGTGTGAGTACCGCGGCAGCCATTGGCTGATCCGGCGACGCATGTCACATCGACATGCGCGGTGTCCTGCCGTCAAGGGCATGGCACCGCCATGGTCGCTTTCGCAATGGGAGGGATGGCCGGGGATGCTCGGCTACAGAGCGCTTCCCTGTCGAAAAGGATGCCCGCAGCCGCACGGAATCCTTCTTCTCGGCCCGTCAATGGTAGCAGAGCCGAGCTGGGGATCACTTCCCCTTCGTGATGCGTCGCAGCTTCGCGAGCCGCGCCGCGATCTCCCGCTCATTGCCGTGCTCCGTCGGTGTGTAATAAATGGAGTCCTTCAAGGCATCCGGCAGGTACTGCTGACGCACGACGCCCAGCTCGTCGTCGTGGGGGTACACGTACCCCTTGCCATGGCCGAGCCGTTTCGCGCCGGGGTAGTGCGCGTCGCGCAGAGGCTTCGGAACACGGCCGATCTTGCCGGCACGCACGTCGGCGATCGCGGCATCCAGCGCCATGTAGGCGGCATTCGACTTCGGCGCCGTCGCGAGGTGCACAACGGCCTGTGCAAGGGGAATGCGTCCCTCCGGCATGCCGATGTACTGCACCGCGTCCGCGGCGGCCACCGCGACGCCGAGCGCTGCGGGATCGGCCATGCCGATGTCTTCGGAGGCGAGAACGATGATGCGCCGGGCGATGAACCGCGGGTCCTCCCCCGCCTCGATCATGCGGGCGAGGTAGTGCAGTGCGGCGTCCACGTCCGACCCGCGGACCGATTTGATGAACGCGCTGATCACGTCGTAGTGCTCGTCGCCGTTGCGGTCGTACCGCAGCAGCGCCCTGTCGACGGCGGATGCCACGAGTTCGGCGGTCACCACGGGCTTCGCGGCCTCGTCCGCGCCCTCCTCGGCCCGCTCAGCGTCCTCGCTCCCCCGCGCGTTGTCGACGGCCGAGTTCGCCGCCGCCTCCAGCGCGGTGAGCGCACGCCGTGCGTCGCCCGAGGCGAGCCGGATCAGCGCCGCGCGGGCCTCGGCGTCGACCGTGACGGCATCCTTCAACCCGCGCTCGTCGGTCAGGGCACGGTCGATGAGCGTTCCGAGGTCGTCGTCGGAGAGCGGCTCCAGCGTGAGCAGCAGGGAACGGGACAGCAGAGGAGAGATCACCGAGAACGACGGATTCTCCGTCGTCGCCGCCACGAGGATGACCCAGCCGTTCTCGACGCCGGGCAGGAGGGCATCCTGCTGCGCCTTCGTGAAGCGATGGATCTCGTCGAGGAACAGCACCGTCGAGACGCCGTAGAGGTCGCGGTTGGACTGCGCCTCCTCCATCACGGCGCGCACATCGCGCACGCCGGCGGTGACGGCCGACAGCTCGACGAAGCGGCGGCCGGAGGAATGCGCGATGACCTGGGCCAGTGTCGTCTTTCCCGTGCCTGGCGGTCCCCACAGGATGACCGAGACGGAGCCGCGCTCCCCCGTCGTGTCTCCCGCGAGCGTGACCAGCGGGGAGCCCGGGGTGAGCAGATGGCGCTGCCCTGCGATCTCGTCGAGCCGGCGAGGGCGCATCCGCACGGCCAGCGGGGTGGCGCCCGCGCGCAGCCCCTGCTGTGTGCTCGGCATGCGCTCAAGGATAGAAGGTGCGTCCGACGAAGAACTGTTGGACGAAAGAGTGAGCGGCGCAGGCGCGATAGAGTTCGTTTCTGGGATCGGCCCGGCCTCGGTCCCGGGCCGCCACGGCCCCCGAACACCCTGACTCGGCGCTGTCGATGCGTCGAAGTGGAGGATGCCCGTGTCCGCGAAGAGGCAGAACGACCGTGAGGCGCGCCAGGCGCGCGAACGCCTGCGTGCGTATCAAGCGCGCCAGGCTGTGCACGAGCACACGAAGAAGCGGCGGGTGCGCGACAACATCATCGCGGGAAGCGTCGTTGTCGTCGTGCTCGCGCTGGCGGTCGTGCTTCAGCTCACCTACTTCGCCGCAGGTCCTGGCAAGCCGGTCGCCTCACCGAAGGCATCCGCGTCGTCCACCGCGACGCCGGCGCCCGCCGCGACCGGGAAGAACGAGGGCGATGTTCCATCGAAGAGCATCGCCGACGGGCGCACCTGGACCGGAACGCTGACGATCAACGGCATCCCCCTCGGCGTCTCACTCGACGGAGCGAAGGCACCGCAGGCCGTCTCGTCGATGATCTCGCTCACCAAGAAGAACTTCTTCGATGGAACCGTCTGCCACCGCCTCACCACCGGTGCCACCTTCAAGGTGCTGCAGTGCGGCGACCCGAAGGGCGACGGCACGGGCGGCCCCGGCTATAGCTTCGGTCCGATCGAGAACGCGCCGGCCGACGGCAAGTACACCGCGGGAACGATCGCCATGGCCAGGCAGAGCGGAAACGCGCATAGCAACGGAAGTCAGTTCTTCATCGTCTACGGCGACACGACCATCCCGAACGACAGCGCGGGCGGATACTCCGTGATCGGCAAGGTCACGAGCGGACTCGACAAGCTCAAGACGGATGTCACCGACAAGGGCGTGCAGGGCGGCGGCGACGATGGCAAGCCCGTCGTCAGCCCGAAGATCGATTCCTTCACACTCCAGTAACGGCCTGGTTTCGACCCAGGGGTGCGCCTTGGGCGGTGCAATAGGCTTTGTAGTCGTACAGCGACGGTCACCCCCGGCCGTCTTCGAACAGGTGAGGCTCGTGTCAACTACTGATCAGCACCCGTGGGGTCGTGTCGACGAGGCCGGCGTGGTCTACGTGCGCACCGCGGACGGTGAGCGTGTCGTCGGCGAGTATCCGGATGCATCGGCGGACGAGGCGCTCGCCTACTTCGAACGCAAGTACGCCGACCTCGCCGGGCAGGTCGGATTGCTGGAACAGCGGGCGCGTCGTGGCGCTCCCGCCGCCGATGTGGCGAAAGCCGTCGCGACGTTGCGCGGCTCCGTGGCCGCAGCGAACGCCGTGGGCGACCTCGCGGCACTCGATGAGCGGCTCGCCAAGCTCGGCGGCGCGGTCGAGGAACTCACGGAGCAGCAGTCCGCCGAGGCGAAGGCTGCTGTCGACCAGGCCATCGCCGACCGCACGGCCATCGTCGAGCAGGTCGAGGCGCTGGCGGCCGAAGATCCGGCGAAGACGCAGTGGAAGCAGGCGAGCGCGCGCCTCGACGAGCTGTTCTCGGCGTGGCAGAACCACCAGCACGATGGACCGCGCATTCCGAAGAACGACGCCAACGAACTGTGGAAGCGGTTCAGGGCCGCGCGAACGACGCTCGAACGCAATCGCAAGGCCTTCTTCGCCGAGCTGGACTCGCAGCACAAGGATGTTCGAGCCCGCAAGAGCGAGCTGATCGAACGGGCCGAGGCGCTTGCACCGCTCGGAGCGGACGGCGTGTCGCAGTATCGTTCGCTGCTCGACGACTGGAAACGTGCAGGCCGCGCAGGCAAGCGCAACGACGACGCGCTGTGGGCGAGGTTCAAGGCGGCCGGCGACGTACTGTACGCCGCCAAGGCGGAATCCGACGCGGTCGAGAACGAGGAGTACCAGCACAACCTGGAGCAGAAGCTGGCACTGCTCACCGAAGCGGAGCCGCTTCTGAAGGCCACCGACCGCGGCGCTGCTCGGGCCGCGCTGTTGTCCATCCAGACCCGATGGGACGCGATCGGAAAGGTTCCCCGCGACCAGGTGAAGTCCGTCGAGGAGCGTCTGCGCAAGGTCGAGACGGCTGTGCGCAAGCTGGACGACGAGCACTGGGAGCGCAGCAACCCGGAGAAGAAGGCGCGCTCGGAGGGACTCGCGGCGCAGCTGACGGATGCCATCGCGAAGCTCGAGGACGAGCTCGAAGCGGCGAAGGCCTCAGGCGACGCCAGGGCGATCAAGGATGCGCAGGAAGCGCTGGACGCACGCAAGGCCTGGCTGTCGGCCCTGCGCTGAGTGGCTCGCCCTCAGTTCTCCACCGTTCGCCCAACGCTTCGCCTTCTCCACCGATGCCCGCTTGCGGCGGCGACGGCCGTCGCCGCAGCGCGACCATGGGGACATGGCGCACGCGATGGCATCCGTACTCTCTCCTGGCCCCCTCCCGCTCGCTGAGCTGCACGCCGCCCGGCTCGACGGCGAACTGTTCACCGTCGACGAGCGGTTCGCCCCCGTCGACGAGGTCGAGACCGCGTGGCTGCGCGCGAGAGCGTTGCGGAGCGTCGCCGGATCACGCATGATCGCCGAGCTCGACAGCGCCATGTGGGTGCACGGGCTGCTGGCGCTCCCTCCGTCGATCCACACCATGTGCGTCCCTCGGTCCGACCGCGTCAAGTTCCCGCCGTCTCCGCGGTTCGCGCTCCGTGAGGTGACGCACGAGTACGGCGACACGGCGGAGATCGCGGGACTGCGCGTCACGGTCCCCGCGCGCATCCTCTCCGACCTCGCCTTCGTTGACCGCGAGGACGACGGTGCCGCGGCGCTGAGCATCGTCGAGCGCGACCCGCAGCTCGTGCTCGCATGCGCTCGACGCATCTCGCAGACGCCGAATCTCCCTGGCAAGGGCCGTGCCCTGTCGCGATTGGAGGAGTGGGCCCGGTCGGCTCGTGAACTCAGCCGGCGCTGACCCGGTACACGTCGTAGACAGCGTCGATCCTGCGCACGGCGTTGAGCACCCGGTCGAGATGCGTGGTGTCGCCCATCTCGAAGACGAACCGACTGAGCGCCAAACGGTCGCTCGAGGTGGAGACGGTGGCCGAGAGGATGTTCACATGGTGCTCGGAGAGCACGCGAGTGACGTCCGAGAGCAGCCCGGCCCGATCGAGGGCCTCCACCTGGATCTGCACGAGGAAGACGCTCTTCGACGACGGCGCCCACTCCACGTCGATCATGCGTTCCGGTTCGCGCATCAGCTCCTGCACGTTGTGGCAGTCGGCCTGGTGCACGCTCACTCCGGAGCCGCGCGTGATGAAGCCGACGATCGGGTCGCCGGGTACCGGTGTGCAGCACTTGGCGAGCTTGACGAGGATGTCCGGCGCCCCGCGCACGAGCACACCGGAGTCGCTGTTGCGCAGCCTGCGCCCGCGCACCCTGGCGGGCGGCGGCAGCTCCGTGACGTCGCTCTCCGTCTCCGACTGCAGTGACGCCACGACCTTCTCCAGCACCGACTGGGTGCTGACATGCCCCTCGCCGATGGCGGCGTACAGCGCTGACACGTCGTCGTACTTCATCTGCGCGGCGACCTCGCCGAGCGAATCCTGCGTCATCAGTCGCTGCAGCGGCAGGTTCTGCTTGCGCATGGCGCGGGCGATGGCATCCTTGCCCTGCTCGATCGCCTCGTCGCGCCGCTCCTTCGTGAACCACTGTCGGATCTTGTTGCGCGCCCGTGGGCTCTTCACGAAGTTGAGCCAGTCCTGGCTCGGACCGGAGTCCGGGTTCTTCGAGGTGAACACCTCGACCACATCACCGGTCGAGAGCGGCGACTCCAGCGGGACGAGGCGTCCGTTCACCTTTGCGCCCATGGTGCGGTGACCGACCTCGGTGTGCACCGCGTACGCGAAGTCCACGGGAGTGGCGCCGGAGGGCAGCCCGATCACCCTGCCCTTCGGGGTGAAGACGTAGACCTCCTTCGCACCGATCTCGAATCGGAGCGAGTCGAGGAACTCGCTGGGATCCGCTGTCTCTGCCTGCCAGTCCGAGATGTGCGCAAGCCACGCCATGTCGGTATCGACCTTGCCGATGTCGTCGGACTTGCCGCCGGCGACGCGCTCCTTGTACTTCCAGTGCGCAGCGACACCGAACTCGGCGCGCTGGTGCATCTCCTCGGTGCGGATCTGGATCTCGACCGCACGACCCTCCGGCCCGATGACCGTCGTGTGCAGCGATTGGTACAGGTTGAACTTCGGGGTGGCGACGTAGTCCTTGAAGCGGCCTGGCATCGGCGTCCACCTCGCGTGGATCTGCCCGAGAACGGCGTAGCAGTCACGCACGGAGTTGACGATGACCCGGATGCCGACGAGGTCGTAGATCTCGTCGAACTCGCGCCCGCGAACGACCATCTTCTGATAGATCGAGTAGTACTGCTTCGGCCTGCCGACGACCTTGCCGCGGATCTTGGCAGACTTCAGATCGTCGTTGATGGCATCCGTCACCTGCTGAACGACCCGTTCCCGCTCGGGAGAACGCTGCTTGACGAGATTCTCGATCTCCACGTAGAGCTTGGGATACAGCACGGCGAACGAGAGATCTTCGAGCTCCCACTTGATCGTCTGGATGCCGAGCCGGTGCGCGAGCGGCGCGTAGATCTCGAGGGTCTCCTGCGCCTTCCGCCGCGCGGACTCCTCCGGGACGAAGCCCCACGTCCGCGCGTTGTGCAGGCGGTCGGCGAGCTTGATCACGAGCACCCGGATGTCCTTCGACATCGCGACGACCATCTTGCGGACGGTCTCCGCCTGGGCGCTGTCGCCGTACTTCAGCTTGTCGAGCTTGGTGACGCCGTCGACGAGCATCGCGATCTCGTCGCCGAAGTCGGCGCGGAGCTGATCGAGCTGGTAGTCGGTGTCCTCGACGGTGTCGTGGAGCAGCGCGGCCGCGATCGTCTTCGAGCCGATGCCAAGGTCGGCGAGGATCTGCGCCACCGCCACCGGGTGGGTGATGTAGGGTTCGCCGCTCTTGCGCTTCTGGCCGGCGTGCGCGCGATCCGCGGTCGCGTAGGCCCGCTCGATGAGCGCGAAGTCGCCCTTCGGGTGGTGCGAGCGTACCGTCTTGATGACGGCGTCGATCGAACGGGTGGAGCGGTCGGCGCGGGAGAAGATGCGCGGCAGGAGGGCTCGCAGCGCGGAGGTCTGGGTCGCCGAGGTCGACGCGGGCGTCGTGGGACGCGGCGACTGCGTCTGCGTCATCCGACCACCTCCGATCCGCTCAGTCTAGGAGCGGCGGCCGCAGGGCACCGGACGTTCGCCGACGGCGTGCACGCGGATTACGCCTCGACGTTCCGCGCGCGGAGCCGACGGGCCCGCTCATCCCGCTGCCGGATCGCCGGCTCGTTCGAGCGGAACTGCGCGTACAGCGGCGACGCGACGAACGGCGTCGAGTAGGTGCTGACCACGGTGCCGACGAACAGCGCGAGCGAGATCTCCTTCAGCGTGTCCGCGCCGAGGATGAACGATCCGATGAAGAGGATCGCCGCAACCGGCAGCGCCGCGACGACGCCGGTGTTGATCGACCGGACGAGCGTCTGGTTGACGGCGAGGTTGACGGCCTCGCCGAAGGTCCGCGGCGAGTCGTCGCTCAGTTCGCTGGTGTTCTCGCGGATCTTGTCGAAGACCACGACGGTGTCGTACAGCGAGTAGCCGAGGATCGTGAGGAATCCGATGATCGTCGCCGGCGTGATCGTGAACCCGGTGGCGGCGTACACCCCTGCCGTGATGATGAGGTCGTGCAGGAGGGCGATGATCGCGGCGGCCGACATCTTCCAGGTGCGGAAATAGAGCGCCATGAGCACCGCGGCGAAGATGACGAAGACGATGAGGGCCCGGAGGGCGTTGCCGGTGACGTCGGCGCCCCAGGTGGCGCCGATGAAGGAGTTGGTGACCTCCTTCTCCTGCACGCCGTAGGTCTTGGCGAGGGCCGCAGTGACGGCCTGCGTCTGCTTGTCGCTCAGCTTGTCGGTCTGAACCTGGATGCCGTTGCCGCCCGCCGTGGTGACGGTGACGTTCGATCGGGGTGCGACCTGCTTGACCGCGTCCTGCCCGAGGATCGTGTTCTTGGAGTTCGCGTTCGCGATCTGGAACTGCGACCCGCCGGTGAAGTCGATGCCGAAGTCGAAGCCGCGGGCGAAGTCGCCGCCGCCGCGGATGAACGGGATCGCGATCGAGAGCACGATGAGCACCGCGGCGATCGCGTACCAGACGCGCCGGCGGCCGACGAAGTCGACCGACCGCGCCCCGGTGTAGAGGTCGTTGCCGAACTTGGCGAAGCTGGCCATCAGCGCTTCCCGCCCTTCCCGGCGCCCGACTTCGACGCGCCGGCCTTCGAGCCGGCCGCCTTCTGTGCCTCCAGCTCCGCGGCCTTGCGCTCCGCGATCGTCTGGCGGCGTCCGGCCTCGCGGCTGGCGCCGGCGCGGCGCGCGTCCTCCGAGAACCGGAACTCAGCTCGACCCCGGTAGACGGCGCCGAGTGCCGTCGGATCGAGCCCGGAGAGCGGATGGCCGCTGGAGAAGAACCGGGTCGTGGCCAGCAGTCGCAGCACCGGGTGCGTGAACAGCACGACGATCACCACGTCGATCACGGTCGTGATGCCGAGCGTCAGCGCGAAGCCCTGTACGTTCCCGACCGCGAGCACGTAGAGGATGATCGCCGACAGCAGGTTGACGCTCTTGGCGGCGAGGATCGTGCGGAGCGCCCGCTTCCAACCGGCCTCGACCGCGCCCGCGAGCCCTCGGCCGTCCCGCAGCTCGTCGCGGATGCGTTCGAAGTAGACGATGAACGAGTCGGCCGTGAAGCCGATCGCGACGATGAGGCCGGCGACGCCGGCGAGCGACAGGCGCAGGCCGTTCTGCCACGACAGGATGTCGAAGAACTCCCACGTGATGACGCCGGCGACGACGAGCGAGGCGAGGGTCACGAGGCCGAGCAGCCGGTACTGGAACAGCGAGTACACGGCGACGAGGAGGAGGCCGATCAGCCCTGCGATGAGGCCGTTCTGCAGCTGGGTCGCGCCGAGGGTCGCCGCGATGGTGTCACGGCTCTGCACGGTGAAGTTGACCGGGAGCGCGCCGTACTTGAGCTGATTCGCGAGCTCCGTCGCGGACTTCTGGTTGAACGATCCGGTGATCTGTGGCTTGCCGTTGGTGATCGCCGCCTGCGTGGCCGGCGCCGAGATGACCTTGCCGTCGAGCACGATCGCGAACTGGTTGCGCGGCTGCTGCAGCTTGACGAGTCGCTTGGTGACGTCGGCGAAGTTCTTGGTGCCCTGGCCGTTGAAGACGATGTTGACCGCCCACTGACCGGCGTTGACGCCCTGGCTCGACTGGATCGTGCCCGCGGTGGCGTCCGATATCGTGGAGCCCTCGACCTCCACCGGGCCGAGCAGGAAGGTCTGGGTGCCGTCGTCGGAGCAGGTGACGAGCGGCTTGTCCGCGGGGGCCGTGTTCGTGTTGGCCGCGTTGATCTTCGAGCAGTCGACGTTCGTGAACTGCTGCTGAAGCGCCGGGGTGACCCAGTTGAGGTCGCTGCCGTCCGTCGGCTTCGCGGTGGGGGTGTCGGCGAGCGACGGCGAGGGGGTGGCGGACGCGGAGCCGGAGGCGCTCGGCGACGGCGATCCGGAGGCGCCGACGCTCTGATTCGAGGGCTGGCCGGTCAGGAGGACCGCGCGGAACTCCATCTTCGACGCCGACTCGACGCGCTGGAGCAGCGCCTTGTCGGGGTTGCCCGGGAGCTCGATGAGGATGTTCGAGCTGCCCTGCGTGCTCACCTCGGCCTCGGAGAGGCCGCCGATGCGCTGGCGGATGATCGCCACGGCCTGATTGAGCTGGTCCGAGGTGACCGCCTGGTTGCCCTCGGTCTTCGGCGTCAGGATGATCTCGGTGCCGCCCTGGAGGTCGAGGCCGAGCTGCGGGACCGGCGTCCACTTCCACCAGATGACGCCGGCGGTGAGGATCCCGCCCAGGATGACGACGATCGCCAGGAGCCAGGCGAGCGCCCTCCAGGCGCTGCGGACCGGCGTCGTTCTGGTTGCCACGGGGTCGTTCTGCTTTCTTCGAGCGCGCGAGCGTCGGCTCGGCTGCGGCCTCGCCCGACGTCAGCGCCGAGCCGGTGACCAGGGTAACGGAGAGGCGGAGTCCGCCTCGCCTTACTCGGCCGCGTCGCCCTCGGCGGGCTTCTTGCGCGGCTTCGCGGTCGAGGACGTGCTGCGGGTGCTCGCGGCGGAGGTGCGCGGCGCGGGGGCCGGCTTGCTCTCCTCGGCGTCGGTCGCGGCCGGGGTCTCGTCGACGACGCGCTCCCCGAACTCGGGCGCCTCGGTCGAGGCGGGCTCCTCGTCGTGGACGATGTCCTTCTCCGGGTCGATGTCGACCGGGTCGATCACGCGGGCGACGGTCTGGCGGTGCACGCGGAGGCGGGTGCCCGGCGTCGTCTCGATGATCGCCTCGTTCTTCTCCTCGTCGACCGAGACGAGCGTGCCGTAGATGCCGTGCTGCGTCATGACCTCGGCGCCCGGCACGAACTTGTTCTGCAGCTCCTCCGCGTCGCGCTTGCGCTTGCGCGAGTTGCGGACCATGAAGATCACCATCACGGCCAGCACGAGGACCAGCGCGATCGTCAGGAAGTTGTCCTGGAAGAAGTTGCCCGACGACGTGGGCGTGGTGGCAGCAGGGAGAAGCGTGGCGAGGGAGGACATGGGGGCGTTGGAGCCTTCCGGGATGGTGGGAGATCGCGGCCGAGCCTAGACAAGGCGGCTGTGCGGTTCCCCGGAAGCATACGCCATTCAGAACAGCGCCCCCGTGTCGGGGCGGCGGACCCCGAGGTGGTCCCACGCGCGGCGGGTCGCGACGCGGCCGCGGGGCGTGCGCGTCAGCATCCCGATCCGCACGAGGAAGGGCTCGACGACCGACTCGATCGTCTCGGGCTCCTCCCCGACCGACACCGCGAGGGTGTTGAGACCGACCGGGCCGCCGTCGAACCGGGTGACGATCGTGTCGAGCACCGCGCGGTCCAGCCGGTCGAGCCCCATGGCGTCGACGTCGTAGAGCTCGAGCGCGGTGCGCACGGCCGAGAGGTCGGCGCGGCCGCCGTGCACGATCGCGTAGTCGCGGACGCGGCGGAGCAGCCGGTTGGCGATGCGCGGGGTGCCGCGGCTGCGGGTCGCGATCTCGCGGCGGGCGGCCGGCTCGATGTCGAGCTCGAGCATGCGGGCAGCGCGGGCGAGCACCTGGTCGAGCTCGTGGTCGCCGTAGAACTCGAGGTTGGCGGTGAAGCCGAAGCGGTCGCGCAGCGGATTCGGCAGGAGCCCGGAGCGCGTGGTGGCGCCGACCATCGTGAACGGCGCGAGATCGAGCGGGATGCTGGTCGCGCCGGCGCCCTTGCCGACCATGATGTCGATCCGGAAGTCCTCCATCGCGAGGTAGAGCATCTCCTCGGCGCTGCGCGCCATGCGGTGGATCTCGTCGATGAAGAGGACCTCGCCCGCGACGAGGCTCGAGAGCAGGGCCGCGAGGTCGCCGGCGTGCTGGATCGCGGGCCCGCTCGACATGCGCAGCGGACGACCCGACTCGTGCGCCACGATCATCGCGAGTGTCGTCTTGCCGAGCCCGGGCGGGCCGGCGAGCAGGATGTGGTCGGGCGTGCGCTGCTGGATCGCGGCCGCGTCGAGCAGCAGCTGCAGCTGCCCGCGGACCTTCGCCTGCCCGACGAACTCGGCGAGCGAGCGCGGACGGAGCGCCCCTTCGAAGGCGAGTTCGGCCTCCGACTCGGGGGTCGGCCGGACCAGGCCGTCCACGCTGAGGCTCTCCACGCCCGGCGCGTCGCCGTCCAGGTCGTCGTCGCTCACGGCCGGGCCCCCGGTCCGAGCCGTGCGAGGGCGAGCCGGAGGAGCGCCTGCACCGACGCCGTGTCGGTCGCGGACGCCTCGGTCGCGGCCTCCTCGACGGTCTGCGCGGCGACCCGCTCGTTCCAGCCCAGCCCGACGAGCGCTCCGACGACCGCCGACGCGACCTGCGTGCCCGGGGCGCCGCTCGGCACCGAGGCGGCCGCGGCGACGGGCGCGAGCTTGCCCGCGAGCGACACGGCGATGAGCTTCGCGGTCTTCGGTCCGATGCCCGACACCTTGCGGAAGGGCGCGTCGTCCTCGTCGGCGACGGCCTGCGCGACCTGCTGCGGGGTGAGCGTGGCGAGGACGCCGAGCGCGGACTTCGGGCCGACGCCCGAGACGCCGCGCAGCAGGTCGAAGACGACGAGTTCGTCCGGCGTCGCGAAGCCGTAGAGGCTGAGGTCGTCCTCGCGCACGATGAGCGCGGTGTGGAGGCGGGCCTCCTCGCCGATCCGCAGGGTGAGTGCGTGCTGGGGCGTCACCTGCACGGCGAGCCCGACTCCCCCGACCTCGATCACGGCGAGTCCGCCGCCGGCGGACAGCACGGCACCGCGGACCGACGAGATCATGCCGCCAGCCTAGGAGCGGGCGGCCGCCTCGGCCTGCCGCCACGCGCGCTGGGCGGGGGTGAGCAGCCCCGGGTCGGCGGCGGGGGTGAAGGGCGCGCCCCGCCATGCGTGGCAGATGGCGAGCGCAAGCGCGTCCGACGCGTCAGCCGGTTTCGGCACCTTCGCGAGCCCGAGCACCCGCGCGACCATGGTCCCGACCTGCGCCTTCTGCGCGTTGCCGTACCCGGTGATCGCGGCCTTCACCTCGCTCGGGGTGTGCAGGCCGACCGGCAGACCGCGTTCGGCGGCGGCGGCCAGCGCGACGCCGGAGGCCTGGGCCGTGCCGATGACGGTGCGGAGATTGTGCTGGGCGAACATGCGCTCGACGGCGAGGGCGTTGGGCTGGTACGCGTCGAGCGCGGTCGCGATGCCGCGCGCCACCGCCAGCAGGCGGAGCTCGATCGGCTCCTCCGGCGCGGTCCGGATCACGCTGACGTGCACGAGCGTGGCCGAGCGATCGGGCGCGACGTCCACGACGCCGACGCCGCATCGGGTCAGGCCCGGATCGATCCCCAGCACGCGCATCGGCCGCTCCCCCGGGCCGCCGTGCTACTCGTCGTCCGCGTCGAGCTCGGCCTGGACGTCGGCCGGGATCTCGAGGTTGGAGAAGACGTTCTGCACGTCGTCGCTGTCCTCGAGCGCGTCGATCAGCCGGAACACCTTGCGGGCCGTGTCGGCGTCGACCGGCACCTGGACGCCGGGCACGAACTCCGCCTCCGCCGAGTCGTAGTCGATGCCCGCCTCGACGAGCGCCGTGCGGGCGGCCACCAGCTCCGACGGGTCGGTGAGGACCTCGAAACCGCCGCCCTGGTCCACGACGTCCTCGACGCCTGCGTCCATGACCGCCTCGAGGATCGAGTCCTCGGAGACGCCGTCCGCCTTCGTGATCGAGATGACACCCTTGCGGCTGAAGTTGTAGGCGACGCTGCCCGGGTCGGCCATCGTGCCGCCGTTCCGCGTCATCGCAGTGCGCACCTCGGCCGCGGCGCGGTTCTTGTTGTCGGTGAGGCACTCGATGAGGAGCGCGACGCCATTGGGACCGTAGCCCTCGTACATGATCGTCTGGTAGTCGACCGACTCGCCGCTGAGCCCGGCGCCGCGCTTGATGGCGCGGTCGATGTTGTCGTTCGGCACCGAGGTCTTCTTGGCCTTCTGCACGGCGTCGACGAGCGTCGGGTTGCCGCTCAGGTCGGCGCCGCCCATCTTGGCTGCGACCTCGATGTTCTTGATGAGCTTGGCGAAGGACTTCGCACGTCGCTGGTCGATGACCGCCTTCTTGTGCTTGGTCGTCGCCCACTTGGAATGGCCGCTCACGGCTGCTCCTTCGGTGTTCCGGGAAAGACGCTCAATGCTACCCGGGCGCGCCGGGGCGCTTTCGGCCGCGCGGGGCGCAGACTGGAGAGATGCTCGGACTCGCCGACAGCAACGACCCGACGCCGCCGATCTCGCGGTGGCGCCTGTGGGGCTTCGTCTCGATCTGCGTGGGCGTCGCCGAGGCGGTCTTCGGAGCGATCCGGATGACGAGCGAGTTCTCCGTCGGGCTGACGTTCCTCTGCAGCGCTGCCGCATTCATCGCGCTCGGCATCGCGCGCCTGATCAGCCGGCGACGCGCTGCAGGAAGCGACGGTGGAACCGATCCTCACCGGTGACCTCGGGGTGGAACGCGGTGCCGAGGAGGTTCCCCTGCTCCACCGCGACGATCCGCCCGTCGTCGAGCGCCGCGAGGATCACGACATCGGGGCCCGTCTCAGTCACGGCGGGCGCGCGGATGAACACCGCGTGCACGGCCGGATCCCCGAGCTCCGGGATGTCGAGATCCGTCTCGAATGAGTCGTTCTGGTTGCCGAACGCGTTGCGCCGCACGGTGACGTCAAGGCCGCCGAGGGTCTGCTGCCCCGCGATCGCGTCGGTGACCCGGTCGCTCAGCATGATCAGGCCGGCGCATGTGCCGTAGACCGGCATCCCGCCGGTGATCCGGGAGACGAGCGGTTCGCGCAGCCCGAACGCCCGGCTCAGCTTGTCCACCACCGTCGACTCGCCGCCCGGGATAACCAGCCCCGCGACATCGTCGAGCTCCGCCGGCCGGCGCACGGGGACGGCGTCCGCCCCGAGCCCACGGAGAACGGCGAGGTGCTCGCGGACGTCGCCCTGCAGCGCGAGGACCCCGACGCGCGGGCCGCTACCAGCCACGCTCGGCGAGCCGGTGCGGCGCGGCGAGGTCGGCGACGTTGATGCCGACCATGGCCTCGCCGAGGCCGCGCGACGCCGCGGCGATCTCGGCCGGGTCGTCGAAGAAGGTCGTCGCCTTGACGATCGCGGCGGCGCGCTTGGCCGGCTCCCCCGACTTGAAGATGCCGGAGCCGACGAACACGCCGTCCGCCCCGAGCTGCATCATGAGCGCGGCGTCGGCCGGCGTCGCGACGCCGCCCGCCGTGAACAGCACGACGGGGAGCTTGCCCGTCTCGGCGACCTCGGCGACCAGGTCGTAGGGCGCCTGCAGCTCTTTCGCCGCGACGTACAGCTCGTCCTTCGTCCTGGCCTTCAGGGCGTTGATCTCGCCCGTGATGGTGCGGATGTGCTTGGTCGCCTCCGACACGTCGCCGGTGCCCGCCTCGCCCTTGGAGCGGATCATCGCCGCGCCCTCGGTGATGCGACGGAGCGCCTCCCCGAGGTTGGTGGCGCCGCAGACGAACGGCACGGTGAAGGGCCACTTGTCGATGTGGTTGACGTAGTCGGCGGGCGAGAGCACCTCCGACTCGTCGATGTAGTCGACGCCGAGCGACTGGAGCACCTGCGCCTCGACGAAGTGGCCGATGCGGGCCTTGGCCATGACCGGGATCGAGACGGCCTCGATGATGCCGTCGATGAGGTCGGGGTCGCTCATGCGGGCGACGCCGCCCTGGGCGCGGATGTCGGCCGGGACGCGCTCGAGCGCCATGACGGCGACGGCGCCGGCGTCCTCCGCGATCTTCGCCTGGTCGGCGGTGACGACGTCCATGATGACGCCGCCCTTGAGCATCTCGGCGAGGCCGCGCTTGACGCGGGCGGTACCGGTGGCGGGGGTGGCCGGAGTGTCGGGCATGGCACTGATTCTAGATTGGTGGCGTGAAGATCCTCTCGATCCAGTCGGCCGTCGCGTACGGGCACGTCGGCAACTCCGCGGCGGTCTTCCCGCTCCAGCGCATCGGGGTCGAGGTCCTGCCGGTCTACACCGTGACCTTCTCGAACCACACCGGGTACGGCGCCTGGCGCGGACCGCTCATCTCCCCCGACGACGTGCGCGACGTGATCCTCGGGATCGAGGAGCGCGGCGTGCTCGGCGAGATCGACGTCGTGCTCTCGGGCTACCAGGGCAGCGAGGGCATCGGGGAGGTCGTGATCGACGCGGTCGCGCGCGTGAAGGCGGCCAATCCCGACGCGATCTACGCCTGCGACCCGGTGATGGGCAACGCGGCGTCCGGCTGCTTCGTCGCGCCGGCGATCCCGGTGCTGCTGCGCGAGCGGGTCGTGCCGGTCGCCGACCTCATCACGCCGAACCAGTTCGAGCTGGGGTTCCTCACCGGGCGGGAGCCCTACTCCCTCGAGTCCACGCTGGAGGCCGCCGACGCGGCGCGGGCGATGGGGCCGCGCACGGTGCTCGTGACGAGCGTCGAGCGCCCGGACGCGGACCCCGGGACGATCGAGATGATGGCCGTCACCGACGACGGCGCGTGGATCGTGCAGACGCCGCGGCTCGGGATGAAGGCGAACGGCTCCGGCGACGTCACGGCTGCGCTGTTCACCGCCCACTTCCGGCGCACGGGCGACGCTGCGGACGCCCTCGCACGGACGACGTCGAGCGTCTTCGACCTGCTGCAGAACACGCTCGACGCGGGGTCGCGGGAGCTGCTGCTCGTGGAGTCGCAGGAGACGTACGCGCACCCGCGGATGCAGTTCGAGGTCGCGCGGGTCCGCTGACGCAGCGGGCTACTCGACCGGCGGGGAGGCCGGCCAGGCGTCGGCGAGCTGGGCGCGGGCCTCGCCGAGCAGCGTCGGGATCGCCTTCGTCTGCCCGATGATCGGCAGGAAGTTGGCGTCGGAGGCCCAGCGCGGCACGACGTGCTGGTGCAGGTGCTCCGAGATCCCGGCTCCCGCGACCGCGCCCTGGTTCATGCCGATGTTGAACCCGTGCGGGTGCGAGGTCGCGGCGAGCACGCGCATCGCGGTCTGCGTGAGGGTCGTGATCTCGGCCGTCTCCTCGGGGGTCGCCAGGTCGTAGGTCGCGACGTGGCGGTACGGCACGACGAGCAGGTGGCCGCTGTTGTAGGGGAAGAGGTTGAGGATCACGTACGCGCTCGCCCCGCGGTGCACGATGAGCGCCTTCTCGTCGGACATCGTGGGCGCGACGCAGAACACGCACTCGCCGCTCGCGCGCTCGGCCGACGACTGCTCGATGTACGCGATCCGGTGCGGCGTCCACAGCCGCTGCAGGCCGTCGGGCACGCCCGCGAAGCCGTCCGAGGATTCGACCGCGTCGTACTCGGTCCCGTCGTAGTCGCGCATCCCGGCCGCTAGACCTGCGCCTTGGTGTCGATCGCCTCACGGATCCGGCGCACGGCCTCGTTGATCGGCACCCCGTTGTCCTGGGTGCCGTCGCGGAACCGGAAGCTCACCGTGCCGGCGTCGCGATCCTTCTCCCCCGCGATCAGCTGGAACGGCACCTTCATGGTGGTGGCGGTGCGGATCTTCTTCTGCATCCGCTCGTCGCTCGCGTCGAGCTCGGCGCGCACGCCCTCCGCGCGAAGCCGGTCGACCACGCCGCCGAGGTAGTCGGCGTACTCCTCCGCCACCGGGATCCCGACGACCTGCACGGGCGCGAGCCACACCGGGAACGCGCCCGCGTAGTGCTCAAGCAGGATGGCGAAGAAGCGCTCGATGGAGCCGAACAGGGCGCGATGGATCATGATCGGGCGCTTGCGCTGCCCGTCGCGGTCGGTGAACTCGAGCTCGAACCGCTCGGGCAGGTTCGGGTCGACCTGCACCGTCGACAGCTGCCAGGTGCGGCCGAGCGCGTCGCGGGTCTTGAGGTCGATCTTGGGCCCGTAGAACGCGGCCTCCCCCGGCATCTCCGTGAGTTTGAGGCCGGACGACTGCGCCACGTTGCGGAGCGCGTTCGTCGAGTACTCCCAGAACTCGTCGGAGCCGATCCACTTGTCCTTGTGGTCGTCGCGCATCGAGAGCTCGAGCTCGAAGTCGTCGAGGCCGAAGTCGCGCAGCATCGAGATGACGAACTCGAGGACCTTGGTCGCCTCGTCCTCGAGCTGGTCGGGGGTGACGAACAGGTGCGAGTCGTCCTGCGTGAAGCCGCGCACGCGGGTCAGGCCGTGCAGGGCCCCCGAGAGCTCGTTGCGATAGACCGTGCCGTTCTCCGCCAGCCGCATCGGGAGGTCGCGGTAGCTCCGCGCGCGCTCCTTGTAGATCAGGATGTGCATCGGGCAGTTCATCGGCTTCAGGTAGTAGTCGGTGCCCTGCTTGGTGATGGTGCCCTCGGCGTCGCGCTCCTCGTCCATGTTGATGGGCGGGAACATGCCCTCCTTGTAGGTCTGGAGGTGGCCGGAGGTGCGGAACAGGTCCTGCTTGGAGATGTGGGGCGTGTACACGTAGGTGTAGCCCGCGTCGACGTGGCGCTTGCGGGCGTGCTGCTCCATCTCCATGCGGACGATGCCGCCGCGCGGATGCCAGACCGACAGGCCGGAGCCGATCTCGTCCGGGAACGAGAAGAGGTCGAGCTCGCGGCCGAGCTTGCGGTGATCGCGCTTGGCGGCCTCCTCGAGGCGCTCGAGGTACGACCGGAGCTCGTCCTTGGTCGGCCAGGCGGTGCCGTAGATGCGCTGCAGCTGCGGGTTCTTCTCGGACCCGCGCCAGTAGGCGGCGGCGATCCGCATCAGGCGGTAGACGCCGAGGGCGCCCGTGTTCGGCACGTGCGGGCCGCGGCAGAGGTCCTTCCAGGCGGTGTTCCCGTCGCGGTCGACGTTGTCGTAGATGGTGAGCTCGGCGCCGCCGACCTCGACCGACTCCCCGTCGTCGCCCGATCCCTCGCCGTGCCCGACGCGGCCCTTCAACCCGATGAGCTCCAGCTTGTAGGGCTCGTCGGCGAGCTCGGCGCGCGCCTCGTCCTCGGTGACGACGCGGCGCACGAACCGCTGCCCGGAGCGGATGATGCGGTCCATCTCCTTCTCGATCGCCTTGAGATCCTCCGGGGTGAAGGGCTCGGCGACGTCGAAGTCGTAGTAGAAGCCGTCGGTGACGGGCGGCCCGATCCCGAGCCTCGCCTCCGGGTTGATGCGCTGCACCGCCTGCGCCATGACGTGCGCGGTGGAGTGGCGGAGGATGGCGAGGCCGTCGGCGGAGTCGACGGCGACGGGCTCCACACCCTCGGTCGTCGTGAGCTCGGTCGCCTTGTCCTTCAGCTCGCCGTTCACGCGGATCGCGATCACGGAGCGGTCGGGGAACAGGTCGAAACCGGTCTGTGCGCTCACCCTGCCAACGATATCGTCGCGACCGCGCGGGCTCGTTCCTGCCTAACCTGGACCCGATGAAGACCGTCGTGGTGCGCCCCCGTCCGAGTTCCGAGCCGTTCCCGCGCGAGGAGCAGCTCGCCTGGCGCATCGCCGAGGTCGCCGCCGACCCGGTGGAGGTCGCTCCCGAGGTCGCGGAGATGATCGTGAACCGGGTGATCGACAACGCCGCGGTCGCGGTCGCGTCGCTCGGCCGGGCGCCGGTGACGGCGGCCCGCGACCAGGCGCTCGCGCACCCGGCCGCGCCCGGGGCGGCGGGTCCCGGCGCCGCGGTGTTCGGGGTGACGGAGCGGGTGTCGCCGGAGTGGGCGGCGTGGGCGAACGGCGTCGCCGTGCGCGAGCTCGACTACCACGACACGTTCCTCGCCGCGGAGTACTCGCACCCGGGCGACAACATCCCGCCGATCCTCGCGGTCGCGCAGCACGCCGGCCGCTCGGGCGCCGAGCTGGTGCGCGGGATCGCGACCGGGTACGAGGTCCAGATCGACCTCGCGAAGGCGATCAGCCTGCACGCGCACAAGATCGACCACGTGGCGCACCTCGGGCCGAGCGCGGCCGCGGGCATCGGGACGCTGCTCGGGCTCTCTCCCGAGGTGATCTTCCAGGCGATCGGGCAGGCGCTGCACGTGACCACGGCGACCCGCCAGTCGCGCAAGGGCGAGATCTCGACCTGGAAGGCCTAC
Organism: Pseudolysinimonas sp.; assembly: GCF_051954455.1. Classification (GTDB taxonomy): domain Bacteria; phylum Actinomycetota; class Actinomycetes; order Actinomycetales; family Microbacteriaceae; genus Pseudolysinimonas. The sequence continues at coordinate 108,497 of NZ_JBQCHS010000018.1, read as the reverse complement.
GCGCCGGCGTTCGCGGGCAAGATGGCCGTCGAGGCGGTGGACCGGGCCCTGCGCGGGCAGACGTCGCCGTCACCGATCTGGGAGGGCGAGGACGGCGTGATCGCGTGGCTGCTCGACGGCCCGGAGGCCCGCTACGAGGTCCCGCTGCCGGAGCGCGGCGAGGCCAAGCGCGCGATCCTCGACTCCTTCACCAAGGAGCACTCGGCGGAGTACCAGGCGCAGGCGTTCATCGATCTCGCCCGGCGGGTGGGCGCCGAGCACCCGGAGCTGCGCGACCCGGAGAGGGTCGCCTCCATCGTCCTGCACACCAGCCACCACACCCACTACGTGATCGGATCGGGCGCGAACGACCCGCAGAAGTACGACCCGACCGCGAGCCGCGAGACCCTCGACCACTCGGTGCCCTACATCTTCACGGTGGCGCTGCAGGACGGCGCGTGGGATCACGTGGGCGCCTACGCCCCGGAGCGCGCGGGCCGCGCCGACACGGTCGCGCTGTGGCGCAAGGTGACGACGCTCGAGGACCCGGAGTGGACGCGCCGCTACCACTCGCTCGACCCGAAGGAGCAGGCGTTCGGCGGTCGGATGGAGGCGACGCTGACCGACGGCAGCCGCATCGTGGAGGAGATCGCGGTCGCGGACGCGCACCCGCTCGGCGCCCGGCCCTTCCAGCGCGCCGACTACGTGCGGAAGCTGCGCACCCTGGCCGACGGCGTGATCGACGGCGCGGAGATCGACCGCTTCCTCGCCCTGGCGGAGCGCCTGCCGGAGCTGACCGCCGACGAGGTGCGCGAGCTCAACGTCGTCGCACCCGCGGGGCTCCCGACCGGACCGAAGGGACTGTTCTGATGCTGCACTCCACCGTCACGCCGTCGCAGAAGCGGCAGGCGTTCCGCGCCGGGCTCGCGAGCGGCACCATCCAGCGGTTCCCGGGCGCGTTCACGCCGCTCAGCGCGCGCCTCATCCAGGAGAAGGGCTTCGAGGGCGTCTACATCTCCGGCGCCGTCATGGCCAACGAGCTCGGGCTCCCGGACATCGGCCTGACGACGCTCACCGAGGTCGCGCAGCGCGGGGCTCAGATCTCGCGCACCACCGACCTCCCGACGCTCATCGACGGCGACACCGGGTTCGGCGAGCCGATGAACGTCGCCCGCACCGTGCAGCTGCTGGAGGACGCGGGCGTCGCCGGCGTCCACCTGGAGGACCAGGTCAACCCCAAGCGCTGCGGGCACCTGGACGGCAAGGAGGTCGTCGACCAGGCGACCGCCGTGAACCGGATCCGCGCGGCGGTGCAGGCGCGCCGCGATCCCGACTTCGTGATCATGGCCCGCACCGACATCCGCGGCGTCGAGGGCCTCGAGGCCGCGACCGAACGGGCGAAGGCGCTGGCCGACGCCGGCGCGGACGCGATCTTCGCGGAGGCGATGGCCGACCTCTCCGAGTTCGAGGCGATGCGCCGCGCGGTCGACGTGCCGATCCTGGCCAACATGACCGAGTTCGGCAAGAGCGAGCTGTTCACCGTGCAGCAGCTGCAGGACGTCGGCGTCAACATGGTGATCTTCCCGGTGTCGCTCCTGCGGATCGCGATGGGCGCCATCGAGCGCGGGCTCGACGCGCTCGCGGCGGAGGGGTCCCTCCAATCGCAGGTGCCTACCATGCAGACCCGCGCCCGCCTCTACGAACTCGTCGACTACGAGGCGTACTCCGCCTTCGACGCCGACGTCTTCACCTTCGACCTCGCCAACAACAGGAGCTGACCACCATGACCGACATCAAGAAGGGGCCGGACATTCGAAAGGGACTGGCCGGCGTCGTCGTCGACACCACCGCGATCTCGAAGGTCAATCCCGACACCAACTCGTTGCTCTACCGCGGCTACCCGGTGCAGGAGCTCGCCGACCGGTGCTCGTTCGAGGAGGTCGCCTACCTGCTCTGGCACGGCGAACTGCCCGACGAGCTGCAGCTGGCCGAGTTCGAGCGGGCCGAGCGCGGGCAGCGGCACCTCGACGAGCGCGTGAAGCGGGTCATCGACGACCTGCCGCGCGACGCCCACCCGATGGACATCGTCCGCACCGCCGTGAGCTTCCTCGGCGCGGAGGACCCGACCGCCGCCGACGACACCCCGGAGGCGAACCTCGCGAAGGCGACGACCCTGTTCGCGAAGCTCCCCGCGATCGTCGCGTACATCCAGCGCCGCCGGCACGACCTGCCGCTCGTCGAGCCGCGGGACGACCTCGGCTACAGCGCCAACTTCCTGCACATGGCCCTAGGCGAGGTCCCGGAGCTCGTCGTGGTCGAGGCGTTCGACGTCTCCATGACCCTCTACGCCGAGCACTCCTTCAACGCCTCCACCTTCACCGCCCGCGTCGTCACCTCCACCCTCGCCGACATCTACTCCGCGGTCACCGCCGCGATCGGCGCCCTCAAGGGCCCGCTGCACGGCGGCGCCAACGAGGCCGTCATGCACGTCTTCGACGAGATCGGCGACGCCTCCCGCGCCGAGGCCTGGCTCGACGAGGCCCTCGCCGAGAAGCGCAAGATCATGGGATTCGGTCACCGCGTCTACAAGAACGGCGACTCCCGCGTGCCGACCATGCGCGCCGCCCTCGACACCCTCGTCGCCGAATACGACCGCCCCGACATCATCGCGATGTACGACACGCTCGCCGACGCGATGGACGCCCGCAAGAGCATCAAGCCCAACCTCGACTACCCGTCCGGCCCGGCCTACCACCTCATGGGCTTCGACACCGAGGTCTTCACGCCGCTGTTCGTCGCGGCGCGGGTGACCGGCTGGACCGCGCACGTGATGGAGCAGCGGAGCGCCAATGCGCTCATCCGGCCGCTGTCGGAGTACGTCGGACCCGGCGAGCGGCACGTGCCGTGACCTGCGCGGTGGTGTCGGTCCATTCGCCGCGGCCCGAGCATCGGGCGGCGGTGCTCGATTCGATGCAGCGCTATAGCCGGGTCGCGCGGACCCGCCCGGGCCTCGTCTGGACCGGGGTCGTCGACGACGACGGCGGTCGCTTCGTCGGGGTCGCCGTGTGGGAGTCGGAGGAGGCGGCCAGGGCAGCATCACCGGCCCTCATGGCGGAGGTGGGCGACGATCCGTTCAGCGACTGGGACGTACGACCGATCGACGGACTGCGCGGACCGGTTCGCTGAGCGCGTGACTCCCCGGCACGGGTGGCCGCGAGGCGCGCCGTCCGACGCCACCGTCGACGGCTCGATCGTCGAGCCGGACAAGTACCGGAACTGGTGAGTGCGCGGGTGGCGCGAGCGGGTTTCCAAGAGCGGCGAAATGCCGCTTTCACCTGGGATTTCCTCGTTGTGGGCGATACTGGGATCGAACCAGTGACCTCTTCCGTGTCAGGGAAGCGCGCTACCGCTGCGCCAATCGCCCGTTCCGACTCGCGTCGGGGGTCCTGCCGAGGTGGCGACGGGATTCGAACCCGTGTGGACGGCTTTGCAGGCCGCTGCCTCGCCTCTCGGCCACGCCACCAGGTGTGCGGTCCTGACGAACCGTGAGACTTTTCCTCGAGCGGATGACGAGACTCGAACTCGCGACCCTCACCTTGGCAAGGTGATGCGCTACCAACTGCGCTACATCCGCATTGCCGCCTTGCGGCGACTCGGATGACTTTAGCATCTCCGGCCGGGTCGCCAAATCGTGTGACACCCGGCGCGTCGAGCGGCGCGGGAGCCGGTTCCCCGTGTGGCAAGATGGTGGACCGCGGGCGATTGGCGCAGTTGGTAGCGCGCTTCCTTCACACGGAAGAGGTCATCAGTTCGAGTCTGGTATCGCCCACCGATTCGCCACAGAAGCCCCCCGCGTCCGGAGTGCGGTGCGTGCGTGACCGGCTCAGCATGTTCGTGGCCGGCCGAGCTCGTGTCGCGGAATGCTCCCTGTGCGCCCTGTCCGGCTCGCCGTCGCGGTGTCGCTGTTCGGCGGCGCCCTCGCAGCTGCTGCCGGTGCGGGCTTCGGCATCTACGCGCTCAATCGCAATGCGCTGTACGTCTGCACCGGGACGCTGTCACCTCAGGGTGCTCGACCCCATGAAGCGGGATACGCCGGCAGCGGAGCAATGGTGTTCCCTGTCGCGGGGACGCGCTGCGACTGGAACGGCATCGACGGGACGGTGTTCAGCACCGTCGACGGGCAGCCGGTCACGACGGCCCTGGTCTGGACTGCGGTGGCCCTCGCGGTTGCCGGGGCCGCGGTCCTCGTGGTTCGCGCGATCCGACACCGGTGGCGCATGAGCTCACCAGGACGGTGACAGCGGAGCTCCTCCGCGCGGCCGCCGGATGATCAGCGGCGGATTCCGACGGAGAGCTCCGGCCCTCGGCTGAGCGGGAGCGCGGCGCGGGAGCCGCGACCGAAGATCCGGCGGGACAGCTGCGCCGCGAGGATGACCACGGCGATCGCGGCACCCAGGACGACCGCCGCAGCGCCGAGCGCCGCCTCCTCCGCCGCCTCGGAGGCGCCGGCCGTCATCGTCCCAGCCAGATCGACGCCGCGCCGAGGATCAGCGCGGCCGACCCGACGACGATCGCCAGCGCGATGAGCGGCACCGAGCCGGTGAAGACGCGGAACTCGCGGCCGGAGACCACCTCCGGGGTGAGCTTCACGTAGTTGAACTTCTCCCCGTGGTGCAGGGCGGGCAGCTCGCGGACGCCGGAGTCGAGGATGTCGGAATCCAGGTTCATGCGCACGGCGCGCCCGCGCGCGACGACGCTCCAGGCGCGCCCGCGACCGCGACCGTCGATCTCGAACGCCGCGTCGCCGTGTCGGGCCAGCTGCAGCATCTTCCGGCCGGGGGCGCTGCGGAGCACGATGGAGTGGTCGTGCACCAGGTAGGTGACCGGGAAGATGTCGACGCCGTCGTCGGTGGCGAGCGCCAGCCGGCCCGTCGAATGCCAGCTGAGTCGGCGCCAGCACTCCGCGACGGTCAGCTCTTCGGACGGAGGCTCCGGCGGCGCAGCGCGCTGAGCCCGCGGGCGTGTCTGAGTCGCCATCAGTACCGGGCCGGCTCGGCGGCGCGCTCGAAGGCGACGCCGCGGACGAAGGTCGGCACGATGCGGACCCAGCGGTATTTGGGCGTGGGGATCCAGGGAAGCAGGGGCAGCCGGTCCGCCTCATCGATCTCCGACTGGAGCTCCAGCCTCTCCGCGACTCCCTTGACCACGACGCTGCGGGCCTCGCCGTAGGTCCAGCTGTCGATCTCGAAGGCGACGCGCTCGTTCACCGTGAGCTCGAGCAGCTTCGACCCGGGTGCGGTGCGGAAGTAGAGGGCGCCCTCGTGCGCCACGAAGTTGATGGGGAAGACGTCCGGCTCGTTGCGGACGGAGACCGCGAGCCGGCCCAGCTGCGCGTGACGCAGGTCGGTCCAGCACTCCGCCTCGCTGAGATCGCGGACGTGCGGCTCGCTCATCGATATCCGATCTCCACCTCGTTGTCGACGAAGTCGACCCCGGGAACGGTCTCGACGACGTGACGGATGAGGGCGCGTTCGCGGAGCGTCGGCACGCGACCGGTCAGCGCGACGACGTGGTGGTCGACCGTGAAGTCGACGCCGCCCGACTCGACGAGAGCGAGCCCCAGACGACGCCGGACATCGTCGGCGATCTCGGTGTCGGGGATTCTCCAGCGCTCCCCGTACGGGCGCACGCCGAGCTCGTTGACGACGTCGGCGCCCGGGGTGAAGCGCCGGGTCAGGGCGACGGCCTCCAGCTTCTCGGCATAGCTGCCGACCACGCCGTGCAGGTGCGCGACGCCGCCCTCCACCGTGACCTCGACCGCGAACGCGTCGACGGCGGGATCCGCGTCGAGCGCGTCGCGGATGCGGCGGAGGAGCAGCTCGTCCGGAGAGGGCATGCGAGCATCGTGACCGGGCGACCGGGCACGCCGCAGGGCCGAAGGTCCTACCGCTTGCGCGCCGCCCCGTAGACCGCCGCCTGGGTGCGGCGCTCCATGCCGAGCTTCGCCAGCAGGCCGGAGACGTAGTTCTTGACCGTCTTCTCGGCGAGGTCGAGGCGCTCGCCGATCTGCCGGTTCGTCATCCCGTCGGCGATGAGGTCGAGCACCTGCCGCTCGCGGAGCGACAGGTCGATCCGCGATCCTCCGTCCTCGGCCCTGATCGCCTCGACGACGCGTGCCGGAATGCCCGGGCGGAGGAGCGAGCCGCCGCGGGCGACCTTGCGGATGCCCTCCAGCAGCGACTGCCCGCGCACGTCCTTGAGCACGTAGCCGCTGGCCCCGGCGAGGACGGCGGCGCGGCTGGCCTCGTCGTCGTCGTACGCGGTGAGCATGAGGCAGCGGGTCTCGGGCAGGTCCGAGCGGATCTCGCGGCAGAGGTCGATGCCCGAGCCGTCCGGCAGCCGGACGTCGAGCACCGCGACGTCGGGGCGGGTCGCCTGGATGCGGCCGAGCGCCCGGGCTGCGGAGTCCGACTCCCCCACCACCTCGAGGTCGGGCTCGGCGTCGACGAGCTCGGCGATGCCGCGACGCACGATCTCGTGATCGTCGACCAGGAACACACGGATCATGGGGCTGCCTCCTCGTGCACGGGGATGCTCCAGGTCACGACCGTGCCGCCGCCGTCACCGGGGCGGATGTCGCAGCTGCCGCCGAGCCCGTGCGCCCGGCTGATGAGGTTGGCAGTGCCGCTCCGCGGCACGTCCGGCGGGATGCCGACGCCGTCGTCGGTGACGGTCACCGTGAGAACGGACCCGTCGACGCGCACGTCGACCGACGTCGAGCGGGCGTGCGCGTGCCGGACCACGTTGGTCAGCGACTCCCTCACCACGGCGACGACATCGTCGACGAGGTGCAGCGGCACGACGAGATCCACCGCGCCGGAGAACGAGAGGTGCGGCGGAGCGTGCATCGCCGGGGCGATCTCCCCCACCACGTCGAGGATCCGGTGGCGCAGCGAGACGCCGGTGCGGCCCGAGGAGAGGGCGAAGATCACGGTGCGGATCTCGGAGATCGCCGTGTCGATGGCGGCCACCTGCTCGGTGAGCCGGTCGCGGGCGCCGGGCTCGGCCCGCGCCGCTTCGGCCTGGACGGCCAGGCCCGCCGCGAACAGGCGCTGGATGACGTGGTCGTGCAGGTCGCGGGCGATCCGGGAGCGGTCGTCGATGCGCTCGAGCTCCTGCTGATCCAGCCGCCCCTGCGCGATGCGGAGCGCGATGCTCGCCTGGAACGCGAACTCCGTCGCGCGGAGCCGCTCGCCCGTCGAGAAGTGCGCGGCTCCCATCGGGCGGGAGATCGACAGCGCCCCGATCGGCTGGTCGTCCGTGATGAGCGGCACGACCAGCGTCGGCCCGAGCGCCGGCTGACCCGGGAACTGCACGTCGGCCGGCTGCGACGCCGAGACGACCGACTCGTGCGTTCGCATCACCTCGCCGGCCAGTGAGCTCTCGGCGCCGTAGACCCGGCCGCGCACCTCGTCGGCGCCGCTCCCCCGGGCGGCCGCGACCCGAAGGGCCCCGTCCGCCTGCGGCACGATCACGCAGGACAGGTCGGCGTCGACCAGCTCGGCGATGCGCTCCACCACCACGGAGAGAGGATCGGATTCCGCGGAGAGGAAGGCCGACGTGACGTCGGCGAGAGCCGCCGTCCAGCGCTCCCTCTCGCGCACCTCCTCGTACAGGCGCGCGTTCTCGATCGCGACCCCGGCCGTCGCGGCCAGGACGCCCACCAGCTCCTGGTCCTCGTTGGTGAACCGCCCGGCGTGCGGCTCCGTGAGGTAGAGGTTGCCGAACACGCGGTCGCCCACGTGGACCGGGACGCCCATGAACGCGTCCATCGCGGGGTGGTGCGGGGGGAACCTGCTCGACCGCGGGTCGTCACGCAGGTGCTCGAGGCGGATGGGGGCCGCCTCGCGGATCACGGCGCCGAGCACGCCGCGACCCTCCGGGAGATGGCCGATGAGCCGGGCGTCGTCCTCCGACATGCCCACGTGGATGAAGCGCTCGAGCCCGCCGTCCACGCCGATCACGCCGAGCGCCCCGTAGCGCGCGTCGACGAGATCCACGGCCGCCTCGACGATGCGCCGCAGCACCTCCTCGATCTCCAGACGCTCGACCACGACGCGATTGGCATGCAGGAGGCTGCGCAGCCTGCCCTGCGTGCGCAGCACCTGCTGCGCACGCTCCACGAGCTCCTCGATGGTCCGCTCCAGCTCAGAGCGGGGCGTGTCCGGGAAGCCGATCTCCTCGACGGAGGCCACGGCCGAGAGTGTAGCTCCGGCCTCGTCGACGATCAGCGGGTCACCGCCGCGGTCACACGGCCGCCCATCCGCCGTCGACGGGCAGGATGGCGCCCGAGACGTCGCTCGCGTCGTCGCTCAGCAGCCAGGTGATCGCCGCCGCCAGCTGGTCGGGCTGGGCCACGCCGGGGATCGTCGCCTGCATGAACGGGCCGAGCCGCTGCTGTGCCCACTCCGATCGGAACGGAGCCTCGATGTTGGTGGCGACCGCGCCGGGGGCGACGGCGTTGCAGCGGATGCCCTTCGGCGTGTAGAAGAACGCCGTGCTCCGAGTGAAGCCGTTCACCGCGTGCTTCGACGTCGTGTACGCCGTGCCGGCGGCGGAGGCGCGCATCCCCGCCTCGGACGAGACGTTGACGATCGCGCCCTTCCCGGCCCGCAGCATCGGCCCCAGCGCCGCGCGCGTGAACCGCATCATCGCGGTGAGGTTGACGGCCAGCACGCGCTCCCAGGTGGCGTCGTCGAGCTCGGCCGCGGGGAGGAATCCGTCCATGATGCCCGCGATGTTCGCGAGGCCGTCGATCCGGTCGCCGGCGGCCTCGACGGCCTGAGCGACGGTCGCCTCGACGCTCACGTCGCCGGCGACGGTCACGAGATCGCCGCTCGCGAGGGCGTCGCCGACCTCGTCGGCGAGAGCGGCGAGCCGCTCCGGGAGGAGGTCGACCGCGACGACGCGCGCGCCCTCCATCAGCAGGCGGCGGGCGGTCGCGTGCCCGATGCCGGACCCCGCCCCGGTCACGACGACGGTCCAGCCGGAGAAGCGGTGCTGGGTCAGGTCCATGTCGACTCCTTCCGTGCCCATCCCAGCGGCCGACGGGCCGGGACCGTGGGACGAAGGTCCCGCGGGACCTCCGACCCTGGGCGCGAGTCCCGCGCCGCGGCAGCCTGACGGCACCCGAGCACCAGGAGCATCCATGGAGAAGATCGTCATCGGCGTCGCCGACCTCGCCGCGCAGCACGGAGCCGTCGAGTGGGCGATCCGACGGTCCGAGCACCACCGGTGCCACGTGGTCCTCGTCCGGGCGTTCGACCTGGTCGTGTCGGATCCCGTGGTGGAGCAGCGACGGCTGGACGAGCTCCGGACCGCTTGGCTGCGCCGCTCACCCGAGACCGTCGTCGAGACCTCGATCGTGACCTCGTCCGTGCCCTCCGCCCTTCTCGAGGCATCCCGCGACGCCGACCTGCTCGTCGTGGGCACCCATCGCGGCCACCCCTTCTTGTCCGCGATGGCGGGGTCCCTTCCGCTGCGGGTCGCGGCGCAGTCGCACTGCGCGACCGTCCTCGTGCCGGAGGACTGGGCGCCCTCCCTCCGCCGCCGAGTGGTGCTCGGCCTCGCCGCCGACGGGTCCAGCGACCGTGCCGCGCTCTTCGCCGCACGGGAGGCGGCCGGCACGCTCGCCGAGCTCGAGGTCGTGCACGCCTGGACGGCGTCCGTGCCGTCGGTCCGCGAGGAGGAGCCGTCGCCCGAGCGCCTCGCGCACCGCCGGATCCTGCAGGAGGCCCTCGATCGCATCCGCGCCGCGTACCCGCGGGTGCGTCTGCGCGGACTGCTCGGGCAGCGGCCGCCGGTCTCCCTGCTGGCGGGTCGCGCGGACGACGCGGAGATGCTCGTGCTCGGGAGCCACCGTCACGCGATCGGCATCACGCTCGGCACGTGCGCCCGCGACCTGGTGCCGCTCAGCGCCACGCCGATGTGCATCGTGCCGCCGGCCGTGCGGAGCCGGGTCGACGGCGGCGTCCCCGCGGCGGCGGGTGCCGCGGCGGGTTAGGCGAGCTGCGCCACCAGGAGGGCCTTGATGGTGTGCAGGCGGTTCTCCGCCTGCTGGAACACGACCGAGCGCGGTGAGCGGAACACGTCGTCGGCGACCTCCGCGCCGACCAGGCCGGTCAGCCGGTGCAGTCGCTGACCGACGGTCGTCGAGGCGTCGTGGACGGCGGGGAGCGGGTGCAGGAACCGCGCGCGGGGCGAGCCGGTCGCCGCCATCAGGTCCGCGTCGACGCGGTAGCTGCGCAGGGCCTGGGCGCGCTCCTCCCAGAGCTCGTCCGACTCCCCCATGCTCACCCAGACGTCCGTCATGACGGCGTCGGCCCCCGCCACCGCCATCCGCGGGTCGGTGGTGATGGCGACGGTGCCGCCGCTGCCGACGGCGAGCCGGCGCGCTGTCTCGACGACGTCCTCCCGTGGCGCCAGCTGGGCCGGGCATCCGACGCGCACGCGGGCGCCGAGGGCGGCTCCCGTGACGAGGAGGCTGTGGACGACGTTGTCGCGCCCGTCGCCGACGAACGCGACCGTGATCTCGGAGGCGGGTCGGCCGACGCACTCCTCGAGGGTGAGGAAGTCGGCGAGGGCCTGGGTCGGATGCCAGTCGTCCGAGAGCGCGTTCCACACCGGCGCGCTCGACGCGGCGGCGAGCTCGACGAGGCGGGACTGCGCGAAACCGCGGTACGCGATGCCGTCGTAGATGCGGCCGAGCACGGTGGCCGTGTCCTCGACGCTCTCGGTCTCGCCGAGGTGCGTCTGGCGCGCGTCGATCGCGGTGACATGGGCGCCCTGCTGGACGCCGGCCAGCTCGAATGCGGTGCGGGTGCGGGTCGACGGCTTCTCGAACAGCAGCGCGATGGCACGGCCGCGGAGCCGGAGCACCTCGTCACCGTCGCGGTGCTCGCGCTTCAGGCGCGCGGCGAGGTCGAGGAGGTGCCGCGCGTCGGGAGCCATGCCCACGTCGTCGAGGAGGCCCCGCGCCGCGGCCACCACGGTCATGGCTCGGTCACCAAGTCGCGCCGGATGGGGCAGGTCATGCAGCGGGATCCGCCGCGCGCCCGACCGAGCTCGCTGCCGGCGATCGTGACGACCTCGATGCCGTGACGGCGGAGGGAGGTATTCGTCGCCACGTTGCGCTCGTAGCCGACCACCACGCCCGGCGAGAGGGCCAGGAAGTTGTTCGCGTCGTCCCACTGCTCGCGCGCAGCCGACCACTCGTCCTCCTCGGTCCGCAGCACCGTCATCGCGGTGTCGAGGGCCTCCTCGATCATGCGCAGGAGGGGGCGGCGCTCCGAGACCTCGACGTCCCGGCCCGAGCCGGGCTCCAGGAGCCAGCCCTCCTGTGCGGCCGGGTCGAGGCCCGCTCCCATGGCGATGACGCCGCGGTCGACCATCGTCATGAGGGTGTCGAGGTGCATCGTCGCGTGCGACCTCGGGATCGCGACCACGATGACCCGATCGGCCTGCCCGGTCGCGAACAGTCGGCTCGCGAGGCGCTCGATGCCGGCCGGCGTCGACCGCTCGCCCATGCCGATCAGGACGGAGCGGTTGCCGATCACGAGGATGTCGCCGCCCTCGGTCGCGGCGGCGGCGCCGGTCCGTGCGGGGTCGTCGTAGCGCAGAGCGTCGACGAAGCGCGGGTGATACCGGTAGATCAGGTCGACGAGCAGCGACTCGCGATGCCGGGCCGGCTTGGCCATCGTGTTCACCTGCACCCCGCCGTAGATCCACGCCGAGCTGTCGCGCGGGAATCCGATGTTCGGCACCGGGGGCAGCAGGAATCCACCCGGGGCGGCCGCCTCCATCGCGAGCGATCGGCCGATGCGGGCGTCGATGTCCAACGGGACGAGTCCGCCGACGAGGACGTCGTAGAACCAGCCGACGGGGGCGTCCTCGGCCTGGTCGCGCAGGACCCGTCCGAGCCGTGGTCCGAACCGCTCGTCGGTGAGCACCGCCGCGATCGCCTCCTCCCGCGCGTCGTCGTGCCCGAGCGCCGTGCGCAGGAGGTCCCCGTACAGGTGGACGGAGATGCCGCGGGAGCGCAGCTGCTCGACGAACGCGTCATGCTCGGATCGGGCGCGGGCGAGCCACAGCACGTCGTCGAAGAGCATCTCCTCGACGTTGTCGGGGGTGAGCCGGGTGATCTCGACCCCGGGGCGGTGGACGATCACCTCGCGGAGCACGCCCACCTCGGAGTCGACCCGCAGACCGGTCGTCGCCTCGAGGAGGGGCGTCTCGGCGATGGTCATCGGACCGACTCCAGGGTCGCCGCGCGCTGCTCGGTCTCGGCGTCGGGCGCCGGAAGGGGACCGCCGAGGCGCGCATCCGGGGACGATGCGGCCTCGGCGGTCGGCTCGGGGAGCAGATCGTTGGCCCGGCGCCGCGCCGCGCGGGTCATCGCGTACAGCGGGATCGCGAGCAGCACGCACGCGGTGCCGGCGAAGACGGCCTCCTGCCCGCTGCCGAGCAGCGCCCAGAAGGTGAACGCGAGGGCGATGATCGCGATCGTGAGATCGCGGGCGAAGCGCGCGCCCCGCACTCCGCGGCCCCGCACGAGGTCGAGGATCTGCGCCCCCGCCGAGAACATGTACGGCACGACCGACGTGAAGACCGTCAGGAGCGCGACGAGCACGAAGACCTGGTCGAAGCTCGTGTACGCGAGCACGGTCAGCAGGCTCGCCAGCACGGTGGAGACCACCACGCCCACGATCGGGACGTTGCGGCGCTCGGTCAGGAACACGCGCGGGAAGAGGTCGTGCTGCGCGGCCGCGAACGGCATCTCGCCGATGATGAGCGTCCAGCCGATGAGGCAGCCGAGCCCGGAGACGATCGCGAACACCGCGATCACCTGTCCGGCCCAGGTGCCGCCGAGCATCGCGTTGGCGGCATCGCTGAACGGGGCGGTCGACGTCCGCAGCGCGGCGTTGGAGACGAGCCCGAAGACGGCGAGCGTGCCGAGGATGTAGACGATCGCGCTGATGAGGGTCCCGATGACGGTGGCGCGGGGGACGTTGCGTTCGGGGTCGCGGACGCGTTTGGCGGCGACCGACGCCGTCTCGATACCGAGGTAGGCGAAGAGGGCGAGCGCGCCGGCGCCGGCGAGGGCGGTCCACCCGTCGGAGCCCGACGAGTTGAAGGCGCCGAAGTTCTCCGGCCGGATGAAGAAGACCCCCACGAGCGCGATGAAGGCGAGCGGGATGATCTTCAGCACGGTGAAGACGGTCTGAGCTGCCCCCATGGAGCGGAGCCCGAGAGCGTTGACCAGCACGGGGATCCAGAGGCCGACGAGGGCGATCACGAGCGACCACCACCGGTTGTGGTCGGTGTTGACGAACACCTCGACGTAGCCGACGAGCGCCACGACGATCGCGGCGTTGCCGGCCCAGGCCGTCACCCAGTACGTCCAGGCGTTGAGGAAGCCGGCGAACTCGCCGAACGCCTCGCGCGCGTAGACGTAGGGGCCGCCGGATGCATCCCCGGCACGCCGGGACAGCGCGCCGAACACGAGGGCGAGCGCCAGCGCGCCGACCGTGACGAGGACGAAGGCGACGAGGCTGATCGGACCGAAGCCCGCGAGGCCGGCGGGGATCCCGAACACGCCGATCCCGATGACCGACCCGACGACGAGCGCGGTGGCGGCGGGGAGGCGCAGCTGGTGGGCGGCCGGACGCGTGCGGTGTGTGCTCATGGGCCCTCACGCTCGCCACGGCGCGGTCGACGGTCCAGGGGCGAAGGTCCCGGCGCGGCGGTCCGTGGGCGGAGGGACCTTCGCCCCTGAGCGCCGAGGGGCTCGGCGACGACGCTCGGGCCATGGATGAGACCACGCCGCGCGCCCTGGTCGCGTACGAGTCGCTGTTCGGATCGACCCGGCAGGTGGCGGAGGTGATCGCCGCCGGGATGTCGCAGTCGGTGCCGACCGACTGCCGCGACGTGCGGCGCCTCTCGCCGTACGAGCTCCGCGGGTTCTCCCTCCTCGTCATCGGCGCGCCCACGCACGCCCGCAGCCTGCCGACCCCGGCCTCGCGGGCGGAGGGGGCGAAGTGGCTCGAGAACCGGATGTACGGCCGCACGCTCGAGGGGCGCGCGCTGACCCCGGGCATGCGCGAGTGGCTCGGCGCGACGGCCCTCACCGGCCTGCGCCTGACGACCTTCACCACCCGCACCGACCTGCCGCGGCTGCTGAGCGGGTCGGCGCTCCCGGCCATGGCGCGGCTGGCGCGTCGCGCCGGCGCCTGGGTCGACGGGCGCGGCTTCGAGGCCGTGGTGGACGAGAAGGGACAGCTGGTCGCGGGAGAGCTCGACCGGGCGCGCGAGTGGGGGCTGCTCCTCGGCCGGAGCCTGCGTCGACCGGTCCGCGCCTGACCTGTCGCTAGGCGTTCCAGAGGCTGCCCGGCTGCGGCGGCAGGAAGCGCCGGCCGCTGATCGACCGCGGCCGGAGCCGGATCACCATGTGCTTCGGCGAGGGATGCAGCGCCACGAGGTCGTCGAGCCGTCCGAGCAGCGACGGGTCGTCGGCGCCCAGGATCGTGACGTCGCCGTCCACGACGACGCTCCAGAACTCGTCCTGATCGCGCCCGTCGACCTCGAACGCGGCACGCGGATGCGCCGAGCCGGCGAGCATCTTGAGGCCCGGCCCGCTCCGGAACACGACCGCCCCGTCGAGGACCAGGTGGTTGACCGGGAAGATCCGCGGACCGCCGCCCGACTCGACCGCGAAGCGCCCGATGCGCTCCCCCGCGAGCCGCCGCCAGCACTCCTCTTCGGAGATCACGTCGGCGGGTTGCGTCCGGGGGTCGATCGTCATGCTCGCAGCCTGCCGACACGACGGATCGGCGCCGAGGGCCGTTGGTCCCTTCTCCCTCGTGGGACGGCGGAGCACACTGGACGCACCGCGGACCGGTCGGAGGGTCCACCGGCCGGGGCGCACCGCCGACTGCGGCTACGCGCCCGCCCTCGGGACGGAGGCCGCCGGCGGCACTCATCCCGCGGGCGTCCGCCTCACTGCTCGCCGGTGACCGTCAGACGGTTCTCGACCGCCGTGACGTTGGGCGAGCCCCACGCGGCGTGCTCGGCATGGCGGCTCTCGGCGGGCGTGCGGACCGTGCCCGTGAGGGTGACCCGCGTCCCGACCGCCGCGACGTGGACCGAGGGCTCGTCGACGTGCGCGTGCCGGCGGAGCGCGTGCCGGATGACCTCCTCCGTCTCCGCCGCTGAGGCCCGCAGCGACAGGACGATGCGATTCTTCACCGCGCGCACACCGCGGGTGCGCGCGGCGAGGTGCTCGGCGGCCTGCCGCTGGTGCTGCCACATGACCTCGCCGTGAAGGGTCGCGACCCCGTCGCGCACCACGACCTGCACGCCGTCCGGCACGTCGGTCGCCCAGGCCAGGCCGTGCTCGATCGCGTGCGCGATCGCGGAGTCGGACAGCCCCTCCCCCGTGACCGGACGGACCCGCAGCTCGTCCGCGAGGGCCGTCACGCCGCGGACCCGGAGCGCCGCCTGCGCCGCCGCGACGCGTTCGATGTAGCTGTCGACCTGCCCGGTCAGCGTGACGGTGCCGTCCTCGACGGCGACGCCGATCCCCGCCGCATCCACGTCCGGCGTCCACCGCAGCTCGGCGAGCACGTCCTCCTGGATCTGCTCGTCGGTGCGCCCCTCCGTCGCGTTCATGACGGCGTCACGGTGCGATGGTCAGGAGGTCGACGACGCGCTCGACGTGGGGCGACCCCCAGGCGGCGTGGACGGCCTCGCGGCGTTCGAGGGCGGAGTGGACGCGTCCGGTCAGTGTGACGGTGGTGCCGTCGACCGCGACCTCGATGTCCTGCGCGTCGAGGGCGGCCCGGCGCACGAGGGCGGCGTGGATCCGCTCGGCGGTGTCCGGCGCAGACAGCCGAGGCGTCAGCTCCGTGCGATCGACGACCTCGCGGACACCGACCACGGCGCGCGCGAGAGCCCGCGCGGCGCGGCGCTGGTAGTCCCACTCCACCTGGCCCGTGATGGTGACCCGGCGGTCGTCGACCGCCGCATCGACGGAGGCCGGCACCGCGCTCGACCACGCGAACGCCTGCTCGACGGCGCGGGCGATGGCGCGGTCGTCGACCTGCTCGTCCGGGGGGCCCGCGACCACGAGGTCGTCGGCGAGGGTGACGACGCCCCGGACCCGCAGGCCGGCGCGCGCGGCGGCCCGGCGTTCGTCGAGGGTGAGGACCTCGCCCGAGAGCATGACGGCGCCGGCGTCGACCGCGACGTCGACCGCGTCCGCCCGGACGTCGGGCGCCCAGTCGAGCTCGTCACGCACGGCCTGCAGGATCTCGAGATCCGTCCGCGCGGCCGGGGATGTGCTCATGCGCCGAGCATCGGCCGGGGCGCCGACCCCGTCGAGGGCCGAAGGTCCTCCGCACGAAGGGGACCTTCGGCCCTCGTCGTGCGGGGATCGGCCGGCGAGCGTGGGGGTGGGAAGGACCGGTCATGGAGCGCATCGCAGTGGGGATCGGGGGCGCCGCATCCCGGCCGGCCGTCGACTGGGTGATCGAGCGCGTGCGGCGACGGCCCGCCGAGATCGAGCTGGTCCGCGCCTTCGACATGCTGGCGTCGGACCCGTCCGAGAACCGTGCGGAGCTCGAGCGCACCCGCCGGCGCGTCCAGGAGGCGCTGCCGCACGCGGAGGTCCGGACCTCGCTCGAGATGAAGACCGTGCCGGATGCACTGGTCGATGCCGCCGAGCACGCCGATCTGGTCGTCGTGGGCGCGCGCCGCGATCACCCGGTCCAGTCGACCCTGCACGGGTCCGTGCCGCTGCGCATCGCGTCGCGCTCTCGCGCCGTCACCGTGATCGTGCCCGCTGACTGGACGCCGGGACCCACCCGTGACGTCGTCGTCGGCCTCGACGAGGGCGACACGAGCGACGAGGCGCTGGAGTTCGCCGCGCACGAGGCGGTCGCGGCGCACGCCCGACTGACGGTCGTCCACACCTGGGCGGTGCCGGTGCAGTCGCGCGCCAACCTCCTCTCCCTCATCACCGACGAACCGGACTTCCGCGACGCGCACCGGAAGGAGCTCACGGAGGCCGTCGAGCGCCTCCGCGACGAGGTGCGCCATCTGGATGCGCACGGGGTCCTCGAGGAGCGGCCGGCGGCGGACGCCCTCGCCGAACACGCCCGCGACGCGGGGATGGTCGTGATCGGCAGCCATCGTTGGGGCCCCCTGACCGGCCTCGTCCTCGGCTCCACCGCGCGGGCGCTGCTCGCGCGCACCGCCGCGCCGATCTGCGTCGTCGCCCCCTCCCCCGCGTACGGCGCGGCGATCGAGGCCGACGCCCTGGCCGCCGACGCCTGAGAGAAGGACCGAGATGACCGAGACCTTCCGCTCTGCCGACGTCGAACACGATGCCGGGGAGTTCGAGCCCTTCGCCCACGTCTGGGTGGCCGACGACGGCGGGTCCGCCGCGCACCGGGCCCGCGCCTGGGCCGAGGAGCGCATGGCCATCCGCGACATCCCCCTCGACGCGTTCCGCGTCGGGGACGACGGCGATCCCGAATCGATGCCCACGCTGCCGATGCCGCATCCCGCGGACGTCGTCGTCGTGGGCGTCTCGGACGCCGAGAGCCGCCGGCGCGCCCGGGGGCTCGTCACGCTCTTCGGGTGCTCCGTCGCGATCGTGCCGGAGGACGCGGCGCCGGGATCGGGGATCGTCTGCGGCGTCGACCGCCTCAGCGACGCGGGGATGACCGCCGCCGCCGCGGGAGCCGAGGCCGAGCACGCGGGAGCGCCGCTCCTGCTGGTCCACGCCGTCGCCGCGCGCTTCGAGCCGTTCTCCACGCGCGAGGGCCGCACCGACCCCGCCCTCCGCATCGGGCGCGCGACCGTCGAGCGCCACCACCCGACCGTGGAGCTGAGTTCGCGGGTGCGCTCGACCGCCGCTGCGCACGCGCTCCTCGACGAGTCCCGCGGGCGCGAGCTCCTCGTCGTGGGCGGTGAGCGGATCAGCTCGCCCGCCTCGGTGCTCGGCGAGCTCATCGATCGGACGGCGATCCCGCTCCTGGTCGCCCGCGGGGGCGGCTCGAGCCGGCTGCGGGAATGATCGCGACCGTCGTCTACGACGCGACGGCACCCGTCGTCCGTGAGGTCGCGGAGGCGATCGCCGAGGGTCTGCGGGTGCGCTACACGGTCCGCTGCGTATCGAGTCGCGAGGCGGACGACGCCACGATCCGCGACGCCGGACTCGTGGTGCTCGGCGCTCCGACCCGTCGCGGGACCCTGCCGGACGTCGAGGGCGGGCTTCGGCGCTGGATCGACGCGCACCACCTCGACGACCACGGGGTCCTCGTCTTCACGACCCGCCCGCGGCGGCGTCTGCTGCCCGATACCGCGCTGCGCGCGCTCCGGCGCCGGGCGCGGCGGGCGGGCGGGGCGCTGCTGAGCGCGGGGCGCGGATTCCGGGTCGACCCGTCGGCGGCGCAGCTCGCCGGCGTGCTCATGGAGGCGCGCGACTGGGGCCGCCTGATCGCCCTCGGCCGACCGGGCTGGGACCGACCCGACTGAGTGTCAGGACCGGCCGGCGCGGGTAGCGCGGAGCGCGTTGAGGATGGTGAGGACGTCGACGGCCTCCTGCGCCACCGCCCCGAGGATCGGCGGGAGCACGCCGGTGGTCGCCACGAGCATCAACGCGACGCTGATGCCCGCCCCGAGCCAGACGCTCTGCCGGGCGATGCGCCGGGTGCGGAAGGCGATCCGCCGCGCCGCGAGCAGCGCGTCCAGCCGCCCGGTCAGGATCACCGCGTCGGCCGACTCCCCGGCGGCGCCGAGACCGGATCGGTTCATGGCGACGCCGATGTCCGCCGAGGCCAGGACGAGCACGTCGTTGATGCCGTCGCCGACCATCATCGCCGGTCGCGGAGAGAGCGCCGCGACGATCCGCGCCTTGTCCTGCGGGCTCAGGGCCGCGTGGACCTCCTCGATGCCGGCCTCCGCGGCGACGGTCCGCGCCGTGCCGACGTCGTCGCCGGTGACCATCGCGATGCGCTCCACCCCGTCGGCCCGCAGCGCCGCGATCACCTCGCGCGCGTCCGGCCGGATCGGGTCGCGCAGCACGATGCGCCCGCGTTCGCGTCCGCCGACGGCCACGTGCACGATCGCCTCTCCCGCGGCCGGGCGAGGCTCCGCCCCGGTGAATGCGGCGGCGCCCACCCGCAGCTCCTGGCCGTCGAGCCGGGCCGACATCCCCTCGCCGGGATGCTCCTCGACCCCCGAGAGCGCGGGCATCGCCACGGCGTGCTCACGGGCCGCCGCGACGACGGCAGCGGCCAAAGCGTGCGACGACGCCGATTCCGCCGCGGCGGCCTCCCCCAGCACCGCGGCCTCGTCGCTGCCGGCCTCCACCTCGACGCGGGAGACCGAGGGCGAACCGCCGGTGAGCGTGCCGGTCTTGTCGAACGCTGCCGCCCGCACGGAGGCGAGGCGCTCGAGGGCGGCGGCGTTCTTCATGACGACGCCGGCGCGGGCCGTGCGTCCCATGCCGGCGACGAATGCGGCCGGCGCGGCGATGAGGAGCGAGCACGGCGTGGCCACGACGAGGACCTCGGCGAAGCGCAGGAAGGAGCCGGAGACGGCCCAGGCGATTCCGGCGATCGCGAGGGAGACGCCGGTGAACGGGACCGCGATCCGGTCCGCCAGCCGCACGAATCCGGAGCGGGAACCGGCAGCCGCCTCGACGGCGCGCACGATCCGCTGGTATTCGCTCGCCTCCGCCACCACGGCGCAGCGCACCCGCACCGGGGCCGTCGTGGCGACGGCGCCGCTCGGCACCCTCTCGCCCGCCCGGCGGGTCTCGGGCAGGCTCTCGCCGGTGATCGCCGACAGGTCGAACGCGCCGCGCGCGTCGACCACGTCCGCGTCGACGGGCACGACGTCGCCCGGCCGGATGAGCAGCACGGCGCCGATCGCGATCGCGGCGACCTCGATCTCGACGGGCGGCGCGTCGGGCGCGTCTGCCGGCGGCAGGCGCAGCGCCGTCCGCGGCGCGCGCTCCAGCATCGCCTGGATCTCGCCGTGCGCCCGGTGCGACGCGTACGCCTCGAGCGCGTCCCCGCCGGTCATCATCACCGTGATCACCCAGGCCGCCCAGAACTCGCCGACGACGACGGTGCTGCCGACGGCCAGCACCGCGAGCACGTCGACGCCCCAGCGCCGGTCGCGCAGGTCGGCGATCATCCGCACGAGCCGCCACGCGGCGACCGCGACCGCGAAGGAGGCGAGGACCCAGGCGACCGCGGCGGCGGCTCCGGCCGCGGCGAGGACGCCGGCCAGGGCGCCGTCGACGAGCGTGGCGCCGAGGAGCACCATCGACGCCGCGAACGATCTCACTCCTCGACCGTGCCGGGGCGGCGCCGCCGCGGCCAGGGCCGGAGGTCCCGGATCCCGGACGGATCCCCGGAGGTCAGCGCGGCGTCCAGCGCCAGTCGCGCACCTCCGGCAGGTCGTCGCCGGTCTCGCGCGTGTGCGCGCGGGCGCGGAGGCGCGCGTCGACCAGCTCCTGGCGGAGCTCCGCGTGCGCCGCCCCCAGCCCCGGCACCCGGTCGAGCACGTCGATCGCGAGGTGGAAGCGGTCCAGGTCGTTGAGCATGACCATGTCGAACGGCGTCGTGGTGGTGCCGCGCTCGAGGAATCCGCGCGCGTGGATGTTGTCGTGGCCGTGGCGGCGGTAGGTCAGCCGGTGGATCATCCAGGGATAGCCGTGGTAGGCGAAGATCACCGGCTTGTCGACGGTGAACAGCGCGTCGAACTCGATGTCGGACAGCCCGTGCGGATGCTCGCGCTCGGACTGGAGGCGCATCAGGTCGACGACGTTGACGACGCGGATCGCGAGCTCCGGGATCCGATCGCGGAGGAGCTCGGCGGCGGCGATCGTCTCGAGCGTCGGCACGTCGCCCGCGCAGGCGAGCACGACGTCCGGCTCCTCGCCGTCGCGCTCCGTGCTCGCCCACGGCAGGATGCCGAGGCCGCGCGTGCAGTGCTCGACCGCCTCCTCCATGGTCAGCCACTGCGGGGCGGGCTGCTTGCCGGCGACCACGATGTTCACGTAGTCCTCGGAGCGGAGGCAGTGGTCGTAGGTCGACAGCAGGGTGTTGGCGTCGAACGGGAAGTAGACGCGCACGACCTCCGCGCTCTTGTTGACGGCCAGGTCGACGAATCCCGGGTCCTGGTGGCTGAAGCCGTTGTGGTCCTGCCGCCAGACGTGGCTCGAGAGCAGGTAGTTGAGGCTCGAGATCGGGCGCCGCCAGGGGATCCGGCGCGAGGACTCCAGCCACTTCGCGTGCTGGTTGAACATGGAGTCGACGATGTGCACGAACGCCTCGTAGCAGTTGAAGAGGCCGTGCCGGCCCGTGAGCAGGTACCCCTCGAGCCAGCCCTGGCACTGGTGCTCGCTCAGCATCTCGAGCACGCGCCCCGCGCGGGCGAGGTGCACGTCCTCGTCGAGGTAGGCGCCCTCCCACTGCTTCGCCGTCGCCTCGTACACCGCGGGCGCGAGCCGGTTGGACGCGGTCTCGTCGGGCCCGACGATGCGGAACGTGTCGGGGTTCATGCGGATGACGTCCGCCAGCCAGCGCCCGAGGACCGCGGTGGCCTGATCGTCGGCGGCGCCGGGGACCGTCACCTGCACGCCGTAGTCGCGGAAGTCCGGGAGCCTCAGCGGCACCCGGAGGAGGCCGCCGTTCGCGACCGGGTTGGCGCTCATCCGCCGGTCGCCCTCCGGGGCGAGCGCGACCACCTCAGGGAGCGGCGCCCCCGCCTCGTCGAACAGCTCCTCCGGGCGGTAGGACCGCATCCACTCCTCGAGCACGCGGAGGTGGGCCTCGGTGTCGCGCGCATTGGCGAGCGGCACCTGGTGCGCGCGGAAGGTCCCCTCGACCGGGACCCCGTCGATCTCGTCCGGGCAGGTCCAGCCCTTCGGGGTGCGGAGGACGATCATCGGCCACGCCGGTCGTTCGCCGTCCTCCCGCGCGGACGCCTTGATGTCGCGGATCCGGTCGAGGACGACGTCGAGGGTCGCGGCGAGCCGGGCGTGCACGTCCCGCGGATCCTCCCCGTCGAAGCCGCCGCTGACCACATAGGGCTCGTGTCCGTACCCGCGCAGCAACGAGAGCAGCTCCTCCTCCGGGATCCGCGCGAGCACGGTCGGGTTCGCGATCTTGTAGCCGTTCAGGTGCAGGATCGGCAGCACGACCCCGTCGCGCACCGGGTTCAGGAACTTGTTGGAGTGCCAGCTCGTCGCGAGGGCCCCCGTCTCGGCCTCGCCGTCGCCGATCACGCAGGCGACCAGCAGGTCCGGATTGTCGAAGGCGGCGCCGTAGGCGTGGCTCAGCGAGTACCCGAGCTCACCGCCCTCGTGGATCGACCCGGGGGTGTCGGGCGAGGCGTGGCTCGGGATGCCGCCCGGGAACGAGAAGCGGCGGAACATCCGCAGCACGCCCGCCTCGCTGCGGTCGACCTCCGGGTAGAGCTCCGAGTAGGTGCCGTCGAGCCAGGCGCTCGCGACCAGGCCCGGGCCGCCGTGGCCGGGGCCGCAGATGAAGATCGTGTCGAGGTCGCGCTCGCGGATCGCGCGGTTGAGGTGCGCCCACAGCAGGTTGAGGCCGGGGGTGGTCCCCCAGTGGCCGAGCAGCCGCGACTTGACGTGCTCCGGTCGGAGCGGTTCGCGCAGCAGCGGATTCGCCAGCAGGTAGATCTGACCGATGCTGAGGTAGTTGGCGGCGCGCCACCACGCGTCGATCCGATCGATCGTCTCCTCGGTGACGGCCGGGGTGCTGAGGCCCGGAGTGCTGACGGCAGGGGCGACGGGTGCGGTGTCCACGCGCCCAGCCTGACGCCGGCGCCGCCGTGCTCCCAGGGCCGGAGGTCCCCTCCCACCCGATGCACACGGGATCAGCGCCGGGTGACCGCCGCCGTCTCGCGGGCGATCTGCCACTCCTCGTCGGTCGGGACGACGAGCACCGCGACCGGACCGTCCGCGGGCGAGATGCACCGCGCTCCGTCGTCGGCCGCGTTGTTGGCGGCCGCGTCGACGGCGATCCCGAGGAAGCTGAGCCCTTCGACGGCGCCGGCCCGCACCGGGGCGCTGTTCTCCCCCACTCCCGCGGTGAAGACGAGCGCGTCGATCCCGCCCAGGACGGCGGCGTAGGCGCCGATGTAGTGGCGGATCCGGTGCAGGTAGACGTCGAGCGCGAGCCCCGCCGCCCGGTCGCCGCCGGTCGCGGCCTCCACCACGTCGCGCATGTCGGAGCGTCGCGCGAGGCCGAGGAGCCCGCTGCGACGGTTCAGCAGCGCGTCGAGCGCGTCGACGTCGAGGCCGGCGTGCCGCGCGAGGTAGAGCGGGATCGCCGGGTCGAGGTCGCCCGATCGGGTGCCCATCACGAGGCCCTCCAGCGGGGTGAGGCCCATCGACGTGTCGACGGACCGGCCGCGGTCGATGGCCGCCGCCGACGCGCCGTTGCCGAGGTGCAGCACCACCATCCGCAGCTCCGCGAGCGGGCGCCCCAGGAGCTCGGCGGCCCGCTCGCTCACGATCCGGTAGGACGTGCCGTGGAACCCGTACCGGCGGACGTCGTGCCGGGCGGCCAGCTCGGCGTCGATCGCGTACGTCGACGCGGCGAGCGGCAGCGTGTGGTGGAAGGCGGTGTCGAAGACGGCGACGTGCGGCACGCCCGGCAGCGCGCGGCGGGCGGCGCGGATGCCCGCGAGGGCCGGCGGGTTGTGGAGCGGCGCGAGCGGGGCGAGCTCCTCGATCGCGGCCTCCACGTCGGCGTCGATGACGACGGCCTCGGTGAACCGCGCCCCGCCGTGCACGACCCGGTGGCCGACGGCGTCGAGGGCGGGGCCGTCCAGGTCGGCGAGGATGCGCTCGATCGCGGCCGCGTGATCCGGCACACCGGACCCCGGCTCGCCGACCCGCTCCACGATCCCGTCGGCGTGCGCCTCGCCGGTCGACGCGTCGAGCAGCCGGTACTTGACCGACGATGAGCCGGTGTTGAGCACGAAGACGGTCGGACCGCTCACGCATCCTCCTGGGCCTGGATCGCGGTGATCGCGATGGTGTTCACGATGTCGCGCACGAGCGCGCCCCGCGAGAGGTCGTTGATGGGCTTGGCGAGACCCTGCAGCACCGGGCCGATCGCGACCGCTCCGGCGCTCCGCTGCACCGCCTTGTAGGTGTTGTTGCCCGTGTTGAGGTCGGGGAACACGAACACCGTCGCCCGGCCGGCGACGTCGGATCCCGGCATCTTCGCGGCGCCGACGTCGGGGTCGGCGGCCGCGTCGTACTGGATGGGTCCTGCCACGGGCAGCTCGGGGTCGCGTCGTCGCACCAGGTCGGTCGCGGCCCGCACCTCGTCGACGTCGGAGCCGCTGCCCGACTCCCCCGTCGAGTAGCTGAGCATCGCCACGCGCGGCTCGATCCCGAAGCGGCGGGCCGTGTCGGCCGACGAGATCGCGATGTCGGCGAGCTGCTCGACGGTCGGCTCCGGGATCACGGCGCAGTCGCCGTAGACCAGCACACGATCGGCCAGCGCCATGAGGAACACGCTCGAGACCACCGAGACGCCCGGCCGCGTCTTCACGACCTCGAACGCCGGCCGGATCGTGTGCGCGGTGGTGTGCACGGCGCCCGACACCATGCCGTCGGCCAGGCCGAGGAGCACCATCATGGTGCCGAAGTAGGCCACGTCGGTCACGACCTCCGCGGCGCGTTCGAGCGTGACGCCCTTCGCGGCGCGACGCCGGTGGTACTCCTCCGCGAACCGGGCGACGAGCTCGGGGTCGTGCGGCGACACGACCGCGGCGCCCGCGATGTCGACGCCGAGCTCCGCCGCCCGCGCGCGCACCGCCGCCTCCTCGCCCAGGATCGTGATGTCGGCGATGCCGCGCTGCAGGGCGGCCGCCGCCGCGCGGAGGATGCGGTCGTCTCCGCCCTCCGGGAGGACGATCCGACGACGGTGGGCCCGCGCGCGCTCGACGAGCAGCTGCTCGAACCGGAGGGGCGTCATGACCGGCGAGGCCGGGACGCTGAGGAGCCGCACGATCTCGCCGAGGTCGACGTGGCGCTCCGCCAGTCCGAGCGCCAGGGCGTACTTCTCGGGCGAGTCGGCGGCGAGCCGGCTGCGGGCGCGGGTGATCCGCACCGCCGTGTCGTAGGTGCCGAGCGCGGTGCGGGCGATCGGCACGCGGGCGCCGAGGCCGTCGAGCAGGCGGGTGACCGGCTCCGAGGTCGCGAACCCGCCGTTCAGCACGATGCCGGCGAGCGTCGGGAACGTCTGCGCCAGATGGGCGACGACGCTGCCGATCAGCACGTCGCTGCGGTCGCCGGGGACCACCACGACCGCGCCCTCCTGCAGGCGAGGGAGCACGTTCTCCATCGTCATCGCGGCGACGACCGCGCCGCTGACCGGGCGGGACAGCAGCTCGGGATCGCCGCGCCAGAGCTCCGCGTCGGCCGCGGCGAGCACCGTCGAGAGCAGCGGCGCCGAGAGCGTCGCATCCTCCGGGATCGCCCAGGTGGGTGCGCCCGTGCGCTCGCGCACCGCGTCGGCGATCGCCGGGAGCGCGCCGGGGTCGGCGCGGTTGACCACGATCGCGATCGGGCGCGCGTGCTCGGCGCGCAGCTCGGCGACGGCGATCCGCCCGACCTCGGCGACCGCCGAGGCGGAGCGCCACGCGCCGTCCGGGTCGCGGCCGGCGAGCACGAGCACGACGGGGGCGTCGAGGGTCGCGGCGATGCGCGCGTTCACCGCGAGCTCGGTCGGCGCGGCGACGTCGGTGTAGTCGGAGCCGAGGATGAGCACCGCGTCGGCGTCGTCCTCCAGCGCGCGGTACCGCTCGAGGATGCGCGCGAGCGCGGCGTCGGGGTCCGCGTGCAGGTCGTCGTAGCCGACGCCGATCGCGTCCCCGAGCGGGACGGTCGCGCCCGAGTGCGCGCGGAGCGCCTCGAGCACGTAGTCGTCCGCACCGCGTGCGATCGGACGGTAGACGCGGACCGCCGCCGCGGAGCCCGTCAGGGCCTGCAGGAGCCCGACCGCCACCGTCGACTTGCCGGATCCGCCCTCGGCGGAGGTCACGAACACGCGTGTCGCCACGCGGTCCACGGTACGCGGCTCGGGTGTCAGGCGGCGCTCGGGTGCACGACGAGCACCGGGCAGCCCGCGTGCTCGGCGCACTCCGCGCTCACCGACCCGAGCAGGAGCCCGGCGAAGCCGCCGTGTCCGCGGCTGCCGACCACGAGCATCGCCGCTCCGTGGCTCGCCGCGATGAGCGCCGCCGCAGCCGGCCCGTGCACGATCTCCACGTCGATCGCGTGCCCAGCGCCGAAGACCGACTCGACCGCGTGGTGGACGACGCGGGTGATGTCCTCCTCGGGCGTGTAGTCGGGCGTGACGAGCGGGTCCCACATGAACGGCCACTCCCAGGCTCCGACGACGCGCACGTTCGCGCCGAGCGCGTCGGCCAGCTCCTTGGCGTGCCGCAGCGCCTCGATCGAGTGGTCCGATCCGTCGACGCCGGCGACGATGACCGGCCGTGTGCTCTCGCTCATGGGGTCAGGGTCCGCCCTCCGGCACGAGCGGCCACAGGGGCGAAGGTCCCGGTCGGCTCGTCGGGGGCGAGGAGGAGCGGGCAGGGCGGCGGGTCAGGAGGCGCCGTCGGACGGCGATGGAGCGGCGGACCACCAGGAGCCCGGCGTCGCGCAGGCGGCCGGGCTCGGTCTCCGGGCCGACGACCCGCAGCGCGCCGCCGAGCCGCCACTCGGCCTCGCGCCCGAGCACCGCGACGGGCGAGTCGGAGGGCACCCGCTCGACGAGCAGGTCACCCGCCGGTGCGCCCGCGCGCATCGGGAGCAGCAGCACCGGGCACGGCGCCTCGCGCGCGATGCGCGCGCTCCGACTCGGCGCCGACCCGGCGGCGAGGATCAGGAGATCCGCCGTCCGGCAGCTCTCCTCGAGCATGGCGCGGGCGTCGCCGTGCGCCGCCGTGGTGCGGAAGCGGACGCCGGGGGCGCTGGCACCCATCCACTCACGGGCATCCCGCAGCGCTCGATCCGCCGACCGGGGCGCCAGCGCGCGGTCGCCCCGCCGGAGCCGCTCGACCACGACGGCGATGACGGTCCCGCCGCCCGACGCCCAGCGCGCCCCCCAGGCGAGCGCGTCGTAGGAGGCGGCCGAGCCGTCGAACGCGACCACGACCTGCGCCTCATCCGGATGCACCGCCGGGAACACGGCACCATGCTCGCCCGGTCCCGGGCGCCCACGCAGAGCCGAAGGTCCCGCGGGACCAAGGCCCCTGACCCGGCCGAGCGACGGGGCCGAGAGTGGCGGCGGGAGGCGCCCATGAGGAACGGTCGGATCGAGCGCATCGTCATCGGCGTGGGCGGACCGTCCACGGAGAAGGCGGTCGGCTGGGCGATCGAGCGGGCCGGCCGCCGCGCCGCGGCGATCGAGCTGGTGCGGGGCTACGACCCCCTGCGCACGAGCGAGAAGGCCGAGGGCGACGCGCTCGAGGAGGTGCGCGACCGGATCGTCCGCCGGGTCGCCGAGACCACCGTCTCGACGACCCTGTCGGCCATGGCGACGCCCGACGCGCTCGTCCGCGCCGCGGCGCGCGGAGACCTGCTGGTCGTCGGATCCCGTCGGCATCGGGCCATCCGCTCCGTCCTCGCCGGGTCCGTGCCGCTCGCGGTCGCGTCCCGGTCGAGCTGCGCGACGATCATCGTGCCGGACGACGCGGTCGAGCACCCCGGCGGCCCGGTGGTGACCGGGGTCTCCGGCGATCACACCGGCGATCGCGCGATGCTCTTCGCCGCCCGGGAGGCGCGCGACCTCGACGTCGAACTGCACGCCGTGCACGGCTGGACGGCGTCGCAGGCCTCCCTCGAGGCCGGGCTCGTCCCGCCGAGCCTGGCCGAGGACCGCGCGCGCCACCGGCGGATCCTCGACCTCGCGCTGGTCAGGATCGAGGACGCGCGACCCGGGGTGCGCGTGCGCGCCGTCCTCGACCAGCAGCCGCCGGCGTGGGCGATCGCCGACCAGGCGGAGCAGGCGCAACTCGTCGTGCTCGGCAGCCACCGCTGGGGGCCGCTCGCGGGCATCGTCCTGGGCTCGACGGCCCGCGAGGTCCTGAGCCTCACGAGCACCCCGGTCGGAATCGTTCCGCCGGGCGCCGGGACGATGGGCTGACCGCACACGGCGAGGGGCGACGGAGCCGGAGCCCCGTCGCCCCTCGCCGGGCCGGCATCAGGTGGGTGTCAGGCGATCTCGAGCTGGCGGCTCGTCGGCTGCTCGGCGAGGGGCACCGTGACCGTCAGCGCCCCGTCGGCGAAGCTCGCCGTCGCGCGCGCGATCTCCGCCCGCGGCGGGAGCGCGATCGTGCGCGAGATCGACTCGTGCGACTCGTGCAGGACGTAGGCCCGCTTGTCGTCGTCCTTCTCGTGCCGCTGCGCGGTGATGGTGATCTCGCCGTCGCGGGTCTGCACCTCGATGTCCTTCTTCTCGAACTGCGGCAACTGCACCCGCACGATGAAGTCGTCGCCCTCGACCCAGGCGTCGGTCGCCGGGATCTGGAGCCGGGCGAGCGGCGACCAGAGCGTGTCGTTCCACGACCGCACGAGCGCATCGATGGTGGGGAACCCGGCCGCGCGGCGCACCTCCCGTCCGGTGCTCACGGCACGACCATCAGGTTGTTCGTGACCGCGGTCACGTGCGGGGACGCCCACGCTGCCGTGGCGGCCTGGCGCCGCTCGGCGAGCGACTTGACGACCCCGGAGAGCGTCACCGTCGTGCCGGCCGTCGTGACGTGGATGTCGCCCGCGTCGAGGTCGGCGTTGCGGACGAGCGCGGCGTGGATGCGCCGGCTGGTCTCCGACGCGGAGACGCGCGGCGTCAGCTCGATGAGGTCGGTGACGTCGATGACGCCGCGGATGTTGCTCACGACGCGCCGGGCGGCCGCGCGCTGGTAGTCCCAGTCGGCGTGACCGGTCAGCGTCACATGGTGCGCGTGCACCTTCGCCTTCACGTCCGGCGGGATCGTGGCCGACCACTCGAACGCGCTCTCGATCGCCTTCGCGATGGCGGAGTCGGTCATGAGACCGCTCGCCGGCGGGTTGACGACGAGCTCGTCGGCGAGCGCGGCCACTCCGCGCACCCGCAGCGCCGCGCGCGTCGCCGCGACGCGCTCCATGTAGCTGTCGACCTCGCCGGACAGCGTCACGCTGCCGTTCTCCACCGCGACCCCGATGCCGGCGGCGTCGACGTCGGGGGTCCAGTCCAGCTCGTCCTGAACCGCCTTCTGGATCTCGTGATCCGTCCGGTTCAGCGTGGCTGCCTTCATGATTGCTCTCCTTCCGGGACGCGTGCGCGTCGGGTCGAGCGTCTCGCCCCGCGCCGCGCCGGTGCAGAGCCGAAGGTCCCGCTGACGGCTCAGGCGACGCCGCGGAGAACGAGCGACCCGGCGCGGCGCCCCGTGCGGAGGTCGTCGAGCGCGGCCGGCAGCGCGTCGAAGGGGTAGGCGGTCGTTGCGGCCCCGAGGTCGAGCCGCAGCGCCAGCCGGATGAATGCGTCGCCGTCGGCGCGCGTGTTGGCGGTCACCGATCGCAGGTCGCGCTCGCGGAAGAGCAGCCCGTCGTAGTCCAGCTCGGGGATCGGGGTCATGTGGATGCCGGCGAGCACCACCGTCCCGCCGGGGCGGGTGGCGCGCAGTGCGGCGGGCACGAGGAAGCCGGCCGGCGCGAAGACGATGGCGGCGTCGAGGGGCCGCGGCGGATCGTCCGCCTCCCCGACGACCGGGATCCCCATGCGGCGCGCGAGCGCCCGGTTCTCCTCCCCGCGGGTGAGCGCGATCACGTCCGCGCCGGCGGCGCGCGCGATCATCGCGGTGAGGTGCGCGCTCGAGCCGAAGCCGTACAGCCCGAGCGTGCCGCCGGGCTCCAGGCGCGCGCGGCGGAGCGCACGGTAGCCGATGATGCCCGCGCAGAGAAGCGGCGCCAGCCGCTCCGTGTCGGCGTCCTCGGGCAGCGGGTAGGCGAAGGCGGCCGGCACGGTGAGGAGCTCGGCGAAGCCGCCGTCCGCATCCCAGCCGGTGAATCGGGCCGCCTCGCAGAGGTTCTCCCGCCCGCTCCGGCAGTAGGCGCACGCCCCGCAGGTGCGGTGCAGCCACGCGACACCGACGCGGGCACCGAGCGCGACCGCCGCCCCGCGCCCGGCCGCCACGACCCGCCCCACGACCTGATGCCCCGGCGTCACGCTCCGGCGACGGCGCGCCAGCTCCCCGTCGACGACGTGCAGGTCGGTCCGGCAGATGCCGCACACCTCGGGCCGCACCAGGAGCTCGTCCCGGCGCGGCCGCGGTCGCGCGACCTCCTGCAGCGTCAGTCCCGCGGCACCCGATCGCCACGCGCGCATGGTCGAGGTCATCGGAACACCGTTCCGCGGCGCCGGACCCGCCGAGGGGGCCGAAGGTCCCGCGCCGGAGCGTGAGGGACCTTCGGCCCTGCCTCCGTCCGGACCCGCGGCCGACCATCGCCCCATGACCAACAACAGCCGGAAGCCGATCGTGGTCGGCGTCGACGGGTCCGAGCCGTCGATCGTCGCGCTCCGGCATGCCCGGACGCTCGCCGACGCCCTGCACCGTCCCGTCCGGGTCCTCATCGCCTGGCACCTGCCCGTGTTCGCGGGAGCGGGAGCCGTCTCCTACGCCTGGAGCCCGGTCGAGGACGCCCAACGGGTGGTGGACTCCGCGGTCGTCGACGTGTGGGGGTCGATCCGACCGGCCGACGTCACGACCGAGGTGGTGGAGAACGGAGCGGCCCCGGCCCTCATCGAGGCGTCGGACGACGCGTTCATGGTGGTCACCGGCAGCCGCGGTCACGGCGGATTCGCCGGCCTGCTCCTCGGCTCGGTGAGCGCGGCCGTCGCCGAGCACGCCCGGTGCCCGGTTCTCGTGGTCCCCGGAGGTCGCGCATGATGACCTTCCCGCAGGCCATCGCGACGGTGTTCCGCAAGTACGCGGAGTTCACCGGCCGGGCCTCGCGCGCCGAGT
This sequence comes from Pseudolysinimonas sp., assembly GCF_051954455.1. GTDB lineage: Bacteria > Actinomycetota > Actinomycetes > Actinomycetales > Microbacteriaceae > Pseudolysinimonas. The sequence continues at coordinate 77,390 of NZ_JBQCHS010000018.1, read as the reverse complement.
TCTGGTGGTTCGCGCTGTTCGGCGCCCTCGTCTCGACGGCGCTCGGCGCGCTCAACCTGGTCACCCCCCAGGGCACCATCGCGATCGGATCGAGCCTGGCCGGGGCATGGAGCGTCGCCACCCTGCTGCCGTCCCTCGCCGTGACCGTGCGACGTCTGCGCGACGCGGGATTCGCCTGGGGCCATGTCTTCTGGCTGCTGCTGCCGGTCGCGGGCGTCGTCATCCTCATCGTGCTCCTCGCGCAGCGCAGTTCGGCCACGGCCCCGAGACCGGCATGAGCCGGCGTGCCCGGGTATCCCGGGCGCTGCTCGCGGTCCTCCACGGCACGGTCGCGGCGACCGCCCTCGTCGGCGGGATGCTGATGATCGCGGGGACGGTCGCCCCCGCCCTCCGCATGCCCGTCGCTCCACCGACCGGATACCTGGACGACTCGCCCTTCCGGTCCTACCTGATCCCGGGGATCCTGCTCGCGGTCGTCGTCGGCGGCGCGCAGCTCGTCGCCTTCGTCGCCCAACTGCGCTCGACCCCCCGCGCTGCCGCGTGGTCGGCGGTCGCCGCCTTCGACGTGCTCATCTGGATCTTCGTGCAGATGATCTGGATCCCGTTCAGCCCGCTGCAGGCCGCGTACTTCGCCGCCGGCGTCGCGGAGGCGGGGCTCGTGATGCTGTCACTGGGCGTGCTGCGGCCGGTGGGCCGTCGCACGGTCTGAGCCGTGGCGGAGGACTGGTGGGCGCAGCCCCCCGAGCAGGTCGTCGCCGCCTTCCGGAGCTCGCCGGGCGGGATCTCCGACCACGAGGCCGACGAGCGCCGCACCGCGGAGGGACCGAATCTCCTGCGCCCCGTGCGGGCGCGGGCGCTGCGCGTCCTCGGGCGCCAGTTCCGCAACGCGGTGCTCATCCTGCTCATCGTGACCGCCACGGCCTCCAGCCTGCTCGGGCAGGTCGCCGACGCCGTCATCATCGCCGTGATCCTCGCCGGCAGCGTCGTTCTCGGCTTCGTCGACGAGTACGTCGCGGAGCGCACCACCGCCCGCCTGCAGGCGTCGATGACCCACCGGGCGATCGTCCAGCGCGACGGGCGGCCCCGATCCATCCCGGTGGACGAGGTCGTGCCCGGCGACATCGTGCACCTGACGACGGGATGCCGGGTGCCGGCCGACCTCCGGCTGACGGGGGTCGCGGAGCTGCTCTGCGACGAGAGCATGCTGACGGGCGAGCAGGCCCCGGAGACGAAGACGATCACGCCGGTTCCGGAGGCGGCCCCGCTCGGCGACCGCCTGTCGATGGCGTACCAGGGCACCATCGTGCGCGGCGGGACCGCGACGGGGGTCGTCGTCGCGACCGGGCGGAGCACGGAGATCGGACGGATCGCGCAGCGTCTCGGGCACCGTCCGCCCGAGACGACGTTCCAGATCGGGCTGCGGCGGTTCTCGCTGCTGCTGATGTGGGTCGCCGCGGGGCTCGTCACGGTCGTCCTGCTGACCGGGGCGCTCCTGAACCGCCCGTGGATCGAGTCGCTGCTCTTCGCCCTGGCGATCGCGGTGGGGATCACGCCGCAGCTCCTCCCCGCCGTGGTGAACACATCCCTCGCCACGGGAGCCCGCCGGCTCGCACGACGGAAGGTCGTGGTCAAGCGCCTCGTCTGCATCGAGGACCTCGGCGGGATCGACGTTCTCGTGACCGACAAGACCGGCACCCTGACGACGGGCGACATCGTCTTCCTCGGCGCGACCGACCCCGCGGGCGCTCCGGATCCGACCGTCGCCGACCTCGCCGCCGCCACCGCCGACCCGGCCGGCGCAGGGGCGGGAACCACCGATGCCCTCGATGCCGTGCTCCTCGCCGCGACGACGGCGCCGGCCTCGGCGGAGCTGCGGCTGCCCTTCGATCACGACCGCCGTCGGGCCGGCGCGGTCACCCGGGAGGCAGGGCTGAGCACTCTCGTCTGCAAGGGCGCCCCCGATGCGGTCCTGCCGCAGTGCGGGGACGTGCCGCCCGAGGTCGACGCGATGGTCGCCGCACAGCTCTCGGCCGGGGTCCGGCTCCTGGCCGTCGCGTCGAAGCCGTTCGACGCGGACCGGATCACCCCGGCGGACGAGAGCGGGCTGCGGCTGCGGGGCTTCCTCGCCTTCGGCGACGCGGTGCGCGACGACGCGGCCGCGGCCGTCCTCCGCCTGGCGGGGCTCGGCATCCGCACCGTCGTCGCGACCGGCGACCACCCGGCGGTGGCCGAGGCGGTGAGCGCGCGTCTCGCGCTGCCGTCGGGGAGCACCGTGACCGGGACGGAGGTCGACGCGCTCGACGACGACGGGCTCCGGGAGGCGCTCCGCGGCGCCGCGATCGTGGCGCGGGTGAGCCCCGAGCAGAAGGAGCGCGTCGTCTCGACCCTCCGCCGCGACGGCACCGTCGCGTTCCTCGGCGACGGGGTCAACGACGCTCTGGCCCTGCACGTCGCCGACGTGGGCATCTCGGTCGACACCGCGACCGACGTCGCCAAGGACGCCGCGGACGTCGTGCTGCTGGAGAAGAGCCTCGACGTCATCGCCGACGGCGTGGAGGGCGGGCGCCGCATCTTCCGCAACACGCTCAAGTACGTGTTCATGGCCGCCTCCGGCAATCTCGGCAACATGATCAGCGCCGCGGCGGCGTCGGCGTTCCTGTCCTTCCTCCCGATGCTGCCCGGGCAGATCCTGCTGGGGAACCTGCTGTACGACGCGAGCCAGCTGGCGATCTCGACCGACCGCGTCGATCCGGAGGCCGTCGCCCGACCGGCACGGTGGAACATCGGCTCCATCGGCCGGTTCATGCTGGTCTTCGGACCGCTGAGCTCGGTGTTCGACCTGACGACGTTCGCGATGCTGCTGGGACTCGTCCACGCCGATCCGATCGGGTTCCGGACCGGCTGGTTCATCGAGTCGCTCTGCTCGCAGGCCCTCGTGGTGCTGGTCATCCGCACGAGACGGGTGCCGTTCGTGCGAAGCCGCCCCGGTCTCCCCCTGCTGTTCGCGGTGCTCGGCGTCGCGGCGCTCGCGGTGGCGATCCCGTTCCTGCCGATCGCGGCGGAGCTCGGGCTGCAGCCGCCGTCGATCGAGGTCCTGGTGGCCGACGGCCTCATCGTCCTGGCCTACCTCGCGCTCGCGGACGCGACGAAGGCGCTGTTCTACCGGATGCAGGAGCGCGCCGCTCTGCCCCGAGCGCCGCGCGCGCTGCATCGCGCGATCGGCGGGTTCACCCGCTGACCGCGATCGGGACCAACGACCCTGGGCCGGAGCACGTCGCCGCCCGAGACTGGCGCCGAGGTGAGGGCATGGAGCGCGTGGTGCTGGCGGTCGGCGACGGCGACGATGCGGCGGCCGGAGCGCCCTGGTGGACGCTGCAGCGGTCGCGGGAGACGCCCTTGCGGGTGGAGCTCGTCCACGTGATCCGAGCCGAGCGCGACCGCGCGGAGGCGACGCGCCGGCTCGACCGGCTGAAGCGCGGCATGCTCGCGCGCGCGCCGCACGTCATGGTGACCGAGTCGGTCGTCGCGGGCGACCCGCGACGGGTGCTGCGGCGGGAGACCCAGGGAGCCGACCTGCTCGTGCTCGGCACCGGTCGCCGCGGATCCCGCCCGCGGTTCCGGCTCCGCGGGCTCGCCGGCCGGCTGCTCGAGGACGCGCCGACGACGACGGTCCTCGTGCCGGACGGGTGGGGCCCGGCGGCCCGGGGACCGGTGCTCGCGGCTGTGGCTCCGAACGCCGCCAGCGCCCGTGCCGTGGTGATCGGCGCCCGCGACGCGGCCCGTGCCGGGGTCGACCTGCAGCTCGCGCACGCCTGGGAGGCGGATCCCGCTGTCGCCCCCGAGCACGCGGGGCGGGCGGCGCACCGCCGCGTGCTCGACGACGCCGTCCAGCACGTGCACGACGAGGTCCCGGAGGCCCGGGTCGTGCCCCTGCTCGAGGAGGGCGAGGTCGACGAGGTGCTGACCGAGTTGGCCCGGCACGCCCGCCTGGTCGTGATCGGCGGCCGGACGCGCGCCCGCGGCTCGGCGGCCGTCGCCCGCCGGCTCCTCACGCGCACCCGCACACCGTTGTGCGTCGTCCCGGCTGCCGCCGGGTGAGCGTCAGGGTCGACGGGCGACGGGGACCACGGCCACCGGACACACCAGGTCCGACAGCAGGTCGAGCGCGAGCGTGCCGAGCAGCCACTGCACGAGCAGCCCGCTCCGCCGCCGACCGAGAACGAGGAGCGAGGCGTGCCGCTCCTGCGCGCGCAGCGCGACGTAGGCGTCGCCGATGATCGAGTCGACCGTCACCTCGAGCCCCGGATGCCGCGCGCGGGCGGCCTCGGCGGCTCGATCGGCGATCCCCTGGTGGTAGTCGGTCGCGTCGAGCGGCTCGCCGCGCGCGTCATCCGGCACCTCGTACGACCACCAGGCATGGACGATGTGCAGGACGCGGTTCGCATCCGCCGCGACGTCGGCGGCGAAGTCGAGCGCGGCCGTGGATCGCTCCTCCATGCCGACGCCGACCACGACCGGGCCGTCGGGTTCCGGGTGGTCCACGGGGACCAGGACCACCGGGCACTCGGCGGTGGCGGCGAGCTTGCGCGACTCCGGCTCGAAGAGCGAGCGGTGCCCGGGATGGGCGCGGCGCCCCATCACCAGCAGACCCAGGTGCCGGCTGTGATCGACGAGGACCTCGGCGGCGTCGCCGTGCTCCGCGAGGGGCCGGATCGGCACGGACGGCGCGTTGACGTGCACCCACTCCACCGCGTCCGCGAGGCGGCCGACGATCGCGTCGGGCGCTTCGCCCTCCGCCCACGCCGCATCCGGATCGGCATCACCGTCGGCACCGATCGCGACGACCGCCGCCCCGGTGATGAGCGCGTGCTGCACCGACCATTCCAGCGCGGCACGACTGGCGATGCCGCCGTCGAAGGCCACCCCGATCTCCTCGACCGCGTTCTCGTCCATGGCGCGAGTGTCATGGCGCGACGATCAGCGCGGCAGGGCCGAAGGTCACCCCGGCCCGCTCCCCCGGGTCGCGCCGGCGCCCTCCCGGCGGTGCGCCTCCTCGAGGAGGTCGACGACCTCGTCCTCGGTCACCTCGCCGAAGCGGCGGTAGTGCGCTCCGACGGCGAAGAAGCCCAGCGGCACGGACAGCGCGACGACGCGGTCCGCCCCGGGGATCCCGCGGGCCGCATCGGGCGAGACGACCGGCGCCGCGACGATCACCCGCTCCGCCCCGCGCAGCCGCGCCGCGTGGGCCGCCACCGTCGCGGTGGCTCCCGTGGCGACGCCGTCGTCGACGATCAGCGCCGTGCGGCCGCGCAGCGACGCGGGCTCCGCCCCGGAGCGGAGACGGGCGGCGCGCGTGTCGAGCACACGCCGCTCGCGCTCCTCGACGTCGACGACCTGATCGGCGCCGACCCCGAGGCGCTCCAGCAGCGCCTCGTCGAGCAGCCGGATCCCGCCCTCGGCGATCGCGCCCATCGCGACCTCCGGGTGGGACGGGACTCCGAGCTTCCGGACGATGACCACGTCGAGCGGCAGCTCCAGTCGACGAGCGACCTCGGCCGCGACCACCACGCCGCCCCGCGGCAGGCCGAGCACCGTGGTGGCGGTGCCGCGCAGGTCGGCGAGGCGCGCGGCCAGCAGGTGACCGGCGTCCAGGCGGTCCCGGAAGACGTCCATCCCCTCAGCATCGGCCTGTGCCGCGGGAGGACCAGGGTCTTTCGGCCCCGCCGCAGGACGAACGGCCCTGCCCTGCTGCGGGCCGGGCCCCGACGCTGAGGACGTGTTCCGCGTGCTCGTCGTGTCGGCGCCCGGGGAGGCCGCGGTGCGCTGGGCACGACGGCACGCCCACGGCGACTGGGGCATCGAGGTCCTGGTCTGCTCTGTCGCCTTCACGGACCCGAGCTCGGCGCGCGATCGAGCCGGCCGGATCCTCGCCGGCTGCCCCGCCGCCTCGCGCGCGGTCCGTCCGGTCGAGGGCACGGTCGAGGACGGCCTGCGCCAGTCCCGGCCCGCCGATCTGGTCGTCATCGGAGGCTCCGTCGACGACCGGCTCCGACACGTCCTGCGGGAGGCGGGCCACGCCCTGATGCTGGTCCCGTCCTCGGAGGCCGAGCCGGGACCTTGGACCCTGTCCGGGTCCCGGTCCCCCGGGTTGCATGGGCGGCGCGAGGACCTCCGGGGTCCTCCGGCCGGGCCACCGGGCTGACGGCTTCGGCTCTCACCACGGCGGCGATCGCCTGTCGCGATGCGGGCGGGGCACATCCCCCCGCACCGCCCGGCCCCTCCCGACGAGCAGGAGATCCGACATGGCGGAGCGCACCCGCGTGGTCGAGCGGAACGGGGCCTGGGGCCTCCTGATGCTGATGGCCTACATCGGCGCGGCGATCTACTTCATCCAGCGCACGGACGGCGGCTTCTGGCCCGTGGTGCTCGCCCTGCTCCAGGCGATCGTCTGGCCGGTCTACGCCGTCCACGCGATGCTCGGGGCCCTGTCCGTCGGGTGACTCAGAACCCTGTCGGCTCCGTCTCCCGTTCCGGCCCCGCCGGCCCCGGTTCCCGGCGGATCGGCGTGATCGCCTGCGTCGCCTCGATCCAGATCAGGGCGTCGTACCGATCGTCGAGCAGAGTCGGCACGAAGTTGCCGGATTCCCGACGGGGGTCGTAGACGACCCCGATCGCCCGGTGCCCCCGCCACTCGTCGTAGCCGTCGCGCGCCTCGTCGAACACGAGGACGACATCCCGCGCGAAGTGCCGGTGCAGGTTGTCCTCGTGACTGCCCCGGCTCGCGGGCGGCACGTCGTAGACCCGCGGCTCTCCTCCCCAGCGCGGCGCCGCGAGCACCGTCCCGCGATGCGTCGCGGTGCCGATCAGCACGACCTGGCCGCGTCCGTAGCGCTCGCGCAGCAGCTGGCCGATGTTGAGGAGTCCGGCCGTGCTCATGTCCGTCGCGCGCGCGTCGCCCACGTGGGTGTTGTGCGCCCACACGACCCCCCGCGAGCCCGGGCCGAAGTAGGTGCTCAGCCGCCCGACGGTGTCGGCCATGTGCACGTCGCGAATGTTCCACGACGCCCGGTCCCCGCCCATCATGACCCGGTAGTAGTGCTCCGCGGCGGCGGCCACCTCGGCGTTCTGCGCAGCGTCGAAGGCCGCCCAGTCCCCGGCGAGCGCGTCGCGCCGGGTGCGGGCCAGCAGATCCACGACCTCGCGCTCGCACGACGCGGGCACGACGCGGGTGCGCAGGGCGTACCGCTCGGGATCCTGGTACGAGGGGAGGAAGCAGCGCCAGGCCTCGACCGCCGCGGGGAGGTCGTCGGGCGAGTTGACGGCGAGCCAGTCCGCCACGCGGCGCATGGAGTCCCACAGCGAGTAGACGTCCAGGCCGTAGAAGCCGACCCGGTCCCCGGCCGATCGTCGCAGGTTCTCGGCGTGCAGCCAGTCGAGGAAGTCGGCGACCGCGGTGTTCGCCCAGAGCCAGGTCGGCCAGCGTTCGAACCGGGCGAGGACCGAGCGCGCGTCCTCGCCGCGGTGCTCGATCCCGCGCAGCCACCGGTCGATCCGCCAGCAATCCGGCCAGTCGCCCTCGACGCCGATCCACGAGATCCTCTGCTGCTCGATCAGCCGGCGCGTGAGCACCGCTCGCCAGGCGTAGAACTCCTCGGTGCCATGGGATGCGTCCCCGATGGCGACGAATCGCGCCGACTCCGCCCTTCGGGCCAGGCCGTCCAGGTCGGCGATCCGGCCCAGCGGGCCGGCACCCCGTGCGAACATGAGCGCCTCCTCGTCGTCGCCGCGGTGACCCCAGCGAAGCGAGACGCCGTCGGCTGTTCCAGGGCCCAAGGTCCCCGCGAGCCAGGGACCTTGGGCTCTGCCGGGTCGGCGGCGGCGGGGTTGGGCTGGGCGCCATGAACATGCACAGGAACGTCCTCGGCCACGGTCGCGGCGACGACTGCCTCCGTCATCACGGCGGGTACCGACGTCATCCGCTCGAGCGGGTCGTCGTCCCGGCGGCTCTCGGCTGGGTGCTCGGCTTCTCGTCGGGCGCCATCGTCGGACTGATCGGCGCTCTCGACATCCTCGCCGTGTCGGGTGCCGCGCGGCGTGGCCGCGGAGCCGAGGTCGCGGACGACGACGGCCCCGTCTCGTTGTGACGCGGCGGTGCGGGAGGGATCAGGGCTCCCCGCACCGCCGCGGTCGTCCGCTATGACGTGCTGGTCACCGCTGCGACGACCGGGGCCCGCCGGCCCCGCCGGACCAGGCAACCGGGAATGCCTGTGCGCGCGTAGGGCCGAAGGTCCTAGTGGCGGCGACGCTGCGGCGCGAGGCCGAGGAGCGCCGCGACGGTCACCGCGCCGACGGCGACGTGCATGATCGCCAACGCGAGGACGCCGATGAGCGGCTGGCCGCGGTAGAGGATCCAGAGGTCCGGCACGAAGCTCGCCACGAGGCCCAGCACCGCCAGCACGAGGTACAGCCGCCGCGCACGGGTGGACAGGAGGGTCGCGAGGGGCCACACGACGGCCGCGACGGCCACGCCCGCGATGGTCAGCTTCGCGTAGTCGGCGAACTGGAAGTGGTCGTAGCCGGCTGTCGAGGGGAACGCGGCGGCGGTGGCGGCGGCGACGGCCCAGCAGGCCGCCACGGACACGACGACGGCGACGACGGAGGCGACAAGCCACCTCCACCACCGGGGCTGCGCCGATCCCGCGGGGAGGTCGAGGAGAAGCCAGGACGGGCCGAGGGGGCGGCGGACGGAGGTCTGATCGCTCATCGTCTCGACCCTCGCCGATCGGGATGAGAGGTTTCTCCGCGTGGGCGGCCGCGAAAGCGAGGAGATTCACATCCGGCGGCGCTCGGTGGACGGCGCTCGCGGGGACCGGTCGAGGGTGCCGAACAGGCCGGCGCCGTGGTCGGCGAGGGTGTCGGCCGCGGACGCGAGGTCGACCGGGCGCGGCGCGCCGGGGTCGAACCGCGCGAGGACCAGCCCGAGCATCCCGAGCGCGGTCGACGTCGGTGGGTGCGCGGCGGACGTCGGCGGGACAGGCACTCTCGGAGCGACGGCGACCGGCCAACTCGACGGCGGGCGCGGTGCCGCCCGGGTGACCGAGGCGAACAGCGGACGCGAGGCCGCATCCCGGTCCGTGAGCGGCGCGAGGCCGTGCTGTGCGCAGATCGTGGCGACGATCGAGGTGTGATCGACCCGGCCGTTCAGCACAGTCCCCGGGTCCGTCCACGCCGAGACGACGATGGCAGGCACCCGGCAGCCGAGCCGATCGAAGCCGAAGCCGAGCTCCCGCCGCGCCGGTCCGTCCGGCGGGACCGCGGCAGGCGGCGGCACGTGGTCGAAGAGGCCGCCGGCCTCGTCGAAGGTGATGACGAGGGTCGTGTTCTGCGCGTTCGATCCCCGGCTCGATCGACTGGTGCGGATGCTCTCGTAGACCTCGGCGACGAGGGCCTCCGCGGCGAGCATGTCCGCCACGCTCTTGTTGTAGACCGACGTGCCGTCGATCGGCAGATCGGCCGCGGCGACGGTCGGTGGATGCATGCTGTTGCGGTTCACGATCATCCGCGGCTCGATGAACGCGTAGGCCGGGAGGCGGCCGTCGCGGGCGTCGGCGTGGAACTGCTCCATGCTCCGGAAGTCGCTCTTCCAGTACGGCTCGGTCGACGGCGCCGAGAGGATGCCGGTCAGCGACACCGCCTGAGTCGCGTCGTAGTACACGCGCCACGACAGCCCGGCTTCCCGCAGCCGGTCGAAGACCGTCGGAACCGCGGGTGCGTCCCACCACTTGGCGTAGCCGCCGCTGCCGGCGTTGGTCACGAATCCGTGCGACGTCGCGGCGTGGACGAACGAGCGGTTGCAGAACGTGTCCGAGGGCACCGCGGCGAACCAGTGGTCGTACACGCCGAAGCTCCGCGCGAGGGTGGCCAGGACCGGCAGGGCGTCCGGAGCGAACCCGCCCATCACCTGGCGGTACTCCTCGAACGTCGGCGCCCGGCCGCGGTTCGCGCGGACGGCGTCGACGTAGTCCGCGACGAAGCCGCTCATCGACGGCCGCCCGCGGGCCGGCGCCCCGCCGTAGAGCTGGCGGGTGACGTGGCGCAGCTCCTCGCCGGCGTTGGTGGTCGGCTGCTGGAGCACCGAGCTGCGCGGCCCGCTGTACGGATAGGCCGCGACGGGCGTGCCGTCCGGGGCGGCGTTCACGGGCGCGGGCCGGGGCACTCCCTCGAAGCGCTGTCCGGGGCGGAGCGCACCGTCGGCGTAGAGCCGCCCGAGCAGGTGGTCGAACGACCGGTTCTCGAGCATCAGCACCACGAGGTGCTCGTAGGCGGGCACACGTGCCGGCCTGCCGGGCCCCGCGCTCTCTGGGTCCCAGGCCGACCCGCCGCCACCGGGGCCGGCCACACCGTCGGCGAGCAGGATCCCGCCCGCCGCGAGCCCCAGCCCGGCCAGGAAGGCGCGCCGCGCGATCTCGCCGCGGTCGCTCACCGGCGGGATTCGCCCGACCCTGCCGCCGGGATGTCCGCGCCGCGGAACGGGACGCCGAGCAGCGGTGCGATGAGGCACCGGTTCGTCAGCCCCGCGACGGCGACCGCCGCGCCGACGACCACGAGGATGAGCCCCCACGGCAGCAGGAACAGGCCGACCAGGGCGAGCCCGGCCCCGACGACGACCCGGAGCGTCCGCCCGGCGTCGGTCGCCATGAACCTCGCGAACCTCATGAGCTTCTCCTCTCCCGCCGAGCGCCGGCACCGTCCTCGGATGCTCCCGCCCCCGCCCGACGCACCCCAGGGGCCAACGTCCCGCGGGACCATCGCCCCTGCCGTCGCCGTCTCCCGGGCCCGATGCTCCCCCCATGCACCGCACCACCGAGGGAGCGGACTCGTCTCCGCTCGGAGCGGGGCCGCAGTTGCTGCTGGTCGAGGACTCCGCCGATCTCGGGCGCGCGCTCGAGACCGTCCTCCGGCCCCTCTACGCCGTGACCACCGTCACCGACGCCCGATCCGCGCTCGAGCTGGGCGGCGACGACCACGACGTGCTGCTGGTGGACGGCCAGCTCTCCGACGGCGACGGCGTCGAGGTGGTCGCGGCGCTTCGACGCCGGGGCGTCACCACCCCGGTCCTCGTCCTGGGAGGAGGCGGGACGCCCGATGCGGTGCGCGCGCTCGACGCCGGCGCGGACGATCACCTCACCCCGCCGTTCTCGTTCGAGGAGCTGCTCGCCCGCCTGCGGGCGATCCGCCGGTCTCGCGGGGGCGGTCTCGATCGGATCCGCATCGGGAGCTGGGAGCTGGAGCCGCTCGAGCGCCTGCTCCACTCCCCGTATACCGGCCGGGTCGTCCTCACCGCCCGGGAGACGGGTCTCCTGACCCTGCTCGCGCGGCGGCCGCATCGCACGTTCGCGCGCGAAGAGCTCCTGCGCCGCGCGTTCCCCGGCTGCGACAACCTCGGCACGGTGGACACCTACGTCCACTACGTCCGACGCAAGACGGGTCCCGAGATGATCACCACGGTCCACGGACGGGGGTACCGCATCGGATCGCCGTGATCGCTCCGCTGATCGAGCCTCTTGATCGGTGACCGCGAGGGCGCGATGATAGACGGGGCCCGTGCGGCCGCTGGGAGGCCCCATGAGCGGGGATCTGACGTTCCACATCTTTCGGGAGCGCCGCGGCTACATCTGGACCGTGAACTCGCGCCACACGGGCGACGTGATCGCGACGAGCGAACTCTACCCGGCGAAGGAGCTCGCGCTCCGGGCGCTCGAGGCGATCCGCCGGGAGGCCGTCGGGTCCGACGTGACCGACCACACGGCGGAGGCCGACGGCGAGACCTGAGGCCTCGCGAGGCGGGACCTTCTACCCTGCCGCGCATCGTTTCCACCCGCTTGCCTGGATGCGTCATCACGCGACGTCATCGGGTTGGCGACGGATGACGGTGGCGACGCGAGGCCCGCCCACAGCTCCTCGCGTCGCCACGCCGCTCGGGCGCAGCGGAGGGCGACGGGAGCGACCGGATGGGCCAACACGACTCCGTCTCCGGCAGATCGGCGTGCGGGTTGTGCGCGCGACCGCGCAGCGACGCGTGGACCCTCGACCTGCCGCGCGACGAGCCGGAGCGGAGGGGACTCGAGGAGGTCCTCCTCGGTCTCGGGAACGGCTATGTGTTCGTGCGCAGCGCTCCGCCGGAGGCGCCGGGCGGCGACGGCCGATACGCCGGGGTGTATGTCGCCGGCGTCTACAACCGGCTCGCGACCCCGGGCCCCGGGGGCGTGAGGGTCGACGAGAGCGTCGTCAATCTGCCGGACTGGGCGCGCGTCGCCGTGAGGTCGCCGCGCGGCGACCTGTTCGACCCGGGCGGCGCCCGCACCGTGCACGACCACCGGCGCCTCGATCTGCGCCGAGGAGTCCTCCATCGGGTGGTCCTCGTGCGGGAGGCGGCCGGTGAGCGCACCGCCGTCGAGCAGGAGCGCTTCGTCTCGATGTCCGACCCGCACCTCGCGTACCTCCGCGTGCGCGTGCGCCCCCTCGACTGGTCGGGAACCGTCGCGGTGACCACCGCCGTCGACGCCGATGTCGCGAACGACAACGTGCCCGCCTTCGCGGGCCTCGCGAACCGGCATCTGCGGATCCTGCAGGACGACGCCGACGCGCGTGGCATCCGGGTGCTCGGTGAGACGACGCAGTCGCGCATCGTCGTCGCGACGTTCTCGCGCTCGTCCGTCGACCCGGCCCCGACGAGGGAGCTGGTCGGCCCCGGGCCTCGGCGGACCGTCGAGATCCACGTCGCTCCCGACCGACCGGCGGCGATCATGACCAGCCTGTCGCGCATCTGAGAGCACGCGGGACGTTCGGCCCTGCCCCCGGGCGACCCGCGTCGCGAGCATCGCCCCATCGTCCGACCGAGGAGAGGAACACCATCATGCGCGCTGCCGTCGTCGAGGGCTTCGACCAGGAGATCAGGATCGAGGACGTCCAGCGTCCGTCCGTCTCGGCCGGCCAGGTGCTGGTCCGCATCGAGGCGAGCGGGCTCTGCCACACCGACATCCACGCGGCCCACGGCGACTGGCCCGTCACCCCGACCCCGCCGTTCATCCCCGGTCACGAGGGCATCGGGATCGTGGAGGAGGCCGCCGCCGACGTGCGCGGCGTCCGGATCGGCGACCGGGTCGCCCTCCCCTGGCTCGGCCACGCCTGCGGCCACTGCGAGTACTGCATCGACGGCCGCGAGACCCTCTGCCTCGAGCAGCGCAACACCGGGTACAGCATCGACGGCGCGTTCGCGGAGTTCGCGGTCGCCGACGCCGACTACGTCGTCCGCGTGCCGGACGGGATCGCGCCCGCCGAGGCGGCTCCGCTCACCTGCGCCGGGGTGACGACCTACAAGGCCGTGAAGGTCGCGCACGTCGTCCCCGCCGAGCGCGTCGCCGTGTTCGGGATCGGCGGCCTCGGCCACCTGGCTCTGCAGTACGCCCGGATCGTCGGCGCGCTGGTGACGGCGGTCGACGTGACGGCCGAGAAGCTGCAGCTCGCCCGCGAACTCGGGGCCGACGACGTCATCGACGCCGCCGCGCAGGATCCCGTCGCCGCGCTGCAGGCGATCGGCGGCGCGGACGTCGCGATCGTCCTCGCCGCGAGCCCCGCGGTCTTCGAGCAGGCGTACCGGAGCCTCCGCCGCGGCGGTCGCCTCGTCTGCGTGGCCCTGCCCAAGGACGGCGCCTTCCCGCTCCCGATCTTCGACCTCGTGCTCGGCGGCAAGAGCGTCATCGGATCCATCGTCGGAACCCGGGAGGACCTGCGGGAGGTCTTCGCCCTGCACGCGGCCGGACGCACCCGGGTCATCGCCGAGACCCGGCCGCTCGAGGACGTGGCGACGTCGATGGCCGACGTGCTCGCCGGGAAGGTCCCCGCCCGGATCGTCTTCACCCCGTGACGGCGACCGGTCGGATCGACCGCTCGACCTCGGCGACGTGCTGCGCGGTCCGCAGGAAGCTGTCCGGGTTCAGGGAGATCGCGTCGATGCCGCGCCGGACGAGGAACTCGGCGAACTCCGGGTGGTCGCTCGGGGCCTGACCGCAGATGCCCACCTCGATCCCCGCCGCGTGCGCCCCCTCGATCGCCAGCTCGATCATCCGGAGCACGGCCGGGTCGCGCTCGTCGAAGAGCGCCGCCAGGTCCTCCGCGTCGCGGTCGACCCCGAGGGTCAGCTGCGTCAGATCGTTGGAGCCGATCGAGAAGCCGTCGAATCGGGTGGCGAACCGCTCGGCCAGCACGACGTTGGCGGGCAGCTCGCACATCATGTGCACGCGGAGGCCGTCCACGCCGCGTTCGAGGCCGTTCCGCGCCATGAGCGCCAGCACCCGATCGGCCTCGTCCAGGGTGCGGCAGAACGGGATCATCACGGCGATCGAGGCGAACCCGAACTCGCTCCGCGCCATCCGCACGGCCCGGCATTCGAGCTCGAACCCCTCGCGGTAGCGCGGGTCGTCGTACCGCGACGCGCCGCGGAACCCGAGCATCGGGTTCTCCTCCGGCCGCTCGAAATCGGCGCCGCCGAGCAGCCGCGCGTACTCGTTCGACTTGAAGTCGCTCATCCGCACGATCGTCGGATGCGGGTGGAAGGGGGCCGCGATCGTGGCGAGGCCCCGCGCGAGCGTATCGACGAAGTAGGCGGACCCGTCCGGCCACCCGCGGGTGAGCCCGGCGATCCGCTCGCGCTCCGCCGGGTCGCTCACGCGCTCCGGGTGGACGAGCGCCATGGGGTGGACCCGGATCCGGTCCGAGACGATGAACTCCATGCGCGCCAGCCCGACGCCGGCGGCGGGCAGCCGCCACCAGCGGAACGCCGCGTCCGGGCTCGCGACGTTGACGAGCAGCCGGGTCGTGGTCGACGGGATGGAGCCGGGATCGATCTGCTCCCGCTCGAACGGCAGGATCCCGGCGTAGACGCGCCCCTCCTCGCCCTCGGCGCAGCTGAGCGTCACCGCCTGCCCGTCGCGGAGCGACGAGGTCGCGTTCCCGGTGCCGACCACGGCGGGGATCCCGCGCTCGCGGCTGACGATCGCGGCGTGACTGGTCGTGCCGCCGTGCTCGGTGACGATGCCCGCCGCGCGGGCCATCACCGGGCCCCAGTCGGGGTCCGTCATCTCGGTGACCAGGATCGCCCCGTCGCGGAACCGCGCCATCTCGGAGGGGTCGCGGATCACGCAGACCTCGCCCGCCGCGATCCCGTCGCCGATCGCGGCACCGCGCACGAGCACCGGCCCCGTCCCGGTGAGGCGGTGGACCACGAAGGATGCGCCCGATCGGGTCGAGTGCACGGTCTCGGGGCGGGCCTGCACCAGGAACAGCTCGCCGGTCGCGCCGTCCTTCGCCCACTCCATGTCCATGGGGCGGCCGTAGTGCTCGGCGACCGCGGCCGCCCAACGGGCGAGCTGAAGGACGTCGGCATCGTCGAGGACGAGGGAGTCGCGCTCGCGCCGCGTGGTCGCGACGGTCCGGGTGCGCGCGGTGCCGCCGCGCGCGTGGACCATCTTCTGCTCCTTCGCGCCGACCTCGCGCTCGATGATCGGGCGGAGCGACGCGTCGCCGAGCAGGGGCGTGAACACGGTGTA
Organism: Pseudolysinimonas sp.; assembly: GCF_051954455.1. GTDB lineage: Bacteria > Actinomycetota > Actinomycetes > Actinomycetales > Microbacteriaceae > Pseudolysinimonas. The sequence goes on along the minus strand of NZ_JBQCHS010000018.1, from coordinate 61,782 downwards.
GCGGTCGGGGTCGACGACGCCCTGCACCACGAGCTCCCCCAAGCCCCAGGCCGCGCTGATCACGACCACGCGCGGGAAGCCGCTCTCCGGGTCGAGCGAGAACATCACGCCGGACGCGCCCACGTCGCTCCGGACCATGCGCTGGACGCCGATCGACAGGGCCACGTCGAGGTCGTCGAACCCCTTCGCGCGGCGGTAGTCAATCGCGCGGTCGGTGAACAGCGAGGCGTAGCAGCGCCGGCAGGCCTCGAGCAGCTGCCGCTCGCCGACCACGTTGAGGAACGTCTCCTGCTGGCCGGCGAAGCTCGCGTCGGGCAGGTCCTCCGCCGTCGCGCTGCTGCGGACGGCGACCGCGGGGTGCGGGATGCCGCTGCGCCGGCCCAGCTCGCGGTAGGCCTCCCGGATCTCCACCGCCAGCTCGGGCGGGAGCTCGGCGGCGAGGAGCGCCTCGCGGACGGCCTCCCCGGTCGCGGCAAGCGATGCCGTCCCGGACCGGTAGGCCGCGAGCTCGGTCGCGATCCGCGGACCGAGGTCGCCGTGGGCGATGAGCTCGCGGTAGGCGTCCGCCGTGGTCGCGAACCCGTCGGGGACGCGGATCCCCGCGGGCTCCAGCGCGCGGATGAGCTCGCCGAGGGACGCGTTCTTGCCGCCTACGCGCGGGACGTCGTCGATGCCGATGTCGCGGAACCACAGAACCCGGTGCCCGCCGGTCATGGGTACGGCTCCGGCTCGGGCTCGCGACGGAAGACCCGCCCCGTCACCTCATGGGCGCGGATGCGCACCCAGCGCAGCTTGAGCGTCGGGATCCAGGCGGTCAGCGAGAGCGCGCTCGCCTCGTCCAGCACCGAGGGCGCCTCGACCCGCTCCGCCGTGCCCTTGACGAGGATGCTGTACGCCGCACGCTCGTCGAACGCGTCGATCTCGAGGGCGACCTGCGGATGGGCGGTGACGGCCGTGAGCTTCGATCCCGGGGCGGTGCGGAAGTAGATCCACGTGCCGTCGACCGCGTAGTTGATCGGATAGATCTCGACACCCGCGTCGGTCGCGACACCGAGCCGGCCCATGCTCGTGGCCTCGAGCGCCCGCCAGCAGAGCTCCACCCCGACCTCGCCGACGCGCCCGGGGATCGCCGCGCGGGAGAGCAGCTCCGCCGCCCCGATCGTCATCGGCCCCGACCGCCGTAGACGATGATCGCCACCGCGGGGATGAGCAGGAACCAGAGCCAGGCGTACGCGTAGCCGAACAGCGCGCCGAACGCGAAGAACAGGGTCACCGCGACGAGGGGCGAGAGCGCGACGGCGACGTTGCCGGCACGCCGACGCGGGGGCCGGCCCTCGGGCTCGGATCCGGGCTCGGGGCGATCCGAATCGATCCCGCTCATGACGACGCCCCGGTCAGACCCGGATCACGATCCGGTTGTCGACGTCGGTCACGTGCGGCGACCCCCACGCGGCGATCCCGGCCTGCTGCTTCTCGGCCCAGGAGTGCACGGTGCCGGTGAGCGTCACCTGCGTCCCGGTGACCTTCACGGCGACCGTGTCGGCGTCGATCTGCGCGTTGCGCGCGAGCGCCTTGCGGATCCGGTCCTCCGTCTCGATCGCCGAGGGGCGGGAGTCGAGGACCACGTCGTTCTTGACCGCGTACACGCCGCGCAGGTAGCGCACGGCGCGCTCCGCCGCGGTCCGCTGGAAGTTCCAGCGCGCGGAGCCCGTCAGCGTCACCCGGCGCCCGTCGATCTGCGCCTTGATCGTGTCGGGCACGTCGCTCGCCCACTTCAGGGCGCGTTCGACCTCCTTGGCGATGTCGGTCTCCGTGACGCTCCACGCGTTGCGGGGGTGGACGATCATCTCGTCGACGACCGCCCGGACGCCGCGCACGCGGAGCGCCGCGTGCATCGCCGCGACGCGCTCCGCGTAGGAGTCGGTCTCGCCCGAGAGGGTGACCGTGCCGTCGTCGACCGCGACGCCGATGCCGGCGGCCTCGACCTCCGGGGTCCACTGCAGCTCGTCCTGCACAGCGACCTGGATGTCGTGGTCGCGGTGCGCGGGGGCGGTGATGGTCATGAGGGTCTCCTTCGTTCTCGGCGCCAGTCCAGCCGGGACCCGGGGAGAGGTGCAGGGGCGAAGGTCCCGCGCGGCGGAGTGATCAGTGCACGACGAGGACGGGGCAGTGCGCGTGCTCGGCGACCGCAGCGCTGACCGAGCCGAGCAGGAGCTCCTGGAAGCCGCCGAGCCCCCGACTCCCGACGACGATCATGGCCGCGCGATCCGACGCGTGGACGAGCTCGCGCGCCGGCGACCCGTCGACCAGCTCGATGGAGACGCTGTCCGGGGGCGGACCGCCGTAGATCGCGCCGACCGCCTCCTCCGCCGCGCGTCGACTGTCGGCCAGCGCGCCCCACAGGTTGAGCACGAGCTCCCCCTTGCCGCTGAGGATCGAGTAGCGCCACGCGACGAGGACCACGAGCGGCAGGCCCAGCGCCTCGGCGAGGCTCCGCGCCTGCCGCAGTGCATCGGCCGAGGGGTCGGATCCGTCGAAGCCGACGATGACGGGTCGGGGCGAGGCGGATTCGGGCGACGCGGGCGTCGGCGACTCGGACGGCGGGGTCATCGGGCTCCTCCTGGTCGCGGGCACGCGGATGGCGCGGGAGGTCCGTGGACCCCTCGCGTCGCGACTCGCGTCACCGCCACCACCGTCGGCCCAAGCCGCCGGTGATGGTGATCCTCGCCGGTTCCTCTCGGATCCGACGTCTCGAGTGAACCGCGGCCGCACGCGGCCGGGAAGGGACCAAGGTCCCGCGACATGAGGTGGGCGGCGTAGCATCGGGGGCATGGTCCGCATTCCGTCGACGCCCGCGCGGCGTGAGGAGGTCGTCGGCGCCCACCGCGCCGGCTGCAGGTAGTCGTCCCGCGCCGCTCGGCGCATCCGACTCCCCGGCTCGTCCGTGAGCCGATCACCTCCATCGACAAGGACCCTCTCCATGCATGCCCTCGACGAGGCGCGGATCCGCGCCTCCTTCGTCAACGCCAGCCGCCGGGAGCGCGGCGACGCCCTTCTGCCCGATCTCTCCGACCTGTCATGGGATCGGCTCGACTACCTCGGCTGGCGCGATCCCAAGCAGCCGCTCCTCGGCTACGTCGTCGCGGAGCTCGACGACGGGCCGGTCGGCGTCCTGCTCCGGCAGGCCGAGCGCACGCCGCGGGCCCGGGCGCAGTGCTCGTGGTGCGAGGACGTGCGGCTCCCGAACGAGGTCGTCTTCTTCGCGGCGCGCCGGGCGGGAGCCGCCGGCCGTCGCGGCGACACGCTCGGCACGCTCGTCTGCTCCGGATTCGAGTGCTCGACGAACGTCCGCCGGATGCCGCCCCTCGCGTACGAGGGCTTCGACCGCGAGGCCGAGATCGCCCGGCGCATCGCGTCGCTGCAGCAGCGGGTCAGGGACTTCGCGGAGCGCGTCCGCGCCGACTGACCGGGCGCCGGCCGACCCGGCGTCCCCCGGCATACCGGAGCGCGAGCCAGACCGGGATCGAGAGGACCGCGGCGGCGGCCGCCACCGCCGCTGCGGCCTCCACGGGGACCGGGAGCGCGTCGATCTGAGCCGTGAACAGCACGCCGACGGCGTCGCCCGACACGACCGGCGCGAGCAGACCCACGAACGCAGCCGCGAGGACCGCACCGCCGGCGCGCGGCACGGATGATGTGCTCCGTCCGGCCACGCCGGCCGCGATCGCGGTGCCGAGCGCGCTCACCGCGAGGGAGAACGGCGGGGCGACCGTCGCGGCGCCGGCGAGCGTCGCGACCATCCCCACCATGGCCCCGAGGGCGAGGGAGCGGGCGACCGGTCGGTCCGCGCGGCGGAGGACGTCGATCAGCAGCCAGATAGCGGCCCCCACCGCGGGACCGACGGCTCCCGCGATCAGCAGCGTCGGCGTGTAGGCGTCGAGCGCCCCCTCCATCGCGGCGATCCACAGCACGGACGCGGCCCACACCGTCGCCCCGAGCAGGACCGACGCGCCCGTCGACAGCGCCGGCAGCCCCCGCCGAGCCCCGCGCGGCAGAAGCAGCGCCCCGAGCGCGACCACGGCGGGTCCCAGCGCGAGCGGCAGCGCACCGCCGAAGTCCTGCAGCTCGCACGGGAGACCGGCGCACCCCGCGGTGACGAGCAGCGGTCCGAGCGCGGTGACGGGGAGCACGACCACCCCCCACACGACCGGGACCAGCCAGCGCCGCCCCGGTCCGGCGCCCGCCGCATCGGCGGCGGCCAGCAGAAGCGCCATCACGACCGCGGCGGCCGAGGCGAGATCCACCAGGTAGGGCGCCCGCGCGGCACCGGTGACGAGCCCCAGCACTACCGTCTCGCCGCCGACGACGACCGACAGCGCCAGGAGCCGCCCTCCGGTTCCCTGCAGCCCCGGCAGCACCCGGAGCACCGCGACGGCGACCGCGATCATCGCCGCGACCCCGACCCAGGTGACGGCGGCGACCTCGGGCGTCATGCGGACACGCTACGGGGCGTCGCCTTCGAGAAGGCGACGCCCCGCGCGGGTGAGGCGCTACGCGTTGACGGGCTCGAGCTCGTACGCGCCCTCGCCGTGCACCGACGTGTCGACGCCGGCGACCTCGTCCTCGCTCTTGATCCGGAAGCCCATCGTCTTCTGGATGATCGTCCCGATGATGAAGGCCATCACGAAGCTGAAGATCATCACGCCGAAGGCGGCGACCGCCTGGACGCCGAGCTGCTTGAAGCTGCCGGTGTCGAGGAGGCCGATGCCCGAGCCGAAGATGCCGATGTAGAGCGTGCCGAACAGTCCGCCGATGAGGTGGATGCCCACGACGTCGAGCGAGTCGTCGAAGCCGAGCTTGAACTTGAGCTCGATCGCGATGCAGCACAGGGCCCCGGTCAGCAGGCCGAGGAGGATGCCCCAGCCGGGCGTCAGGATGTTACAGGCCGGGGTGATGGCGACGAGGCCCGAGACCGCGCCGGAGGCCGCACCGATCGAGGTCGGCTTGCCGTCCTTGATCTTCTCGACGATCAGCCAGCCGAGGGTCGCGGCGGCCGGGGCGGCGAGGGTGTTGATCCAGGCGATCGCGGCGACGCCGTCGACGGCCGCCTCCGAGCCGGAGTTGAACCCGAACCAGCCGAACCACAGCATCGCGGCACCGATGAGCGTCAGCGGCACGTTGTGCGGCTGGTTCATGCCCTTCTTGAAGCCGACCCGGCGGCCGAGCACCAGAGCGAGGGCGAGGCCCGCGGCGCCGGCGTTGATGTGGACCGCGGTGCCGCCCGCGAAGTCGTTCACGCCCAGCACCTTCGGGGCCCAGCCGTCGCTGAGGTTGAACACCCAGTACGCGACCGGGAAGTAGACGATCGTGACCCAGATGCCGGCGAAGACCATCCAGGCGCCGAACTTGGCGCGGTCGGCGATGGCGCCGGAGATGAGCGCGACGGTGATGATCGCGAAGGTCGCCTGGAAGCCGACGAACGCGAGGCCGCCGAGGTCCGGGCTCATCGCGCCGCCCTTGCCGATCCCGAGCAGGTGGGTGAGCCCGATCAGGTTGTTGGACGCGTCGAACGGGTTGCCGAGGAAGTGCGGGATGAGCGGGGTGCCGAACGCCAGGCCGTAGCCGTAGAGCATCCAGAGCACGCCGACGAGCGCGATCGCGCCGAAGCTCATCATCATCATGCTGATGACGCTCTTGGCCTTGACCATGCCGCCGTAGAAGAACGCGACGCCGGGGGTCATGAGCAGTACCAGCGCCGCGGCGACGAGCAGCCACAGCGAGTTGGTCGCCGTGATCGCGTCGGCCGCCGTCGGGGAGTCTGCGAAATGGAGCATGTTGCAGGTTCCTTCGTCTCGGGTCCGAGGCCGAGAGCCGGCTCGGGTACGGGTCAGTGTGGCGGGAGGCTGTTACCGCAGCGGGCCCCTCGTGTTTCGCGGTCGTTACAGGCCGCCCCCGGATGTGAACATCGTGTTTCGCGGCGCCGGGGAATCGCTCATCATGCGGCCGCCACAATGGACCCGTGGGGATTCTGCGCTCTGACCGCTTGGCCGCTGTGCTCCTCGTGCTCGCCGCCGCCGCCGGCCTCGTCCTCGCCAACTCGCCTGCCGGACCCGCGATGACCGGGCTGCGCGACGCGCACGTCGGCATCGCGTCCCTCGGGCTCGACCTCAGCGTCGGCCACTGGATCACGGACGGGCTCCTCGCGATCTTCTTCTTCCTCGCCGCCATCGAGCTGCGGCACGAGCTCACCCACGGCGAGCTCGACACCCCGCGCAAGGCGCTCGTCCCCGCGATCGCCGCTCTCGGCGGGGTCGCCGTCCCGGCGCTCGTCTACGTGCTCGTCGTGCGCGATCCCGCACTGCTCGGCGGATGGCCGATCCCGACCGCCACCGACATCGCGTTCGCGCTGGGGGTGCTCTCGCTCGCGGGTCGGGGGCTGCCGTCGCGGATCCGCGCGCTGCTGCTCGCCCTGGCGGTGCTCGACGACCTGGTCGCGATCCTGCTCATCGCGTTCTTCTTCACGCGGGAGCTGCACCCGGCGCCCCTTCTGCTGGCCGTCCCCGTCGTGGTCGCCTTCGGATTCCTCAGCACGCGCGTCCGCGGACGGCTCGCCCCGCTCGTCGTGGTGCTGCTCGTCGCGCTCGGGATCCTGACCTGGGCGCTCGTGCACGCGTCCGGGGTGCATGCGACGATCGCCGGCGTCGCACTGGGGCTCGCACTGTCGCCGCGGGTCGCGCAGCGCACTCGGCACGCCCTCGAGCCCTGGTCCAACGCGATCGTCCTGCCGCTGTTCGCCCTGACCGCATCGCTCGTCGTCATCCCGGCGGTCGGGATCGGCGCGCTCAGCCCCGCCTTCTGGGGCATCGCGATCGGCCTGCCGGCGGGCAAGCTCATCGGCATCACGGCCGGCGCGCTGCTCGGGGGGCTGCTCGTCGCGAAGTCGGCGCGCGCGCCGATCGGCGACGTCCTCGTGCTCGCCACCCTCGGCGGGATCGGCTTCACGGTGTCGCTGCTCATGAACGAGCTCGCCTTCTCGGGCGACGAGGCGGTGGCGACCGAGGGCACCCTCGCGGTGCTGTGCGGCTCGGCTGCGGCGGTCGTGATCGGAGCCGTCGTGACGCTCGCCCGCGCGCGGACTACGCGCCGGGTGTGACGCCCATGTTGGTCAGGGCGATGAGGCGCGAGGTGGCGCGCAGGTACTTCTTGCGGTAGCCGCCGCCGAGCATCTCGTCGCCGAACACCGCGTCGAGCGGCGTCCCCGTCGCGAGCACGCGCACCTGCGCGTCGTAGAGCCGGTCCACCATGGCGACGAAGCGCAGCGCGTCCGACTGGTCGGTGAGCGTCCGCACGTCGCGGATCCCGATCGCGTCGAGCCCGTCGACGAGCTTCACGTAGCGAGACGGGTGCACCTGCGACAGGTGGTGCAGCAGCGCCGGGAACTCGTCGGAGGTGACCGTGCCCGCCGCGGCGGCCGTGCCGAGCCGCTCCGCGAACGCGTCGTCGTCGAGGGCGACGGCGTGGCCCTCGATCTCGCGGCGGCGGTAGTCGAGGCCGTCGATCCGCACGATGTCGAAGCGGTCCGCGAGGGCGGAGATCTCGCGGAGGAAGTCGGCGGCGGCGAAGCGGCCCTCCCCGAGGGCGTTCGGCGGCGTGTTCGAGGTGGCCGCGATCCGCGTGCCGGAGGCGACCAGGTCACCGAGCAGCCGGCTCATCATCATCGTGTCGCCCGGGTCGTCGAGCTCGAACTCGTCGATCGCGAGCAGGCTGGCGCCCTTCAGCAGCTTCGCCGCCCCCGCGTAGCCGAGCGCGCCCACGAGCGCCGTGTACTCGATGAAGGTGCCGAAGTACTTCCGCCCGGGCGCGAGCTTCCAGAGCGCCGCCAGCAGGTGGGTCTTGCCGACGCCGAACCCGCCGTCCAGATAGATGCCGGGCTTCGCGGCCTGCTCCTTCGAACGACGACGCCCGAAGAGGCCCCCGCCCCCGTCCCGACGGTTCCACCCGTCCGCGAACGCGCGGACCTTCGCCACGGCCTCCGCCTGCGACGGGTAGTCGGGATCGGGCCGGTAGTTGTCGAGCGTCGCCTCGGTGAACTGGCGCGGCGGGGTCAGCGACGCCGCCAGATCCGCCCCGCTCATCTGCGGCGAGCGGTCGGCGAGCGAGGGCACGGAGAGCTGCTGCACGGAGGTCCTTCTGCACGCGGGTGGTGTGTCGAACTCTTACGGCACGGCAGCGGGCCCGGGCGTCGACTGCTTAGCCTGGAAGGCGGCTCCCAGCCTACGACAGGAGAACATTCATGACCGTCGAGCTCGACCAGGACCAGGCCCTGCAGGCCTTCGCGCATCCCGAGCGTCTCGTGACCACCGCGTGGCTCGCCGAGCACCTGGGCGAACCCGGTCTCGTGGTCGTGGAATCCGACGAGGACGTGCTGCTCTATGAGACCGGCCACATCCCGGGCGCCGTCAAGGTCGACTGGCACACCGACCTCAACGACCCGGTGACCCGCGACTACGTCGACGGCGCCGGGTTCGCGAAGCTCCTCGGCTCGCGCGGCATCGGCCGCGACACGACGGTCGTCCTCTACGGCGACAAGAACAACTGGTGGGCCGCCTACGCGCTCTGGGTGTTCTCGCTCTTCGGCCACGAGGACGTCCGGCTCCTCGACGGCGGCCGCGCCGCCTGGGAGGCCGAGGGGCGCGCGTACACGACCGAGGCGACCCCGGTCACTCCTGTCGACTACCCGGTCGTCGAGCGCGACGACTCCAAGATCCGCGCCTTCCGCGACGACGTGCTCGCCGGGCTCGGCACCGCCCGCCTCGTCGACGTCCGCTCGAACCCCGAGTACGTCGGCGACCGGACCACGGCCCCCGACTATCCGGAGGAGGGCGCGCTGCGCGCCGGCCACATCCCCACCGCGGCGAACGTGCCGTGGGCGCGCGCGGTCGCGGAGGACGGCCGCTTCAAGTCCGTCGACGAGCTCGGCGCGATCTACCGCGACGAGGTCGGCCTCCGCGGGGACGAGCCCGTCATCGCCTACTGCCGCATCGGCGAGCGCTCGAGCCACACCTGGTTCGTGCTGACGCACCTCCTCGGCCTGCCGGACGTGCGCAACTACGACGGCTCCTGGACGGAGTGGGGCAGCGCGGTGCGCGTGCCGATCGCCCGCAGCGCCGAGCCCGGCACGCTGTAGCTCGCTAGCCTGGAGGGATGGCCGAGACCCCGCTGCCGGCATCGCTCGCGTCGATCCGCGACGACTTCCTCGCGCTAGATCAGGGCGAGCGGCTGCAGCTGCTCCTCGAGTTCTCGCAGGCGCTGCCCGAGCTCGAGGAGCGCTACCGCGATCACCCCGACCTGCTGGAGCGCGTGGTCGAGTGCCAGTCCCCCGTGTTCCTGTTCGTCGAGGTGACCGAGGGCGTGGTGCGGATCAACGTCACCGCGCCGCGGGAGGCGCCGACGACGCGCGGCTTCGCCTCGATCCTGCACGAGGGTCTCGACGGCCTCACGGTGGACGAGGTGCTCACCGTCCCCGCCGACTACCCCCTGGAGCTCGGGCTCACCGAGGCGGTGAGCCCGCTCCGCATCCGCGGGATGATGGGGATGCTCGGCCGGATCCAGCGCCAGGTGCGCGAGAAGGCCGCCGCCTGAACACCGGGCGGCTGCCCGCCGACCGGGCGCGTCTGCGGGAGCTGTACGCGGCTCCCGCGCCGGACTGGATCCGGGTGAACCTCGTCGTGTCGCTCGACGGCAGCGCCGTGGGCCCGGACGGCACGTCGTCGTCCCTCACGACCGGGGCCGACCGGGCGGTCCTCGGGGCGATCCGCGCCGAGTCGGACGTCGTGCTCGTCGGCGCCGCGACCCTGCGCGCGGAGCCCCAGCTCGTCCCCCGGACCACGCCGCTCGCGGTGCTGTCGCGGTCGGGCCGCATCGGCTCCGCAGCGCTGCGCCCGGTCGACGTCGTGCTCGGAGCGCTGCCGGAGCGTCACGGCCGCATCGTCTGCGAGGGCGGCCCCTCGGTCGTCGCGCAGCTCCTCGACGCCGGTCTCGTCGATGAGATCTGTCTCACGACCGTGCCGCGGCTCGTCGGCGGCACCCCGCTCCCGCCCTTCGGCGGAGCCCGCACGCCCCGGTTGGAACTGCAGCACCTCCTGGTCGACAACGCCGGGGTGAGCTACGCCCGCTACGTCGTGCGCTCCGAGGACGGGAGCGCCGCGAGCCAGTCGCGGATCGCCCCCTCCCAGCGCTCGGGCTGGTAGTTCCAGAGCTTGGTGTGCCGGGCGACCTCGAACGGCACGAACGTCACGATGTCCGGCCGCGCGACGGCAAGCGCCCGGGAGGCCGTCGACGGCACGAACCCGTCGTCGTCGCTGTGCAGCAGCAGGATCGGCGTGTCCAGCTCGCGGGCGCGGCGGACGAAGTCCATGCGCTGCAGGTCGAGCGGCTCGGCGAGACCGGTGAGGATCCCGCCCCACCGCGAGCGGAACATCGCGAGCACCGGATAGCGCACGGCCGGTGGCAGGCGGCGCAGCGTGACCTGGAAGTCGAGGGTCGCGATCCAGTCGACCACCGGGGACTCGAGGACCACGCCCGTGACCCGGTCGCCGTAGAGCGAGCGGGTGAGGGCCTGCAGGACGGTGGCGCCGCCCATGGACCACCCCATGAGCACGATCTCCTCCGCGCCGTGGCTCAGCGCGTACCGCATCGCCGCCTCGACGTCGATCCACTCGCGATCCCCCAGCGCGTAGCGGTAGTCGGCGCTGCGCGGGGCCTCGCCGTCGTTGCGATAGCTGACGATGAGGGAGTCGTAGCCGGTCTCCCGGAACACGGGCACGGCCCGCAGCACCTCGCTGCGGCGCACGGCGCGCCCGTGCACGCCGATCATCCAACGTGTGGACGGCCGCGCCGAGTCGGCGGGGATCCGCCAGGCCGGTGCATCGCCGAGCGGCGTCGCGATCGCCACGTCCTCGAACGGGACGTCGAGATCGCCCGGCGTCAGGTAGAACCACCCGTTGAAGCGCCCGACCCGCGCCTCCCCGAGGTCGCCGAACTCGACCCCCAGCAGGCGTCGGGTGACGGTGGTCGCGGTCTGCGCCACGATCTCACCGACCCGCGCGTTGCCCGCGTCCTGGTCGAACCAGAAGCTGTAGACGCCGGGGAGCACGGAGTCGGGCGTGACCGAGAGCGTGATCAGCCGCCGCGTCGCGTCGACCCGCAGGATCCGCACATCCTCGGTGCGCCGCGACGGCGGCACGATGACCGCGCGGGCCACGAGCACCGTGATGGCCGCCGATCCCAGCGCTGCGGCGCTGAGGGCTCCCGCGACGCCGATCGCCGCGCCGACGGCGGCGCGCCGGGCACGCGGTCGCGGGGCGATGACCCCTCGCGGACCCCTCTGGCGCATCCCGCTCCCGCCGATTCGGCGGCGTGTTCCGCACGCGCCGCTCCCAGGGAAGCCTAATCTGCTGACGTGGCACAGACGTCCGGTCCCCTGGTGCCGGCCCCTTTCCGTGCCGCGCAGGAGGCGGTGCGCGCCGCGACGCTGCGGGAGGAGCTGGTCGTCGAGGAGATCGACGCCCCGGCCGGCCTCGCCCCCTTCGCGATCGCGCTCGCCGGCGACGTCCGCCCCGTGACCCACGGCGTGGACTCGCTGCTCGGCACCGGACGATTCGTGCTGCTCTACGACCCGGACGAGCCGGAGGCGTGGGGCGGCGGGTTCCGAGTCGTCTGCTTCGCGCAGGCGCCGCTCGAGACCGACATCGGGCTCGACCCGTTCGTCGCGGAGGTCGCCTGGTCGTGGCTGGTCGACGGCCTGGCCGCCCGCGGAGCCGCCTATCACGCCGCCTCGGGCACGGCAACCAAGGTCCTCTCCACCGGGTTCGGTGATCTCGCCGGGGCCACCGACAGCGCGCAGCTCGAGCTGCGCGCCTCGTGGAGCCCGGAGGGCGGCGATCTCGGGCAGCACGCGGCCGGATGGGGCGACCTGCTCTGCCTGCTGGCCGGGCTCCCCCCGACCGACGGGGCCGTCGGCCTGCTCCCGGGAGTGCGAGCGCTGCGTGACTGATCCCGCCACGCCCGCGCGCGAGCCGCTGCCGCACGCGGAGCTCCCCGTCATCGACACCCGCGAGGCCTTCGACGCGGCCGTCGCCGACCTCGCGGCCGGCTCCGGCCCGTTCGCCGTCGACGCCGAGCGCGCGTCCGGCTTCCGCTACTCGCAGCGCGCCTACCTCATCCAGGTCTACCGACGCGGCTCGACGGTCGCGCTCTTCGACCCGCCCGCGCTCGGCGACCTCGGCGCCCTGGCCGACGCGATGCGCGGCGAGGAGTGGATCCTGCACGCGGCCAGCCAGGACCTCGCATGCCTGCGCGAGGTGGGCCTCGACCCCGAGCGCATCTTCGACACCGAGCTCGGCGCCCGGCTCGCCGGCCTGCCGCGCGTCGGCCTCGGCACGGTCGTCGAGGACCTGCTCGGCATCCACCTGGCGAAGGAGCACTCGGCGGCCGACTGGTCGACCCGGCCGCTCCCCCAGAGCTGGCTCGTCTACGCCGCGCTCGACGTCGAGCTGCTCCCCGACCTCCGCGACGCCCTCGCCGCGATCCTCGACGAGCAGGGCAAGAACGAGATCGCGCGGCAGGAGTTCGACGCGGTGCTCGCACACCGGACCCCGGTGCGCGAGGAGCCGTGGCGGCGGCTCTCCGGGATCCACGCGATCCGGCAGGCACGCAACCTCGCCGTGGCGCGGGAGCTGTGGGAGGCGCGGGACGCGTACGCGCGGGAGATCGACACGGCCCCCGGCCGGCTCGTCCCCGATGCCGCCCTGACGGCCGCCGCGCGCGTCCTCCCGGCGAGCAAGCGGGAGCTCGCCGCGCTCAAGGAGTTCACCGGCCGCGCCAGCCGCAGTCAGATCGACCGGTGGTTCGCCGCCATCGAGGCGGGTCGCGCGACCACGGATCTGCCGCAGGTGCGGCCGCCGGGCGATGCACTGCCGCCGCCCCGGGTCTGGGGCGACAAGAACCCGGAGGCGGACGCGCGGCTCCGCGCCGCCCGGCCCGCGGTCGCCGAGGTCGCGGAGCGGCTCGGCCTCCCCGTCGAGAACCTCCTGACCCCGGACTACCTGCGCCGCGTCGCCTGGACGCCACCGAGCCCCGCGGATGCGGCCGGCCTCGCCGCAGCCCTGGCCGCGCTCGGGGCCCGGCCCTGGCAGGTTGAGGCAACCGCACAGGTGATCGCCGATGCCTTTGTCGCACCTCCCCAAACCGTCGGAGAGCCGTCGGAGGCCCCTTCGTAGGAAGGGTCAACGGACCCGGCGCCGTCGGAGGGCCCGACCTAGGGTCGGAGACGGGGCACGCGGAACGCTCTGCGCTCGCGCCCCGACCATCCGATCCTGATGTGGAGGCATCGTGGCCCAGACCCCTGATGTCGTCTTCGTAGACGGCGTCCGCACCCCCTTCGGCCGAGCCGGCGAGAAGGGCCAGTACTGGAAGACCCGCGGCGACGACCTGATCGTCAAGGCGACGATCGGGTTGCTCGAGCGCAACCCGAACCTGCCGAAGGACCGCGTCGACGACATCGCGATCGCGGCGACCTCGCAGACCGGCGACCAGGGCCCGACCATCGGCCGCAGCGTCGGCATCCTCGCCGGGCTGCCGCAGAGCGTGCCCGGATATGCCGTCGACCGCATGTGCGCCGGCGCCATGACGACCGTCACGACCATCGCGGGCGCGATCGCATTCGGGGCGTACGACATCGGCATCGCGGGCGGCGTCGAGCACATGGGCCACCACCCGATGGGCGAGGGCCTCGACCCGAACCCGCGCTTCGTCGCCGAGAACCTGGTCGCCGCGGACGCGCTCAACATGGGCAACACCGCGGAGCGCCTGCACGACCGGTTCCCGCAGCTCACCAAGGAACGCTCCGACCACTTCGCGATGCGCAGCCAGCAGAAGCTCGAGGTCGCGTACCAGGCGGGGAAGATCCAGCCCGACCTGATCCCCGTGGCCATCCCGTCCGACCAGGGCTGGGGCCTCGCGACCGAGGACCAGGGCCGTCGCCCCGAGACGACGATGGAGATCCTCGCCGGTCTGAAGCCGTCGTTCCGCCCGCACGGGCGCGTCACCGCGGGCAACGCGTCGCCGCTGACCGACGGCGCGACGGTGTCGCTCATCGCCTCGGCCGCCGCGGCCGAGGAGCTCGGCCTCGGCGCCAAGATGCGCATGGTCTCCTTCGCCTTCGCGGGCGTCGAGCCGGAGGTCATGGGCATCGGACCGATCCCGTCGACCGAGAAGGCCCTCCGCAAGGCCGGCCTCACGATCGACGACATCGGCCTGTTCGAGCTCAACGAGGCGTTCGCCGTGCAGGTCCTGTCGCTGCTCGACCACTTCGGCATCGACGACGACGACCCCCGGGTCAACGTGTGGGGCGGAGCGATCGCCATCGGCCACCCGCTCGCCTCCTCCGGCGTCCGCCTCATGATCCAGCTGGCGCGCCAGTTCGAGGAGCGTCCCGACGTGCGCTACGGCCTGACAGCGATGTGCGTCGGACTCGGCCAGGGCGGCTCCGTGATCTGGGAGAACCCGCACTACGACGGCAAGAAGGGCAAGTGAGCATGGCCGGAACCGTGACCCCCGACTTCGGGAAGCTCCTCTCTCTCGACCCCGACGAGGTCGTCACCCACTCCTTCGTCCGTGACGTCCGACTGCCGAGCGGGCGCACGATCGCCCTCATCACCCTCGACAACGGCCGCGACTACACGCGTCCCAACACCCTGGGGCCGGCCTCGCTCCACGAGCTGTCGCAGAACCTCGACGCCCTCACCGCCCAGGCGGGCGCGAAGGAGATCGACGGCGTCGCGGTGATCGGCAAGCAGTTCAACTTCGCCGCGGGAGCAGACCTCAGCAAGGTGGGCCAGATCCCGGACCGCGAGACGGGCCTGCTCATGGCGCAGCTCGGGCACGCGACGCTCCGCAAGCTCTCCGAGCTCGGCGTGCCGTCGTTCGTGTTCTACAACGGCCTCGCGCTCGGCGGCGGCGTGGAGATCGGCCTCCACGCCACGTACCGCACGGTCGACTCGTCGGTGCCGGCCTTCGGGCTGCCCGAGGTCATGCTGGGGATCATCCCCGGCTGGGGCGGCGCATACCTCCTGCCGAACCTCATCGGCATCGAGGAGGCGCTCAAGGTCATCGAGTCGAACTCGCTGCGCCGCAGGTTCCTCCGCGGGCCGGAGGTCTTCGAGCTCGGCATCGCCGACGCGATGTTCGCTCCGGCGAACTTCCTCGAGGACTCGCTGAAGTGGGCCGACGGCGTGCTGTCCGGCGCCGTCAAGGTGAAGCGCAAGAACGAGCCCGGCAAGCTCGAGCGCCTCACCAAGTGGGACATCGCGGTGGGGATCGCCGAGAAGCAGCTCAAGGAGGCGGTCGGCCCGACTCCGCAGAGCCCCTACCGGGCGCTCGCCCTCATCAAGGCCGCGAAGAACGCCGACAAGACGAGCGCGTTCGCCGCCGAGGACGAGGCGCTGGCCGACCTCATCTCGGGCGACCAGTTCCGCGCGAGCGCGTACGCCTTCGACCTCACGCAGAAGCGGGCCAAGCGGCCCGCCGGCGCCCCCGACAAGGGGCTCGCGCGCACGGTCACGAAGGTCGGCATCCTCGGGGCAGGGCTCATGGCCTCGCAGTTCGCGTTCCTCTTCGTCCGCCGCCTGCAGGTCCCGGTCGTGATCACCGACCTCGACCAGGAGCGGGTCGACAAGGGCCTCGGCTACATCCGCGACCACATCGACGAGCGCCTCGCCAAGGGCCGCATCTCGTCCGACGAGGCGAACCGCCTGAAGGCGCTCGTCACCGGCACCACCGACAAGGCCGACTTCGCCGACTGCGACTGGGTCATCGAGGCCGTGTTCGAGGAGGTCGGCGTCAAGCAGAAGGTCTTCGGCGAGGTGGAGCAGCACATCGCGGAGGACGCGATCCTCGCGACCAACACGTCGTCGCTGTCGGTCGACGAGATCGGCGCGAAGCTCGCCCACCCCGAGCGGCTCGTCGGATTCCACTTCTTCAACCCCGTGGCGGTCATGCCGCTCATCGAGGTCGTGAAGGCGCCGAAGACGGACGACCGGGCGCTCGCCACGGCGATGGAGATCGCCAAGCGGCTCGGCAAGAACGCCATCATCACGAAGGACACCCCCGGCTTCATCGTCAACCGAATCCTCGCCAAGGTGCTCGGGGAGTCGATGCACGCGGTCGAGCAGGGCACGCCCTTCGACACCGTGGTGGAGGCGGTGCGGCCGTTCGGGCTGCCGATGGACCCCTACGTGCTCCTGGAGCTCGTCGGCCTGCGCGTCGGCGCGCACGTGCTCGACACGCATCACGCGGCGTTCCCGGACCGCTTCTTCGCCTCCCCCGCGCTCGACGAGCTCGCCGACTACGGCCACATCATCGAGAAGGACGCGAAGGGCCGCAAGAGGGGCTACGACCCGAAGGCGCTCGAGATCGTCAAGAAGCACATCCCGACGGACGCGACGCCGTTCACGGCGGACCAGTTCCGGACGCGCCTCGAGGACGGCCTCGCCGACGAGATCCACCGGATGCTGGAGGACGGCGTCGTCGCGGCGGCCGAGGACATCGACCTCGCGATGATCCTCGGGGCCGGCTGGCCGTTCATCATGGGCGGCGCGACGCCGTACCTCGACCGGGTGGGCGCGAGCGAGCGCGCATTCGGCGACACGTTCCACCACCCGCCGATCCGCGGCGTCGCCTGACCCGGCGCGGGTCGAGGAGGCGCGGAGCGCCGTATCGAGACCTCCCCGGATGACGACGGGAGGTCTCGATACGCGCCGTCGGCGCTCCTCGACCCGCGTCAGTGGTTCGCGATCGGAGCGCCGTCCGCGGGGAGCGATCTCGGCGCCCGCACGAAGAATGCGATGACGATCGGCACGAGCGACACGAACGCGCCGAACAGGAACGCCCAGTGCACGCCCTCCATGAGCTGCGACGGCGTGGTGTCCTGCGGATCCGTGCTGCCGGCTGCGGCGCTGCCCGCTGCGAGCAGGGCGATGAAGACGGCGGTGCCCGCCGCCCCCGCGACCTGCTGGAGCGTGGTCAGCGTCGCGCTGCCGTGCGAGTACAGGTGCGGCGGCAGCGCCGAGGTGCTCACCGTGAAGAGCACGGTGAACAGGATGCCGAGGCCCACGCTGAGGACGATGTGCGGCAGCAGGATGAACCACACCGACATCCCCTGGTTCAGCATCGCGAGCCCCCAGAATCCGAGGCTCACGAGCACCGCGCCCGGCACCAGCAGCGGTCGCGTGCCGTAGCGGTCGTAGATCCGACCCACGAACGGCCCGATCAGGCCCATGATGAGCCCGCCGGGCAGCAGGACGAGTCCGCTGACGAGGACGTCCGAGTGCAGGACGTTCTGCGCGTAGAACGGGAGCACGATGACAGTGCCGAACAGCGACACCATCATGATGACGAACATCACGATCGTGATCGAGAAGGTCGGCGACCGGAAGGTGCGGAGGTCCAGCAGCGCGGCGTCGCGGCGCTGCAGGACCAGCTGCCGGACCACGAACAGCACGAGGAAGGCGGCGCCGACCGCGATCGGGATCCAGGGAGCGACGAGCGCGTCGCCCTCGGCGCTCGCCCCGAGGCCGCTCAGACCGTACACGAGGCCGCCGAACGCGAACGCCGAGAGGATCACCGAGAGCACGTCGAGCGGCGACCGGCGCGGCTCCGAGATGTTCGGCACGCGGAGGATGCCGACGACGAGCGCCGCGGCCGCGATCGGGAGCACGATCCAGAAGATGAACCGCCAGCTCAGCGCATCCACGATGAGCCCGGAGACGGCGGGGCCGATCGCGGGCGCGACGGACATCACGATCGAGATGCGGCCCATCATCCGGCCGCGATCGGAGAGCGGGACGAGCGTCAGCACCGTCGTCATCAGCAGCGGCATCATGATCGCCGTGCCGGACGCCTGGACGACGCGGCCGATCAGCAGCACACCGAACGTCGGTGCGACGGCGGCGAGCAGGGTCCCCGCGACGAAGAGCGACATCGCCGTGATGAAGACGGGCCGGGTGTTGAGCCGCTGGAGCAGCCACCCCGTCACGGGGACGACGATCGCCGCCGTCAGCGCGAACGCGGTCGTCAGCCACTGACCGGCGCTCGGCGTGACCCGGAAGTCGGCGATGATCTTCGGCACCGCGACGCTCATGATCGTCTCGTTGAGGAAGACGACGAACACCGAGACGAGCAGCAGGACGATCGCCACGCGATTGCGCGAGGCGATCGCCTGGTCGACCGGTGAGCTGGGCGGAGCGGCCTGGACGGCGGCGTCGGTCATGGTTCCTCCGGGGCGAGGGTGGTCGATGATTCAGGCCATGCCGGTGAGCCGGCGACCGATGTGAACGGTGTCCACATTAGCGAGAGCCACCGACATCCGGGTAGGCGCTCGGCTCTGCCCTGAGTGAAATCCGGAGGAACGCGCGACTCTTCCCGCCGCCGCGCGTCGACGTGCGACGTCAGAGCCGCCGGTCGACCGGCTCGGTGGTCTGCTCCTCGGGGAGCGGCCGCGCGATCGGCAGCCGCTGGCCGAGCACCTGGGCGACGATGTCGCGCGCGATCTGCTGATCGGTGAGCCCGACGCCCGCGAGGATCTCGTCGCGCGACCCGTGCGGCAGGAACTGGTCCGGCAGCCCGAGCTCGTCGACCGCCGTGTCGACGCCCGCGGCGCGCAGGTCCTGGCGGATCCGGGTGCCGATCCCGCCGACCCGGATGCCGTCCTCGATCGAGACGACGAGCCGGTGCTGCGCCGCGAGCTCCACGATCCCGGCGGGCACGGGCGCGACCCAGCGCGGGTCGACGACCGTGGCGCCGATCCCCTGCGCGGCGAGCCGCTCGGCGACCTTCATGCCGATCTCGGCCATGGGGCCGACGGTGACGATGAGCACGTCGCGGTGCGGCGCCTCCCGCAGAACGTCGACGCCCGAGGCGTCGCGGCGCACCGCGTCGAACTCGTTGCCGACAGTGCCCTTCGAGTACCGCAGGACCGTGGGCGCGTCCTGGACCGCGACGGCCTCCCCGAGCTCCTCGCGCAGCCGCGACGCGTCGCGGGGCGCGGCGATCCGCACGTTCGGCACCGCCTGGAGGATCGCGAGGTCCCACATGCCGTGGTGGCTCGCGCCATCCGGCCCGGTCACACCGGCACGGTCGAGCACGAACGTGACGCCCGCGCGGTGCAGGGCGACGTCCATGAGGATCTGGTCGAAGGCGCGGTTCACGAAGGTCGCGTAGAGCGCGACGACGGGATGGAGCCCGCCGAACGCCAGCCCTGCGGCGCTCGTCACGGCGTGCTGCTCGGCGATGCCGACGTCGAAGACGCGTCCGGGGTGCTTCTCGGCGAAGCGGTGGAGGCCGGTCGGCCGCAGCATCGCGGCCGTGATGCCGACGATCCGCGGGTCGCGGTCGGCCAGCTCGACGATCTCGTCCGCGAACACGCTCGTCCACGAGGGGCGGCTCGCGTGCTCGATCGGCTCCCCGGTCTCCGGGTCGATCTGGCCGACCGCGTGGACCTGGTCGGCGACGTCGGCCACCGCGGGCTCGTAGCCGTGCCCCTTCTCGGTGATGACGTGCACGAGCACCGGGGCGCCGTAGTCCTTCGCCTGCTGGAGGGCGAGCTGGAGAGCCCCCAGGTCGTGCCCGTGCACCGGCCCGATGTACTTGATGTCGAGGTTCGAGTAGAGCGCCTCGTTGTTGGTGAACCGCGAGAGGAAGCCGTGGGCGCCGCCGCGGACGCCGCGGTAGACCGCGCGCCCGACCGGCCCGAACTTCGCGAACACCTTCTCGCTCGTGCGGTAGAGGTCGCGATAGGCGGGGCGGGTGCGCACCGAGTTGAGGAACCGCGCCATCCCGCCGATGGTCGGCGCGTAGGACCGGCCGTTGTCGTTGACGACGATCACCAGGCGACGCGAGTTGTCGTCGGTGATGTTGTTGAGGGCCTCCCACGTCATCCCGCCGGTCAGCGCGCCGTCGCCCACGACGGCGACCACGTGGCGGTCCCTCTGGCCCGTCATCGCGAAGGCGCGGGAGATGCCGTCCGCCCAGCTGAGCGAGCTCGAGGCGTGCGACGACTCGACGATGTCGTGCACCGACTCGGCGCGCTGCGGGTAGCCGGCGAGTCCCCCCGACATCCGCAGCCGGCTGAAGTCGTGCCGGCCGGTGACCAGCTTGTGCACGTAGCTCTGGTGGCCGGTGTCGAACACGATCGCGTCGCGCGGCGAGTCGAACACGCGGTGGATGGCGAGCGTCAGCTCGACGACGCCGAGGTTCGGGCCGAGGTGGCCGCCGGTCTTGGAGACCTCGGCGACCAGGAAGCGACGGATCTCCCCGGCGAGCTCCTCGAGCTGCTCGGGAGACAGGCGGTCGAGATCACGGGGATGCTGGATCCCGTCGAGCAACGACATGCCTCGACTCTAAGCCGCGGCGCCCGCGCGGCGCGGGCGCGCGACGCGATGGGGCGATTCTCAGAGCGGTCTTGCGGCTGATCGGCTCGACTCGGGGCGTGAGCAGCCCCGACCTCCGCTCGCGCCTGGCGCTCTGGCGCGGGCGGCCGCTCGGCGCCCGGATGGGCCTCGTCGCCGCCGTCGTCCTCGGCGTCCTGTTCTTCACCTGGAACATCGGCGAGAGCGGTCTGTCGACCTACTACGCCGCCTCCGCCGTGAGCATGGCCGGTTCGCCGCACGACCTCTTCGTCGGCGCGCTCGACCGCGCGGGGACCACCACCCTCGACAAATTGTCCGGATTCCTCGTGCCCCAGGCGCTCGCGATCCGCCTGTTCGGCGTCCACGCCTGGGCGCTGTCCCTTCCCCAGGCCGTCGAGGGCGCCGTCACCATCGTCGCGGCCTACGCCCTCGGGATGCGCTGGCGAGGGCCCGCCCTGGCGGTCGCGGCCGCGCTCGGCACGGCCTTCACGCCCATGCTGGCCGCGATGTTCGGCCGCCCCATGGAGGACGGCCTGCTCACGATGGCGAGCGTCCTGGCGGTGCTGGCGGCGCAGCGCGGCGCGATCACGGGGCACGTTCGCTGGTTCGCGGTCGCTGCGCTCTGGGTCGCGATCGGGTTCCAGGCCAAGATGCTGCAGGCCTGGTTCGTCGTGCCGGCGGTCCTGGCCCTCGCACTCCTGGCGCTCCCCGGGTCGCGCGGGAGACGGACGATCGTCGCGCTCGCGACCGGAGCGCTCACCGTCGGCCTCTCGCTCTCCTGGGTGGTGGCGATCTCGCTGCTCCCCGCGGGGCAGCGCCCCTACGCCGACGGCACCACCGACGGGTCGCTCCTCTCGATGGTCTTCGGCTACAACGGTGCCGACCGGATCGTGCCCGGCCTCGTCCCCGGCAGCGTGCCGCAGCTGGGCGGGCACGGGGTCCAGTTGCAGACGCGGCTGGAGGACGCCGCGCACAGCCCGCTGAAGCTGCTGCTGCCGCAGCTGGCGACCCAGATCGGCTGGCTGTACCCGCTCGCCCTCGCGGGGGCCGTCCTGCTGGTCCTGCTCGCCGTCCCATCCGCGCGGCGCCGGCTCCCGGCCGTCGTCACGGAGGCCGCCCCGGCGACCGCGGAGCAGCGCGGCATGACCGCCGCGCTGCTTCTCTGGGTCGCGGTGACGGCACTCATCCTGACCGTCGCCGCGGTGCCGCACGCCACCTACTTCGCGCCGATCGCCGTGCCCCTCGTCCTGCTCGCGGGGTTCGCGGGACTCCTCGGAGCGAGGATCGCGCGGCGGTCCGGCCGCCGGGGGCGGCTCGCGGTCGCCGGTGTCGTCCTCCTGCAGACGGTGTGGGCGGTCGTCGTCATTCTCGGCGGTCCCGTCCCCCTCCGCGGACTGGCGGTCGCCGTCGGGGTCGCCGGCGCGGCCGCCGCGGTGCTGCTCGCGATGTCCGCGCCCCGGGGTCGGGAGTGGCGCACGGTCGCCGTCGCCGGGCTGTGCGCCGTGGCGGTGGGCCTTGCGCCCGTCGTCTGGTCGTCGGCGACCCTGCTGCCGGGCGGCGGCGGGAGCGCGAGCGACGCCTACGCCGGCCCCCGGATCGTCGAGCCGGGGACGGGCAGGCACGTCGAGGCCCGGACGATCCCGGCTCCCGCGTCCTCGACCCGGCTGCATCTCGCGATCCGGCCGCCGTTCACGGTGCCGCCGGACCCGCGGCTGACGCCGGAGCAGCGTCGGCTCGTCGCCTACGTGCGAGGCCACGACGGCACGGGACGCGAGCTGTTCGCGACCGACTCGATGCCGATCGCGGTCAGCATCATCCTCGAGACGCACGACGACGCGATCCCGATGGGCGGCTTCTCGCACCAGGCGCCGACCCCGAGCCTCTCCGATCTGCGCGCGCTCCTCGACCGGCACGAGATCCGGTACGTGCTGCTCATCGACGCGTCGGCGTCGCTGCCGCCGAACCCGGTGGTGCAGCGGGACCGCGACTGGGTCCGCTCGGCCTGCCGCCCGGTGCTCCGCGGCCGCTTCCGCGCCGACTCGCTCGAGCACCAGACGCTCTACGACTGCCGCGCCTGACCGGTCGGCGGGCGGGCGCCGGAGCGCCGCCCGCCGACACGGGGATCAGACCAGGCTGCGGAGCACGTACTGCAGGATGCCGCCGTTGCGGTAGTAGTCGGCCTCACCGGGGGTGTCGATCCGGACCACCGCGTCGAACTCCACGGTCTCCTTGCCGGCCGGCGAGTGCTCGCTCGGCTTCGCGGTGACGTGGACCGTCTTCGGCGTCGTGCCGGTGTTCAGCTCCTCGATGCCCGAGATCGACACGACCTCGGTGCCGTCGAGGCCCAGGTCGTTCGCGGTCGTCCCGGCCGGGAACTGCAGCGGGACGACGCCCATCCCGATGAGGTTCGAGCGGTGGATGCGCTCGAAGCTCTCCGCGATGACCGCCTTCACCCCGAGCAGGTTGGTGCCCTTCGCCGCCCAGTCGCGGCTCGAGCCCGAGCCGTACTCCTTGCCCGCGAAGATCACGAGCGGGGTGCCGGCCGCCTGGTAGTTCATCGAGGCGTCGTAGATGAACGCCTGCGGGCCGTCGGCCTGGGTGAAGTCGCGGGTGTAGCCGCCCTCGACGCCGTTCAACAGCTGGTTCTTCAGCCGGATGTTCGCGAACGTGCCGCGGATCATCACCTCGTGGTTGCCGCGGCGCGAGCCGTAGGAGTTGAAGTCCTTGCGGTCGACGCCGTGCTCCTGCAGGTACTTCCCCGCCGGGCTGTCGGCCTTGATCGAGCCGGCCGGCGAGATGTGGTCGGTCGTGACGGAGTCGCCCAGCTTGGCGAGCACGCGCGCGCCCGCGATGTCGGAGACGGGGGTCGTCTCGAGCGTCATGCCCTCGAAGTACGGGGGCTTGCGCACGTAGGTCGACTGCGCGTCCCACTCGAAGACCTCGCTGTCCGGGGTCGGGAGCGAGCGCCAGCGCTCGTCGCCGTCGAAGACCGCGCCGTACTCCTTCGTGAACATCTCGGTGGAGATCGACGAGTCGATGGTCTTCTGGACCTCGTCCGCATCCGGCCAGATGTCCTTCAGGTAGACGTCGTTGCCGTCCGAGTCCTGGCCGAGCGGGTCGTTCTCGAAGTCGAAGTTCATCGATCCGGCGAGGGCGTAGGCGATGACGAGCGGCGGCGACGCGAGGTAGTTCATCTTCACGTCGGGGCTGATCCGGCCCTCGAAGTTGCGGTTGCCCGAGAGCACCGCGGTCACCGCGAGGTCGTTGTCATTGACCGCCGCCGACACCTCGTCGATGAGCGGACCGGTGTTGCCGATGCAGACCGTGCAGCCGTAGCCGACGGTGTAGAAGCCGAGCTTCTCGAGCTCCTCGGTGAGACCGGCCTTCTGGTAGTAGTCGGTGACGACCTTGGATCCCGGCGCCAGGGTGGTCTTGACCCAGGGCTTCGACGTCAGTCCCTTGCGGTTCGCGTTGCGCGCGAGCAGCCCGGCTGCGAGCATGACGCTCGGGTTGGAGGTGTTGGTGCAGCTCGTGATCGCGGCGACCGCGACGGCGCCGTGGTCGAGCGTGTACTCGGTGCCGTCCTTCAGCGTCACGGGCGTCGGCTTGGACGCCGCCTTCGGCGCCGCGCTCACGTGGTGGTGGGAGTGCGCGTGAGCCGAGTCCTCGTCCTGGGCGGTGAACCCGACCGGGTCGGAGGCCGGGAAGGTGCCCTCGATCGCCGCGTCGACGGCGGAGAGGTCGGAGTCGGCGTAGTCGACGAGGTCCTTCTCGAACTGCGACTTCGCGGCGGAGAGCTCGACGCGGTCCTGCGGGCGCTTCGGGCCGGCGATCGACGGGACGACCGTGGAGAGGTCGAGCTCGAGGTACTCCGAGTAGCTCGCCTCGTTCGCGGCGTCGTGCCAGAGCCCCTGCGCCTTCGAGTACGCCTCGACGAGCGCGATCTGCTCCTCGCTGCGACCGGTCTGGCGCAGGTAGTCGAGCGTGACCTGGTCGATGGGGAACATCGCGGCGGTGGAGCCGAACTCCGGGCTCATGTTGCCGATGGTGGCGCGGTTGGCGAGCGGGACCTCGGCGACGCCCTCGCCGTAGAACTCGACGAACTTGCCGACCACGCCGTGCTTGCGCAGCATCTGGGTGATGGTGAGGACGACGTCCGTCGCGGTCACGCCGGTCGGGATCGCGCCCGAGAGCTTGAAGCCGACGACCTTGGGGATGAGCATCGAGACCGGCTGGCCGAGCATGGCCGCCTCCGCCTCGATGCCGCCGACGCCCCAGCCGAGGACGCCGAGCCCGTTGACCATCGTGGTGTGCGAGTCGGTGCCGACGAGCGTGTCGGGATAGGCCGTGAGCTCGCCGTCGACATCACGCGTGAACGTGACGCGGGCCAGGTACTCGATGTTGACCTGGTGGACGATGCCGGTGCCGGGCGGCACGACCTTGAAGTCCTGGAACGCGGTCTGGCCCCAGCGGAGGAACTGGTAGCGCTCGCCGTTGCGCTCGTACTCGATCTCGACGTTGCGTTCGAGGGCGTTCTCGGTGCCGAACAGGTCGGCGATGACGGAGTGGTCGATGACGAGCTCGGCGGGGGCGAGCGGGTTGATCTTCTTCGGGTCGCCGCCCAGGGCGCCGACCGCCTCGCGCATGGTCGCGAGGTCGACGATGCAGGGGACGCCGGTGAAGTCCTGCATGACGACGCGCGCCGGGGTGAATTGGATCTCGGTGTCCGGCTCGGCGGTCGGCTGCCAGGCACCGAGGGCCTCGATCTGCGCCTTCGTGACGTTCGCGCCGTCCTCTGTGCGCAGCAGGTTCTCCAGAAGGACCTTGAGGCTGAACGGGAGCTTCTCGTAGCCGGGAACGGCCTCGATCTTGAAGATCTCGTAGTCCGTCGAATCCACCGTGATGGTGTCTCGTGCTCCAAAGCTGTTCGGTGCGGAAACGCTGTCGGCTGTCACGCTGCCCTCTCCTTCGTCGGCAGAAATTTATCTTGATGTCGAGATAACTCTAACACCCGCTCGAACGCGGATGCGGGGCCCATCGGGCCCCGAACGGCTCGCGCCTGATGGCTCACTCGTCGGATTCCTGCGCCGACTTCGGCGGGTAGACGGCACGTGCAACGAGCCAGGACACGAGCACCAGCGTCGCGTACAGCGGAACGCCCATGAGCAGCTTGGTGAACCCGAGGGCGACCGTCAGACCGGCGAAGTAGAGCGGCAGCTGCACGGC
Organism: Pseudolysinimonas sp.; assembly: GCF_051954455.1. Classification (GTDB taxonomy): domain Bacteria; phylum Actinomycetota; class Actinomycetes; order Actinomycetales; family Microbacteriaceae; genus Pseudolysinimonas. Next base: position 36,091 of record NZ_JBQCHS010000018.1, on the reverse strand, counting down.
GAGGCGTGCGGCGAAGAGGGCGAGCCAGCACGCGGTGAGAACCTGCATGACGCGGCGCTTGCTCGCGCTCGCCCGCCAGGCGACGCCGTCGCCCATGAGGTAGCCGATGACGAGCCCGAGCAGCGGCCATCCCACGAGCATGGAGACGAGCATCGCCGCCCCGTATCCGGCGTCGATGAAGAAGCCGAGCAGGAAGTTGTTCGCGGCGTTGCCCGTGATCAGCGCGAGGATGGCGGACGCGGCCACCCCGATCAGCCCGGCGACCGCCTGCGTCACCTGGGTCTTCGTGAAGATGCGGATCAGGGTGAAGACGACGGCGACGAGCACGGATGCGCCGAGGGAGACGGGCATGGCCAGCTGCTGGGCCCACGGCTCGTGGACGCTCGTGAGCACCGTGAACGGCACCAGGAACAGGAGCCCGGGAAGGATGGTCTCGCACAGCCCTCGCGCTCCGCCCATCGCATCGAATAGGGCGCGCCCGGTCGGAGCGTCCCCTCCGGCGATGGCACCGATCCCCCCGCCGCTCGCCGCCTGGGCGATCGCCTTGCCGAGACCGGCAGCAGCGGTCTCTTCGCCCCGTTCGGCGTCGGACTCGTCGCGTTCGGCCACGATCACGCGTCGGTCGGCGTTGCCGGCATCCGCAGGGGGATCAGATCGCGCGGCGGCATCGGCTGATTTCCGCGCACGACGACCACGCTGCGGAACAGGTCTTCGATGTCGGCGGCTGCGGTCGGGTCGATCGCTGCATCGCCGGCGATCACGCCACGGAGGAACCATCTCGGCCCGTCGACACCGATGAACCGCGCGATGCGCGTCTCCCCCGGAACGCCGGGCTGGGCGACCGGGATCTCTGCCACGAGCTCCGGTCCGAACACGCCGTCGCGCTCGCTGGTGCGCCCGCCCTGGTGCTGGATCTGGTCGGCGATCTGCGCCCGGATCTCGTGCCACAGCCCGCTGGACCTGGGTGCGGCGAACGGCTGCACCTGCAGCGTCGAACCGGCGAAGTCGAGGCCGACGGCCACCACTCTTCCGGTCTCCTCCTCGACCTCCAGCCGCAGCTGCAGGCCCTCGCGCGGCAGAACCTTGACACCGCCGAGGTCGATGTACGGGCGAACCGGGTTGGCCTCGCTGTCGTCGAACGGACCCTCGATCTCGCGGTCTTCGGGCGCCGACTTCTCCCACTCTTCTGGGGCGATGTCGCCTGTGTCGCTCACGCGTTCTCTCCTGACTGAAGTGCGGTGTATCCGGTGGAGCCGAATCCGTTCGCCCCGCGCACGCTCTCCGGCAGCTCGTCAACGCTGATGAACGTCGCACGAGTCACCGGCATCACCACGAGCTGGGCGATGCGATCGCCGGGAGCGATCGTGTAGGCCGCGTCGGCATCCGTATTGAGCAGCGTGACGCGGATCTCGCCGCGGTAGCCGGCATCCACCGTCCCGGGTGCGTTCACGATCGTGATGCCGTGCCGTGCGGCGAGACCGCTGCGGGGAACCACGAAAGCGGCGTAGCCGTCCGGTAGCGCGATCGCGACCCCGGTGCCCACCGTCGCCCGTTCTCCGGGGTTCAGCGTGATGGCATCCGTGGAGCACAGATCGGCTCCTGCGTCGTCGTGGTGCGCGTACCTTGGGGGCTCCAGCGCCGTTGTCAGCACGTCGACGGATTCGATCACGTGTCGAGGGTAGTGCAGAACTCTGGTCGAATAGACGTATGACCGTGTACCGAGAGCGGCTCTGGGCCGCCCCCTGGCTTTTCGTCGCGACGGCGCTCGTGATCCCCGCCAGCATCATCGTGTTCGCGCCGATCAACATGACCGTCGGAATCGTCTGCGCCGTGCTGCTCTACGCGGGATGCGTGGCCGGCCTGATCGCCGGATCGCCGACCATCGAGGTGACGACCGGGGAGCTGAAGGCGGGGCGCGCGCACATCGAGCGCCGCTACCTCGGCGCGGCGGAGACGTTCGAGGGCACCGAGGCGACCATGCAGCGCGGGCGGCTGCTGGACGCCCGTGCCTGGTTGCTCATCCGCGGCTGGGTGAGCGGAGTGGTACGCGTCCCGATCCTCGACGAGGACGACCCCGCGCCCTATTGGCTGCTCTCCACCAGGCGCCCGAACGAGCTCGCACGGGCGCTCAACGACAGAGCCGGCGACAATCTGCCGCCGGCTCCTCATTCTTGATGAAGTCTCAGGCCGCGCACTCCACGCAGATCGGCCCCAGCTTCGTCTCGTGATCGATCTGCGAGCGGTGCTTCACCAGGAAGCAGCTCACGCAGGTGAACTCGTCGGCCTGCGGGGGCAGGACGACGACGTCGAGATCGATGTCGGAGAGGTCTGCTCCGGGAAGCTCGAAACCGCCTGGATTGTCGGCATCGTCGACGTCGACCACCCCGGACATCTTGTCGGGAACCCGCTCTTTGAGGGCCTCGATCGACTCGGAGTCGTCGTCGGTCTTCCGCGGCGCGTCGTAATCGGTTGCCATTCCCATCCACTTCTTGTTCATGCGATCCGAAGAAATCGGCGGGCATAGTTTGCATCAGGCGCCCTGGAATAGCAAACGGGCCATTGCCGATTCTTTCGGCCTTCGGTTGTGCGCTCCGATCAACTCGCGGCGCGCCCCGGTTATTCCCCGGAAATGCCGCCATTCCATGGCAGGGTTGCCTCGAACGCAACGAGGTCGAAAGAGGCGTTTCGCATGCAGGATTTGAAGGTCATCGGGATCGAGAACGGCGCTCTGCTCGCCGCGAACGACAGCGGTGAGCGATTCCGCATCGCCATCGACGAGATGCTGCAGTCGCGGCTGCGTCAGATCAAGCCCGACCCCGTGACGGGTCCCAAGGTCTCGCCGCGGGAGATCCAGGCGCACATCCGCTCCGGACTGTCGGCGGAAGAGGTCGCGTCGCTGACCGGGGCGGCCATCGGCTACGTGGAGCGCTTCGAGGGCCCGATCGTGGCAGAGCGGGAGCACATCGTGACGTCCGCCCTGGCCGTCCCGGTGCGCACCGGCGCCGACATCGACCCGCTCAGCGAGGGCGACACGTTCGGCGCCGTCATCCGCGATCGTCTCGCCTCGGTCGGGGCGACGGGTGAGCGCTGGACGAGCTGGAAGGAACCGGAGGGCGGCTGGATCGTCAAGCTCACGTTCGTGGCCGACGACGTCGACCACGATGCGCGCTGGACCTTCGAGCCGCGCAAGATGGCCCTGGCTCCGTCGAATGCCGACGCGCACACCCTCTCGCAACAGGGAGAGCTGCAGACGGGCCTCATTCCTCGGTTGCGGGCCGTCTCGCCGGTGCTGCCGGTGCCGGACGAGTCCCGTTTCGACAGCGGCGCCTTCACCTTCGACGATGCGCCGGCTGCCGGAGCACGGCCTGAGCAGTCCGGGGGCAGAGAACAGTCCGCCACTCGAACGCCGCAGAACGTGAACAACGCCATCACCATCCAGGCGATCAAGCGCGCGGACGACGAGGAGCCGAGAGACGTCCACCAGACGGCTGACCTGCTCGAGGCACTGCGCAAGCGTCGCGGGGAGCGCGAAGCGGCCGGGCTGCGCGACTCTCAGCCGCAGGCGGTGGACATCCCGCTGGACACGTTCGACTCGACGGATGTCCCCGCTCTCGCCGAGCCGCCGGTCGCGCCCCTGCCGCAGGCATCCGATCGATCCGGAACCGGTCCGGTGCGCGGCGCGAAGCGGGGACGCAAGTCGATGCCCAGCTGGGACGAGATCGTCTTCGGCGCGCGCACCGACGACGACCTGGCGTAGACGCCTACTCGAAGGCGCCGAGCCGGATCAAGGGGACCTTCCGCTCCTCCGGGGCGAACGATCCGTGCTGGCCCACCATGCGGCGGCCTTTCGCGCCCTCCGGCGTCGAGTCGTAGTAGGCGATGCGTCCCCGTGCGGCGACCAGAACGTTGCCGATGCGCGGTGCGACATCGGCGTCAACGATCGGGCCGAACCATCCCGCGTCGATCGCCTCCGACCGGGTGGCGATCCAGGCCCGATGCTCCTCCGCTTCCCGCCAGGCGGCGGCCAGCGCCTGCTCCTCGGACTCCGGCGCATCCGGGCCGAGGTAGAGCTGCAGCAGCCTCGGGTCGCCGCCCACCCGTAGGACTCCGTCGGTCAGGCGGGGAACGGCGTCGTAGAGCACGTGCGATGTCTGGGGCACGTCGAGGATTCCGTGGTCGGCCGTGACGAACGCGCCCTCGCCGGCGCGCAGCGACCGGGCGAGCCGCGCCATCGCCGAGTCGAGTTCCTCCAGGGCGACGAGCCAGGCATCCGACTCCCAGCCGCTGGCGTGGGCAGCCACGTCCAGTTCGGGAACATAGAGGTACACCAAGCGCTTGCCGCCGCGATCGAAGAGATCGCGCACGACCTCCACGCGGCGTTCCATGCTGTCGGCGGCGACGTACTCGGCACCGCGGAGCACGGCGGCGGTGTACGAGGAGGAGCGGTAGCGCTCGGGCCCGACGGCGTATGAGGGGATGCCTTGGCGTGCCGACGCTTCGAACACGGTCTCGCAGCGCTGCCAGCTCTCGGGCGCGGGAGTCCGGTTCCATCCGCTGAGGTGGTTGAACGCACGACCGGTCGCTGGGTCGTACCCGCGGTAGCCGACGATGCCGTGCTCGCCGGGCATCCGTCCCGTGCACAGCGTGGCGATCGCCGCCGCTGTCGTCGTCGGCGAGCCGCTGTCGAGCGTCGATGCCCGGTTCAGCCGCGGACCGAGGAAGCGGGCGTGCCCCGAACGAGCCCGCAGGGACTGGGCTCCCAGCCCATCGACGAGCACGACGACGGCCCTGGCGACCTGCGGAATCGGGATGCTCGGACGCGCTCCCGAGATGCTGGACAGGCAACTGGTCAGAACGTCGGCAAGGCTCGTCGATGACGGGAATCCGGCCGGTAGCATTGAGCCCACCCGGCCAGTCTGGCAGACCCGCGCGGACTGGGATCCTCCCCGCCGGAGGCGTGTGAGTACCCGGTTTCCGCCCGCAGAGATTGCACGAATGAGCCCAGCAGACAACCGCAGATCACCTCGAACCGCCGCGGCGGAGAGCACCACCCCTGAGCGCATCGAAGACATCGACGTCTCCAGCGAGATGCAGAGCTCGTATCTGGAGTACGCGTACTCGGTGATCTACTCCAGGGCGCTCCCGGATGCCCGCGACGGTCTGAAGCCGGTGCAGCGCCGCATCCTGTACCAGATGAGCGAGATGGGGCTTCGGCCCGAGCGCGCTCACGTGAAGTCCGCCCGCGTAACCGGCGAGGTGATGGGCAAGCTGCACCCGCACGGAGATGCTGCGATCTACGACGCCCTCGTGCGCATGGCGCAGGACTTCACGCAGCGGCTGCCGCTGATCGACGGCCACGGGAACTTCGGATCCCTCGACGACGGGCCGGCCGCCGCCAGGTACACGGAGGTGCGGCTCGCACCAGCCGCGCTCACGATGACAGAGGGCATCGACGAGGACGAGGTCGACTTCGTCCCGAACTACGACAACCAGCTCATGCAGCCCGACGTGCTGCCGTCGGCCATCCCGAATCTGCTGGTCAACGGAGCCAGCGGCATCGCCGTCGGCATGGCGACCAACATGGCGCCGCACAACCTGGTGGAGGTCGTCGGCGCGGCGCGCCACCTGCTGGACAACCCGGACGCGTCGCTGGACGAGCTGATGGAGTTCGTGCCGGGGCCCGACCTGCCGGGCGGCGGCATCATCGTCGGTCTGGACGGGGTGAAGGATGCCTACGCCACCGGTCGGGGCACGTTCCGCACCCGGGCGAAGGTCTCGGTCGAGCCCATCACGGCACGCAAGACGGGACTCGTCGTCACCGAGCTGCCATACCTCGTCGGTCCCGAGAAGGTGATCGAGAAGATCAAGGACGGCGTGAACGCGAAGAAGCTCGCCGGCATCTCCGACGTCACCGACCTGAGCGACCGCAGTCGAGGACTTCGCCTCGTGATCGACATCAAGACCGGATTCAGTCCGCAGGCGGTGCTTGAGCAGCTCTATCGCTACACACCGTTGGAAGACGGCTTCTCGATCAACAACGTCGCTCTGGTCGACGGCAACCCGCGCACGCTCGGGCTCCGTGAACTGCTGCGGGTCTACCTCGACCACCGCATCGAGGTGGTGACCCGTCGCTCCCGATACCGGCTGGCTCGCAAGCGCGAGCGGCTGCACCTCGTGGAGGGCCTGCTCATCGCGATCCTCGACATCGACGAGGTCATCCAGGTCATCCGCACGAGCGACGACAGCGACCAGGCTCGCACCCGGCTCATGCAGGTGTTCGACCTCAGCCAGGTGCAGTCCGAGTACATCCTCGAGCTGCGCCTGCGCCGACTGACGAAGTTCTCGCGCATCGAGCTCGAGACCGAGCGCGACACGCTGCTGACCGAGATCGCCGAGCTGGAGGAGATCCTGGCGTCCGACGACCGAATCAAGGAGGTCGTCTCCAGAGAGCTGGGCGATGTGGCCGACCGGTTCGGCACGCCGCGGCGCACCATGCTCACCTCCGCCGCTCCCTCAAGGGCGACCGCCGGGACGAAGGCGCAGGCAGTGCTCGAGGTCGCCGACGTGCCGTGCCGCGTCTTCCTCTCCGCCACTGGGCGGCTCGTGCGTGTCGATCTTCCGCAGGATGCCGAGGGAACGGCACCGCGCATCACTCCCCCTTCCAGGCGCAGCAAGCACGACGCCGTGCTGTCGTCCGTCACGACGACGAGCCGTACTGAGATCGGCGCCGTCACGAACCGTGGCCGCATCGTGCGGTTCTCCCCCGTCGACCTTCCCGGGGTGCCGGCGAACTCGGTGCAGCTCGGGGCCGGCGTGCGGGCATCCGACTACATCGGCCTGACCGACCGAGGCGAACACGTCCTCGCCGTGGTCGCGGCGGACTCCGCCGTTCCACTCACGCTCGGCACGGCACAGGGTGTGGTGAAGCGTCTGATTCCCGGCGACTGGGCCAACAAGCCGGACTTCGAGGTGATCGCGCTCAAACCGGGCGACTCTGTCGTCGGTGCGGGCGAGGCGTCGGACTCCGACGAGCTCGTCTTCGTGACCACGGATGCCCAGCTGCTGCGGTTCGCCGCCTCCTCCGTTCGCCCGCAGGGGCGAGGCGCCGGCGGCATGGCCGGCATCAAGCTCGCCGGCGGCGCGACCGCGATCTCGTTCGACGTCGTGCCTGAGCAGGCCGCACAGGACGCCGTCGTCGTCACGATCGCGACGAGCGCCAGCACGCTGGCCGGCACCAATCCGGGAACCGGCAAGGTCTCGCCCTTCGCGGAGTTCCCTTCGAAAGGCAGGGCGACAGGCGGCGTGCGCGCCCAGCGCTTCCTCAAGGGCGAGGATCAGCTCGCGGTGGCGTGGGTCGGCGAGGCTCCCGCGCTGGCGGTATCGGGCGACGGGACTCCGCGAGCCCTGCCAGAGGCGGGTGCGAAGCGGGATGCGTCCGGCGCACCGCTCGACGCGGTGATCGGCGCGGTCGGCGCCTCCGTAGGCTGATCGGCGCCGTTACGCGTCGATGCGTTCCCGGCTCAGCTGGTCGCTGCTGGAGATGATGAACTCCTTGCGGGGCGCCACGTCATTGCCCATCAGCATCTCGAACACCTCGGCCGCCCGCTCCGCGTCATCCAGCCGTACCCGACGCAGCAGACGGTGCGTGCGGTCCATCGTGGTGGTCGCGAGCTGGTCGGCATCCATCTCGCCGAGGCCCTTGTAACGCTGCGGCGGCTCCTGCCAGCGCTTTCCCGCCTTCTTGAGGCCGGCGAGCACGGCGTGCAGCTCCTGGTCCGAGTACGTGTAGACGGTCTCGTTCGGCTTCGAACCCGGGTTCATCACGATGACGCGGTGCAGCGGCGGAACTGCGGCGAACACCCGGCCGGCCTCGATCATCGGCCGCATGTAGCGGAAGAACAAGGTGAGCAGCAGGGTGCGGATGTGCGCACCGTCGACATCCGCGTCGCTCATGATGATGACCTTGCCGTAGCGTGCGGCGTCGAGGTCGAAGGTGCGGCCGGATCCCGCTCCGATCACCTGGATGATCGACGCGCACTCCTGGTTGGAGAGCATGTCGGAGATCGAGGCCTTCTGCACGTTCAGGATCTTGCCCCGGATCGGCAACAGCGCCTGGTGCTCGCTGTCCCGTGCCCGGCGTGCCGTTCCGAGCGCCGAGTCGCCCTCGACGATGAACAGTTCGCTGTGCGCCACGTCGGTCGAGCGGCAGTCCACGAGCTTGGCCGGCAGGGAGGACGTCTCGAGGGCGTTCTTGCGTCGCTGCGTCTCCTTGTGCGCCCTGGCGGAGATGCGCGACTTCATCTCGGAGACGACCTTGTCGAGCAGCTGGGCGGACTGCGCTTTGTCATCGCGCTTGGGCGACGCGAAGCGGGCAGCGAGCCCGTCGCTCACCACCTTCGCCACGATGGCGCGTACCGCAGGCGTGCCCAGCACCTCCTTGGTCTGGCCCTCGAACTGCGGCTCCGGGAGTCGCACAGTGAGCACTCCGGTGAGGCCGGCGAGGATGTCGTCCTTCTCCAGTTTCTCCGTCGCCGTCACCTTCAGACGGCGCGCGTTCTGCTCGACCTGCTGCCGGAAGAACTTCATCAGACCCTGATCGAATCCGGCCTGGTGGCTTCCGCCCTTCGGCGTCGCGATGATGTTGACGAACGTGCGGAACACGGTGTCATACCCGGTGCCCCAGCGGAGGGCGACGTCGACCTCGCACTCGCGCTGCACCTCCGTCGGCAGCATCGCTCCGTGCTCGTTCAGCACGGGGACGGTCTCGGTGAACGTCCCCGAGCCGGCGAGACGCCAGGTGTCGGTGATCGCGGTGTCGGGCGCGAGGTAGTCCGCGAACTCGCTGATGCCGCCCTCGTACGTGAAGTCCGTGCGCTCGGGTGCCTCGGTGCGGGCATCCGTGATGCCGATCGTCAGGCCGGGGACCAGGAACGCCGTCTGGCGTGCTCTCCCCACCAGGTCGTCGACGCTGAACTCGACGTTCTTGCCGAAGATCTGCCGGTCGGCCCAGTAGCGGATGCGTGTGCCCGCGACGCCCTTCGCCACCTTGCCGACGACACGCAGCTCGCTGCGCGACTCGAACGGTGTGAATGGCGAGTTGGGGCTCGGGTCGCCGGAATCGGCGAACACGCCAGGCTCGACGCGGTGGAACGACATGGCCCAGGTCTTTCCGTCGCGATCCACCTCGACGTCGAGGCGCTCGGACAGCGCGTTGACCACGGACGCACCGACGCCGTGCAGGCCGCCTGACGACGAGTAGGACCCGGAGCCGAACTTGCCTCCGGCGTGCAGCTTGGTGAACACGACCTCGACGCCGGAGAGGCCTGTCTTCGGCTCGATGTCCACCGGGATGCCGCGTGCCTTGTCGCGCACTTCGACGCTCTCGTCTGGATGGAGGATCACCTCGATGTCGGAACCGTATCCGGCGAGGGCCTCGTCGACCGAGTTGTCGATGATCTCCCAGAGGCAGTGCATGAGGCCGCGGGCATCCGTCGAACCGATGTACATGCCGGGGCGTTTGCGTACGGCCTCCAGGCCTTCGAGCACCGAGAGGTGTCTGGCGGAGTAGTCGTTCGTCGCCACGGGGTCTCCAGATGTCGTGTCATGGCCGGGAACCACGGGAAAGGAGCCAGGCCATCGTTCAGGATATCGACCGCCCCCGCGCTCACCGGCGACCGACACCCAGCTGCGCCAGGTGCGTTGTCCACCGCCTACGCGCAGAGCGAAATGGGCCCGGATGGAGCATGCTCACGGTGTCGACGTGCTTGTATGGAAACAACCAATCGCAGAACGTTCGGGTTTTCCAGAAAGGAGCTCAGCATGTCGAACTACGCAGGCCATGTCGCCACCCCCGGTGCCGACGAGCTCCCCACGGGCCCCGCGCTGACCGCAGCCGACCGCTGCGACGCGTGCGGTGCGCAGGCGTACGTGCGGGTGACCGTGAACGGCAGCGAGCTGCTGTTCTGCGCCCACCACGCCAAGAAGCACCACGAGAAGCTCTCCAGCATCGCGACCAACTGGCACGACGAGACATCCCGTCTCTTCGAGGACCAGCGGGCCTGACGACACACTGACATCGGGAGGCGTCCCTTCGCTCCGGCGAGGGGGCGCCTCCTTCGTCGTTCACCCGCAATAGGTGCGCGGGATGCGCCGGTCCACCTTGAGCACGATCTCCTCGCCGATGGTGTCGATCGACTCGGCCCACTCGGTCGCCGTCGGCTCGCCGTCGTCGCCCGGACCGAAGAGAACCGCCTCATCCCCCACGCCGGCGTCGCCCGCGTGCACCGACATCCAGTCCCGGCCGACGCGGAGCACGGGATGCCTGTGCCCCCGGATCCCGACGCCGACCGCGCTCGCTTCCGTGCTCCGACCGACGACACTGGACGGCACACCGTGCCAGGCACCCAGCGGAAGGACGGCCTCGCCGTCGCGCACATCGACGACATGGGTGCGCAACGACATGACCGGACTGATGCCGAGCTCGGGCTCGTGCGGACCGCCTGCCGGTGAGATGCCATAGACGAAGGCGCCGACACGCACCAGGTCGTACCGGAATTCGGCGCGCAGGAAGGAGGCCGCGCTGGCGGCCAGATGCCGGTACTCGGGCGCCAGTCCGACAGCCTCCGCCGAGGAGAGCGCCGAGTCGAAGCGCACGCGTGCCCGATCGTCGTCCTCGTCCGACGCCTCCGAGATGTGGCTCCACACTCCGTCGACCGAGATCCGCCCCTCCGCCTGCAGCTGGGCTGCCCTGGCGACGAACGGGCGCCAGTCCTCGACGCGCACGCCGTTCCGGTTGAGGCCCGTGTCGATCTTGAGATGCACCCGAATCGGCCGGGCAGTACCCGCGGATGCTGCTGCCTCGAGCACGCCGCGATCGCCGACGCCGAGGTCGATCCCGGCGTCGTGCGCGGCTGCCAGATCATCGCGCGAGCTGAGCAGCCACGCGAACACCCGTGGCCCTTCGCCCACGACGGATCGGACACGCAGCGCCGTCTCCACGTCGAGCGCGCCGACCCAGCGGATGCCGTGCTCGATCGCCCTGGGCACGAGCACGTCCGCGCCGTGCCCGTACGCGTCGTTCTTGACCACGAACATGGTCTCTGCGGGGGCGACCCGGGAGCGCACAGTGCGCAGGTTGGCGTCGAACCGGGCGAGATCGACCCTGGCGTGAGTCAGCGGCGCGTTCGCGTCGGATCGCTGTGTCGTGCTCATCGTGTATAGCTCCGCACCACTCGGGGACCCATCGCCGCTGCGATCTCCACCGGATCGAACCCGGTGATCGACGCCCACTCCGACACAGTCGGTTCTCCGGCGGCCGGATCGCCGAGGAAGACCACCTCGTCTCCGGCATGCACGACGGCATCGCCGACGTCGATGACGACCACGTCCATCGCGACGCGTCCGATCACCCGGGCGGGGCATCCGTCGACGAGCACGGTCGCGCGGTTGCCGATGCTCCTGGGCACACCGTCGGCGTAACCGCAGGTGACGAGCGCGATGGTGCCATCCTCCGGCGCTCGGTAGATGTAGCCGTACGAGACGCCCTCCCCCGCCAGAATGCGTTTCACCGTCACGACCTGGCCGGTCAGTCGTGCCACGGGCGCCCCCGTCGACGTGCCGTCGGGCAGCGGGATGCCGTACAGACCGCGCCCGACCCGCACATACGCGTCGTCGGCGCCGTACCCGGCGAGCACGCCGGCCGTGCCGTGCAGGTGTCTCGACAGCTCGGGTGCGAGCGCAGCCGCTTCGTGGAGGGCGGCGGATGCGGCGGCGTGCCGGGTGCGGGCATCCGCGACGCCCATGAGAGCAACCGGAGGAACTGCGCCGGCGATCGCCTCGAAGGCGCCGCGATCATCCGGCCGGATGCCTCGCGGCGCGCCGCCGCAGTCGATCACGACGTGTGCACCGGATGCGCCGAGGGCCGTCGCGTCGTCCGCCTCCCGCTGCGTGGCGACCGCTGCCTGCACGCCGAGGCCGTCAGCGACCGCGCCGGTGGGTCGGAGTGCTAGAAGGGGCGCCGCGATGCCGGCGTCCCGCAGCCGAAGCGCCTCGTCGAAGTCCGCGACGGCGAGTAGATCCGCTCCGCCCTCGAGGCAGGCACGGGCCACAGGAACGAGACCGTGGCCGAAACCATCGTGGTCGACGCACGCGATGAGACCGCGTGCGGCCTCGCGATAGCGGCGCACATTGGCGGCCAGCGAGTCGAGGCGAACCGAGAGACGGCGGGAATCGGCGGTCACGGCACGGCAATCTTCGTCATGGTCTCGATACTCCCCGCTTCACCGGACGGATCCTCACAGGAGCGTCCGGGTCACTGAATCGTGGTGAACACCGACGATACGTGGGCTCGCATGCGTTCGGTCGCCCGCTCGGCGAGCCGGTCGAACTCCGCCAGCGAGGCATCCGGCGTGTAGGTGATCCGCGCGTGTCGGGCGGCGGCCGCCGCGAGACAATCCGCGAGCCAGGGGTTGAGCGGAAGCAAGGGGCCCTGGAGCAGCGTTCCCGTGATCGTCGCGGTCTGGACCCCGTCAGGACGCGACACCGTCCCCGTCACGTCGCGAAGGATCGTGACGAACGGCCGGGCCACGCCGGACAACTCCGTGGCCTGGTCCTCGAATCCGATCACTTGCCGTTTCGTCCCGTCGCCGCCAGCGGTCTCTGCTATCGCATACCCGACCCGGCGTGCACGTCCGCGGTGCGCGGTCACGGGTAGGAGCCCGAGACCGTCGAGCGAGCCGGTGCGGTCTTCGATGCGGGCGCAGAGCAGTTCGAGACCGGCCCCGACCGCGAAGAACGGAACGCGCTCCGCCCACTGGGACAGCGTCGCGCGCTGCGAGAGGGCGTCCGCATTCACGCGCCGCAGCGCCGACAACGGGCCGTTGCCGATCACGACCAGGTCGGGCTCGGCACCCAGCGCGGATCCCGGGCGGTGCTCCTCGACGGTGACCGGCACGCCCGATCGCTCCAGACGAGTTCGGAGCACATCGACATTGCCCGCATCGCCGGTCACGCCGAGCTCGTCGGGGTACAGCTGAAGAATCCGCACTCCGGCGGCATCGTGCGTCACAGGCGAGTCTCCAGGTCCGGGAATCCGAGGTATTTGCGCGCCAGCATCATCTGCTCGTAGTTCACGAACCACAGCTTTCGGTCGTGTTCCGGAGCGGGAAGGGCGCGCATGAGTTCGATCGCCTTCTCGAGGTCCGGCTCGACGGTCGTGACCGGGACGCCGGCGTAGGCGAGCCGCAACGCGACCTGCCACGACTTCTCGCCAGTGACAACGTCCACGTGATCGAGTGCGTCGAAGTCGACGTCGTAGATCCACGAGATGTCGGGCGTTCCCTCGTCGAGGGCGAACATGACCTGCTGCGGCGGCGTGCTCAGCGAGTCGAGGTTGAGCTGAAGGCTCGGTCCGTTCTTGAACATGACGAACTCGACCGACTCGTCGCCGAACGGAATGACCTCTCCCCTGCCGTATGCCGGCCGCATGCTGCCGAACGCCTGCACGACGCGCTTCGTGTCGAACTCGTCGCCCAGCACGAGGCGCGCCGTCGCGGATGCCGCTGCCGCGTCGACCGCATAGTGCAGTCCGCGCGCCGGCAGCTCGACCGAGACCACGTCGCCACCCACGGCGATGGTCGCCTCGCGTCCGCCGAACGACCGCACCTCGCCGAGTGCGGCCGGCCTGGCGGCCTCCGCGCCGTCACGGAAGTCCGGTGCGTTCAGGAGGCCGTGCTTGCTGGCAGCGAGCACGGAGTCGGATGCCCCGAAGTACGACACGTCGGGCACGGACTTCGAACCGAGGCGGCTCTGCACCTGACTCAGCAGCGGGTCTTCCCGGTTCGTGACGATGTGCTCGCTGGCCAGCACCGAGGCATCCAGCATCATGTCAGCGACGCGCTCGGTCTCGTAGAAGCGGTACAGCTGGTCGACCTGGCAGTTCAGCATGAGAACCGTGCGGGGACTGAGCAGTCGCGCCAGGTCGACGGCGAACGCCTCGTCCACCTCGAGCACCGCGACGTCGGCCGGCAGTTTGCCGGCAAGGGTCACCTCCGAGAGCATCGCCGAGGCGATGCCCTGCGGAAGGTTCGCCCCACTGGGGTTCGTGAACACTCGGAGGCCGTGCGCGCGCAGCAGCTCCGAGACCATGTGCGTGGTCGTGGACTTGCCGTTGGAGCCGAGCACGAAGACGACGCCGTGGCCCCACTGCGCAGAGACGTCCTCGATGAAGCGGGGCCACACCTTGCGCACGAGGTACCCGGGGAAGGCGGAGCCGCCGCCCCTCAACCGTGTGGCGAACCGCGCGAGGCGGCCGAGCAGGATCGCGAAGAATCGCCTCACGCGCGGCCTACTCGAGGTAGTCGCGCAACGACTGGGACCGCGACGGGTGCCGGAGCTTGGCCATGGTCTTCGACTCGATCTGGCGGATGCGCTCGCGCGTCACCCCGAACGTGTCTCCGATCTGGTCGAGCGTCTTGGGCATTCCGTCGCCGAGCCCGAATCGCATGCGGATCACCCCGGCCTCACGCTCGGAGAGCGAGTCGAGCAGGCTCTCCAGCTGCTTCTGCAGCATGGTGAAGCCGACGGCATCCGCCGGCACGACCGCCTCGGTGTCCTCGATGAGGTCGCCGAACTCGCTGTCGCCGTCCTCGCCGAGCGGGGTGTGAAGCGAGATCGGCTCCCGGCCGTACTTCTGCACCTCGATGACCTTCTCCGGGGTCATGTCGAGCTCCTTGGAGAGCTCCTCAGGAGTGGGTTCGCGACCGAGGTCCTGGAGCATCTGGCGCTGCACGCGGGCGAGCTTGTTGATGACCTCGACCATGTGCACCGGGATGCGGATGGTGCGGGCCTGGTCGGCCATCGCACGGGTGATCGCCTGGCGGATCCACCAGGTGGCGTATGTGGAGAATTTGAAGCCCTTGGTGTAGTCGAACTTCTCGACGGCACGGATGAGGCCGAGGTTGCCCTCCTGGATCAGGTCGAGGAACTGCATTCCGCGACCCGTGTAACGCTTGGCCAGCGACACCACGAGGCGCAGGTTCGCGCCCAGCAGGTGGCTCTTCGCACGCTGACCGTCACGGGCGACCCAGCCGAGGTCACGGCCCAGCTGGGACCGCTTCTCCTGGTCGGTCATCGCGCCGAGCTTCTCCTCGGCGAACAGGCCAGCCTCGATGCGCATCGCCAGCTCGACCTCTTCGGCCGCATTCAGCAGCGCTACCTTTCCGATCTGCTTCAGGTAGTCCTTGACCGGGTCGGCCGTCGCACCGGTGATCTGCGCGGAATAGACGGGGATGTCGTCTTCCTCGTCGGCTGCGCGAAGCACGATGGCGCCGGTGGGCAGCGCCTCGCCCGAGTCGTCGTTCGTCTCGGCGGCGGCCTCTGGCTTGGTCGTGTCCTCGGCGGAGTCCTCGGATGCGTCGTCGGTCGTCTCGACATCGGCCGAGTCGTCGACGACCTCGTTGTCATCCAGCTCAGAAGGCTCGACGTCGTCGGGCTCTTCCTCATCGAGCTCGTCTTCGTCGGCGGCCTTCGCCGGTGAGGCCTTGCTCGATGCCTTCGCGGGCGATGCCTTGCTCTTGGCGGAGGACTTCGAGGCGGAAGCCCTCGCCGTGGTCTTGGACTTGGATGCCGTGGTCTTGGCGGACGCCGTCTTAGGCGTCGCGGCCTTGGCCGTCTTGGCGGCGGTCGTGGTCGTGGGCTCCTCTACCGTACGGGTGTCAGCGGTTTTGGCTGCCATGGAGTTCACCTTCCAGCCCTCTCGTGCGGCACGCAGGACAGTGCTGTTCGAGGGGGTGCGGGTCGCTTGCGGACACTATGAGGACCCATGTCAAGTCCGGAGACGATCCGCACTGCTCGTCGACCGGCCGCTGGCCGATCGTGCAAGTGGTGCTGTCCGAAGATGAACGGGTCCAAACACCGATTATTGCACGATTACGAACCGTTCGGCGTCGCTTGAGACGTGACCGTCCGGCAACACTCAGCGACGATGAAGGTTCCTTCGCGCATCCAATGCAACCTTCGGCCATCCCCTTCTATTCCCTTAAAGGGCCGGCCCACTCGTAGTGGCATGCTTCAGCGCCGGCGGGTCTTGGGCTGATCCATGCCGATGTGGATGCGGGTGTGCTTGCGCTCGCGCACGATGAAGAAGATGCCGATGAGCCAGAGCGGCACCTGGGTCAGGAAGGCGATGCGGAACGCGTCGAGGCTGTACGTCGAGGGAGTTCCGGCCCCTTGCAGGTCCAGCGCCGCTCCGATCAGGAAGATCGCGATGAGTCCGGCGAGGAACGCTCCCGTGTTCGTGATACCGGTGGCCGTGCTGAGGCGGTGACCGGGATTGAATGTGCGGGCGTGGTCGAACGCGATCATCGATGCGGGGCCGCCTGAGCCGACGGCGATGGCCAGAAGGACCAGCAGCCAGACCGGAGCAGGCGTGGGCCACGCGATCACGACCAGCCACACCACGAGCTGAGAGATGACGGACGGCAGCACGAGCGCCCGGGAGCGCGAGTTCGGCAGCCGACCGGAGAGCGTTCCGAGCACGGGGCCGAGCACCATGCCCACGACGACGTAGACCGTTGTCACGCCCGCGGCCACCGGGGCGCTGAGGCCCTCGCCCGCCGTGAGGAAAGGGACGCCCCAGAGCAGGATGAACGCGTTCCCGGCGAAAGCCGTGGTGAAGTGTGACCAGAACGCCAGTCGGGTGCCGGGGTGCGACCACGCCGCGCGGAAGCCGACACGGGTGTCCGCTGCAGACGTGACGACGCGGATCGCCCCTGTTCGGGTGTCGACCGACACGTCGCCGGCGACGTCCGGCGGGTGGTTGCGGATGATCGCGAACACGAGCACCGCGAACAGGAGGCAGAGCCCTGCGACGGAGCCGAAGGCGATCGACCAGGTCGTCGCGTGAACGAGTGCAGCGAGCGGGATGAGCGCGAGCAGCTGGCCGGAGAGGCCGACGAGGCCGGTCAGCTGCACCATCAGTGAGTTGCGTTGCGCCGGGAACCAGGTGGCCACGAGTCGCACCACGCTGGGGAACACGGCGGCGTCGCCCGCGCCGATCACCATGCGCGCGAGGATGGCGATTCCCACGTTGGGCGAGAGCGCCATGAGGAGCTGTCCGACGGCCATCAGCACCATGCCGGCCGTGATGATCGGGCGGCTGCCGAGACGGTCGAGGAGGATGCCGATGGGCAGCTGCATGGCACCGTAAACGGCCAACTGCAGAACGGCGAACATCGACAATGTCGAAGCGTCGGCCGAGAACCGGTGCGCGGCATCCGTGCCGACGGCCGCCAGCGAGGTGCGGTTGGCGACGGAGAGCATGTATGCCGTGACGCCGATGCCCCAGATCAGCCAAGCGCGCCACGGCTGGGCGCGGGATGGCGAAGAGGAGGGCAAGCAGGGATCCGATCGGCGAAACGAGCGCCTTCCAGCCTACCGGCTGCGATGTGCGAGGACTTCGGTCAGGAGTCCTCGTCGCCCCGGCGGCGATACGCGAGGAAGTTCTCCAGTTCCGCCGCGATCTCGTCGGCCGACGGCAGAGCACCGTCGACATGGGTGAGCGGCGACTTCAGCGGGCTGTCCTGCATGTACGCGTCGTGACGCTGTTCGAGTGCGCCGACGAGACGCTCCAGCTCCGGGTTGCCGGCGACCTGCTCATCGATGTTCGCGACGAACTCCCGGTCGTCCTCCCGTAGCTTGTCGGTCGGGAAGATCAGACCGGTCGCCGAGCTGATGTTCGAGATCGCGGCTACGGCCGCGGCCGGGTACTCGGTGTCTCCGAGATAGTGCGGAACGAGCAGAACGAACCCGATCGTGGAGGCGCCGACCTCCTGCAGTCGGTATTCGATCAGGTGCATCGCCGTGGCGGGTGCCTGCGTCGTCGGACGCCACACGGACATCGCGTCGGCCAGGCCTTCGCGATTGCCGCTCACCGTCACTCCGATGGGACGCGTGTGCGGGACCGGCATCGGAATCGAGTGCACCCAGATCGTGGAGCGCACCTTGAGGAGCGACACGAGGTCGAGCACGGCGCTGCTGAACCGCTCCCACTGGAAGTCCGGCTCGTACCCGGTGAGGAGCAGGAACTGCTGGCCGACCTCGTCGCGCATGAGGTAGAGGCTCAGCTGCGCCGGCCGGTAGTCCGTGAGGTGATCCTCCTCGAACGTGATGATCGGGCGTCGTGCGCGGTAGTCCAGCAGCGCATCGGAGTCGAACCGTGCGATCTCCTCGGAGTCGAGCGTTTCGAGCAGGTAGGAGTTCAGCTGCGAGACCGCGCCACCGGCGTCGGCGAAGCCGGTGAGGGCCGCGACCAGATAGAGCCCGGTCGGCACGGTGTCGAGCGCCGTCCGGACGTCGTAGAGCTCACGCGGATCCTGCATGAAATCCATGCTAGCCAGCGGGTCCCGACCAGCCGGGCGGGTCTCGCAAGCCCACAGCGAACACGCGAACTGCATCGCCCGTACGATTCGTTCCATGTCTTCGTCCAGCACAGCGGGGTCCTCGTCCCGTTCGTCCTCTCTTCCGTCCTCGACCTTCGAGCTCCACCTCGCCGATGAGCGGCCGGCGGCCGCGGGGGGCGACGTTCTCGTGCTCTTCGTGCGGGCAGGCAAGGACGGACCTGAGCTGCTCGGACATGACGGACACCGGGAGCTGCTCGGTCAGCTGAAGGTCACAGGAGCGCCGGATCAGCTGGTGCGAGTCCCGTCCGGCGTGGTCGACGAGCTGCCCGTCGCTCTCGTGGGCCTGGGCTCCGATGTGACGGCGAGCGCGCTGCGCGCGGCGGCCGGCACGGCGGCTCGGCTGTCTGCCGGAGACCGGCGGCTCATCATCGAGGCGCCGGACGTGGGATCAGGTGCTCAGGATGAGACCGCATCCGCTGCAGACGGGACGGGGGAAGCGGACCGCCGCCTCGCGGCCCTGCTCGAGGGCGCCGCGCTCGGCGGCTACGTGTACGAGGGGCGGCCGCGCGGCGACGACGACCGCTCCCCGGCGTCGAAGATCGTCGTCGTCGGGTCCTCGCAGGCATCCGAAGCGCTCGTCGAACGGGCGACTGTGCTGGCCCAATCGGTGCATCTGACCAGGGAGCTCGTCAACACTCCCCCGTCGGCGCAGAGCCCTGACGCGCTCGCCCAGGCGGCGGTCGAGGCCGCCTGCGGCCTTCCCATCGAGGTGCGCGTCTGGACCGAGACGGAGCTCGCCGACGACGGCTTCGGCGGCATCCTCGGTGTCGGCAGCGGCTCGACTCGTCCGCCACGTCTGGTGCGCCTCGACTACGCTCCCGACGCCGCGGCCGGACACATCGCGTTCGTGGGCAAGGGCATCACGTTCGACACCGGTGGGCTCTCCCTCAAGCCGCCCACCTCGATGGTCGGCATGAAGTACGACATGGCGGGCGCGGCATCCGTGCTCGCCGTGGTGATCGCGGCCGCCAGGCTGCGGCTGCCGGTGCGAGTCACTGGCTGGATGTGCATCGCGGAAAACATGCCGTCCGGATCGGCCATCCGGCCGAACGACGTGCTGACGATCCGAGGCGGCACTCGCGTCGAGGTGCTCAACACGGATGCCGAGGGCCGGCTCGTACTCGCCGACGGCCTGCGGGCGGCGACCGAGGAGCATCCGGATGCCGTCGTCGACATCGCGACACTGACCGGCGCGCAGATGGTCGCGCTCGGCACCAGGTACTCGGCGGCGATGGGCGACGACGGCCTCGTGAAGCAGGTGACGGATGCCGCCGAGCGGGCCGGTGAGCTCGTCTGGCCGATGCCGCTGCCGTCGGAGCTTCGGGCCCGCTTGCGGTCGGAGGTGGCGGACCTGACGAACGCGACGCCAGGGAACACTGCCGCAGGCATGTTGCTTGCGGGGGTCTTCCTGCGTGAGTTCGTGGGCAGGTCGTCCGACGAGCCCGACGCGGCGACCGTGCCGTGGGCGCACCTGGACATCGCGGGGTCCGCTCAGAACGACGGCGCACCGTACGGTTACACGCCCAAGGGAGGCACCGGCGTGCTGGTTCGTACCCTGATCACGCTGACCGAAGAGTTCTCGGCTCGGTAGTAGGGTCGTATGGGCAGGAACGCCTGCCGAACGACGGCGCCTTGCAACCGACACACATGCTCGCAGGGTGCCGTTCACCATCCCGACCCGAGGAGTGAATGGGTGTCTGAGCAGAACTTCGACATCGTTGTTCTGGGAGGCGGGAGCGGAGGCTACGCGGCGGCATTGCGCGCGAGCGAACTCGGCTTCTCCGTCGCCCTGATTGAAAAGGACAAGGTCGGAGGGACCTGCCTGCACCGGGGATGCATCCCCACGAAGGCGCTTCTGCACTCGGCCGAGGTCGCCGACTCGACGCGCGAGGCGGCCAAGTTCGGTGTGACGGCGGTGCTCGAGGGCATCGATATAGAGGCGGTGACGACGTACCGCGAAGGCATCGTCGCCAAAAAGTACAAGGGACTTCAGGGGCTCGTCAAGGCACGCGGCATCACCCTGGTCGAGGGCGAAGGCCGGCTCGTCGCTCCGAAGACCGTGCGCGTCGGCGACGTGGAGTACGTCGGCAAGTACGTGATCCTCGCCACAGGCTCATACTCCCGGTCGTTGCCCGGTCTCGAGATCGGCGGCCGCGTCATCACGAGCGAGCAGGCACTGCAGCTCGACTTCGTTCCGAAGAAGGTCGCCGTGCTGGGCGGCGGCGTGATCGGCGTCGAGTTCGCGAGCGTGTGGAAGTCGTTCGGTGCAGACGTCACGATCATCGAGGCGCTCCCGCACCTCGTGCCCAACGAGGACGAGTCGATCAGCAAGTCTCTCGAGCGCGCGTTCCGCAGGCGCGGCATCGACTTCCGCCTCGGAGTTCGCTTCCAGAGCGTGACGCAGAACGACGATGGCGTCGTCGTGACGCTCGAGAACGGCGACACGGTGGATGCCGAGCTCCTGCTCGTCGCGGTCGGCCGCGGTCCGGTGACGGCGGGCCTTGGTTACGAAGAGGCCGGCATCACGATCGATCGCGGATTCGTGATCACGGACGAGCGACTTCGCACCGGGGTCGACGGCGTCTACGCCGTCGGCGACATCGTTCCCGGTTTGCAGCTGGCACACCGCGGCTTCCAGCAGGGCATCTTCGTCGCCGAGGAGATCGCGGGCCTGAACCCGATCGTGGTCGACGACGTGAACATCCCGAAGGTCACGTACTGCGACCCGGAGGTCGCCTCTATCGGCCTCAGTCAGGCGAAGGCGGAGGCGGAGTACGGCAAGGAGAACGTCACCTCCTACGACTACAGCCTGGCCGGAAACGGCAAGAGCGAGATCATCGGCACGGGCGGATCCGTCAAGGTGGTCCGGGTCAACGACGGGCCCGTGGTCGGCGTCCACATGATCGGCGCGCGCGTCGGCGAGCTCATCGGCGAGGCGCAGCTGGCGGTGAACTGGGAGGCCTACCCCGAAGACATCGCTCCGTTCATCCACGCGCACCCGACACAGAACGAGTCGCTCGGCGAGGCGTTCCTGTACCTGGCGGGGAAGCCGCTCCACACGCTCTAGAGGCGATTGAGGGGAGAGACGCGCGAGCTTGCTCGTGTGTCCGACCCGATTGAGCCAGTGAGTGGCGCAGCCACGATAATTCCGCGGCACAGCCGAGTCACTGCAATAAGCTTTCGTAACGAATCGCATTCCTGAAGGAGACTTACTCATGAGCGAATCCGTCAGCCTCCCGGCACTCGGTGAGAGTGTCACGGAAGGCACGGTCACCCGCTGGCTGAAGCAGGTGGGCGACCGCGTCGAGGTCGACGAGCCCCTGCTCGAAGTATCGACCGACAAGGTCGACACCGAGATCCCGTCGCCGGTCGCCGGCGTGGTGGAGCAGATCCTCGTGCAGGAGGACGAGACCGTCGAGGTCGGAACCGCGCTCGTGACGATCGGAGATGGCTCTGGAGCGAGCGCAGAGGCTCCGGCCCCTGCTCAGGAAGAGGCGGCTCCGGCCCAGCAGCAGGCCGCCCCGGCAGAGCAGCAGGCCGCGCCCGCCGAGCAGCCCGCAGCGCCCGCCGCCGAGCAGGCCGCGCCGCAGCAGCAGCCGGCCGCTGAGCAGCCTTCGGCCGAGCAGCCCTCGCCGGAGCCGGCACAGCAGCCGCAGGCCTCCGAGCAGGCCGAGGTGCCGTCGACCGCGGCGGAGACGCCGGCTCAGGCGCCCACCCCCGCGCCCGTCGACCAGCCCCCGGCGCCGCAGCAGCAGACCGCGCCTGCGGCCGAGGCACCTGCCCCCGCTGCAGCACCGGCCACTCCTCCCGCCGCAGCCCCGGCCGCTCCCGCGGCACCGGCCGCTCCCGCGGCACCGGCCGCTCCCGCGGCACCGGCAGCTCAGGCAGCTCCCGCTGCTCCCGCGCCTCAGGCATCCGGCTCGCACGCGGGCTCCGGCTACGTCACTCCGATCGTGCGCAAGCTGGCCAACGAGCAGGGCGTGGACCTCGCAACCGTGACCGGCACCGGAGTGGGCGGGCGCATTCGCAAGGAAGACATTCTGAGCGCGGGCAGCGGCGTCTCGGCCGCACCAGCCGCCGCCGCGAGCACCAAGCTCGAGACTTCCCCACTGCGCGGAACGGTGCAGCCGATGTCGCGTCTGCGCAAGGTGGTCGCCGACCGGGCCGTCGTGTCGATGCAGAACTCGGCACAGCTCACCACGGTGGTCGAAGTGGACGTCACCAAGGTCGCCGCGCTGCGGAACCGTGTGAAGGCCGACTTCGAGAAGGCCACGGGCACGAAGCTGTCGTTCCTGCCGTTCTTCACGCTGGCCGCTGCCGAAGCGCTCAAGGCGTATCCCGTCATCAACGCGACGGTCGACGGCGAGAACATCGTGTACCCGGACCACGAGAACATCTCGATCGCGGTGGACACCGAGCGCGGTCTGCTCACCCCGGTCGTTCGCAGCGCGAGTGACCTCAACATCGCCCAGCTCTCGCAGCAGATCGCGGACCTCGCACAGCGCACTCGCGACAACAAGCTGAAGCCCGACGAGCTCGCCGGCGGAACGTTCACCGTGACGAACACCGGGTCGCGTGGCGCACTGTTCGACACTCCGCTGGTGTTCCTGCCGCAGGTGGCGATCCTCGGCACCGGCATCGTCTCGAAGAAGCCGGTCGTCGTGCAGGCGGACGGCACCGATTCCATCGCGATCCGCTCGACCGTGTACCTCGCCCTGTCGTACGACCATCGCATCGTCGACGGTGCGGACGCCGCGCGGTTCCTCGTCGCGGTGAAGAACCGTCTCGAAGAGGGTGCGTTCGACTCCGACCTCGGTATCTGAGGCGGGCAGCAGCTAGCTTTCGAACAGAGCACGAAGACGCCAGCCGGCTTCGGTCTTGATCAGCAGGACCGAAGCCGGCTTCGTCGTCTCGCCCGCCGGAGCCACCGAGACGACTGCAGCGTCGCCGATGGTCTCCGTCAGAGTCAGCCGATCGAGCTCCGGCGCCTCCTGTCCCTTCTGTCCACCGGCGATCACCGAGCGGTCGGCCGCGAACAGCGGCGAGTCGGCTTGGTCGACGTCGGCGAGACATCCGTCATCACCCCTCTCCAGACAGGTGTGGCGGGCCTGGAGCAGACGGAACGCAGCGTGCACGGGGTCGTCGGCGTCGGCCGGCCGCTGATCCGTCGCTTGTCGTGTCGGAGGGGCGGACCGTGCGGGAGACGGAACCGACGACCGCGTTTCACGCGTCGTTCGCACCGTGGGCCCGGTCGTGGGTGCCTCTGCGTGCCCGGCCGGCGTGCTCGGCAGGGCGAGCAGCGCGACGAGCGTCAGGGCGACGGCTCCCCCGGCACCGATCAGCACGGGTCTTCTGCGACCGGCTAGGAGGCGACGTAGCCATCTAGAGACCGCAGGCATGACGCCGTGCTCCATAGCGGACGCCAGGATCGCGGCGACGCGGTGCCTGACAGGAATAGATTCCACTCCGGTGACGCGCGCTCCAAGCGGCCGCCCGGGTTGCTCGTCGCCGGGGGTTCGAGTTCGAGACGTCTCGTCGCGGTGAGGTACGCTCGGCGCGTCCGCCGCGTCCGGCCCCTTCGGACGCGCAGTCAGGGCGACAGCAAGCGGTCCCATGGAGAGCGGCGCCGGCGGCCCGAGCGCGAAGAGCACCCGTTCGACGTCATTGACCGCGCCGCCCTCGGCAACACCTTCGATGCGGAGCCGCCCGATCGCGCGACGAACGCCTTCCGCCTCGTCGACTTCGATCGTCTCGGCGCGGGCGAGGATCCCGTCCACGATCATCGCGCAGCGGTCCCAGTCCGCGGCAACGCCGGCCGGCGTCGCGTGGGCGACGGACCCGAAACCGAGCAGCACGGGGCATCCGTTCTCGTCGAAGCGGATGCTCGTCGCCGCGACGTTCCCGTGCACCCAGCCCGCCGCGTGGACGGCTCGTATCCCCCGGAGCACCGAGACGGCGGCTGTGACGACCTCGCCGGTGTCGAGAAGCGGGCGGTCCCGCAACCAGTCCGAGAGCGTGCGCCCGGATAGCCGTTCCAGCACGAGGCACACCGGCCGGTCGGGTGCGTGCGAGACGTCGATGACCCCCACCACGTGCGGAGAGTCGACGGCACTGAGGCAGGCGACCTCGTTTGCGATCCGAGCCGGGTCGACATCATCCGCATACGCCTTCAGGACCACCTGGCCGCCGTCGCCGGACGCGAGGTAGGCGACGCAGTGCTCACCGCGCCCGACCGTCCGCAGCAGGCGGTAACCGCCGAGCTCGCTCCAGACGGCAGCGGTGGCGTGATCCCGCTCCATCGTGGTCTCGGGCGAGGTGCCTCGGTGCCTGCGTCTCTTGCCTGCCATGAACACCAGCGTGCCGCGGATGAGCATCCGCCCGCGCCTTGCCGCGGCCTTCTGTGAGGCGCTGGCGGCGTGTGCACGGTGGGGAGGAAGAGCGCAACGCCGCTATAGACTCGACGAGTGATCGACTACGTCGACACGGGGCTAAGCGCCAACTCCGTGCCGTATCTCGACGCTCTCGACCAGCAACGTGCCGTGCACGCTGCCGTCGTCGACGGGCGGGCGCCAGACACCGTCATCCTTCTCGAGCACGAGTCCGTGTACACGGCCGGCAAACGAACCGAGCCGGACGAACGTCCCGCGGACGGCACGCCGGTCATCGATGTGGACCGTGGCGGGAAGATCACCTGGCATGGTCCAGGACAGCTCGTCGGGTATCCGATCCTGCGCCTGAAAGAGCCGATCGACGTGGTCGGGTACGTGCGGAGGCTGGAAGGCATGCTCATCGACGTGCTCGCCGACCTCGGCGTCGACGGGCATCGCGTCGACGGCCGCAGCGGGGTGTGGGTCTCGACGGATGGCCCGGACGCGAAGATCGCGGCCATCGGCATCCGCGTCGCCTCCGGCGTCACCATGCACGGGTTCGCCCTCAACTGCAGCAACGACCTGGAGCCGTACGAGCACATTGTGGCGTGCGGCATCCGCGATGCCGGAGTGACGACGATCTCCCGCGAACTCGGCCGCACCGTGACGCCGCAGGATGCGGCACCCCTGGTGCGCGCGCACTTCGACTCCGTCATCGGGGTCGCCGCGTGAGCGCCGCGCCGGACGGGCGCAGACTGCTGCGCCTGGAGGCCCGCAACGCCCAGACGCCGATCGAGCGCAAGCCCGAGTGGATCAAGACCCGCGCTCGCATGGGACCGGAGTACACGCAGCTCCAGGGGCTGGTGAAGTCCGAGGGGTTGCACACGGTCTGTCAGGAAGCCGGCTGCCCCAACATCTATGAGTGTTGGGAGGACCGGGAGGCCACGTTCCTCATCGGAGGAAGCCAATGCACCAGGCGGTGCGACTTCTGCCAGATCGACACCGGCAAGCCCGCCGACTTCGATGCGGACGAGCCACGTCGTGTCGGCGACACGGTGGCACGCATGGGACTGCGCTACGCGACGGTGACGGGCGTGGCGAGGGACGACCTCGCGGATGAAGGCTCATGGCTCTACGCGGAGACGATCCGGGAGATCCACCGTCAGGCTCCAGGGACCGGCGTCGAGATCCTCGTGCCGGACTTCTCGGGACGGCCGGAGCACCTGCGCCGAGTGTTCGACGCGGAACCCGAGGTGTTCGCGCACAACGTGGAGACCGTGCCGCGGCTCTTCAAGCGCATCCGGCCGGCGTTCCGCTACGAACGGTCGCTGGATGTCATCACGCAGGCGCGCGACGCCGGGATGATCACGAAGTCCAACCTCATCCTCGGCATGGGCGAGGAGCGCCGCGAAGTGAGCGACGCGCTGCGGCACCTGCACGACGCGGGCACGGACATCCTGACGATCACGCAGTACCTCCGGCCGAGCCCGCGGCACCTGCCGGTCGCTCGGTGGGTCAAGCCCGAGGAGTTCGTCGAGCTCAAAGCGGAGGCGGAGGCGGTCGGATTCCTCGGCGTGCTCTCCGGTCCACTGGTGCGCTCGTCGTACCGAGCCGGCCGGTTGTGGGCGCAGTCGATGACGGCGAAGGGCCGCCAGATCCCTGCTCATCTGAACGCACTGGCGGATGCCTCGCTCGGCTTCGCTCGGGCGGTCGGCTGAGGTTGCCGAACCGGCCCCGTCGGCCGCATTCCGGGCCGTGCTGAGCCGGTATCCTGGACACCATGGCACGCAAGGACACCGCAGCGACGAAGGAACCCGGTCGCATCAAGCAGATGTGGCAGGTCTTCCAGATGACCCGCCGCTACGACTCCCGCGCTCAGTGGTACATGCTGGGCACGCTGCTGCTGGGTGCCGCGATCGGCGTTGTGCTCGCGCTCACGCTCACCGGCGGCAACGTGTTCTCGCTCGTGCTGTGGATCGTCGCGGGCGTGCTCCTCGGTGCTCTCGGTGCCATCATCGTGCTCGGCCGACGGGCCGAACGTGCCGCCTATTCGCAGATCGAGGGCCAGCCAGGTGCTGTCGGGGCCGTGCTGCGCAGCTCGCTGAAACGCTCCTGGCGTGGCAGCGAGATGCCGGTGGCCGTGAACGGACGCACCCGCGACGCGGTGTACCGTGCCGTCGGCCGCGGCGGCGTCGTGTTGATCGGCGAGGGGCCGGCGACGCGCACCCGCAAGATGGTGGAGGACGAGCGGCGCAAGATCGCCCGCATCGTGCCGAACGTGCCGATCAATGTGTTCAACGTGGGCCCGGATCCGGACGCCGTCCCGCTGCACAAGCTCGCTGGCCGCATGGCGAAGATCAAGGTCGCGCTGACCAAGCCCGAGGTGCTCGCCGTCGACAACCGGCTCGGCTCACTGGGAACGCAGATGCCGATTCCGAAGGGCGTCGACCCGTTGAAGGTGCGCCCGCAGCGCGCTCGCTGATCACCGCCGGCCAACGGGGTCGGTCACGCGCGCAGCAGCGCCGTTCCCGCGACCTTGTCGTGGAACCCGCGCTGATCCGAGTCCCACACGACGGCCGGGATCACGACGCAGAGCAGCACGGTGCGCACGAGCGGGCGCCACAGCCCGACCCAGGTCCCGTTCAACGCGACGAGGCGCAAGCCCAGGACGCGGTGTCCGATGCTCCCACCGATGGTCGGGATGAACACGTACTGCAGCAGCGCGAAGATGCCCAGTGTCGCCCAGCTGTCGTAGTGGAAGAACGCGAACGAGAGCAGGCTCGCGATCGCCCAGTCGACGATCAGGGCGAGGATACGTCGCCCCGGCCTGGCGATCGATCCCGACCCCGTCTCGGGAAGCCCGAGCCGTTCTCCGGGGTAGCGGCTGGGCGCGAGATCGCCGAATCGGCGCGGAGTGGTGGAGGTGGGCACCGGGCAAGCTTACTGACGCAGGCTGCGTAACATCCCCGAAACAATCGCGATACGGTGGGGAAACCGCCGCCCCCTAGCCTGTCACCGGCTGCTCGCGCAGCACGATTCGACTCCCGTCACCTTCTTGGAGAAACCACATGTTCAGTGATTCGTCCGAGGTGCTCAAGTTCATCAAGGACACGGACGTCAAGTTCCTCGACATCCGGTTCACCGATCTCCCCGGTGTGCAGCAGCACTTCAACATTCCCGCCTCCACCGTCGACGAGGAGTTCTTCTCCGTCGGGCAGCTCTTCGATGGCTCCTCGATCCGCGGGTTCGCGTCGATCCACGAGTCGGACATGCAGCTCATCCCCGACGTGACGACGGCATACGTCGACCCGTTCCGGGCGGAGCGCACGCTGGTGATGGTGTTCGACATCTTCAACCCGCGCAACGGCGAGGT
Organism: Pseudolysinimonas sp.; assembly: GCF_051954455.1. Classification (GTDB taxonomy): domain Bacteria; phylum Actinomycetota; class Actinomycetes; order Actinomycetales; family Microbacteriaceae; genus Pseudolysinimonas. The sequence goes on along the minus strand of NZ_JBQCHS010000018.1, from coordinate 7,892 downwards.
GTACGGCAAGGACCCGCGTCAGGTCGCGAAGAAGGCAGAGAAGTACCTCGCATCGACGGGCATCGCCGACACGGCGTTCTTCGCCCCCGAGGCCGAGTTCTACATCTTCGACGACGTGCGCTACGAGGTGAAGCAGAACACCGCGTATCACTTCGTCGACTCCGAGGAGGCGGCCTGGAACAGCGGTCGTGCCGAAGAAGGCGGCAACCTCGCCAACAAGACCCCGTACAAGGGCGGATACTTCCCGGTCTCCCCCGTCGACAAGCAGGCGGATCTGCGCGACGACATCTCGCTCAAGCTCATCGACGCAGGCCTGATCCTCGAGCGCGCCCACCACGAGGTCGGCACCGGCGGCCAGGCGGAGATCAACTACCGCTTCGACACCATGGTGCACGCGGCCGACGACATCCTGAAGTTCAAGTACATCGTCAAGAACACGGCTGAACAGTGGGGCAAGACCGCCACGTTCATGCCGAAGCCGCTGTTCGGCGACAACGGCTCCGGCATGCACACGCACCAGTCGCTGTGGAACGAGGGCAAGCCGCTGTTCTACGACGAGGCGGGCTACGGCGGCCTCTCCGACATCGCACGCTGGTACATCGGCGGTCTGCTCAAGCACGCCGCGAGCGTGCTGGCGTTCACGAACCCGACGGTCAACTCGTACCACCGCCTGGTTCCGGGCTTCGAGGCTCCGGTCAACCTGGTGTACTCGGCGGGGAACCGCTCCGCCGCCATCCGCATCCCGATCACCGGCACGAACCCGAAGGCGAAGCGCATCGAGTTCCGCGCGCCGGACGCCTCCGGCAACCCGTACCTCGCGTTCGCGGCGCAGCTGATGGCCGGCATCGACGGCATCCGCAATCGCATCGAGCCGCACGAGCCGGTCGACAAGGACCTCTACGAGCTGCCGCCCGAGGAGGCGAAGGCCATCCCGCAGGTGCCGGGAACCCTGGATGCCGTGCTCGACGCACTGGAGGCCGACCACGACTTCCTCACCGCCGGCAACGTGTTCACGCCCGAGCTCATCGAGACCTGGATCGACTACAAGCGCGAGAAGGAGATCAAGCCGCTCGCGCAGCGTCCGCACCCGTTCGAGTTCGAGCTGTACTACGGAGTCTGAGCCCTCAGGCGCAATCGGAAGCGGGCCGTCCTTCAGGGGCGGCCCGCTTCGTCGTCTAGACCCATGTGGTTGTGCTTCGACGAGCTCAGGAGTCGTAGAAGTTGCGCTCGAACACCGCTCGCGCCCGCCTGGTGACCGCGAGGTACTCCTCCTCGAGGGCGCTCGCCGATCCCCGCGGGTAGCCGAGCAGCCGGGCGACGCCGTCCAAAGCCTTGCGCTCGGAGGGCAGCAGGTCCGAGGTCTTGTTCGTCCACAACGTGACGGCGCTGCGCGCGCGGGAGGCGAGCATCCACGCCTCGCGCAGGCGTTCGGCATCCGCCTGTTCCAGAAGTCCGAGGTCGACGCAGGCAGTGAGGGCGTCGAGCGTGGAGGTGGTGCGCAGAGCGGGCGATGATGCGGCGTGCTGGAGCTGCTGAAGCTGAACGAGCCACTCCACGTCGCTGAGCGAGCCTCGGCCCAGCTTGAGGTGTCTTGCCGGGTCGGCGCCCTGCGGTAGGCGCTCGTTCTCCACCCGCGCCTTGATGCGCTTGACCTCGCGCACGTCGCGCTCTGAGATGGAGGACGGGTAGCGCACCGAGTCGGCGAGCCGTTCGAAGTCGGCGAGCAGGCCATCGTCGCCCGCGATGCCCCGCGCCCGCAGCAGGGCCTGCGCCTCCCAGGTGAGGGACCACCGCTGATAGTAGGCGCGGTAGGAGTCCAGCGAACGGGCGGGCGTGCCGTTCTTCCCCTCCGGGCGCAGGTCCAGATCGAGCTCGAAGGGCAGGCGAGCGTCGTCGGTGAGCCGGTTCAGCTCGGAGACGATCGACAGGGCCGCCGGATGCACGGCCTCGGTCTCCACTCCGTCGTGCGGGCGGAAGACGTAGACGACGTCCGCGTCGGAGCCGAAACCCAGCTCCCTGCCGCCGAAGCGCCCCATCGCGATCACCGCGAACTCCATGGGCGCCGGTGCCTCGGCACGGATCGCCGAGAGGATGCCGGTGATCGTCACCTCGGTGATGTCGGTGAGTCCGGCGGCCAGCTCCGTGACGTTCGCGACGCCGAGGATGCCGGCGAACGCGAGTCTCAACACCTCCCTGCGCCGAACGGCGCGGATCGCCCTCGCCGCCGCGTCCGGCGTCTCGTGGCGGTCGAGGATGGCCGCGACCTCGTCGTCGAGCGCGGCGCGCGGCCTGGCGCGAAGATCGGCGTCGTCGTCGAGCCATGCGACGCTCTCCGGGATGAGCCCGAGCAGCTCGCCGGCGAACCGGGACCCCGAGAGCACGCGGGTCAACCGCTCGGCCGCGCCGGACGAGTCGCGGAGCATCCGCAGGAACCAATGCGTACCGCCGAGATCCTCGCTCAGCCGCCGGAACGTGAGCAGCCCGTAGTCGGGGTCGGCGCCGTCGGCGAACCACTGCAGCATGACCGGAAGCAGGGTGCGCTGGATGGCCGCGCGCCGCGAGACGCCCGACGTCAACGCGGCGATGTGCTGCAGCGCCCCCTGCGGGTCGACGAAGCCGATGGCGGCGAGGCGAGCCTGAGCCTGCTCGCTGGTCAGGGCCTGCTCTCCGGTGAGCGCCCCTTCGTCCCCTGGCAGTGCCGCAACGGCCGCGAGCAGCGGGCGGTAGAACAAACGCTCATGGAGCCCGCGCACCCGGCGCTTCACGGCGGCCCAGACATCCGTCAGCTCGTCGGCTCCGGCGGCCAGGCCCGTCGCTCTGGCGAGCACACGCAAACGGTGCTCGTCGCGCGGCATGAGATGGGTGCGGCGGAGCTCGGAGAGCTGGATGCGATGCTCGAGCAGGCGCAGTACCCGGTAGTCGCGCGCGAACTCGGCGGCCTCTGCCCGACCGATGTAGCCCGCGGCGGCGAGGGCCGCGAGGGCGGGCAGCGTTCCAGCGACCCGCACCGTGGGATCGGTATGCCCATGCACGAGCTGCAGCAGTTGCACCGTGAACTCGATGTCACGCAATCCGCCCGGCCCGAGCTTCAGCTGCCTGTCCACTTCGTCGGCAGGGATGTTCGCTGTCACGCGCTCGCGCATGCGCTGCACGGACTCGACGAAGTTCTCCCGTTCCGCGCTCGACCAGACGAACGGGGCGAGCGCATCCGTGTACCGGCGTCCGAGGGCCGGATCTCCGGCGATCGGCCGCGCCTTGAGCTGAGCCTGGAACTCCCAGCCCTGCGCCCAGCGGTCGTAGTACGCGAGATGGGATTCGAGGGTGCGCACCAGCGCGCCGTCCTTGCCCTCGGGGCGCAGATTCGCGTCCACCTCCCACAGCGGCGGCTCGATCGCGAACTCGTCGATCCCCCGCATGGTCAAGGTCGCGAGCCTGGTACCGACGTCGACCGCCCTCGCGGACGACACGCCCGCCGCCTCGTCCCCCTCGACCACGAAGATGACATCGACGTCGCTCAGGTAGTTGAGCTCCTCGGCCCCGGTCTTGCCCATGCCGATCACGGCCAGTTTCGTTCCCGCGACGTCGGCGGCCGGGAAGGTTCCCGGCCCTGTGCCGCTCGCGGTCGCACGTGCGACGGCCAGCGACGCGTCGAGGGCGGCGCCGGCGAGTGCGGCGAGCGTGCGAGCTATCGCGGCGATGCCGTCGACCGGGTCGCTCTGCTGCAGGTCGAAGGCCGCGATCTCTGTGAGCCGAGTGCGGTAGCGGGCGCGCAGGGCGATCCAGGCATCCTCCCCCGCGATGGAGGCGACGCCGTCCCGTGCGCCGACCGATTCCAGCAGGTCCTGGCGCAGGTCCGACTCGGTCGGCAGACTTTCCAGCGGCCGCGCGAACACGCCGAGGGCTTCCGGCCGACGCATCAGGAACTCGGCGAGCCCGCTGGAGGCTCCGATGACCTGCAGAAGCCGGTGGACGGCATCGGGGTCGGCGAACAACCCTGCGGTCTCGTCCGGCCGGCGACGCAGCAGGGCGAGCATCCTCTCGAGCGCGGCGTCCGGGTCGGCCACGTCGACGACGAGCTCGATGAACCGCTGAGGCGGCGGACCGCCGAGGGCGGCCAGCTCATCCAGGCGGGAGCGGGCGTCAGAAAGCCCCACGAAGCCCGCCCTGGCCAGAGCGGTCAACGTGATCGGCGGCATCTGTATGGATTCCTGCGTGGTGAACGGGCTCGAGGGATGCCGGTCGATCAGAGGATCTCGAGGTTCGTGCGCAGCTCGTACGGCGTGACCTGGGCGCGGTACTCGCGGAAGTCGCGCTGCTTGTTGGCGAGCACGTAGTTGAAGACCTGCTCCCCCAGCGTCTCTGCGACGAGCTCCGACTCCTCCATGCGCTGCACCGCCTGGTCGAGGCTCGACGGCAGCGCGTGGTAGCCCAACGCGCGCCGTTCAGCGTCGCTCAGCGCCCACACGTCGTCCTCCGCCTCGGGCGGAAGCTCGTACTCCTGCTCGATTCCCTTGAGGCCGGCCGCCAGGAGCAGCGAGAACGCGAGATACGGGTTCGCCGCGGAGTCGATTCCGCGGTACTCCACCCGAGCGCTCTGTCCCTTGCTCGGCTTGTAGAGCGGAACGCGCACCAGGGCCGAACGGTTGTTGTGGCCCCAGCACACGTAGCTGGGTGCCTCGTCACCACCCCACAACCGCTTGTACGAGTTGACGAACTGGTTGGTCACCGCCGTGATCTCCGGTGCGTGCTGCAGTACACCGGCGATGAACTGCCTCGCCACCTTGGAGAGCTGATACTCCGCACCCGGTGCGAAGAACGCGTTCGTGTCGCCCTCGAACAGCGACAGGTGCGTGTGCATGCCGCTTCCCGGATGCCCGGTGAGCGGCTTCGGCATGAATGTCGCGTACACGCCCTGCTCGATCGCCACCTCTTTGATCACCGTGCGGAACGTCATGATGTTGTCGGCCGTGGTGAGCGCGTCCGCGTAGCGCAGATCGATCTCGTTCTGCCCGGGGCCGACCTCGTGGTGGCTGAACTCCACCGAGATCCCGAGGTCTTCGAGCATCCGTACCGACCGTCGACGGAAGTCGTGCGCCGTGCCGCCCGGCACGTTGTCGAAGTATCCGGCGGAGTCGACCGGCTCGGGGCCGCTCTCGCCGAACTTCGACGACTTCAGCAGGTAGAACTCGATCTCGGGATGCGTGTAGAACGTGAACCCACGCTCCGCCGCCTTCTCGAGCGTGCGCTTGAGCACGTTGCGGGGATCCGCTACGGCCGGCTCGCCGTCCGGCGTGGTGATGTCGCAGAACATGCGGGCGGTGGGGTCGACCTCGCCGCGCCACGGCAGGATCTGGAAGGTCGTGGGATCCGGATGCGCGAGCAGGTCGGACTCGAAGGTACGTGTGAGACCCTCGATCGCCGAACCGTCGAAGCCGAGCCCCTCCGTGAAGGCGCCCTCCACCTCGGCCGGCGCGATCGCCACGGACTTCAGTGTGCCGACGACATCGGTGAACCACAGGCGGATGAACTTCACGCCGCGTTCCTCGATGGTACGGAGCACGAAGTCGCGCTGCTTGTCCATGAAGATCCCTTTCCTCGCGCTCGCGGTCGGTGACGGTGGGACGGATCCAGATTATCTGGTAGTAGCGGCGTGGATAGACTGACCGCCATGGCTGAGCAGGCAAGCGAACCGTCGTCCAACGCTGCCGAGGAGCGGCCGTATGGCGGCGCTTCTGAAGGCGGGCCGCGTCGGGTGCGCACGAGGCACTTCCAGAACGCGAAGGCCAGCGGGATCAAGATCACCGGGCTCACGAGCTATGACATGCTGAGCGCGCAGATCTTCGACGAGGCGGGCATCGACTTTCTCCTGGTCGGCGACTCCGCGGGCAACAACGTCTTCGGTTACGACACCACCCTTCCGGTGCGCGTCGACGACCTCATTCCGCTCACCCGTGCCGTCGCGCACGCCGTTCGCCGTGCCTTCGTGGTGGCCGACATGCCGTTCGGGTCATACGAGACCGACGTGCAAGACGCGCTGCACACCGCCGTGCGCTTCATGAAGGAGACCGGAGCGCACGCGGTCAAGCTCGAGGGCGGTCGGCGAAGCGCTAAGCAGATCCGCCGCATCGTCGACGCGGGCATCCCTGTGATGGCCCACATCGGCTACACGCCGCAGAGCGAGCACCAGCTCGGTGGTCACATCATCCAGGGGCGCGGCGAGTCGGGTGTCGAGGCGCTGCTCGCCGACGCCCATGCCGTCGAAGAGGCGGGAGCCTTCGCTGTGGTGCTGGAGATGGTGCCGGCGGATGCCGCGGCGCAGGTCACGAAGGAGCTCGGTATCCCGACCATCGGCGTGGGTGCCGGGCCCGACGTCGACGGACAGCTGCTGGTCTGGACGGACTGGGCCGGGTTCACGACGGGTCGGGTTCCGCGCTTCGTGCGCCAGTACGCCGACCTCAAGGGCGTTCTAGGCGACGCGGCGCGACGGTACCGCGACGATGTCGAACAGGGCGAGTACCCGGGGCCCGAACACAGCTACTGAGTCGTCGGCGCCCTCAAGCGCCCGCCCGAGCGGGCGATCAGCCGGTCAGCGCCCGGAGCTTCAGTTGCCCTCTGCGGCGTCTTCGTCTGCCCAGCGCTGGCTGTTCTCGCGGATCTTGTCCCACGCGTGTTCGGCGCCCTCGCGGGTGTCGAACGGCCCCAGCCTATCGGGCAGCGGCGACTTGAGGCCCTGCTCGACCTGACCGGTCTTGGTGTTGTACCAGAACTTGTGCACCATGTCGTCGTCGTACGCCTCGGCCATAGGGTTGATCTTATGCCCAAGGACTCCTCTGGCCACCTGATACCTGGTCACGTCTCGCCCCGTCGCCCGGTTCCCGCTTCCATTCCCCGCCCGGAATACGTCGGCCGTCCCAGCCCTGCCCGAGACGACCGCGGCGACGTCTATCCGGCGGAGGAGATCGAGCTGATCCGCGAGTCCGGCCGCATCGCCGCGCAGGCGATCGCTCTCGTCGGCGAACACGCCAGACCGGGAGTGACGACGGAGGAACTCGACGCCGTGGCGCACGAGTTCCTTGTCGCTCAGGATGCCTATCCCTCCACACTCGGCTACCGCGGCTACCCCAAATCCAGCTGCACCTCCGTGAACGAGGTCATCTGCCACGGCATCCCCGACGACACCGTGCTCGAGGATGGCGACATCGTCAACGTCGACATCACCGCGTTCAAGAACGGGGTTCACGGCGACAGCAATCAGACCTTCATCGTCGGGCGGGCATCCGACGAGGTGACGCAGCTCGTCGAGCGCACCCGCGAGGCACTGAACCGGGGCATCAAGGCGGTGGCGCCCGGCCGGCAGGTTAACGTGATCGGCCGCGCCATCGAGTCGTACGCCAAGCGCTTCGGCTACGGCGTCGTGCGCGACTTCACCGGGCACGGCGTGGGTCGCTCATTCCACTCGGGGCTGATCATCCCGCACTACGACTCTGCACCGGCGTATGACACCGAGATGGTGCCTGGCATGGTCTTCACGATCGAGCCGATGCTCACGCTCGGCAGCCGCGACTGGGACATGTGGGAAGACGACTGGACCGTGACCACGAAGGACAAGTCGATCACCGCTCAGTTCGAGCACACGCTCGTCGTCACGGAGCGGGGCGCCGAGATTCTGACCCTTCCTTGAGCCGGTAGATTTCCCTCATGACCTCCACGACGGCAATCGGGATCGACATCGGCGGAACGGGGATCAAGGGCGGCATCGTCGACCTGAAGTCCGGAGAGCTGGTCAGTGACCGGGTCAAGCTGGCCACGCCCAAGGGAGGCAAGCCCGACGACATCGTCGAGACCACCAGGGAGGTGCTCGAAGCTCTCGCCGGCGACGATCCGAACGCGCC
>NZ_JBQCHS010000017.1:0-71678 GCF_051954455.1 Pseudolysinimonas sp. | reverse complement strand
CGACGAGGACGGCGTGAAGCGGTGACGGCGGCGCCGAGACGGCGTCGGCCCAGGCCTCGGCGAGCACCTGCGGGTCGAGCGCCCCGACGACCGCGCCGAACGCACGGCCCCACGCCCGCGCCTGCACCGAGCCGATCGCGGCGGCGTCCCCAGAACGGGCCGGACGGACGGCCGCGTCGGCGGCGGAGGGCCGCAGCAGATCCCCCGTCCCGGCGTCCGTCACGCCGCCAGTCTCCCACCCGGCCGAGCGACCCTCGTCTGTCGGTGCGTCTCGGTAGGGTCGCGCCATGGCTCACATCGAGACGACGATCACCGACACGATCGTTCCGGCGCCCGACCTCGCGGTCGAGGAGTCGTCAGGGGTCACCTTCCGCTCGGACGTCACCGTCGAGTTGGTGCGGGCGAGCGCGCAGGACTCCGACGTGCTGTTCGCGGCCCGCGTGTCGACGCAGGGGGAGCAGAGCCTCGAGCAGCTCGATGCCGACGCCCAGCGCTCGAAGGGCCTGATCAACTATCTGATGCGGGATCGCCACGGGAGTCCGTTCGAGCACAACTCGATGACGTTCTACGTCCAGGCGCCCATCTTCGTGTTCCGCGAGTTCATGCGGCACCGGATCGCGTCGTACAACGAGGAGTCGGGACGGTACCGCGAGATGAAGCCGGTCTTCTACGTGCCCGGTCCCGAGCGCAACCTCGTGCAGCAGGGCAAGCCGGGGGCCTACGACTTCGTCCCCGGGAGCCCCGAGCAGACCGAGCTGGCCGTCGAGCAGGCCACGGCGATCGCGACCGAGGCCTACGCGGCCTATCAGCGGATGCTGGAGGCCGGCATCGCCCGCGAGGTCGCCCGCATCGTGCTCCCGCTCTCGCTGTACTCGTCGATGTACGTGACCATGAACGCCCGTTCGCTCATGAACTTCCTGTCGCTGCGCACGAAGCGGCCGGAATCGCACTTCCCGTCGTTCCCGCAGCGCGAGATCGAGATGGTGGCGGAGCGGATGGAGGAGCACCTCGCGCGCCTGATGCCCCTCACCTACGCGGCGTTCGAGGCCAACGGGCGCGTCGCCCCGTAGTCCTCAGCACGCCACGGCTCACCCGGCCAGCGCTCACCCGGCCAGAGCGAGAGCCAGCGTCGCGAGCGCCACCGTCACGGGGGCCACCACCAGCCCGAGCAGCATGTAGCGCCCCCAGCCGATGTGCACGTCGAGCGACCGCAGCCGCGCGTGCCAGAGGAGCGTCGCGAGCGACGCCCACGGGGTGATGAGCGGGCCGGCGTTGACGCCGATGAGCAGGGCGGCGATGCGCAGCGGGGATCCCGCGGCCGGCTCCAGCGCCAGGTAAGCCGGCAGGTTGTCGACGACGTTCGCGCTGACGAGCCCGGTGCCGGCCATCCGCAGGAGGGCGACGGGGTCGGTGCCGCGGCCGGCGACGGCCTCCAGGACCATGGTGGAGCCGAGCGCGTGCACGGCCTCGACGACGAGGAAGAGCCCGCTCGCGAAGACCACGAGCTGCCAGGGGATCATCGCGAAGCCGAGAGCCTTCGGCCGGCGGATCGCCGTGACGATCACCAGCACCAGGGCGGCTCCGGTGGCCGGGATCCACGGCGGCAGCCCGATCACGAGGAACGGCAGCAGGAGCACGACGACGATCGCCGCCGCGCCGAACAGCACCGGATCCTCCGGGGCGCCGACCGCCGGCGGCGCGAACCGGCCGCGCAGCTCGCGTCGGAAGACGAGGGCGACCGCCAGGCACGGCACGACGATCGCGACGACCGCGGCGGGGCCGAGGAGGGTCAGGAACCGCAGCGGGTCGTCAAAGCCGAGAACGTGCTCCGCGAGCAGGTTGGTCAGGTTCGACACGGGCAGCAGCAGCGAACCGGTGTTCGCGAGCCAGACGGTCGTGAGCGCGAAGGGGAGCGGCGGCAGTCCGGCGTGCTTGGCGAGCAGGACGACGACGGGTGTCAGCAGCACCGCGGTCGTGTCGAGCGAGAGAAAGGCGGTGCTGACGATCGCGAACAGCACGACGAGCAGCCAGAGGATGATCGTGCGCCCGCCGGACAGCACGGCGAGCCGCGACGCGAGGGCCGTGAAGACCCCCGCCTCCGCCGCCAGCTCGGCGACCACGGTGATCGCGACGACGAACAGCAGGATCGGCCAGACCCGTTCGCCGACGGCCGCGGCCTCCGGCACGGGGAGGACGCCGGTCGCGATCGCGACGGCCCCCACGACGAGGAGGACGAGACCGAGGATTGCGAGACGCACCGCATGATTCTGGCAGGCCGAAACCGAGGCGACGGATCCGTGTGTGTTTCGACCAGATGACAGCGCGTTACGACTGTGTTCCGTGCTATCGAGGGCGTGATCCGCTGGTGTACGGTGGCGTCGTCCGCTCGACGACGAGCGGTCCACCCGGCCGAGAGGGACGTCGATGACGCAGGCGACACGCGCGGATCTGATCGAGAGGCCGTCGACCGACAAGGGGCTGAGGCCCGGCGCGGTCGGCCTGGTCTCGAGCATCGTCGTGGGGGTGGCGTCGACGGCACCCGCCTACAGCCTCGCCGCCGCCCTCGGCTTCATCGTCGTCAGCGGCGTCGGCAGCCAGGTGGTCGGCGTGCACGCGCCCGGCGTCGTCCTCCTCGCCTTCGTCCCGATGTACTTCATCGCGGTCGCCTATCAGCAGCTCAACAAGGCCGAGCCGGACTGCGGCACGACCTTCACCTGGGCGAGCCGCGCGTTCGGCCCGATCCTCGGCTGGGTCGGCGGCTGGGGCATCATCGTCGCCGACGTCATCGTCATGGCGAACCTCGCCCAGATCGCCGGGCAGACGACCTTCGGGCTGCTGGGCAACCTCGGCGATCTCGTCGGCTACACGCCGATGGCGAAGTTCTTCGGCGAGATCGCCGTGAACTACTGGTGGGAGCTCGCGGCCGGCATCGTCTGGATCGCCCTCATGACCTGGATCTGCTACCGCGGCATCGAGGTCTCCGCCCGGCTGCAGCGCATCCTGCTCTCCATCGAGGTCGTGATCCTCGTCGTCTTCGCCGTCTTCGCGCTCGTGAAGGTCTACACGGGGCACGGCGCCGCGACGTCGATCCTGCCGCAATGGGACTGGTTCAACCCGTTCGCCCTCAACTTCGGCAGCGTGCTCGCGCCGGGCCTGCTCGCCGCGATCTTCATCTACTGGGGCTGGGACAGCGCGGTCTCCATCAACGAGGAGACATCGGAGCCGGCCAAGACGCCGGGGCGCGCCGCCATCATCAGCACGGTGCTCCTGCTCCTCACCTACACGGTCGTCACGACCGCGTCGGTCTCGTACGCCGGGATCGGCGACAAGGGCATCGGACTCGCCAACCCCGACAACTCGGACAACGTCTTCCTGTCGCTCGGACCGTCGCTGTTCGGCGACAGCGTCATCGGGCACATCCTCATGACGCTGCTGACGATCTCGATCCTCACGTCGGCGTCGGCATCGACTCAGACGACCATCCTCCCCACGGCGCGCACGACCCTCTCCATGGCGGTCTACAAGGCGGTCCCGGAGCGGTTCGCCCGCATCCACCCGCGCTTCCTCACGCCGACGTGGTCGACCGTCGGCATGGGGATCGCGTCGGTCGGCTTCTACGCGCTCGTCACCTTCATCAGCAACGACCTGCTGACCCCGCTGATCGACTCGATCGGCCTCATGATCGCGTTCTACTACGGCCTCACCGGTTTCGCGTGCGTGTGGTTCTACCGCCGTACGTTCCGGCGCTCGACCAAGAACTTCATCCAGCAGTTCCTCTTCCCGCTCCTCGGCGGCCTCATGCTCGCCTACGCCTTCGTCTACGGGCTCATCACCTACGCGGAGGCCGACTGGGAGGTCGACTCGAAGGGGCACAACCTGGCGGTCAACCTCTTCGGCTGGGTTGTGGGGGATGACGCCGTGTTCGGCGTGGGCGGCATCCTGATCGGGTTCGTCCTCATGTTCATCTGGTGGGCCATCCGCCCCGACTTCTTCCGCGGGAAGACGCTGCCGCGGCAGTCGGCCGATCTGGTGCTGGCCGCGGACGGATCGCGGATCGCGGGCTTCGGCCTGCCCGACTCGGGCTATCAGGCGACCCTCATCGCCCCGGACCGGTCCAACCTTCCTCCGGGCGAGGAGGCTGTCCCCGCCGATCAGGAGGAGTTGCCGCCGCGGTGAGGCACTCTCTCCTGAGTGCGGCCTGGGCGTCGGCTCCACAAGGAGAGGACTCGGCATAGCGTGGGCCCATGCTCGCGCTGGTCATCATCCTGCTCGTCGTCTGGGCCGTTCTCGCGATCCTCGGATTCGTCATCAAGGGCCTCCTGTGGCTCGCGATCGCCGGCCTCATCCTCTTCGTCATCACCGCGCTGATCGGCTTCATCCGGCGCGGCGGCCGCTCCAAGGCCTGACGTCGGGAATCCCTCCGTGTCGGCACCCGTTGCACCGGGTGACCCGACAGGATGGATGCCATGACCGACACCGCGACCGCCCCGCAGCAGACCCCTGAAGAGGCTCTCGCCTACTTCCACTCGCGGCGGGAGCAGGCGGTCGTGCAGCCGCTCGGCAGCCTGGCCCTCGTCAACACCCAGGTCATCGATTCGGAGCAGCCCGTCTGGGGGGTGCCGGGCCGGTGGGCGCCGCTGCCGTCGGGCGAGTCGGGCCTCCGGGTCATCGCATCGGCGGCCGACGGGGTCCGGGTCGACGGCGACGTCGTCGACGGTGAGGCGGTCGTGCGCGGGAAGGACGACCCGAATCCGTCCGAGGTCGTCTTCAGCGACACGCTCCGCGGCTTCGTCATCCGCCTCGAGAGCGGGCAGTACGCGCTCCGGGTCTTCGACGCGGAGTCGGAGGGCATCCGCGAGTTCGGCGGCATCGACGTCTACCCGTACAACCCCGGCTGGGTGGTCACCGCCGCGTGGAGCGAGAACCCGGAGGGCACGACCGTCGGGTTCGAGCACACGAGCGACGGGAAGACCCGCGAGGAGGTCGTGCCGGGATCGATCCGCTTCACGCGCGACGGCGTCGACTACGACCTCGCGGCGTTCAAGTCGGGTCGGGCACTGCAGCTCGTGTTCGCCGACGCCACGAGCGGGACGGAGACCTACAGCGTGGGCAGGTTCCTGTTCGTCGCCCCGAACCCGGACGGCACCATCACGCTCGACTTCAACCGGGCCGTCCTGCCGCCCTGCGCGTTCAGCTACGCCTTCAACTGCCCGATGCCGCCGAAGCAGAACCGCTTCACGGTGCCGATCGAGGCGGGGGAGAAGCAGGTGCTGAACGCGGCGGGCGAGCTCCTGCACGGGTGACGACGATCCGGGCGCCGCGGCCCGACGAGTGGGAGCTCTGGAAGCAGCTGCGGCTCCGGGCGCTCCGCGACACGCCCCTCGCCTTCCTCGAGACGATCGAACGCGCCGAGTCGCACGACGACGACCTCTGGCGGTCGCGGGTCGCTCCCTCGGAGATCCGGCGCTCCGCGGTCGCCATCGCCGACGACGGCACCTGGATCGGCCAGATGGTCGTGATGCTCGAGCCCCCGCCGCCCACCCTGGTCGGCGTGTACGTCGACCCGCGTCGGCGCGGCGACGGGACCGCGGAGCGCCTGCTGGAGGTCCTGGCGGCCGAGGTCCGAGCCACCGGGGCGACGACGCTGCGCCTCCAGGTCGGGGAGGGCAACGACCGGGCCCGCCGCTTCTACGAGCGGATGGGCTTCGTCGCCACGGGTGACGTGGAGCGCATCCCGGGCCATCCGGTCGCCGAGCACGAGATGCTGCTCGCGTTCTGACCCGCGACGAGGGTCGCGGCGACCGTCGGTCGGTCGCGGGAGACTGGAGCGTGTTCATCGCGCTGCGCTCCGACGGGCGCGGCGCCGTCACCGCGGTGGACCTCGCCGACGACGGCCGCGAGATGGGACGCACCGCGCTCGCCCCCGAGCGGCTCGCCGACTGGGTCGCCTCCCGCGAACCGGAACGCCCGCGATGGGCGTGGGGCGACACCGCCCGCTGGTACCCGCCGCTCCTCGCGACGGCGGTGCGGGTCGAGCGGTGCGTCGACCTGCGGCTCTGCCGCCGGATCCTGCGGCACGCCGTGGCGGCCTCCGGCACCGCGTGGCCGGACGACGCGTGGGATCGCCCCGCGCCGGACCCGGTGGCCGACGGCGCGCTGTTCGATCTCGAAGAACCGGCGGCCGACGACGACCCGGTCGCCGAGCTCCGGCGGCAGCTCGCCGCGGTGGAGGCGAGCTCCGAGCCGGGGCCGCTCAGCCTCCTGGTCGCGGCCGAGAGCGTGGGCAGCCTCGTCGCGGCCGAGATGACCTTCGCCGGGATCCCGTGGCGGGCAGATCGGCACGACGCGATCCTGCGCGACCTGCTCGGGGAGCCCGATCCCGGCGGGCGCCCGGCGCGGATGGCGGAGCTGCTCGCCGAGGTGCGCGCCGCTCTCGACGAGCCGGCCCTCAATCCGGATTCCCCCGTCGAGCTCGTGAAGGGACTGCAGCGCGCCGGGCTCCGGGTGACGACGACCCGGTCGTGGGAGCTCCGCACGATCGAGCACCCCGCCATCCCGCCGCTGCTCGAGTACAAGAAGCTCGCGCGGCTGCACACGGCCAACGGCTGGAACTGGCTCGCCGAGTGGGTCCGTGACGGCCGCTTCCACCCGGTCTACGTCCCGGGCGGGGTCGTGACCGGTCGGTGGGCCGCCGACGGCGGCGGGGCGCTACAGCTGCCGAAGCAGGTGCGCGGCGCCGTGGTCGCGGATCCCGGGTGGCGCTTCGTCGTCGCGGACGCCGCCCAGCTCGAACCGCGGGTGCTGGCGGCCATGTCGCGTGACAGGGCGATGGCCCGCGCCGGCCGCGCCCAGGACCTCTATCAGGGCATGGTCGACGCCGGCGCGGTGTCGACGAGGTCGCAGGCCAAGTACGGGATGCTCGGCGCCATCTACGGCGGGACGCAGGGGGAGTCGGGGCGCATGCGGCCGCGCATCGAGCGCGCATTCCCCCGGGCGATGGAGTACGTGGAGGCCGCCGCCCGCGCGGGGGAGCGCGGCGAGGTGGTGCGCACCTGGCTGGGTCGGACCTCGCCGCCGGGACCGCAGGCCGCGGCCCGGGTGGACGGCGCCGACGCCGCCCTCTCCGACACCGAGGTGCGCCGAGCACAGTCCGACGCGCGCAGCTGGGGACGTTTCACGCGCAACTTCGTGGTCCAGGGCACCGCGGCCGAGTGGGCGCTGTGCTGGATGGGCGGCCTGCGCCGGCGGCTGTGGGAGCTGGGTGCGCCCGGTGCGCCGCTCCTCGACCGCCCGCACCTGGTCTTCTTCCTGCACGACGAGCTGGTCGTCCACACGCCGGAGGCGCTCGCCCCCGCGGTGGAGAACGCGATGCGGGAATCGGCGGCGGAGGCCGGGCGGCTGCTCTTCGGCGCGTCGCCCGTCGAGTTCGCCCTCACCGTCGCGACGGTCGAGCGCTACGCCGACGCGCGCTGAGACACACCGAATCACACCCTTGTCGTTCGCAGGCGGCTCTGCGAGAATGCCGCCAAGCACATCTCTCACGTGCATTCATCGGGTCGATGGGGAAGTCGCATCCGACGAATGGAGAGAGAAGTGACGATGCAGGACGGACCCCTCGAGGTCACGCGCGCCCTGTCCCGCGGCGTGGTGTACATCCACTCCGCGCCTCGCGCGCTCTGCCCCCACGTCGAGTGGGCAGCCGGGCGCGCCCTCGGGCGTGCCGTCAACTTCGACTGGCGCGAGCAGCCCGTGCTGAAGGGCTCCCAGCGGACCGAGTACTTCTGGGAGGGACCCCGGGGCACGGGCGCCGTGCTCGCGAGCGCGCTCCGCGGCTGGGAGCACCTCCGCTACGAGGTGACCGAGGACGCCGGGCTCGGCGCCGACGGCGGCCGCTGGATGCACACCCCCGACCTCGGCATCTTCTACGCCCAGACCGACACGGCCGGCAACCTCGTCATCCCCGAGGACCGCGTGCGCTTCGCGATGGAGTCGGCGGGCTCCGATGCGTTCGAGCTGCACCGCGAGCTGCGCCTCGCGCTCGGCCAGGCGTGGGACGACGAGCTGGAGGTGTTCCGGCATGTCGGGCAGGAGAGCCCCGTCGTGTGGCTCCACAAGGTCGGTTGACGCGAGGGATCGAGGGGGAGACGTCATGAAGGAACCGAAGCACCGCACGCCCCGGCCCCTGGGGCCGCGTCACCTCGCGCGAGCGCGACTCTCGATGATCGTCCGTCTGCTGGAGTTCTCCGAGGCGGAGGTCGGCGAGGACGCCGAGCGCCACGAGTGGTGGGACGCCCGCGAGGCGCGCGCCCTCGAGCTCGGCGCGCGCCCGTAACAACCTGCCGCTCAGACGGAGCGGATCGCCACCACGGAGTTGTGACCGCCGAACCCGAACGAGTTCGAGATCGCGAGTTGAGGCCCGTCGCCGAGCGGCTGGGTCGAGCCCTGCACGGCGAGCGGGATCTCCGGGTCCTTCTCGGTGAGGTTGATCGTCGGCGGCGCGAGGCGGTTCTGCACCGCGAGCACCGCGAAGATCGCCTCGAGGGCGCCGGTGCCGCCGAGCAGGTGGCCGTGCGACGCCTTGGTGGCCGAGACCGGGATCTCGTGCACCCGGTCGCCGAAGACCGCGAGCAGCGCCTTGTACTCGGCGATGTCGCCGACGGGCGTGCTCGTGGCGTGCGCGTTGACGTGAGTGACGTCGTCCACCGACGCATCGGCCTGCTCGAGCGCGGCGCGGACCGCGCGGGCGGCGCCCCAGCCCTCGGGGTCGGGCGCGGTGATGTGGTACGAGTCGCTCGTGACGCCGCCGCCGGCGATCTCGGCGTAGATCTTCGCGCCGCGCGCCTTGGCGTGCTCCTCGGTCTCAAGCACGAGCGCCGCGGCACCCTCACCCATGACGAAGCCATCGCGGCTCACGTCGTAGGGGCGGGAGGCCGTCGCCGGGTCGTCGTTGCGCTTCGAGAGCGCCTGCATCGACGCGAACGAGGCGAGCGTGATCGGGTGGATGCAGGACTCCGAGCCGCCGGCGATGACGACGTCGGCGAGGCCCTGCTGCAGGTGGTCGTAGGCGTTGGTGATCGACTCGGTCGACGACGCGCACGCGGACACGTCGGTGCGGGCGAACGCCCGGGCCCCCAGGGACATGCTGACGGCGGCTGCCGCGGCGTTCGGCATGAGCATGGGCACGGTCATCGGGAGGACCCGGCGCGGGCCCTTCTCCCGGAGCGTGTCCCACGCGTCGAGCAGCGTCCACAGGCCGCCGATCCCGGTCGCCCAATCGACGCCGAGCCGCTCCGGTTCGACCTCGGGGGATCCCGCGTCGGCCAGCGCCTCACGTGCCGCGATGAGCGAGAACTGGGAGACCGGGTCGAGCCGCTTGATCTCGACGCGCTCGAGCACCTCCTCCGGGCGCACCTTCGCCTCGGCGGCGAAGGTGACCGGTAGTTGCAGCTCCGACACCCACTCCTGGGTGAGGCTCGCGGCGCCGGACTCGCCCGCGAGCAGCGCGGTCCACGACTCCGGGGCGGTGCCGCCGAGCGGCGACGAGGCGCCGATCCCGGTGACGACGATCTTCTTGGTCATTCGAACTCCCTGACGACAGAGTTCGGGGCGGGAGCCGCGGCTCCCGCCCCGAGAGACTCAGCCCTGCGCGTTGACGATGTAGGTGACGGCGTCGCCGACGGTCTGGAGGTTCTTGACCTCCTCGTCGGGGATCTTGACGTCGAACTTCTCCTCGGCGTTGACCACGATGGTCATCATCGAGATCGAGTCGATGTCGAGGTCGTCGGTGAACGACTTGTCCATCTCGACGCTGTCGGTCGCGATGCCGGTCTCGTCGTTGATGAGCTCGGCCAGACCGGCGAGCACCTCGTCCTGGGAAAGGGCCATGGTGTTGTTTCTCCTTGATTCGGATGGACGGGGGAGGTTCGAATGACCTCCCGGATTCTACGGGAGGCGGACCACCTGGGCCCCGAACACCAGGCCGGCGCCGAAGCCGATCTGGAGCGACAGGCCGCCGCTCGCCTCCGGGTGCTCTTCGAGGAGCCGGTGCGTCGCGAGCGGGATGGACGCCGCGCTGGTGTTCCCGGTCGTCGCGATGTCGCGGCCGATGAGCACGTTCTCGGGCAGCTTCAGCTGCTTGGCGAGCTCGTCGATGATGCGCATGTTGGCCTGGTGCGGCACGAACGCCGTGAGATCCTCGGCGGTGATCCCCGCGGTCTCCATCGCCTGGCGGGCGACCTTCGCCATCTCCCAGACGGCCCATCGGAAGACCGTCTGGCCGTCCTGGCGCATGGTCGGCCAGGCGTCCAGCTCGCCGGCCTTCATCTGCTGATAGGTGCCGGTCATCCAGATGGACGACCAGTGCGAGCCGTCCGAGCCCCACACGGTCGGGCTGATCGCCGGCTCGTCGCTCGGGCCGACGACCGCGGCACCCGCGCCGTCGGCCAGGAGGAACGAGATGGATCGGTCGGCCGGGTCGACGAGATCGCTCAGCTTCTCGGCGCCGATCACGACGACGTACTCGGCGAGGCCCGAGCGGATGAGCGCGTCGGCCTGGGCGATGCCGTAGGTGTAGCCGGCGCAGGCGGCGTTCATGTCGTAGGCGGGTACCGTGCCGGCTCCGAGCCGCTCCGCGACGAGGGTCGAGACGGACGGCGTCGCGACGCCGGTGCTGATCGTCGACACGATGACGGCGCCCACCTGGCTCGGCTCGATGCCGGCCTTGGCGATCGCCTCCGCGCCGGCCTCGACGGCGAGCTCGGTGACCGTGACGTCCGGCGACGCGCGCTTGCGGGTGATGATGCCCGTGCGCTGTCGGATCCACTCGTCGCTCGAGTCGATGGGCCCGACGAGGTCGTCGTTCGGCACGTCGAGGTCGCCGCGGGCGGCGCCGAGCGCGTAGATGCGGGTGAACTGCGGGCCGGTGGCCTGCTTCAGGGTGGCCATCAGGCGGCTCCGTCGTTGTCGATGAGGGCGCGCGCGGCGTCCAGGTCGGCGGGGGTCTTCACGGCCACGGTCGGCAGCCCCTTGAGGCCGCGCTTCGCGAGACCCACGAGGGCGCCGGCCGGGGCGAGCTCGACGAGACCGGTGACGCCGGCGGCGGCGAACGACTCCATCGTCAGGTCCCAGCGCACCGGCGACGCGACCTGGCCGACGAGGAGGTCGACGAAGGCGGCGCCGGAGGCGACGGGTCGGCCGGTCTTGTTGGTCCAGATGGTGAGGGTCGGGTCGTGGGCCTCGACGCCCTCCGCGACGGCGCGGAGCTCATCGACCGCGGAGCCCATCCACTTCGTGTGGAACGCGCCGGCGACCTGGAGCGGGATGACGCGCGCGCCGGAGGGCGGCTCCTCGGCGAGCCGCGCCAGAGCGGGCAGCTCGCCGGCGACGACGATCTGGCCGCCGCCGTTGAAGTTCGCCGGGCTCAGTCCCAGCTCCTCGAGTCGGGCCAGCAGCGCGTCCTGGTCGCCGCCGACGACGGCGCTCATGCCGGTGGCGGCCCGGCCGGCCGCCTCGGCCATCGCTGCGCCGCGCGCGGCGACGAGGCGCATGGCGTCCTGCTCGCTGAGAATCCCCGCCCCGGCCGCGGCGGCGAGCTCGCCGACCGAGTGCCCCGCGATGCCGGCGAGCGACGCGCGCCGGGCGTCCGAGCCGTCGAGGACGCCGCCGAGGGCGACGAGCGAGGCGGCGACGATGAGCGGCTGAGCGATCGCGGTGTCGCGGATGGTGTCGGCGTCGGAGACCGTGCCGTGCGTCACGAGGTCGATGCCCGCCGCCTCGGCGAGGGTCGCCAGGTGGTCGGCGAACTCGGGGACCGCGATCCAGGGTTCGAGGAATCCGGGGGTCTGCGATCCCTGGCCGGGCGCGACGACGACGACACTCACGCCCTCCATCCTGTCAGCCGCGCGAGCACCCCGCCTCCGCGAGTCGACGAAGAAACCGGCCGAACGCTGTGGGTGGCGCACAACGCTGGGCCGATCGCTGCCGTCTCCGGCCTCCGCGGCGGGTCAGCGAGCCGCGCGCGCCGAGATGGATCCGACGATGAGCGCCGACTGCAGGATGAGCGCCTCGCGTGCGCCGGTGGCGTCATAGCCGATGATCTCGCTGATCCGCTTCAGGCGGTAGCGCACGGTGTTCGGGTGCACGAACAGCTCGCGCGCCGTCCCCTCGAGCGAGCGTCCGTTGTCGAGGTAGGCCCAGAGCGTCGTCAGCAGGTCGCTCGAGTGCTCCTGCAGCGGTTTGTAGACGCGGTTGATGAGCGCGGACCGCGCGAGCGGGTCGCCCGCGAACGCGCGCTCCGGCAGCAGGTCGTCCGCGAGCGCCGGCCGCGGCGCCCCGCGCCAGGCGCGCGCGACCGCGAAGCCGGCCAGCGCCGCCTTGGCGCTCCGGGCGGCGTCGACGAGCGACGGCACCTCGTGTCCGAGCACCAGGTGCCCGGGCCCGAACCCCGGCTCGAGCTCCGCGGCGATCTCGAGGAACGTCAGCGGCTCCCGCCCGTCACCGCCCTCCTCGGCGGCCTCCGTGCGGCCGATCACGAGCACCAGTCGGCTGCCCTGGACACCGATGAGGACGTCGGCGTCGAGGTGGCGCGCGGTGCGCCGCAGCTGGTCGACGTCGAGCATTTTCGGCGCCGTGCCGACGAGCACGCTCACCGCGCCGTGCCCGTTCCAGCCGAGCGCCGCGATGCGCGACGGCAGCTCCGAGTCGTACTCGCCGGTCAGGATCGAGTCGACGACGAGCGCCTCGAGCCGCGCGTCCCAGAGGCCGCGGGCCTCCGCCGCGCGGGCGTAGACGTCCGCGGCGGCGAACGCGATCTCGCGCGAGTAGAGGAGGATCGCGTCCTTCAGCGTCTCGTCCGCGTCCTTGCGCACGCGCTCCTCGACGGTCTCGACCGTGACCCGGATCAGCTGGAGCGTCTGCTGCAGGCTGACCGAGCGCAGCAGCTCCCGGGGGGCCGCGCCGAACACGTCGGCGGCGATCCACGGGATGGACTTCGGGTCGTCGAACCAGGAGATGAAGGCGCTGATGCCGTTCTGCGCGACCATGCCGACCGCGCTGCGCCGCCCGGGCGGCATGTCGCGGTACCAGGGCAGCGTGTCCTCGAGACGCTTGAGCGTCGCCGTGTTCAGCTCCCCCGAGAGGGTGCGCAGCCAGGCGAGGGTCTGCGCCTTCGTGCGCGCGGCCATCGAACGCAGCCCGGGGGCTTAGCTCTCCCCGCCCGCGGAGCCGCTCGTGCCCGCCGTCACGTCGAACAGGCGGTACTTCTCGATCGCCTGACCGACGGCCGCCGGGTCGACCTGACCCCGCCGGGCGAGCGCCTGCAGGGTGCGCACCACGATCGACGGTCCGTCGATGAAGAAGTGCCGCCGCGCCGCCGCGCGCGTGTCGCTGAAGCCGAAGTCGTCGGCGCCGAGCGTGAGGTAGTCACCGGGGATGAACGCGCGCACCTGGTCGGGCACCGCGTGCATGTAATCGGAGACGCCGACGAACGGCCCCTCGGACCCCTGCAGCTTCGACCACAGGTACGGGATCCGCGGCGCCTCGCCCGGGTGCAGGAAGTTGTGCTCGTCGGCGGCGACGCCGTCGCGGCGCAGCTCCGTCCAGGAGGTCACCGACCACACGTCCGCCGCGACGTTCCAGTCGCGCGCGAGCAGCTCCTGCGCCTCGAGCGCCCACGGCACACCCACGCCGGAGGCGAGGATCTGCGCCTTCGGCCCGAGATTGTCCGCCTGCTTGAGGCGGTGGATGCCGCGGACGATGCCCTCGACGTCGACGTCCTCCGGCTCGGCCGGCTGCGGCATCGGCTCGTTGTAGACCGTCAGGTAGTACATGACGTTCGGGTCCGTGCTGTTCTCGCCGTACATCCGCTCGATGCCCGCGCGCACGATGTGCCCGATCTCGTAGCCGTAGGCCGGGTCGTAGGACACGACCGCCGGGTTGGTCGAGGCGAGCAGGTGCGAGTGGCCGTCGGCGTGCTGCAGGCCCTCGCCGGTCAGCGTCGTGCGGCCCGCGGTCGCGCCGATGATGAAGCCGCGCGCCATCTGGTCGCCCGCCGCCCACATCGCGTCGCCCGTGCGCTGGAATCCGAACATCGAGTAGAAGACGTAGACCGGGATGAGCGGCTGCCCGTGGGTGGCGTAGCTGGTGCCCACCGCGGTGAAGGCCGAGAAGGCGCCCGCCTCGTTGATGCCGGTGTGGATGATCTGGCCCTGCGGGCTCTCCTTGTAGGCGAGGAGCAGCTCGCGGTCGACCGAGGTGTAGTGCTGGCCGTTCGGGTTGTAGATCTTCGCTGTCGGGAAGTAGGCGTCCATGCCGAAGGTGCGCGCCTCATCCGGGATGATCGGCACGATCCGGTTGCCGAAGTCCGGCGCCCGCAGCAGGTCCTTCAGCAGCCGCGCGAACGCCATGGTCGTCGCGACCTCCTGCTTGCCGGAGCCCTTCTTGACGACGTCGTACGCCGACCCCTCCGGCAGCGTGATCTGCGTGTACTTGGAGCGTCGTTCGGGCACGTAGCCGCCGAGCTCGCGCCGGCGCTCCTGGAGGTACCGGATCGCCGGGTCGTCCTCGCCGGGGTGGTAGTACGGCGGCTGGTAGGGGTTCTCCTCGAGCTGCGCATCCGTGATGGGGATGCGCATCGCGTTGCGGAATTCCTTGAGGTTGTCGAGCGTGAGCTTCTTCATCTGGTGGGTCGCGTTGCGCCCCTCGAAGCTCGGGCCGAGGCCGTAGCCCTTGACCGTCTTCGCGATGATGACGGTCGGCTGCCCCTTGTGCTCCATCGCCGACTTGAACGCCGCGAACACCTTGCGGTAGTCGTGGCCGCCGCGCTTGAGGTTCCAGAGCTGCTCGTCGGTGTAGCCCTCGACCATCTTCGCGGTGATCGGGTCGCGGCCGAAGAAGTTCTCGCGCACGTAGGCGCCCGACTCGGCCTTGTAGGTCTGGTAGTCGCCGTCCGGCGTGCGGTTCATCAGGTTCACCAGCGCGCCCGTGGTGTCGCGGGCGAGCAGCTCGTCCCATTCGCGGCCCCAGATGACCTTGATGACGTTCCAGCCGGCGCCGCGGAAGAACGACTCCAGCTCCTGGATGATCTTGCCGTTGCCGCGGACCGGCCCGTCGAGGCGCTGCAGGTTCGCGTTGATGACGAACGTCAGGTTGTCGAGCTTGTCGTTCGCGGCCCACTGCAGGGCGCCGCGCGACTCCACCTCGTCCATCTCACCGTCGCCGAGGAACGCCCAGACGTGCTGATCGGACGCGTCCTTGATGCCGCGGTTGGTGAGGTACTTGTTCAGCTGCGCCTGGTGGATCGCGTTGATCGGCCCGAGGCCCATCGACACGGTCGGGAACTCCCAGAACTCCGGCATGAGGCGCGGGTGCGGGTAGGAGCTCAGGCCGTTCGGGGCCTGGCTCTTCTCCTGGCGGAATCCGTCGAGCTGCGCGGTCGAGAGCCGGCCCTCGAGGCAGGCGCGGGCGTACATGCCGGGGGAGGCGTGGCCCTGGTAGAAGACCTGGTCCCCGCCGCCCGGGTGGTCCTTGCCGCGGAAGAACCAGTTGTGGCCGACCTCGTACAGCGCGGCCGACGACGCGTACGTCGAGATGTGGCCGCCGACCGCGATGCCGGGGCGCTGGGCGCGGTGCACGGTGATCGCGGCGTTCCAGCGGATCCACGCGCGGTAGCGGCGCTCGAGCTCCTCGTCGCCGGGGAACGCGGGCTCGTTCTCGGGCGCGATCGTGTTGATGTAGTCGGTGGTCGGCACCATGGGGACACCCAGCTGGAGGTCCTTGGACCGCTTCAGCAGCGAGAGCATCACCTCACGGCCGCGCTCGTGGCCCTTCTCGGCGACGAGCGCGTCGAGCGACTCCTGCCACTCCTGCGTCTCCTCGGGATCCTGGTCGGTGTGCTCCACCGAGTACGGGTCCTGGTCGTTCACCGTCACCGCTGACCTCTTCCGAGTGTGCGTCCCGCGCGCGCCCGGATGACGGGCGGTGGCGGGGAGTTGGGGAGTCCGTGCCGGGTTGCGGCCGGGCGCCGTGTGGCGGAATCGAGTCTAGAACCTCCGGCGACTCCGGACCGGCGAGCGTAGGATCGCCAGCCGTGGCCCTTGAGAACGACACCCGCGCTCCCGACTTCGATCTCGCCAACCAGTACGGCGAGCATGTCCGGTTGAGCGACTTCCGCGGCGTGCGTCCGGTCGTGCTCGTCTTCTTCCCGCTCGCCTTCTCGGGCGTCTGCACGGGGGAGCTGTGCGCGATCCGCGACAACCTCGCGCTTTTCCAGCAGCAGGGCGTCGAGCTGCTCGGGATCTCGGTCGACTCCAAGGCCTCCCTCCGCGCCTGGGCGGAGCAGGAGGGCTACGACTTCACCCTGCTCGCGGACTTCTGGCCGCACGGCGCGGTCGCGAAGGAGTACGGCGTCTTCCTCGAGGAGAAGGGCTTCGCCAACCGGGCGACGTTCGTGATCGACGCCGACGGCGTGATCCGCGCCTCCTTCATCACGGCCCCCGGCGAGCCGCGGTCGATCGAGTCGTATCGAGAGGCGCTCGCCGAGGTCCTCGCCCCCGCCGCCTAGGAGGCGATCGCGCGGAGCTCGCGCAGGCCGTCCTCGATCAGCTCGCCCATCTCGCGGGTCTCGTCCTCACGCAGCCAGGCCACGAATGCCGCGCTGAAGACCGCCACGCCGGCGCGGGCGACGATCGTCGCGGCGGGGTCGGGGACTCCGCGCTCGCGAAGGGCGTCGGCGATCGACGCGGCGATCGCGTCCATCTTGAGGAGCTCCCGCTCCTGCAGGCCGGGGTTGTCGGCGATGATCCGCCCGCGGATGCGCGAGTCGGCCCGCCGCTCATCGGGGAAGAACGCGGCGGACGCCCGGACGCCGGCGGCGACCGCGTCGAGCGGTGACGCGTCCGGGGGAGCGTCGCGCACCGGGTCGACGAACAGGGACGTGAACCGGACGCCGTCGCCGAACAGCACCTCGCGCTTGTCGGCGAAATGACGGAAGAACGTGCGCTCGGTCACGCCGGCCCGCTCCGCGATCGCGGCGACCGTGGTCGCCTCGACGCCGCGCTCGACGAAGAGCTCGGCGGCCGCACGCCGCAGCCGCCCGGCCGCATCGGGCTCCCATCGGACCATGCTGCGATCGTATGACATGACAGTCGCTGACATCAGTGCTAGCGTCTCCGATGTCAGACACTGACATGGCAATGGAGGTTCACATGAGGTACTTCATCACCGGCGCATCGGGCTGGATCGGGTCCGGCGTCACCCGGGAGCTGATCGGCGCGGGGCACGAGGTCGTGGGACTCGCGCGGTCCGACGAGTCCGCCGCGACGATCGCCGCGCTCGGAGCGGAGGTCGTGCGCGGCGAGCTGACGGATCTGGACGTCCTGCGGGAGGCCGCCTCCGGCGCCGACGGGGTCGTCCACCTCGCATTCGTCCATGCCTTCGACGACTTCCTGCGCTCGGTGGAGATCGATCGGGCGGCGATCGACACCATCGGCGACGCGCTCGCACGGGAGGGCGGCGAGGTCCTCGTGATCGCCTCCGGCGTGGCCGGCCTGGCTCAGGGGCGGCCGTCCACCGAGGACGACGAGGGCGCGGCCGAGGCCCGGAACGCGAACGCGCACGCGGCGCTGCGGCTCGCCGACCGCGGCATCCACCCGATCCTCGCCCGGTTCGCCCCGACGGTGCACGGCACGGGCGGCGACCACGGCTTCATCCGGGTCCTCGCGGAGATCGCGCGGCGCACGGGCGTCGCGGCCTACGTCGGCGACGGGTCGCAGGCCTGGGGCGCGGTGCACCGCGACGACGCTGCCCGGCTCGTACGGCTCGCGATCGAGTCGCCGGAGGTCGCGACGCGCATCCACGCCGTGGCGGAGGAGGGCGTGCCGACGAAGACGATCGCGGAGGCGCTCGGTGACCGGCTCGGACTCCCGGTGGCGTCGATCGACCCGGCGGACGCGATGGAGCATTTCGGCTGGATGGGCCGCTTCTGGCCGCTCGACCTGCGTGCCTCGAGCGCCCTCACGCGGGAGCGCTACGGATGGGATCCGACGGGGCCGACGCTGCTGGAGGACATCGCGGCCGGCGGCTACGACGTGCCCGCGGCGTGACCGTCAGCCGCCCAGCAGCGACACCGCCCGCGCGATGACCAGGGCGAGGATCACGAACCCGGCGAACGCCTCCATGAGCATGAGCGCCTTCGCGCGCGCCGTGAGCGGCATGACGTCGGTCGGACTGAAGGCCATGGAGTCGGTGGCCGAGAAGTAGAGGTAGTCGAGGTAGCCGGGCATCCAGTCGCTCTTCTCCGAGGAGCCGGCCCGGACCTCGTCGATCGTGTCGTGATCCTCGTCCTGCGGGAATCGGAAGTCGGCTCTCGGCAGCTCCGACCGCTGGTCCCGACGTCGGGCGACCGGACCGCCGCGGTCCATCTCCCAGTACAGGACACCGAAGGCGATCACGTTCGTCGTCCAGACCTGCAGGGCCGCGAGCAGGAGCCCCGGGCCGCTCTGGTGCGAGGCCGTGACGAGCTGGACGATGAGCTCCACGAGCGCGACCTGGTTGCCCGCCACCAGCACGAGCGCCTGCACGCCGGACAGCACCCGCGACCAGCGCGTCTCCCGGACGAAGCGCGCCGGATTGAAGAAGATCAGTGCGACGAGGATCCCGGTGCTCACGGCGACGACGCCGTAGCGGATCGCCGGCGTGAACGTCGAGGGCAGCAGCCCGTAGAGCAGCAGCGCGACCGCGATCGCGACGGCCACCGGCCACCGGCGCTCGGCCTCCGCGCGTTGCTGCGGCTTCCGCGGTGCGTTCATCAGGACAGGATGTTCACGGCGCGCGAGATCACGAGCGCCAGGACGACGAACCCGGTGAGCGATTGCGCCGCCATGAGCGCCTTGCCCCGCGTCGACAGCGGCATGACATCCGTCGGGCTGAACGCCATCATCGTGGAGAGGGAGAAGAACAGGTAGTCGGTGAATGCCGGCTTCCACGGGGTCGGGCCGTTGTCCTCCTGCGGGAAACGGAAGTCGTGGATGCGGTCGGGATCGTGCCGCAAGCGGCGCGCGACGGAGCCGCCGCGGTCGAGCTCCCAGTAGATGAGCGCGAACACGATGACGTCCGTGACCCAGACCTGCAGCATGGCGACGAGCACCGTCCGCCCTTTGACGCTCGGATCGAGCAGGGCGACGATCGCCTCCACGACCGCCACCTGGTTGGCCGCGAGGATCACGCACGACAGCAGGATGCCGAGACCGCGTGACCACCACGCCTCGCGGGTCAGCCGGCGCGGGTTGAGGACGATGAGCGGGACGACCAGGGCAAGCGCCACGGCCGGCATCACCCAGGACGGGATGAACGAGAACCGGTCGGGCAGGAACGCGTAGAGCAGGACGGCGACGGCGGTGGCGGCGACGGGTGGCCAGCGGTGCTCGGGCTTCAGAGGTGCCGCGCCGACCATGGTGCGAGTGTACGGTGGCGCTGGAGGGCTCTTAGCTCAGCTGGTCAGAGCACTGCGTTTACACCGCAGGTGTCGGGGGTTCGAGTCCCTCAGGGCCCACGATCATGCGGACAGCTGGAAGTCGGAGCGCCGCCCCTCGCACACCGGGCAGACGGCGCCGACCGCGCCCACCGCGACGTAGTACACGGCGCCGCACGTCGGCTGCTCGCAGGCGCGTGCGATGCGCAGGGTACGACTGGGCTCGACGGCGGTCTCGGGTCGCCTGATGGGCATGGGCCGAGTCTCATGGAACCGGAGCGTCCTGTCTGCCCCGGATTTCATAGGCACTTGTTCGGGTCGCGGCGCCGTTCGCGGCTAAGGTGACCGGGTGACGCGAGTGGTGCTCATCGACGACCACGAGCTCGTCGCGCTCGCGGTCCAGGAGGCGGTCGCGCGCGTCGAGGGAGTCGAATTCCTCGGGTCGGCGCCGACCGTCGCGGATGTGCTCGCCGCCCATCCGGAGTTCGAGGTCGCGATCCTCGACCTCCGACTCGCCGACGGCTCCTCGCCGGTCGCGAACGTCGAGCGCCTCGACGCGCAGGGCGCGCGGGTGCTCGTCCTGACCTCGGCCGAGAGTCCGTACCTCGTCCGCTCGGTCTCCAAGGCGCCCATCGCGGGGCTGCTCCGCAAGTCCGAGCCGGTGGCGTCGCTCGCGGAGGCGATCCGCCGCGTCGCCGCGGGGGAGGACAGCATGTCGGCCGACTGGGCCGCGGCGATCGACGGCGACCCGCAGCTGGCGGACGCCGGCCTGAGCCCGCAGGAGCAGGCGGTCCTCGGCCTGTTCGCCCGCGGGCTCAAGGCGCAGGCGGTCGCGGCGCAGATGCACATCGCGGTCGGGACGGTCGACGACTACGTCCGACGGATCCGCGCGAAGTACGTGCGCGCGGGCCGGCCCGCGGCCACCAAGGTCGACCTCTACCAGCGCGCGGTGGAGGACGGGATCCTCCCGGCGCCCGACGCCGAGCGATGAGCGTCGCGCTCGTCGCGGGCCCGAGCGCGTCCGCTCGCGTCGGGCGTCTCATGGGCGTGTCGCTCGGCATCGCCGGACTGATCCTGCTGGGTCTCGCCGTTCCGACGATCCTCGGTGAGGCGCACGCCATGGCAGCGTGGTGGACGGCCTCGGCGATCGCGCTCGTCGCCGGGGCGAGCATCGCCGTCGTGGTGGTGGGCGCCGTCGGTTCGACCGCGGCGACCACCGCGTCGTTCGTCGTTCTGGCGGGTGTGATCCTCCTCGGCGCGCTGCTCGCCCCGCTCGCGGCTCCGCCCGGATCGCTGCCGTTCGACCCCTGGCTCAGCGACCTCACCGTGATCGGCGTGGCCGCCGCAGCCGCCGGTCTGCCCGTGCCGTCGGCCATCGCCTACCTGGTCGTGACGCTCGCGACCTTCACGGCCGGCGGGCTGTTCCTCGCCGAGCCGGGCATCCGCGAGCTCGTGGTGCTGCACCACTGCCAGAACATCTTCTACGCGGCCCTGTTCGCGGCACTGGCGATCGCATCGCGGCGCGCCGGGAACATGCTCGACGAAGCCGTCCGATCCGCGGTCGCGGAGGCGTCGGCGGCCGCGGGGGCGGAGGCCCGTCGCGCCCAGCGGCGCCGGGTCGAGGCCCTCATCCACGATCGACTGATCGTCGCGCTGCTCGCCTTCGGCCGGGGACCGGCCGGGGGCGACGAGCAGGCGCGCCGCGAGGCGGTGCGCGCCCTCGCGGCGATCGAGGAGCTGCAGGATCCGACGCCGTTGGGCGACCCGACCGCGCGCGAGTTCGCCTGGCGGCTCCAGGCGCTCACCACCGAGCTCGACGCGCGGATCCGTTTCGACTACGCATCCGGAGCGGGTCACGTCCCGGCGCGGGTCGCAGCGGCGGTCGAGGAGGCGATGTCGGAGGCGATCCGCAACAGTCTGCGCCACGCCGGCAGCGGGGTCTCGCGGCAGGTGAGTGTGAACATCGACGAGGCGCGCGTGCACGTCGTCGTCTTGGACGACGGGGTGGGGTTCGAATCCGCCGGCGTCGATCCGACACGTCTCGGCATCAGCGAGGGCATCATCCATCGCATGTCCCTCATCCGCGGACGCGCCGACGTGATCTCCCGCATCGGCCGCGGCACCACGGTCGTGCTCGAATGGTCCCCGGCGTGACGCCGCACCCCGATCGGGACATCGGGCTGTATCTGGGGGTCGTCGGGCGCTGGGCCTGGGTGTTGTTCGGCGTGTACTGCGCCGTCTACCTCGCGATGGCGGTGATCGGGGGCGCCCCCACAGCGGGGGCCCCCGTCACCGCGGTGTCGCTCGGCTGCGTGATCCTCGGCGCCCTGCTGATCGCGAGCCCGTCGCCGACGCCGCTGCCGTGGTGGCGGGTCGGGGCGATCGGCATCCTCGGGATCGGCGCGGTCCTCGTGATGTACAGCGATCTGCCGACGCGGTTGGAGCCGCTCCAGGTCGTGACGTGGCAGCTCGGCGCTGTGAACTTCATCCTCTTCGTCCTCGAGCTGCGGGGGCGCATCCTGGCCGCGTGGGTGATCACCACGGCCGTGCTCGCCATCAGCGTGGGCTGGAGCCTCCTCCGAACCGGGGCGCCCTGGCTCGGCGTGAACCTCAGCTACGGGCAGGCGGTCTCGCTCGTCGCCGGGACGATCTTCGCCATCGGGCTGCAGCGGGCGGCGCGCCTCATCTTCGCCCAGCAGGACGCCGAACGTGCCCGCGCCGCCGAGGAGGCGGCGCTCAAGGCAGGGGACGAGCATCGCGCTGCCGAGCTCGCCGACGTGCGGTCGCTGGCGGGACCGCTGCTGCAGCGCATCGCCGCGGGGGAGGACGCGGATCCGACCGAGGCGCTCGCGCTCGAGGCGGCGCTCCGCGATCGGATCCGCGGGCGGGCGCTCGCCGTCGAACCGCTGCTGAGTGCGCTCGAGCGGGCGCGCGCCCGCGGCGTGGACGCGCTCCTGCTCGACGACCTCGGCGACCGGCCGCTCAGCGCCCGGCAGTCGGCCGAGGTCGCGCACTGGTGCGCAGAGCGCCTGGAGGTGCTCGCCGGGCCCCGCGCCACGATCCGGATCGCCCCCGGGGAGGGCGGCCCCGTCGTCTCGATCGCCGACGCCGACGGGATCGTCGGGGAGCACGAGGTGGGCTCGCGTGACCAGCCGGGATCGGCCGATGCGGCCCGTCGCGACCCCCGTGGGGCCCGCGCGTCCTAGAATCCGGAGGCATGAGCGACACTCCGTCCGACACCAGCGGACAGGAGGAGCCCGGGCCCTACGTGCCGGCGGGCCCGCGACGCTCGACCTACACGCCGCCACCCTCGTCCGACGTCTGGGACGATGATGCCCTCGCTGCGGCGCTCGAGGAGCAGGTGCGCACCTACACCGCCCCGATCACGCTGCCGGACTTGTCGAACGTGCCGCCGGGACGGGCGGCGGAGCCGGTCCCCGCGTCCGAGCCGGCATCGTCGGCGGCGGAGCCGGCGCCGACCGAGCCGCCAGCCGCGCAGGAGACGGTCCGACCCTTCTCGTGGGATGCGCCGGCCGCCTCTCCCGCTGTCGCTGCGGCCGTTCCGGGGTCGCCGGTACCCGCCGATGCTCCCGCGCCCGACCACATCGCGGTCGACCCGTTCACGCCGCCTCCGGTCGACGACGACGAGCTGCTTCGCGAGGTCGACGGGGTATCGACCGAGCACGCGATCGAGCGCCTCGAGCAGGAACTGCACCGTCGCGCGGTGGCGACGGGACAGATCCCGATCGCCCCCGCCGTGGCTCCCTTCTTCCGGGGCGAGCCGCCTGTCTCGCCCCCCGCCCCCGGCCCGGATCCCGCCCCCGAGGAGAGCGCAGCGGCGTCCGCCGGTGTCGCGCCCGCAGGCGACGAGTCACCCGCTCCAGCGGAGGCCTCCGATCCGTGGCGGGCGGCGCCCCCGCCGTCCTTCGCACCACCGATCCTGATCGAGTCCCCGCCCGTCGAGCTGGCCGAGCCGACACCCGAGCCGGCGCCGCGCCTGCTTCCCCCGCCCACCGATCTGCCGGACGTCGCGCACCGCGCGGAGCTCCCGCCGCCGCCCGGATACACGGACGACGGGAGTCCGGTGCCGCTCGACCCGTGGCAGCAGCTTCTGGCCGCCGCGCCGACCGCCGTCTCCGTGGCAGCGCCCTCCGCCGACGAGGAGAACGACGACGCGGTCGACGACGGCGACCGTGTGCGCTTCGACGACACGTCGCCCGTCGCGGTGACGCCGACGCTCAGTGCGCCGGCACCCATCGAGCCGGCGTTCGGGGAGCCATCGCCCCCGGAGCCGTCCGCCTCGCCCGAATTCGAGCCCGAGCCCGATGCCGCGTCCGAGCCCGTCGATCTCGTCGCGCCGCCGACGCCCGCATCTGTTCTCGCGGTCGAGACCACCGGCCCCGCGCCGACGCCGGTCGAACGGCGGGTCGGCCGCGCCGCCCGGCTGTTCTGGCTCTGGTTCGCAGCCAACGCCTCGGTGGTCAGCGTCGCGCTCGGCGCAGTCATGATCGGGATGGGCATGAGCCTCCGGCAGGCGATCGTCGCGATCGTCGTCGGCGTCGCGCTCTCGTTCATCCCGCTCGGGTTCACGACGCTCGCCGGCAAATGGAACGCGCAGCCGACCCTCGTGCTGTCGCGGGCCGCGTTCGGCGTGACGGGCAACGTGCTCCCGACGGTGCTGGCCGTCCTGGTCCGAGTGTTCTGGGGCGGGGCGCTGCTCTGGCTCCTGGGCGACGCCGTCGGGCGGACGCTCGTCGAAGAGGGCGTCGACGCCGGCTTCGGCGCCACGCGCTGGGCGATCATCGCGATGGCGGTCGCGCTCCTGCTCACCGGACTCGTCGCCGCCGTCGGATACGGACTCCTCGCGCGGGTGCAGCTCGTGCTGAGCATCGTGGCGGGGGTGCTCGTCGTGGTCGCGGCGATCGCGACCCTGCCGCGAGTGGACCTCGGAGCCGCGCTGCGTCACCAGGACGGCTCCTGGATCCTGGTGGTGGGCGGTGGCGTCCTCGTCTTCAGCTTCATCGGTCTGGTGTGGGCGTTCTCCGGGTCCGATCTCGCCCGCTACCAGAACCCCGGCGGGTCGGGCGCATCGTCCATGCTCTGGGCGACGTTCGGCGCGACGATCCCGCCGTTCCTGCTGATCGCATGGGGTGCCCTGCTCGCCGCCTCGGACCCGAGACTCGCCTCCGGGCTGGCCACGCATCCGTTCCAAGCGATCATCGGCGCGGTGCCGGCGTGGGCGATCATCCCCCTGCTCCTCGCCGCGGTGGTGGGGCTGCTCTCGGGCACGGCGCTCTCGATCTACTCCGGCGGCTTCGCGATGCAGAACCTGACGCCGCGGCTTCCGCGCATCACGGGGGTGATCGTGGCGGCCCTGCTCTCGCTCGTCCTCGGCGCGGTGTTCGTGCTGCTCGACGCGCAGGCTCGCACGATCGTCACCGACCTCGCCGTCACCCTGGCCGTGCCCGGCGCGGCCTGGACCGGCATCTTCGCGGCCGAGATCATGATCCGCCAGCGCCGATTCCACCCCGCGTCGCTGCTGGCCCGCGGCGGCGTCTACCCGGACGTGCGCTGGCCCAACCTGATCGGCCTCGTCGTCATCTCGGTCATCGGCTACGCCTTCATCAGCGGAACGACGGCCTGGCTCGGCTGGGAGGGGTTCGGCTGGCGCCTCCTCGGGGTCCGGTCGGGCGATCCGCTCGCGGCGGCGGACCTCGGCGTCGCGATCGCGCTCCTGCTCGGCATCGTCCTCCCGCTCGTGTCGGCCGTGCCCGCGATCCGGCGCCAGGAGTCCGCGACCCCCGTCGCGGTCGGCGGTGCGGTCGCGGCGCGAACCTAGACTGAGGGGATGCCGACCACCCTCGCCGACGTCCAGGACGTCGTGGAGGCGCTCTGGCCGCGATCGGGCGCCGAGTCGTGGGATGCGGTCGGCCTCGTCGCCGGCGACCCCGCCGCTCCGATCACGCGGATCCGGCTCGCCGTCGACGCCGTGCTCGACACCGTCGACGAGGCCGTGTCGAGCGGCGCCCAACTGCTGCTGACGCACCACCCGCTGCTGCTGCGCGGCGTCACCAGCGTCGCCGAGGACCGCTACAAGGGCGCCGTCGTCGCGCGCCTGATCCGCGGCGGCTGCGCGCTCATCGCCGCCCACACCAACGCCGACGTCGTGGAGCGCGGCACGTCCGCCGTGCTCGCCGCCCGCCTCGGACTGCGGGACGCCCGCCCGCTCGTGCCCGGGTCGGAGCCGTCGGTCGGACTCGGCCGGGTCGGCCGGCTGGAGCACCCGATGGCGCTCGGGCGATTCGCGCGCGCGGTCGCCGACGTCCTGCCGCCGACCGCGCAGGGGATCCGCGTCGCGGGCGAGTACGAGCGCGAGCTGCGCACCGTGGCGCTCTGTGCCGGCGCGGGCGACGCGTTCCTCCAGCATCCGGCCGTGCTGGCCGCCGACGTGTACGTCACGAGCGACCTCCGGCACCATCCCGCGTCGGAGGCCGCGGAGGCCGCGCGTCTCGGTCGCGGCCCCGCGCTCATCGACGTGTCCCACTGGGCCAGCGAGTGGCTTTGGCTCGACGTCGCCGCCGAGCAGCTCCGCGCCGCCCTTCCGGACATCGAGATAGCCGTCAGCGAGCTCCGCACCGACCCGTGGGAGTTCGCGATCGTATGAGAGGACCCGCATGCCGTTGAAGGCCGCCCCCGAGTACCAGGCGCTCCTGCTCGAGCTCCAGGCGCTCGACACCCGCCTCGGCCAGCTCGCCCATCGCGCCGCGCGGCTGCCGGAGATCGCTGCGCTCCAGGAGCTGACCGGCCGCCGCGACGACATGCAGGCGATCGTCCGAGACCGCACGGGCGCGTGGGAGGACGCGAAGGCGGAGCTCGCGCGCACCGAGTCCGACGTCGCCGTGGTCGAGGCGCGGGTCGCGCGGGACCGGGAGCGGCTGCAGAGCTCCTCCTCGCCGAAGGACATCGCTGCGCTCGAGCAGGAGCTCGCCGCGCTGGCGAAGCGCCGCTCCGACCTCGAGGACATCGAGCTCGAGGTCATGCAGACCGTCGAGGACCGCGCGGCCGAGCTGGAGACCTCCCGCGCGGCTCTCGCCGCGCTCGACGCCTCGATCGTCGACGCCCAGGCCGCGCGGGACGCCGCCCTCTCCGCGATCGCGACCGACCGCGAGCACGCCGAGGCCGACCGCGGGACGGTCGCCGCGCGCATCCCGGCGGACCTCCTCGCCCTGTACGAGAAGCAGCGCGCCCGCTACGGGGTGGGCGCGTCGCACCTGGAGCGCGGCATGTCCTCCGCGACCGGGGTCATGCTCGGCGCGTCGGACCTCGGCCGGGTGCGCGCCGCGGCGCCGGACGACGTGATCGTCGAGGAGGAGTCGGGCGCGATCCTCGTCCGCACCGCGGAGTCCGGGCTGTGACCCGCCTCATCGTCGAGGCCGACGGCGGGTCGCGCGGCAACCCCGGCCTCGCGGGCTCGGGCACGCTCGTCATCGACGCGGAGTCCGGCGAGATCCTCGCCGAGATCGGCCTGTACGTGGGCATCGCGAGCAACAACGTCGCCGAGTACAAGGGCATGATCGCCGGCGTGACGAAGGCGCTGGAGATCGCGCCGGACGCCGAGCTGCACGTGCGGATGGACTCGAAGCTCGTCGTCGAGCAGATGTCGGGCCGGTGGAAGATCAAGCACCCCGACATGGCCGATCTCGCGCGGGAGGCCCGACGGATCCTGGCGGACGTCCCCGTCACCTTCGAGTGGATCCCGCGCGCCGAGAACTCCCGCGCCGACCGTCTCGCGAACGAGGCCATGGACACGCGCGCATCGTTCGAGCGTTAGCGGCGGGGCCCGGCCTCCAGCAGCTCGCCGAGCAGCATCGCGACCCCGTCCTCGTCGTTCGAGGGCGCGACCCGGTCGACCGCGGCGAGGACGTCGGGATGCGCGTTCGCGACCGCCGCCGCCGTGCCCGCCCAGCCCAGCATCGGCAGGTCGTTCCGCATGTCGCCCACCGCGAGGACATCGGCCGCCGTGATCCCGCGCGCCGCGCAGAACCGCGCCAGCGTCGCCGCCTTCGTCACGCCGCGCCCGCTGACCTCCACGACGCCGCTCCCGTCGGAGGTCGTCGCCTCCGCACGGTCGCCGACGATCTCGGCGCCCGCGGACTCCAGTTCCTCGGCGGCCGAGGCCTCCGCGCGGATCAGGAGCTTGACCGTGTCATCGGCGAGCAGGGGTTCGATCGGGCCGACGAGGCTGCCCGCCGGGGTCGGATGCCGTTCAGGGTAGTCGGGCTCCTTCCCGAAGCCGCTGAGCGCCTCGCGCGCGAAACGGGCGCCGGGAGCGCGGGCGCGGACCGAGGCGACGATCGCCCGCGCGATCGACCCCGGCAGGGTGCGGGACTCCATCACCCGATCGGCGTGGGCGTCGTACACGACGGCTCCGTTCGCGCAGATGACGACCCCGTGGCCGTGCACGATCGCGCGCAGCTCCCGCACCCAGCGCACCGGGCGCGCGGTGACGAAGACGACGACCGTACCGCTCTCCTCCAGCGCACCCAGCAGCGCGACCGTCCGCTCGCTTACCGTCCCGTCGGAGCGCAGCAGGGTCCCGTCGAGGTCGGTCGCGACGAGACGGATGGGGGAGGCCTTCACGACCGCATCCTCGCATCCCGCCGATACACTCGACACGAACGGGCCGGCCAGACGGTCGCGTCGCGTGCCGCGAGGCGCGCGCCGAGGAACGTCCGGGCTCCGCAGAGCAGGGCGGTGGGTAACACCCACCCGGAGTGATCCGCGAGAAAGTGCAACAGAGAGCAGACCGCCTCCGGTCCGCGCCTTCGGGGGCGTGCCGGCGGTAAGGGTGAAACGGTGGTGTAAGAGACCACCAGGAGCCCTGGTGACAGGGCTCGCTGGGTAAACCTCGCCCGGAGCAAGGTCGGACAGACACCGATGACGCTGCTCGCCGAGGTGTCGGGTAGACCGCTGGAGGGCTGCGGCAACGCATTCCCGAGAGAGATGGCCGTCCCGGCCGGAGCCGCGAGGCGCCGGCCGGACAGAACCCGGCGTATCGGCCGGCCCGTTCCCCGCCCGAGGTCAGGCGGACGCGCCGGCGCCCCGGATGTTGACCATCCACGGCACCCCGAACCGGTCGGTGAACATGCCGAAGGAGTCGCCCCAGGGGGCGCGGCTCAGCGGCTCCTGGATCGATCCGCCCGCCGAGAGCTTCTCCCAGAGACCGGTGAGCAGGGTCTCGTCGTCGCCGCTCAGCGACATCGAGACGCCGCTGAGGGGCTTCGCGCCCCCCATGTGCGCGGGGGAGTCGGACACCATGAGGGTGAAGCCGTGGTCGCCGTCGACCTGGCCGTGCATGACGAGATCCTTTTCGTCGGGGCCGACCTGGTCGCCCATGCCCCCCTCCTCGAAGGTCATGACGCTGACGGTGCCGCCGAGGGCGCCGTGGTAGAACTCGAGGGCCTCGCGGGCGGTGCCGCCGAGGTTGATGTAGGGATTCAGGATCGCGCTCATGCCGACAAGCTAGACCCGGATGTGAACGGTGTCCACATCCGTCCCGCGGTCATCCCGGAAACGACGACGCGCCGCCCCCGGAGGAGCGGCGCGTCGGTGGTCCGTGGTGTCAGACCGCGGTGATGTTGGAGGCCTGCGGGCCCTTCTGGCCCTGCGTGACCTCGAACTCCACCCGCTGGCCCTCGTCGAGGCTGCGGTAGCCCGAGGTCTGGATGGCGGAGTAGTGCGCGAACAGATCCTGCGATCCGTCGTCGGGGGTGATGAAGCCGAAACCCTTTTCGGCGTTGAACCACTTGACGGTTCCAGTGGGCATGCGTACTGCTTTCTATTACTGTCCCGACGGTTCCGGAACTGTTAGGCCCCGACAGTAGCGCACACCACCCCACGTTCGGAGGCCGGGCGGGGAAATTCACCGAACCGAAATCAATTCCCGTCACCCGGATCGGGTGCGAAGCGGTAGCCCATGCCCGCCTCCGTCAGCAGGAACCGGGGCGAACCGGGCTCCGGCTCCAGCTTCTTGCGCAGCTGCGAGAGGTAGAGGCGCAGGTACCCGGTGTCGGTCGTGTACTGCGGCCCCCACACCTCGGTGAGCAGCGTCTCGCGGGTCACGAGCCGGCCGGGATGCCGCAGCAGCACCTCGAGCAGGCGCCACTCGGTCGGTGTGAGGCGCACGGTCTGACCGGCCCGGGTGACGACCCGGGACGCGAGATCGACGACGACGTCCCCGAACTCGACGACGGGGGTCTCGGGCGCGGTGGGCGCGCGGCGCCCGAGCGCGCGGATGCGGGCCAGCAGCTCGTCGGCCGCGAACGGCTTGGTGACGTAGTCGTCGGCGCCGGCGTCGAGCGCCTCCACTTTGTCCCACGACTCCGTGCGGCCCGAGACGACGAGGATCGGCACCTGCGTCCAGCCGCGGAGCGCCTCGATCACCTCCACGCCGGTCAGCCCGGGCATCCCGAGGTCGAGAACCACGATGTCCGGATGCGTGCGGGTCGCCGCGTCGAGCGCGGCGCGGCCGTCCGAGGCGACGGTGACCTCGTAGCCGCGCGCGGTCAGGGTGATGCGGAGGGCGCGCAGGATCTGCGGGTCGTCGTCGGCGATGAGGACGCGCATCAGGGCCTCCGTCCCGTCGTCGCGGGGAGCTCGATCACCATCGTGAGCCCGCCGCCGGGGGTGTCCTCGGGTTCGAGGGTGCCGCTCATCGCCTCGACGAAACCCTTCGAGAGGGCGAGGCCCAGCCCGATCCCGAGGGTGTTGTCGGTGTCGCCGAGGCGTTGGAAGGGCACGAAGACATCCTCGCGCCGCTCGGCCGGGATCCCTGGCCCCGCGTCGATGACCCGCAGCTGCACCCGGTCGCCGAGCTCGCTCGTCGCGACGACCGGGGGGTGGCCCGCGGGCGCGTAGCGCATCGCGTTCGAGAGCAGGTTCACGACCGCGCGCTGCAGCAGCACCGGGTCCGCCTGCACGGGAGCGACCCGGGTCAGCTCCAGCTGGATGTCGCCGGGTGCGAGTCCGAGCTCGTCCAGCGCCCCGCCGACGACGTCGTCGAGCGCGACGGTGCGGGACGCGACGCCGAGCACACCGGCCTGCAGTCGGCTGACGTCGAGGAGGTCGGTCACCAGGGTTCCGAGAGCGCGCAGGCTCTCGTCGGCCGTCTCCAGCAGCTCGGCGCGGTCCGCCCGGCTGAGCCGGACGTCGGGGGAGCGCAGGGAGGTGACGGAGGCCGTCGCGGCGGCCAGCGGTCGACGGAGATCGTGCCCGACCGCCGCCAGCAGGGCGCTCCGGAGTCGGTCGGCCTCGGCGATCGGACGGGCCTCCTCGGCCTCCTCCGTCAGGCGTCGCTGAAGCAGCGCGGCCTCGACCTGGGAGGCGAACGCTCCCAGTACGCGGCGGTCGGAGGCGTCGAGCACGCGCCCGCGGAGCACCAGCTCGGCCTTCTCGCCGAGCGGAAGCACGGTCTCCTCGTCGCCGTCGCGTGCGATCGAGGGGTCCGCCGACGCCGCGGCGATCTCGTCGCCCTGCCGCACCTGGACGCTCGCGAGGGCGAACGCCTCGCGCAGCCGCCCGACCAGCACGTAGAGGGCGTCGCCGCCGCGGATGACGCTGCCGGCGACCGCGACGAGCACCTCCGCCTCGGCGGAGGCGCGCGCGGCGACCGTCGCGCGGCGGGCCGCCTGGTCGACGACCACGCTCACGAGCGCCGCGACCGAGACGAAGATCACGAGCGCCAGGGCATGGAGCGGATCTGCGATGCGGACGACGTAGAGCGGCGGCAGGAAGAAGAAGTCGAGGAAGAAGCCGGCGGCGATCGCCGCGACGAGCGCCGGCCAGATGCCGCCGATGAGGGCGACCACGACGACCAGGAGCTGGAACAGCAGCACGTCCGTCGTGATGGTCTGGTCGCTGCGGAACAGCGCCAGGAGCGCGGTGAGGAGCGGGAGCCCCGCCACGGCGACGATGAGGCCCACGATCCGGCGCCGGACCGAGAGGGCCCCGTTCAGCTTCGGGAGGCCGATGCGGCCCGCCTGCGCGTGCGAGACGATGTGCACGTCGATGTCGCCGGCGAGGCGGATGACGCCCTGCGAGGTCCCGGCACCCCCGAGCAGTGCCCGCAGGCGCCCGCGTCGGCTCACCCCGATGACGAGCTGGGTGGCGTTGACGCTCCGGGCGAATTCGACGAGCGCCTGCGGCACCTGCTCGGCGACGAGCTGGTGGAAGGTGCCGCCGAGGGTCTCGACGAGGGCGCGCTGGGCGGCGAGGATGCCCGCCCCGGGACGTGCGAGGCCGTCCGGGCTCGTGACGTGGACCGCGTAGAGCTGGCCTCCGCCCGAGCGCTGGGCGATGCGCGCCCCGCGGCGCAGGAGGGTATCGCCTTCGGGGCCGCCGGTCAGCGCGACGACGATGCGCTCCCGCGCCTCCCACGGAGCCGAGATGCCGTGCTCAGCGCGATAGGCGCGGAGCGCGCTGTCGACCTCGTCGGCGAGCCAGAGGAGCGCGAGCTCGCGCAGCGCGGTGAGGTTGCCGAGCCGGAAGTAGTTGCTGAGCGCCGCGTCCACCCGCGCAGCGGGATAGACGACGCCCTGGGACAGGCGGTCGCGGAGCGCCTGCGGCGCCAGGTCGACGAGCTCGACCTGGTCGGCGTCGCGGAGCACCGCGTCGGGGATCGTCTCGCGCTGCGGGACCCCGGTGATCTGCTGCACCACGTCGTTGAGCGACGCGATGTGCTGGATGTTGACGGTCGAGATGACGTCGATGCCGGCGTCCAGGAGGGTCGTCACGTCTTCCCAGCGCTTGGCGTGCCGGGAGCCGGGCGCGTTGGTGTGGGCGAGCTCGTCGACGAGCGCGAGCTCCGGCGCACGCGCGAGCACCCCGTCGAGGTCCATCTCGTCGAGCGCGACCCCGCGATGCGCGACCTCCACGCGCGGGAGCACCTCGAGCCCGTCGAGGAGCGCGGACGTCGCGGCGCGGCCGTGCGTCTCCACGACCGCGACGACGACGTCGCGACCCTCGCTCTGCAGCCGTGCGCCCTCCTCGAGCATCGCGTAGGTCTTGCCGACGCCGGGAGCGGCGCCGAGCATCACCCGCAGACGACCGCGCTTCATGGGTGCAGTCTGCCGCTACTTCAGCTGCGAGAGCGCCTGATTGAGCTCCACGACGTTCACCACGGGCTCCCCGATGTAACCGAGGGTCCGGACCTCGACGTGC
This sequence comes from Pseudolysinimonas sp., assembly GCF_051954455.1. Lineage (GTDB taxonomy): Bacteria > Actinomycetota > Actinomycetes > Actinomycetales > Microbacteriaceae > Pseudolysinimonas. The sequence continues at coordinate 38,995 of NZ_JBQCHS010000017.1, read as the reverse complement.
TGCTCGACGAGGGCGCGGAGGCTCGACTCCGAGATGCCGCGCTCCTGCGCCACCCGGGGCACCTGCAAGAGGGCGTAGGCCTCGCTGATGTCGGGGTCGAGCCCCGACCCGGAGGCCGTGACCGCGTCGGCCGGGATCTGCGCCTTCGTCACGCCGTCGAGCTTCTCGATCTGCGACTGCCGGGACGTGATCGCCTTGATGAGGTCGGGGTTCTCCGGGCCCCAGTTGGAGCCGGAGGACGCGCTCGCGTCGTATCCGGTGCCGGCCGCCGACGGGCGGGACTGGAACCACTGGGGGAGCGGGTTGCCCTTCTTGTCGGTGAAGGACTGCCCGATGAGCGACGACCCGACGACTTCGCCGGACGGGTTCCGCAGGAGCGACCCGTTCGCCTGGCTCGGCATGGCCAGACCCGCGAGCCAGATGACACCGGGGTAGAGGATGCCGAGGACGATCGTGAGGACGATCATGGCGCGGATCGCGGTCCATGCCTGACGGCTGAGCTTCATGGTTCTGTCTCCTTGGTCCGGGCTTCAGAACCCGGGGATGAGCGTGACGACGAGGTCGATGATCTTGATGCCGATGAACGGCGCGATCAGGCCGCCGAGGCCGTAGATCAGCAGATTGCGGCTGAGGATCTGGGAGGCGGCGCGGGGCTTGTACTTCACGCCGCGCAGCGCGAGCGGGATCAGGAACACGATCACCAGCGCGTTGAAGATGATCGCGCTCAGCACCGCCGACGCCGGCGAGTGCAGCTGCATGATGTTCAGCACCGCGAGCCCGGGGAACACCCCCGCGAACATGGCCGGGATGATGGCGAAGTACTTCGCGACGTCGTTGGCGATCGAGAACGTGGTGAGCGAGCCGCGCGTGATGAGCAGCTGCTTGCCGATCCGGACGACGTCGATGAGCTTCGTCGGGTCGGAGTCGAGGTCGACCATGTTGCCGGCCTCCTTCGCGGCGGAGGTGCCGGTGTTCATCGCGACGCCGACGTCCGCCTGCGCGAGCGCGGGGGCGTCGTTGGTGCCGTCGCCGGTCATGGCGACGAGGTTGCCGCCCTCCTGCTCCTTCTTGATGAGCGCGAGCTTGTCCTCCGGGGTCGCCTCGGCGAGGAAGTCGTCGACGCCCGCCTCGGCCGCGATCGCCTTCGCGGTCAGCGGGTTGTCGCCCGTGATCATGACGGTCCGGATGCCCATGGCGCGCATCTCGGAGAAGCGCTCGCGGAGGCCCTCCTTGACGACGTCCTTGAGGTGGATGACGCCGAGCACGCGACCCTCGCCCTGCGCGTCCTTCGTCGCGACGACCAGCGGGGTGCCGCCCGACTGCGAGATCCGCTCCACGATCTCGGCGAGGTCGCGCGGCTCCTCGCCGCCGATCCATGCCGCGACGCTGGACCCGGCGCCCTTGCGGATCTGGGATCCGTCGGCCAGGTCGAGGCCCGACATGCGGGTCTGCGCGGTGAACGGGACGATCTCGGCGCCTGCAGGCACGTCGACGGCGCCGCCGGCGAGCTCGACGACGGAGGTGCCCTCCGGCGTCGGGTCGGCGAGCGACGAGAGCCGCGCCGCCTGCACGAGGGCGTCCTGGGCGATGTCGCGCAGCGGCACGAAGGCGGTGGCGCGTCGGTTGCCGTAGGTGATCGTCCCGGTCTTGTCGAGCAGCAGCGTGGTGACGTCACCGGCTGCCTCGACGGCGCGGCCGGACATCGCGAGCACGTTGTGCTGCACGAGCCGGTCCATGCCCGCGATGCCGATCGCGCTCAGCAGGGCGCCGATCGTGGTGGGGATCAGGCAGACGAGCAGTGCGATCAGGATCACGATCGTGGTCGCGCCGTGCAGGTAGTCGGCCATCGGATTCAGCACGAGCACGACGACGAGGAAGACGATCGTGAGGCTCGCGAGCAGGATGTTGAGCGCGATCTCGTTCGGGGTCTTCTGCCGGGCGGCGCCCTCCACGAGCCGAATCATCCGGTCGACGAACGTCTCGCCGGGCTTCGACGTGATCGTCACCACGATGCGGTCGGAGAGCACCCGGGTGCCGCCGGTCACGGCGCTCCGGTCGCCGCCGTGCTCGCGCACGACCGGCGCTGACTCGCCCGTGATCGCCGACTCGTCGACGCTCGCGATGCCCGCGATGATGTCACCGTCGCCCGGGATGACCTCACCCGCGGTGACGACGACCACGTCGCCGAGCTTGAGCTCCGACGAGGCGATCTCGCCGAGCTCCGCGCGCAGGGCCTCGGGGTCGCCCGCGGCGTCGTACCGGAGCACCTGATGGGCCAGTGTGGAGGTGCGCGTCGCGCGCAGCGACTGCGCCTGTGCCTTGCCGCGCCCCTCGGCGACCGACTCCGCGAGGTTCGCGAACAGGACGGTGAGCCAGAGCCAGATCGCGATGCCGGCGCTGAAGCTCGGGGCCAGCCGGCCCGCGCTCGAGACGGGCACGTTCATGAAGGGTTCGGCGATCGCATAGACCGTCGTGAGGGCGGCTCCGACCTCGACGACGAACATGACGGGGTTGCGCCACATCAGCCGCGGGTCGAGCTTGCGGACGGTGCCGGGCAGCGCCTGGACGACCTGCGCCCAGGAGAGGGCGCCGCCACGGCGGCTCCCCTTGCCCGACGGGGCCGGCGTCTCGGTGGTGACGGTGGTCATGGCGTTACTTCAGTCCTTCTGCGAGGGGTCCCAGCGCGAGCACCGGGAAGTAGGTGAGAGCGGTGACGAGCAGCGAGGTGCCGATGAGCATCCCGACGAACAGCGGGCGGTGGGTCGGCAGGGTGCCGGCCGTGACCGGGACCCTGTCCTGCTGCGCGAGCGAGCCGGCGAGGGCGAGCACGAACACGATCGGCACGAACCGGCCGAGGAACATGGCCACCCCGAGCGCCGTGTTGAACCACGGGGTGTTCGCCGTCAGCCCCGCGAACGCCGAGCCGTTGTTGTTCGCGGCCGAGGTGAACGCGTAGAGAACCTCGCTCAGCCCGTGGGAGCCGGGGTTCCAGATCGACGTCTTCTCGACGTCCTGGCGGACCCCGGGGATCGCGAAGCTGAGGCCGGTCCCGAGCAGAACCAGGGTCGGCGTGGTGAGGATGTAGAGGCTGGCGAGCTTCATCTCGCGCGGTCCGATCTTCTTGCCGAGGTACTCCGGCGTCCGACCGACCATGAGGCCGGCCACGAAGACCGCGATGATCGCGAGGATGAGGATGCCGTAGAGCCCGGATCCCACGCCGCCGGGCGCGACCTCGCCGAGCATCATGTCGGTGAGGGTCACCGCCCCGCCGAGCGCGGTGTAGCTGTCGTGCATCGAGTTCACCGCGCCGGTCGAGGTGAGCGTCGTCGACGATCCGAAGATGGTCGAGAGCGCGATGCCGAAACGATCCTCCTTGCCCTCCATCGCCCCGCCCGCGAGCCGCGGCGCGGTGCCGGAACCGGCGATCTCCGCCCAGAAGAGCAGGACGTTCGAGACGATCCAGAAGACGCCCATCGTGGCGAGGATCGCCGTGCCCTGCCGCCGGTCGCCGATCATCCGGCCGAACGCGCGCGGCAGCGCGAACGGGATCAGCAGCAGCAGGAAGACCTCGAAGAGGCTCGTCCACGCGGAGGGGTTCTCGAACGGGTGCGCGGAGTTCGCGTTATAGAACCCGCCGCCGTTGGTGCCGAGGAGCTTGATCGCCTCCTGCGAGGCGACCGGGCCGCCCGGGATCACGCCCTTGGCTCCCGCGACGGTGGTGATGTGCTGGAACCCGGCGAAGTTCTGGATCACGCCGCCCGCGAGCAGGATCACCGCGGCGACGACCGAGAGGGGCAGGAGGATCCGCAACGTCGCCCGGGTCAAGTCGACCCAGAAGTTGCCGATCGTTCCGGTGCGGCGCATCGAGAACCCGCGGATCAGCGCGACGGCGACGGCGATGCCGACGGCCGCCGAGACGAAGTTCTGCACCGCGAGCGCGATGAGCTGCACCGTGTAGCCGAGCGTGGTGTCGGGCGAGTACGACTGCCAGTTGGTGTTCGTGACGAAGGACACCGCCGTGTTGAACGACAGGGACTCCCCGGGGGTGCCGAGGCCGAGCGACCAGGGAAGCCACGTCTGCAGGCGCTGGACGAGGTAGACGAGCAGGATGCCGACGAGCGAGAAGACGAGCACCGAGCGCAGGTAGACGCCCCAGCTCTGCTCCGCGTCGCCGTCGGCGCCGATGATGCGGTAGAAGCCGCGCTCGACCCGCAGGTGCTTCGGGCTCATGAAGACGCGGGAGATGTAGTCGCCGAGCGGGATCTGCAGGAGCACGAGCGCGACCGCGAGGGTCAGCAGCTGCGCGCCGAACAGGAGCCACTCGGTTCCGCCGGGCGCCATCAGAACTTCTCCGGTCGCACGAGGGCGACCACGACGTAGCCGATGGCGGCGATGGCGAGCAGGGCGGCGATGATCGTGAACGCGATCACAGCTTCTCGACCCCCTTGGCCACGAGGACCACGAGAGCCGTCAGCGCGAGGATCGCGACGACGTAGACGATGTCGAGCACGTGACGAGTGAACGCCGCCGCATCATGCCCGATGGCGATCCTCACGGAACCCTGACGCCGCCCGGCGGGATCCTGACGGCTCGTCGGCGAGGCGGGCGTAGATCCGCCACCAGCCGGCTTCGTACGCGACGGGATCGAGCGCCGCGCGGTCCAGGCGCTCGAACGCCGCGACCGCCTCGCGGATCGCACGGACGTCGCCGAGCTGTTCGGCGTCGCCGGCCATCCGGTACTCGGCGGCGGAGATCCGCAGGGTGGTCCGGGCGATCCGGCGGGTTGCGCGCAGGACGAGGAGGGTGCTCGCGATGTAGCCGGTGACGACGCACGAGGTGAGGCGCAGCGGACCGACGTGACCGGCGCCGGCGACGAGCACCAGGAAGCCGAGGAGCGCGCCCGCCGCGGGCCACGCCAGGCGCAGTCGCATGAGTCGCCGGCCGGTCGCATCGACGCCGGGCGGCAGCACCATGAGCCGGTAGGTGCACCAGGCCCCGCGGGCGGCGACGCCCACCTGGAACTCCCCCCAGGGATGAGGACCGTCGAGGACGCGCGAGACCAGCCGCCGCATGCCCCGATGCTGCGCGCGGCGGGGCGGGGGAGCGCCGATCCTGACGGAATCCTGACGCGTGCGCAGCGGATCCGCACGGAACCTCCGTCAGGATGGTCGGGTGAGCTCCGAGCGACGTCGCGCGCGATCCTGGCTGATGCGCGACATGGCGGCGACCGCCGCGCACGACGGGCCGCACGTCGAGAACGTCGGTCACACGCATCCGTGGTGGCGGGTCATGACCCTGACGGGCGTGGACTACTTCTCGACCCTCGGCTACCAACCCGCCATCGCGGCGGTGGCGGCGGGGCTCCTCTCGCCGCTCGCGACGATCGTGCTCGTGCTGCTCACCCTGCTGGGCGCACTGCCCGTCTACCGCCGCGTCGCCCGCGAGAGCCCGCGCGGCGAGGGATCGATCGCCATGCTCGAACGGCTGCTGCCGTGGTGGGGCGGCAAGCTCTTCGTGCTCGTGCTGCTCGGGTTCGCCGCCACCGACTTCATGATCACGATCACGCTGTCGGCGGCCGACGCCTCCGCGCACGCGATCGCCAACCCGTTCGCGCCGTCCTGGCTGCACGGCCAGAACATCGCCGTCACCCTGGTGCTCGTGGCCCTGCTGGCGGCCGTCTTCCTCAAGGGCTTCCGCGAGGCGATCGGCATCTCGACGGTGCTCGTCGCGGTCTACCTCGCCCTGAACGCCGTCGTCATCGTCGTTGCGCTGGCGCACGTGGGCGGGCATCCCGTGCTGGTGCAGGACTGGTGGGGCGCTCTCACCCGCCAGAACGCGAATCCGTTCATCATGGTGGGGATCGCGCTCCTGGTGTTCCCGAAGCTCGCGCTCGGGCTCTCCGGGTTCGAGACCGGGGTCGCGGTCATGCCGCAGATCACGGGGCGGCCCGACGACGACCCGCACACTCCCGCCGGGCGCATCTCGGGGGCGAAGAAGCTGCTCACGACGGCCGCCGTCATCATGAGCGCCTTCCTCATCACCTCGAGCTTCGCCACGACCGTGCTGATCCCGCAGAAGGAGTTCAAGCCGGGCGGCGCCGCCGACGGCCGTGCCCTCGCGCTCCTCGCGCACGACTACCTGGGCCCGGTGTTCGGCACCGTCTACGACGTGAGCACCATCGCGATCCTGTGGTTCGCCGGGGCGTCGGCGATGGCGGGCCTGCTGAACCTCGTGCCGCGCTACCTGCCCCGCTACGGAATGGCGCCGCAGTGGGCGGCCGCGGTCCGACCGCTCGTGCTCGTCTTCGGGGTGATCGCGGTCGTCATCACCCTCGTGTTCCGCGCCGACGTCAACGCGCAGGGCGGGGCCTACGCGACCGGCGTGCTCGTGCTCATCACCTCCGCGACCGTCGCCGTGTGGCTGTCCGCGCTGCATCGACGGAGCCGGGTGGGCATGGTCGTGTTCGCGATCGTCGCGCTCGTCTTCGCCTACACGACGGTCGCGAACATCATCGAACGGCCGGACGGCGTGCGGATCGCGGCGCTCTTCATCCTCGGCATCATCGTCGTGTCGGTGGTGTCGCGCGTGCAGCGCTCGTTCCAGCTGCGCGCACGGAGCGTCACGCTCGACGCGCAGGCCCTCGACTTCGTCACGGAGGACGCCGACGAATTCGGTTCGATCCGCGTGATCGCGAACGAGCCCGACGCGGGCGACGCCGCCGAGTACGTGCAGAAGGCGGCCGACGAGCGGCGCGACTCCGGGATCCCGCAGCGCTCGCCGGTGATCTTCCTCGAGGTGCACCCCGCCGACTCCTCCGACTTCGAGGAGGACCTGGTGGTCGAGGGGCGCGCGACCGAGGGGTTCCGCGTGCTCCGCGTCGAGAGCGGCAACGTGCCCAACACGATCGCGAGCGTGCTGTTCGAGATCCGCGACCGCACCGGGGTGGTGCCGGACGTCTACTTCGAGTGGACCGAGGGGAACCCCGTATCGAACATGCTCCGCTACCTCATCACCGGCATCGGCGAGGTGGCGCCCATCACGCGCGAGGTGCTCCGGCGCGCCGAGCCGCGGCGCGAGCGCCGGCCCGACGTGCACGTGAGCTGACCGCGAGGAACGCGGGCGGGACCTCGAGCGCTAGCTGATCCGCCGGCGGTAGATCACCATCGAGATGATGTAGGCGACCACGAGGAGACCGACCATCCAGGCGAGGGCGATGCCGATCTCGCCGCCCACCGGCCGCTGCTCGAAGATCGCGCGGATCGTGTTCACGATCGACGTGACCGGCTGGTACTCCGCGAACGCGCGGACCGGCCCCGGCATCGAGGCGGTGGGTACGAAGGCCGAGCTGATGAACGGCAGGAAGATGAGCGGGTAGGAGAACGCGCTCGCACCGTCCACGGACTTCGCGGTCAGGCCCGGGATCACGGCCAGCCAGGTGAGCGCCAGCGTGAACAGCGTCACGATGCCGACGACGGCGAGCCAGCCGAGGATCCCGGCGCCGGTCCGGAAGCCCATGAGGAGCGCGACGCCGACGACGAGCGCGAGCGACACCAGGATCGAGACGATCGAGGTGACGACGTGCGCCCAGAGGACGGAGGATCGCGCGATCGGCATCGACTGGAACCGCTCGAAGATCCCGCCCTGCATGTCGAGGAACAGCCGGTACGCCGTGTACGAGATGCCGGAGGCGATCGTGATGAGCAGGATGCCGGGGAGCAGGTAGGCGACGTAGCTGCCCTTGCCGGCGCCGGACCCGGTGTCGATCGCGCCGCCCAGGACGAACACGAACAGCAGCAGGAACGCGATCGGCATGATCGCCGTGGTGATGATCGTGTCGGGGCTCCGCACGATGTGGGTGAGCGACCGGCCGGTCAGGGCCGCCGTGTCGCGCAGGAAGCGGGTCATCTCGTCTCTCCGTTCGTGGTGTCGGTGTGCTCCTCGGTCTCCTTCTCCCCGGTCAGGGCGAAAAAGACCTCCTCGAGGCTCGGCTGCTTCTCGACGTACTCCGTGGTCGCCGCCGGCAGCAGCGCGCGGAGCTCCGCGAGGGTGCCGTCGACGATGATCCGACCGCGGTGCAGGATCGCGATCCGGTCGGCGAGCTGCTCCGCCTCCTCGAGGTACTGGGTGGTGAGCAGCACCGTGGTACCGCCCCGGGCGAGCTGCTTCACGGTGTCCCAGACCTCGTTGCGGGCCTCGGGATCGAGGCCCGTGGTCGGCTCGTCGAGGAGGATCACCGACGGGTCGCCGATGAGGCTCATGGCGATGTCGAGCCGGCGCCGCATCCCGCCCGAGTAGGTCGCGACCTTGCGGCCGCCGGCCTCCGTCAGCGAGAACCGGGCGAGGAGCCGGTCGGCGATGGCGCCGGGATCCCGCTGGGCGCGCAGTCGCGCGATGAGCACGAGGTTCTCGCGGCCGCTCAGCTTCTCATCGACCGCGGCGAACTGCCCGGTCAGGCTGATCGCCTCGCGGACGGCGGCGGGACTCGACGCGACGTCGTGCCCGTCGACGACCGCGGAGCCGGCATCGGCCTTCAGCAGCGTCGACAGGATCCGGATCATGGTGGTCTTGCCGGCGCCGTTCGAGCCGAGGAGGGCCACGATGCTGCCCTTCTCGACCGCGAGGTCGACGCCGCGGAGCACGTGCAGCTGCGTGAACGACTTCTCCAGGCCGCGCACGTCGATGACGCTGGTCATGCGGTTCTCCTTCGGTGATGGTGGATGCCGCGTCAGGCACGGCGGATGATGACGTCCGACCAGTCGGTCTGCAGGTGCAGCTCGACCGTGCGATCGGTGGAGGCGGCGGCCGGATCGGGCGTCAGCTCGTTGCGGACGGCACCGTGCTTGGATGCGGCGTCCACCCACGCGGCGACACCGCCCGGCACGCCGACCTCGATCTCGGCGTAGCCGTTCTCGAGCTGCAGCACCCCGCCCTCGGCGGAGCGGATCCGGATGGCGCCGTGCGCGCTCCGGGCGGTCACGTCGGCGAGCGTGCGGTCGATCGTGAGCGGGCCCGACGTGCTCGCGTCGACGGCGCCGCCGGCCTCGCCGAGCTCGATCGTCCCGTGCGCCCCGCGCAGCCGGGCGCTGCCCGCGACCCGGCCGATCCGCACGTGCCCGTGCCCGGCGGTCACGTCGAGCGTGCCGGTGACGGCCGTGATCTCGGCGGTGCCGTAGGGCGTCGAGAGCACGAGATCGCCCACCTCGTCGGCCGTGACGTTGCCGTACTTCGCGGTCAGCCGGCTCGCGCCGAGCGCGCCCCGGAGGCGCAGGGAGCCGTAGTTGTTCTGGGCGACGACGCGGGAACCGGTCGGCAGCTCGACGCGCACGTCGACGGAGTCCGACTGGCCGAACAGCGTGATGCGGCGCGGGACGCGGACACGGAGTCGGCCGCCGTCGAACGAGACGGTCGACTCGCGGGCGAGCGACTCGTCGCCGGCGCGACCGGGGTGGGTGGGCAGGAGCTCGGCGACGACGTCGGCGCGGTCCGAGGCGACGATGTCGAGCGAGCCGATGCTGACCTCCAGGTCGGCGTCGACGGGCGCGGTGACGGCGAATGCGGGCATGGCGGTACCTCCAGGTGGGCGTGACGGATCGATCCCGCCGGCATCCGGCGGAATTGAGGGGTGGGGGCGACGCGCTACCGGACCCAGCCGGTGAAGCGGTCTCCTGTGCGGCCGGAGCTGATGGTGATGCGCGTGCTCCGCGGTTCGGTGGGGGACGGGGCGTCGAGGGCGGCCGCGATCGCGCGGACCATCCAGGAGTTCACGGACATCCCCGCGTCGGCCGCAGCGCGCTCGACGCGCGCCTTGAGCTGGTCGGGGAGCCGGAGCGTGGTGCGGGAGCTGACGGTGTCGTCGAGGGGATCGGGGGCGTCGGCCGGCGCGACGTCGGTCGGCGGGGGCGTCGGCGCGACCTCCGTGGTGCCGGGGCGGGTCACGACGAGCTCGGGATCGCGGCCGCGGAGTCGCACGTCGACCGAGCCGGGGGCGAGCTCGCGGGTGATCTCGCCGGCGGCGTCGCTCAGGGCCTCGAGCAGGACCAGTCGCGCAGCGGCGTCGAGCGAGGTGCTGAGCCGCTCGGCGAGGGCACGGGCGTCATCGCCGCCGGTCTCGGCGGCCGCGGCGAGCTGGGCGCGGAGGTCGGTGACGTAGCGATCGAGGTCCATGACACCAGTGTGACACCACATTGGTGTCAACGCAAGCACCAGTGACACCACGTGGTGTCACGGCGTCCCTCCGACTCAGGCGGCGTCGGCCTTGTCGCCCGCGAGCGCGGCGGCGCCGAGGATCCCGGCGTTGTTCAGATGCACCGCCGGCACGATCTCGGGGCGCAGCTTCAGCAGCGGCAGGAAGTCGTCGGCGTGCTTGGAGACGCCGCCGCCCACGATGATGAGGTCGGGGGAGAAGAGCGCGTCCACGGTGTCGTAGTACTTCTGCAGGCGCTTCGCCCAGTGCTTCCAGTCGAGGTCCTCCCGCTCCATCGCCGAGTACGCCGCCTTCTTCTCGGCGTCGTGCCCGTCGACCTCGAGGTGGCCGAGCTCGCTGTTGGGCACCAGCTGACCGTTCCAGAGCAGCGCACTGCCGATGCCGGTGCCGAGGGTGGTCAGGATCACGAGACCGTCGCGCCCCTTGGCCGCGCCCCAACGCACCTCCGCCACGCCCGCGGCATCCGCGTCGTTGACGAACACGATGTCGCGCTGGAGCGCCGTCTCGAACAGCTGCTCGGCCTTCAGCCCGATCCACTTCTTCGACACGTTGGCGGCGGACATCGTGACGCCGTGCAGGACGACGGCCGGGAAGCAGACGCCGATCGGGACCTCGCTGGCCACGTCGCCGAATCCTTCGACCATCTGCGAGACCGCCGCGATGATGTCCTCGGGTTCGCCGCCCTTGGGTGTCGGCACCTTCACCCGATCGGTGATCAGCTCGCCGGCGTCGAGGTCGACCACCGCGCCCTTGATGCCCGTGCCGCCGATGTCGATGCCGATGGCCCTCGTCGTCATGAGTCCATCCTGTCAGCGTCGGGAGGCCGCCGACGCGTAGCGTGAGCCCTGTGACAGGTTCGCGTCCCCTCAAGTTCGGATACAAGGCGTCGGCGGAGCAGTTCGGACCCTCGGAGCTGCTGCGCTACGGCGTGCAGGCCGAGGAGCACGGCTTCGACTCGGTGTTCGTCAGCGACCATCTGCAGCCGTGGCGGCACGACGGCGGGCATGCCCCGGCCGCGCTCCCGTGGCTGGGGGCGCTCGGTGCCGCGACCTCGCGCATCGTGATGGGCACGAGCGTGCTGACCCCGAGCTTCCGGTACCACCCCGCGGTCGTGGCGCAGGCGTTCGCGACCCTCGGCGAGCTCTATCCGGGGCGCGTGATCCTCGGCGTCGGCTCGGGTGAGGCCATGAACGAGAAGCCGCTCGGGATCGACTGGCCGGAGCAGAAGGAGCGCTTCGCCCGCCTCAAGGAGGCCGTCGACCTCATCCAGACCCTGTGGCGCGAGGACCGCGTCGACTACCAGGGCACCTACTACTCGACCGAGCGCGCGACGATCTACGACAAGCCGGAGGTCGAGGTCCCGATCTACATCGCCGGCGCCGGCCCGGCCGCGACGCGGCTCGCCGGCCGGATCGCCCGGGGCTGGATCACGACGAGCGGCAAGGGACGCGAGCTGTACGTCGACACCCTGATCCCGGCGCTCGAGGAGGGCATCGACAAGGCCGACCGCGAGGACGCCGAGGTGGACCGGCTCCTCGAGGTCAAGGTGTCGTTCGATCACGACCTTGAGCACGCCGCCGAGAACACCCGGTTCTGGGGCGCGCTCGCCCTCACGCCGGACGAGAAGACCGGCGTCGAGGACCCGGTGGAGATGCAGCGGCTCGCCGACGCGCTCCCGGTCGAGCGGACCGCGAGTCGGTTCATCGTCTCGGACGACGTCGAGGAGCACACCGCGCGCATCCGCGAGTACGTCGACATGGGTTTCACCCACCTCGTCTTCCACGCGCCCGGGCCCGATCAGGAGCGCTTCCTCCGCCTCTACGGCGAGGAGATCCTCCCGGCGCTGCGCAGCTAGGGCAGGGTCAGGATCTCGGTCCCCGTCTCGGTGACGAGGATCGTGTGCTCGAACTGGGCGGTGAGCGCGCGGCTACGGGTCGCCACGGTCCAGTCGTCCGGCCAGAGGTCCCAGGAGGAGCTCCCGTCGAGCGTGAGCATCGGCTCGACCGTGAAGACCATGCCCGGCTCGATGGCCGTGTCGTACGCGGGCGCGGCGTCGTAGTGCGGGATGACAAGCCCCGTGTGGAACGCGCGCCCGACCCCGTGACCCGTGTAGTCGCGCACGACCCCGTAGTCGAAGCGCTTCGCGTAGCTCTCGATCGCGCGTCCGATGACGTTCACCTCGCGGCCCGGAGCCGCGGCGCGGATGCCACGCATCATGGCCTCGCGCGTCCGCTCGATGAGCAGGGCGGCCTGGGCCGACACGTCGCCCACGGGGTACGCCGCGCAGAGGTCGCCGTGCATGCCGTCGACGTAGGCGGTGACGTCGAGCTTCACGACGTCGCCCTCGAGGAGCGCGGTGTCGTCGGGGATGCCGTGGCAGATGATCTCGTTGACCGAGGTGCAGCTCGACTTGGGGAATCCGCGGTAGCCGAGCGTGGAGGGGTAGGCCCCGTGCGCCACCAGGTACTCGTGCACGATCGCGTCCAGCCGATCGGTGGTGACCCCCGGCGCGATCGCGGCGGCGGCGACCTCGACGGCCTGGGCGGCGATCCGAGCGGCGTGTCGGATCCGCTCCACCTCCTCCGGGGAGTACAGATTGCCGACGCCGCGCTCGTCGGGCTCCGCCTTGCCCACGTATTCCGGACGGGGAATGAAGGCGGGCACCTCGCGGTGCGGTGAGATGCGGCCGGGGACGAGGTGACCGGCGGTGTCGCGGGGCATACGCTCACCCTATGAGCGACGCCGACGCCGAGAAGCACTGGTGGTACAACAACAAGACCGGTGAGGTCGAGGAGGGCCCGCAGTCGCTGGGGGTCGACCGCGACGGGCCGTACGCGTCTCGCGAGGAGGCCGAGCGCGCTCCGCAGATCGCGCAGGAGCGCGCGGCGAAGTGGAACGCGGAGGACGACTGACTCCGCGGCGCGATCACCGGCGCAGGCGCTCCAGCAGCGACATCGCGTCGAACGGCGACCGCACCTTCTGGTCGTTGTCGAAGTACACGTACACGTCGCGGTCGTGGTCGAGGTGGTCGCGCGTCCATTCCTCCCAGGTGTCGAGTCCCGCCTCGTCGTAGCCGCTCGTGTACAGCTCCTTGTCACCGTGCAGCCGGGCGTAGGCGAAGTCGGCGGTGACCCAGTCCAGCATCGGCCAGCGTCCCGCGCTGTCGCCGAGCACCATCGCGACGCCGTGCGCCTGCAGCTGATCCGCGAACCGCTGGTCGTCGAACGAGTAGTCGCGGACCTCGATCGCGTGCCGGACCGGCCGGTCGGCGTCGGTCCCCAGGTGCTCCCGGTCCTTCATGCGCTCGACGCCGCGGCCCTTCGCGACCTGCACGGCCTGGCTCGTCGTGTGCGGCAGGAGCGCCAGGAACGCCTCGATCACCTCCGGGTCGTACACGAGGTTCGGTGGCAGCTGCCAGAGGATCGGCCCGAGCTTCGGGCCCAGCGCGAGCACGCCCGACGCGTAGAAGTTCGCGATCGGCTCCTCGATGCCGTTCAGCCGCTTGATGTGGGTGATGAACCGCGGCGCCTTCACCGCGAAGAGGAAGTCGCTCGGCGTCCCCTCGCGCCACGAGATCCAGCTCGACGGCTTCTGCAGTGAGTAGAACGAGCCGTTGATCTCAATCGACGAGACGTGATGCGACGCGTAGTCGAGTTCGTCGGCCTGCCGCAGTCCCTTCGGGTAGAACACGCCGCGCCACGGCGCGTAGGTCCAGCCGGACATGCCCACCCACGCGCGCGCCATGCGCTCAGGCTACGCGCGGGACCCGTTCGGGGGCTCCCGCTGTGCCCGCACGGAGATGAGGATGGGTCGATCGGGAGGGGGGCCATGGGACGACATTCCGCACCGGAGTCCGGGGCCGCCATGGCAGGAGGATCCGTAGCACCCGCATTCGCCGCGCCGGTCACGTTCCCGGTTCCGACGGCAGTCGCGGCGTCGTCGATCGGCACCCCGCCGCCGCCCGACCCGTGGACGCTCCGCTCGGCGGACGCGCTCCCGGCAGCGACCCGGCCGGGTCCGTCGCCGGGGTGGGCGCACGGCTATTCCGTGGTCGCACCACCGAGCCGTGATCGCTTCACCGCGGTCAACCTGGTCGTACCGACCCAGCAGTCGCTGGGGCCGCGCGCGCTCATCTGGGGGATCGTGTCGCTCGTCCTCAACGTGATGCTCGTACCGAGCATCTTCGCGATCGTCTGGGGGGCATTGGGCGTCGCCCGGATCCGGCGGCTGCGGGAGGCCGGCGTCCAGGCGTCCGGGCGCGGGACCTCTATCGCGGGCATCGTGCTCGGGGGCCTGGGGATCGGGATGTCCGTGGTCTGGGCGCTGGTGGTCCTCCGCCTGCGCTGATGCACGGCGAACCGGGTCGTCAGTCCTCGTACGAATGGGCCTCGTCCGGGTAGGCCCCGGATGCGACGTCGGCGATGTACGCCCTCGCGGCGCCGTCGAGGATCTCGGCGAGCTCCGCGTACTTCTTGACGAACTTCGGGATCCGTCCGGTCGTGAGCCCGGCCCAGTCGGTCCAGACCAGGAGCTGGCCGGTCGTGTGCGGGCCGGCGCCGACGCTGATGGTCGGGATCGAGAGCTGCTCCGTCACCTGACGGGCGGCCTGGGCGGGGACCATCTCGAGCACGACCGCGAACGCGCCCGCGGCCTCGACGGCGTGCGCGTCGGCGAGCAGCTGCTCGACGCCCTCACCCTGTCGGCCCTGGATGACGTGGCCGCCGAGCCCGTGCTCGCTCTGCGGCGTGAAGCCGATATGCGCCATCACCGGGATGCCGGCCGCCACGATCCGCCGGATCTGCTCCGCGGAGCGCACCCCGCCCTCGAGCTTGACGGCGTGCGCGCCGGTCTCCTTCATGAACCGGAACGCGGTGTGGAGCGCCTCGTCGGGTCCCGTCTCGTACGAGCCGAACGGCATGTCGGCCACGACCAGAGCGCGCTGGACGGCGCCGGCGACGGCACGCGTGAGCGGGATCAGCTGGTCGACCGTGACGGGCAGCGTGGTGTCGTAGCCGAGCACGTTGTTGCCGGCCGAGTCGCCGACGAGGAGGAAGTCGATCCCGGCCCGGTCGAAGATCCCGGCGGTGAGGGCGTCGTAGCTGGTCAGGCCGGTGATCGGGATGCCCTGCTCCTTCGCGTTCTGGAAGTGCCGGGTGCGGACCCGCTTGACGACGCCATCGGCCATGCGACGAGCCTACCGACGCCGCCGACCCGCCGTCCGGGGCATCCGGGCACGGCACCCCGGAACGAATGACGGATCGCGCACCGCGCTCGCGGAACGAATGGCGGAGGTCCGCGCCCGCGTCACCGATGCGAGCGCGTTGTCACGGGGAGTCCGCAGCCTCGCGGACTGTCTGCTCCGTCATTCGTCCCCGATGCGCCGCGCGCGGGGTTCGGCGGATCCGTCATTCGTCCCGCGGAACACGACACCTCAACCGAGGTTCGGCCGGTAGGTGATCGGGAGTCGGCGGTCGCGCCCGAACGCCATGCCCGAGATCTTCGGGCCGATCGCGCCCTGGCGGCGCTTCCACTCCGACTGGTCGACGAGCTTCGCCACGAAGTACACGGTGTCGTGGTCGTAGCCGCGGGCCACGATGTCGTCGCGGCCGAGTCGCTGCGTCACGTAGAGCTCGAGGATCGCGTCGAGCAGCTCGTACGGCGGCAGCGTGTCCTGATCGGTCTGGTCGGGGCGCAGCTCGGCGCTCGGCGGCTTCTCGATCGACGCGGCCGGGATCGGTTCGGTCTCGCCGCGTGAGCGCGCGTGCTCGTTGCGCCAGCGCGCCAGCTCCCAGACCAGCGTCTTCGGCACGTCCTTGATCGGCGCGAAGCCCCCGGCGGCGTCGCCGTAGATCGTCGAGTACCCGACCGCGACCTCGGTCTTGTTGCCGTTGGTGAGCGCCAGGTGGCCGTGCATGTTCGACTCGGCCATCCAGACGAGGCCGCGGATGCGCGCCTGCACGTTCTCCGCGGCCGTGCCGCTCAGCTGCAGCGCGTCCTCGATGGGCTGCACGAGCTCCGCGATCGGCTGCGTGGTGAAGTGGATGCCGAGACGCTCGGCGAGGTCGGCCGCGTCGTCCTTCGACCCCGGGGAGCTGTACCGGCTCGGCAGCGAGATGCCGTAGACACGGTCGGGGCCGAGCGCGTCGGTCGCGAGCGCCGCGACGACGCTCGAGTCGATGCCGCCGGAGAGCCCGAGCACGACCGACGGGAAGCGGTTCTTCTCGACGTAGTCGCGGAGCCCGAGCACCAGGGCGTTCCAGAGCTGCTCGCGGTCGTCCGGCGGCGTCGCCACGTCGCGCGGGATGTCGGGGACGGCCCGGCGGGCGGGGAGCGCGATCTCGACGCGCGCGACGTCCTCGGGCAGCGGCGCGTCACCGGCATCCGCGGGGTCGACGTCGACGACGAGCAGGTGCTCGCGGAACTGCGGCGCCCGCGCGAGGATCGCGCCGCGTCCGTCCACGACCACGCTGTCGCCGTCGAACACGAGGTCGTCCTGGCCGCCCACGATGTTGACGTAGGCGACGATCGTGTCGGTCTCCTGCGCCCTCCGGGTCACGAGGGGCAGACGCACGTCGTCCTTGTCGCGCTCGAACGGCGATGCGTTGATCACGAGGAGCAGCCCCGCGTCCGCCTGGAGCACCCGCCCGACGGGCCCGCCGTCGCGCCACAGGTCCTCGCACACGATGAGGGCGACGTCGGCCGCCGGCTCGCCGGGCCGGCCCACGCGCAGCACGAGGAGCTCGTCGCCCGGGATGAAGATGCGATACTCGTCGAACACCGAGTAGTTGGGCAGGTGGTGCTTGGCGTAGCGCGCCCGCACCCCGCCGTGCTGCAGCACCGCGGCGGCGTTCTGCGCGATCGCCGTGGGCGCGTTGGAGGTGCCGAGCAGTCGCGGCTCGAACGGTCCGTCGGGGTAGCCGACCACCACGACGAGGTCGCCGAGCCCCTCGGCCTCGAGCCGGGCGGCCAGGCGCGGGACCGCGTCGTGCGCCGCGCGGAGGAACGAGGGCTGCGCCGCGAGATCCTCGATCGGGTAGCCCGAGACGACCATCTCGCCCGCCAGCAGGATCTCGGCCCCGGCCTCCCTCGCCCGGTGCGCCGCGGCGACGACGGCCTCGAGATTGCCGGAGATGTCGCCGACCACGGGATTCGTCTGTGCGAGAGCCAAGCGGAGTCGGGGCATGCCAGTAGCCTATTGACGCCCCGTCCCGCAGGGCCGGAGCGGCGTCGCAGCGGCGCAGGAGGGAAACATGGACAAGCAGCGTGACTTCGTCCTCCGCACCATCGAGGAGCGCGGGGTCAAGTTCGTGCGCCTGTGGTTCACCGACGTGGTCGGAACGCTCAAATCCGTCGCGCTCGCTCCAGCGGAGGTGGAGGGCGCCTTCAACGAGGGCGTCGGCTTCGACGGCTCGGCGATCGAGGGGCTGAGCCGCTCGTACGAGGCGGACGTGCTCGCGCATCCCGACCCGACGACCTTCCAGATCCTCCCGTGGCGCGGCGAGGTCGACCCCACGGCGCGGATGTTCTGCGACATCACGACGCCCGACGGGCAGCCCGCTGTGGCCGATCCGCGCAACGTGCTGAAGCGCGCCCTCGCCAAGGCGGGCGACCGCGGCTTCACGTTCTACGTGCATCCCGAGATCGAGTTCTACCTGCTGAAGTCGGCCGAGCTCGTCAACGGCGAGCCGGTCCCCGTCGACAAGGCCGGCTACTTCGACAACGTGCCGGGCGGCACGGCGCACGACTTCCGCCGACGCGCGGTCCGCATGCTCGAGGACCTGTCGATCTCGGTGGAGTTCAGCCATCACGAGGCGGGCCCCGGCCAGAACGAGATCGACCTGCGCTACGCCGACGCGCTCACGATGGCCGACAACATCATGACCTTCCGCACGGTCGTCAAGGAGGTCGCCATCGAGCAGGGGTCGTACGCGACCTTCATGCCGAAGCCGCTCTCCGACCACCCGGGCTCCGGGATGCACACACACGTGTCGCTCTTCGAAGGCGACACGAACGCGTTCTATGACGCGGGCGGGCAGTACCAGCTCTCGCAGATCGGGCGGCAGTTCGTCGCCGGGCTCCTGCGCCACGCGCCCGAGATCACCGCCGTCACGAACCAGTTCGTCAACTCCTACAAGCGGCTCTGGGGCGGCGACGAGGCGCCCAGCTACATCACCTGGGGCCACAACAACCGGTCCTCGCTCGTCCGCGTCCCGCTCTACAAGCCGGGCAAGGGCAACAGCGCCCGGATCGAGTACCGCGCGATCGACTCGGCCGCCAACCCGTACCTCAGCTTCGCGCTGCTGCTCGGCGCCGGGCTCAAGGGCATCGAGGAGGGCTACGAGCTCCCGCCGGAGGCCGAGGGCGACGTCTGGAGCCTGACCAACGCCGAGCGCCGCGCCCTCGGCTACGAGCGGCTCCCCGGCAGCCTCGACGAGGCGCTGCGACTCATGGAGCGCAGCGAGCTCGTGGCTGAGGCCCTCGGCGAGCAGGTGTTCGAGTACGTGCTCCTCAACAAGCGCCGCGAGTGGAACGGCTACCGCGCCCGCGTGACACCGTTCGAGCTCGAGAGCAACCTCGAGATCCTCTGACGCGCCGCGGCGTCGCGCACCGATGAGCCGGGGCACCACCACCCTCACCGAGCTGGCTCGGCTGGGCTTCGCCGGTCTCGGCGAGGCCGCCGAGCGCCTCGAGCAGGTGCCGGCCGGGCTGGTGCCGCTCTTCGCCGACGCGGCCGACCCCGACCAGGCGCTCCGCCTGCTGCTGGGGCTGCTCGAGTCGGCTCCGGAGGCGACGGGCGCCGCGCTCGACGACCCGACCTCCGCCGCGGCGCTCGTGCGCGTCCTCGGCGCGTCGGAGGGGCTCGCGACCTTCCTGCACCGGCATCCCGAGCACCTCGCGGCACTGCGCGAACCGGTCGCCGCGCCGGAGGCACTCGGCCCGATCGTCGTCGCCGGCACCGGCGAAGCTGCGTGGAGCACGCTGCGGGTGTCGTACCGCCGAGAGCTGCTGCGGCTCGCGGCGTGGGCCCTCGCCCAGCCCGATCCGACGGCCGTGGTCGACCGGGTGGCCTCCGCCCTCGCCGACCTCGCGGGCGCCGCGCTCGACGCCTCGCTCCTCATCGCGCGGGCCGGGGCGGGAGGCGACCCGACGCCGCTCGCCATCATCGGGATGGGCAAGGCCGGGGCGCGTGAGCTCAACTACCTGAGCGACGTCGACGTCATCTTCGTCACCGAGGGCGACGACACCGCGGTCTCGCGCGCGACGCGACTCGCGCGCGAGACCATGCGGGGGATTCAAGAGCTCGCGATCGAGCCGGGGCTCTGGGAGGTCGACGCGAACCTCCGACCGGAGGGCAAGGACGGCGCGCTGGTCCGCACCCTCCAGTCCCATCTCGCGTACTACGAGCGCTGGGCGAAGTCGTGGGAGTTCCAGGCGCTGCTGAAGGCGCGGCCGCTCGCCGGCGACCGGGAGCTGGGAGAGCGCTATGTCGCCGGCGTCGCGCCCATGGTGTGGGCGATCTCGACCCGCGAGGGCTTCGTCGAGAACGTGCAGCGCATGCGCGAGCGGGTCACCGAGAACATCCCGACCGACGAGGTCGACGTGCAGCTGAAGCTCGGGCCCGGGGGCCTGCGCGACGTCGAGTTCACGGTGCAGCTGCTCCAGCTCGTGCACGGGCACGCCGACCCGGCCGTGCGGGTGCGATCGACGCTCGAGGCGCTGCAGGTGCTCGCGGAGCGGGGGTATATCGGCCGCGTGGAATCGGCGGAGTTCGCGCGCGACTACCGGTTCCTCCGCACGATGGAGCACCGGCTGCAGCTGTCCCGCCTGCGACGCACGCACCTCATGCCGCGGAACGAGGACGCGCTCCGCGTCCTCGCGCGCGCGACCGGGATCGCGACGAGCGCGTCGGCGCTGCTCGACGCGTGGCAGGCGGTCAAGCTCGAGGTGCGCAGCCTCCACGAGCGGCTGTTCTACCGTCCGCTGCTCTCGGCCGTCGCGGCGCTGCCGGACGACGGCTACGCGCTCACGAGCGAGCAGGCCGAGGCGCGTCTCGCAGCGATCGGCTTCCAGGATCCGGGCGGCGCGCTCCGGCATATCGCGGCGCTGACGAGCGGGGTGTCGCGGCGCGCGCAGATCCAGCGCACCCTCCTCCCGGTCATGCTCCAGTGGTTCTCGGAGGGGCCCGACCCCGACTACGGGCTGCTCGCGTTCCGCCGGTTGAGCGACGAGCTCGGCGAGGCGTACTGGTTCCTGCGGATGCTGCGCGACTCGTCGGGGGCCGCGAAGCGCCTCACTGAGGCGCTCTCGGGCTCGCGCTACGTCGGCGGCCTGCTGGAGCGGATCCCGGAGGCCGCCGCCTGGCTCGAGAACGACGCCGAGCTCCGGCCGCGCCCGCTCGCGGCCCTGCTCGAGGAGGCGCGCGCGACGGTCGCGCGCCACGCCGACGACCCGGACGCCGCCGCCGGGGTGCTCCGCACGGCGCGCCGCCGCGAGGTCCTGCGGATCGCGCTCGGCGGCATCCTCGGACTGCTGTCAATCGAGGAGATCGCGCAGGGCCTCGCCGACGTCACGACCGTGATCCTGCAGGGCGTCCTCGACCTCGTGCACCGCCCGGGCGACGGCATCGAGTTCGGGGTCATCGCGATGGGGCGGTATGGGGGAGCCGAACTCGGCTTCGGCAGCGACGCCGACGTCATGTGGGTGTACCGCCCTGCCGGCGCGCCGGGCGAGGAGACGCCGGGCGACGAGGCGCAGCGCACCGCGGAGCGGATCGTCCGCGACCTGAACCGGCTCTCGGAGGATCTCCGCCTGCCGCTCGAGCTCGACATCGGGCTCCGGCCGGAGGGCCGCAACGGCGCGGTCGTGCGGTCGTTGGAGTCATACCGGGCCTACTACGCCCGCTGGTCGCTCACCTGGGAGGCGCAGGCGCTGCTGCGCGCGCGGGGGGTCGCCGGCGACGCGCCGCTGCTGGCCGCGTTCGAGGAGGTGGCCGACATCACGCGCTACCCCGCCGCGTTGTCGGAGGCCGACGCCCGCGAGGTGCGGCGGATCAAGGCACGGGTGGAGTCGGAGCGGCTGCCGCAGGGTGCGGATCCATCGCGGCACCTCAAGCTCGGGCGCGGGTCCCTGAGCGACGTGGAGTGGTTCGTGCAGCTCCTGCAGCTGCAGCATGCCGCCGCGGTGCCGGAGCTCCGCACCACGTCGACGCTACGCGCACTCGACGCCGCGGCCGAGGCCGGGCTCGTCGACGCGGCCGACGCCGAGCGACTCGGCACCGCCTGGCGTCTCGCCTCCCGGGTGCGGTCGGCCGTCACCCTGTGGACCGCGAAGACGGCCGACGTGCTGCCCACCGACCGGCGCGCGCTCGAGGGCGTCGCGCGGCTCCTGGAGTATCCGCCCGGCAGCGCGAGCCGACTGGAGGAGGACTACCTCCGCGTCACGCGCATCGCCCGCCGCGTCTTCGAGCGCGGCTTCTACGGCGACGACGCCTGAGGCGCCCAGCTGCCGACGGCAATCACCCGTCCCTCTCTCACGGAGCCGCCCGGTCCGGCGCCGGCGACGCGGTCTCGACACCGGCCGTCGCCGGCTGCGTGCCCGGGAGCACCCGCTGCGGCCGCCTGGAGCGCGCCCACACCACGAAGCCGAAGATCGTGAACGCTCCGTAGAACGCGTACATCGCACCGGAGGCGTAGTAGCCCGCGGAGAACAGCAGCGGCACCCCGACCGCGTCGACCGCGACCCAGATCAGCCAGAACTCCACCCAGCCGCGCGCCATGCCGTAGGTCGCGAGGAGCGAGCCGACGAAGATCCAGGCGTCGCTCCAGACCGGCTCGTAGGACCCGAGTGCCCGGAACAGCGGCGTGAGGGCGAGCGTGCCGCCGACCATCACGACGACGATGCCGATGCGCGCCGGCCACGACGCCCAGCGCGGGCTGAACGCGCGGGCCTCGCCGCGCCGACTCCATCGCCACCAGCCGTACGCCGACACGATCACGAACATGACCTGCCGTCCGGCCTGACCCAGCAGGTTGACGGGGTGCGGGGTGTCGAACACGGCGCCGAGGAAGACCGTGAACAGGAGGACGTTGCCGGCGATCCCCACCGGCCAGGCCCAGACCCGCCGCCGCATGCCGCCGAGGGCGCTGAGCAGCCCGAACACGTTGCCGAGGACCTCCCGCCAGAGCACGACCTGGTCGCCGATGCGGATCTGCGCATCGAAGAGCCAGAGCAGCGGGTTCACGCGGATCCTCGGAACGGGAGCGACGCTCGGGTGGCGGGCATCTCGAGCCTAGACCGCGGCACGACAGCGGCGCCCCAGGCTCCGTCGGCGGGGTTCGTCGCTCAGTGGCCCACGGCCGCGATGATGCTGAGCGCCCGCTCGCCGATGAAGCTGGCGACCGCCGCGACGATGACGAGGAGCGGCAGCCCGACACCGACCCGGGTTCCCCCGGCCGGTACCGGCACGCGGCCGGTGCGCCGGGCGAGCACCAGCACCGACAGGGCTCCGGCTGCGATGGCCGAGGCGATCGAGACGACGTTGGCCAGCAGGAACGACAGCAGCCCGAGGGGAGGGACCGCCATGACGGGAAGGAACGCGTCGGCGACGGTCAAGATCCAGGAGCCGCCCAGGACCAGCGTCGCGCCGGCCAGGATCCGCTGATCCGATGCGCGACGGAACGGGCCTCCGCCGATGCGCGCGAGCGCCGCGGCGCCCCCCGAGATCAGCAGCCAACGGAGCAGATAGTTCATGACGCCCTTCCACGGGTCGAGTGATAAAAACCACCACAGTGGTTGTTTAGTTAGTCTATGCCCGTGGAACCGAATGATCCGGCCGCGCGGCGAGGCCCCTACCGAAAGGGCCTGGCCCAGCGCGCCCGGCTGGTCGCCGCGGCGATGAGCGCCTTCGAACGTCGCGGCTGTGATCTGACCCTGGCGGACGTCGCCGAGGCGGCGGGGGTGTCGCGCGAAGCGGTGCGGCACTACTTCGCGACGGTGAGCGACCTGCTCCTCGCTCTGCAGGGGGAGTACGACGCCCGCAACGCCCGGCTCAGCGCGGATGACGAGCCCCTGCCGGAACGGGTCGCAGCGGCCGTGCGCTCGGCGTACGCGGCGCGCGGGTCGGCGGCTCTGACGGCCCTGCTCACTGCTCGCGCCGTGATCGACGGCGAGAGCTCGGTCGGCCGAGCGATGCGGGAACGGTCGGCGCGTCTCCGGACCTCGCTCGCGGCGGCGGTGCAGGCGGCACAGGACGCGGGCGAGTTCCGCGACGACATCGCGGCACCTGTGCTGGCGCGCCTCCTGCTCGCGGCAGCGCAGGGGCTCGCGACCCAGGAGCTGGTCGAGGGGGAGCGTGCGGCCGAGGGTGACCTGCACGAGGAGGCGCTCATCCGTCTGTTCGCGCCCTCCGGCGGGAGACGCGCCGGCTGATCGAGATGCGCCCTGCTTCCCGGCCGCATGCCGAGACGTGCGGCCGGGAAGACTCGGGTGGACGGGCCATCGGGGGCTGACCGACGTCCGTCGTCTCGGACGTGGGGGATGCCGAGACCCGGCAAAGCTACGTGCCGTCGCGCGGGTGGCAGGGTGAACAGACCTGTCTCACAGCGGACGCTCCCCGAATCCCCGGACGGGTGCACGCGCTGCGTCGGCCCCGGGGACGACGCTGCCCGGCCACCGGACGTTCCGCGGGAGCGGGAGTGAGCCGGTGGCCGGGCAGTCGAGGAATCAGACCCCGAAGTACAGCTCGTACTCGAAGGGATGCGGCCGCTGCGCGAAGGGCAGCAGCTCCTTCTCGCGCTTGTAGTCGATCCAGGTCCGGATGAGGTCCTCGGTGAAGACCCCGCCCGCGAGCAGGAACTCGTGGTCGGCCTCGAGGGCCTCGAGCGCCTCGCCGAGCGAGCCCGGCAGCTGCGGGATGTTCTTGGCCTCCTCCGGGGGGAGCTCGTAGAGGTCCTTGTCGACCGGCTCGTGCGGCTCGATCTTGTTCTGGATGCCGTCGATGCCGGCCATGAGCTGCACCGCGAACGCGAGGTACGGGTTGCCCGAGGCGTCCGGCGCGCGGAACTCGATGCGCTTCGCCTTGGGGTTGGTTCCCGTGATCGGGATGCGGATCGAGGCCGAGCGGTTGCCGGCCGAGTAGACCAGGTTGACGGGGGCCTCGAAGCCCGGGATCAGGCGGTGGTAGGAGTTGACCGTCGGGTTCGTGAACGCGGAGATCGCGGCCGCGTGCTTGAGGATGCCGCCGATGTACCAGCGCGCGATGTCCGACAGGCCGCCGTAGCCCTTCTCGTCGTAGAAGAGCGGCTTGCCGTCGTTCCAGAGCGACTGGTGCGTGTGCATGCCCGAGCCGTTGTCGCCCATGAGCGGCTTCGGCATGAAGGTCGCGACCTTGCCCCACTCGAGCGCCGTGTTCTTGACGATGTACTTGAACTTCAGGATGTCGTCCGCCGCGTGGACCATCGTGTCGAACTTGTAGTTGATCTCGCCCTGGCCGGCGGTGCCGACCTCGTGGTGGCTGCGCTCGACCTCGAGGCCGACCTCCATGAGCTTCACGACGATGTCGTCGCGCAGGTCCGCGTGCTGGTCGACCGGCGTGACGGGGAAGTAGCCGCCCTTGTACGGGGTCTTGTTGGCGAGGTTGCCGCCCTCCTCCTCGCGACCGGTGTTCCAGGCAGCCTCCGAGGAGTCGACCTCGTAGAAGCTCTTGTTCTGGCGCACCTCGTAGCGCACGTCGTCGAAGATGTAGAACTCCGCCTCGGGCGCGAAGAACGCGGTGTCGGCGATGCCGGTGGAGGCGAGGTACTTCTCCGCCTTCTTCGCGACCTGACGCGGGTCGCGGCCGTAGACCTCGCCGTTGCGCGGGTTGTAGATGTCGAAGACGATCACGAGCGTGCGCTCGGTGCGGAACGGATCGACGTAGGCGGTCGAGATGTCCGGGATGAGCTGCAGGTCGGACTCGTGGATCGACTGGAAGCCGCGGATGCTGGAGCCGTCGAACAGCTGACCGACCGAGAAGAAGTCCTCGTCGACCGTGGAGGCCGGGATGTTGAAGTGCTGCTGGATGCCGGGCAGATCGGTGAAGCGGATGTCGAGGAATTTGACATCCGTGTCCTTGATGAACTTCAGGACCTCGGACGAGTCGCTGAACAGGGGCGTGGACATAGGTGGAACTCTCCAGTGGCCGTGGAAACGGGGGATTGCGGGCAGCAACCTGCTGGCAGGTTAGGGGCGGGCGGTTTCCCGACCGTGACCGCATTGTTTCGGGGATGTTACGCAGTCAGCCTCTCATAGGCTCGTCGCGTGCCCGCCTCCGATTCCCGCACCTGGCCCGGCCGTCGGCTCGGGCTCCCGGAGGAGGGTCCGCGTTCGATCGGCCGGCTCGGTCGTCGCATCGGCGGGCTCGCGATCGACTGGGCGATCTCCTACGCGCTGGCGTGGGCGATCTTCCACGGGCGGGACCTCACGGTCGCCGGCTGGATCATCCTCGCCGTCTTCGCGGTGCTCACGATCCTGTTCGAGCTGTTCTTCCTCGGCAGCCCCGGGCACCTGATCCTGCGGATGCGGGTCGTCCCGGTGACCGGCGGGCGGCTCGCGCCCTGGCAGCCGTTCGTCCGCACGCTGCTCGTCTGCCTCGTGATCCCGGCGATCATCCCGGACCAGGATCAGCGCGGGCTGCATGACCGCGCCGCGGCCACCATCCTCGTGCGGGTCTGACGCGGAGTCAGCGCGAGGGTGCGCGCCAGACCAGCGAGTAACGCCAGTACAGCCGGGTGCGATAGCGCGATCCGGGCAGGATCCGCGCCGCGGCCTCGCGGACGCGAGTCGAGGGCAGCGACGCGGCTTGCATCGGTGCGCCGTGGTCGTACCAGCCGAGCACCCGGCGCTTGACGCCGGATACCGGCACCGCGAGCGCGCTCCGGACTCGGTCGAGCGCCGTCGCATCGGTGGCCAGCCCGACGATCACGAGGACGCCGCCGGGCGCGGTCAGGTCGCGCAGCCGGGTGAGGCCGGCCTCCAGGTCCATGTGGTGCAGGGCGGCGAGGCAGGTGACGATCGCGAAGGGCGCCCCGTCGACCTCCGCCTCCAGCACGTCGGCCGTGACGAAGCGGACGCGGGTGTCGGGATGCCGCGCCGCGGCCGCCGCGGACTGGCCGGCATCGGCGTCGAGCCCCACGACCTCGTCGGCGACCCGTGTCAGCAGCGCGGGGAGATCGCCGTCGCCGGTCCCGACGTCGAGGGCGTTCGCGACGCGGCCCGAGCGCGGAGAGACGGTGCGGAGCACCCAGGGCAGGTACTGGATGCTGTGGTTCCAGGCCACGCGGGGATCTAGCGCGGGCGCGGCGCGCGCACGCGGCGCGGGTCGATGCCCTTGGGGATGCCGATACCGCCCATGCCGCGGCTGAGCGACGCGAGCCGGCTCGACACGGCCGAGACCTCGGCCTTGGTGAGGGTGCCCTTGAACTTGCCGAGACTCGGGACGATGCGGTGGAGGGGGGTCGAGTCGGGGTCCGGGCCGACGTAGAGGAAGTTGATCGGGACGTTGGGGAGGATGCGCGCGACGTTCGCGCGCTCCTTCTCCAGCATCGGCTGGGTGCGCGACCGCGGGCCCTCGCCGATGAGGACGACGCCGCCGCGGCCGACCGCCCGGTACACGGCGTCCTGGGTGCGCGGACTGATGTTGATCGGCATCTCGCTGCCCACCCAGGAGCGGCGCAGGCTGTTCTTGAGGACGGCCCCGACCGCGCCCGGCTGGCCCGCGATCCCGGCGTAGGCGGCGCGCTCCGCCCGTCGGCCGAGCACGATGATGGCCAGCAGGACACCGACCAGGACGCCCACGATGATGTAGAGCACGAGGCTGAACACGTTGTCGCGCGCGGTCAGCAGCGCGACGACGATGCCGGCCGCGATCGGCAGCACCAGGCACAGCAGCATCCACCAGACGATGGTCCCGTCGTATCGGCGGGTCATCTGGAAGACCTGCCACATCTGCTTGAGCCGGTTGGGCTCCTTCTCGGGCTTCTCGGTCTTCTCGGTCGCGCGGGCCATGGGGTTCAGAATACGGCCCCTCGGCGCGCGTCCGCGTTGCGGCAGCTGCTCAGGACACCGCCTGGGCGAACTCCTGATTCTGTGCCAGATGCCGCAGCGGCTCGGGGATCTCGCGGCCCTTCGCCAGCATCGAGGTGGCCCAGAGACGCCCCGCCCGGTAGCTCGAGCGCACGAGCGGGCCGGCGAGGACGCCGAGGAATCCGATCTCCTCCGCGACCGTCTTCAACTCCGCGAACTCCTGCGGGGGCACCCACCGCGCGACCGGCAGGTGTCGCGGGCTCGGCCGCAGGTACTGCGTGATCGTGATGATGTCGGTGCCGGCCTCGTGCAGGTCGCGCAGGGCCTGCTCGACCTCCGCGTGCTCTTCGCCCATGCCGAGGATGAGGTTCGACTTGGTGATGAGCCCCGCCGCCCGCGCCTGCGTCAGCACGCCGAGCGAGCGCTCGTAGCGGAACGCCGGCCGGATCCGCTTGAAGATCCGCGGCACCGTCTCGACGTTGTGCGCGAAGACCTCGGGCCGGCTCGAGAACACCTCGCCGAGCAGGTCCGGATCGCCGGAGAAGTCGGTCGCGAGGATCTCGACCCCGGTCCCGGGGTTCGCCGCGTGGATGGCGCGCACCGTCTCGGCGTGCAGCCAGGCCCCCTCGTCAGGCAGGTCGTCGCGCGCGACCCCGGTGACGGTCGCGTAGCGGAGCCCCATCGCCGTGACCGACTCCGCGACCCGCCGCGGCTCGTCGGTGTCGTAGTCGGCGGGCTTGCCGGTGTCGATCTGGCAGAAGTCGCAGCGTCGCGTGCACTGGCTGCCGCCGATGAGGAAGGTGGCCTCGCGATCCTCCCAGCACTCGTAGATGTTCGGGCAGCCGGCCTCCTGGCAGACCGTATGGAGCTCCTCCTCCTTCACGAGCTTCGACAGCTCGGTGAACTCGGGGCCCATCTTCGCCCGCGTCTTGATCCAGTCGGGCTTCCGCTCGATGGGGGTCTGCGCGTTGCGGACCTCGAGGCGCAGGAGCTTGCGGGCGCCCGCGTCGCGCGGGTTGCCCGGCGCGATCCCGTTCGTCACAGCGCTCATGCGGCGACGACCGCGGCCGCGAGGCTCGGGGCGAGGTGGCGTTCGAAGCGCTCGATGACGAGCGGGGCGACGTCCGACGGCGTGACCGTGCGGCCGAGCTCGCGTGTGATGCTCGTCACGCCCGCATCGGCGAGCCCGCAGGCGACGATCGGCTCGTAGGCGTCGAACGCGTTGCTGCAGTTGAGCGCGAAGCCGTGGGTGGTGACACCCGACGCGACGTGGATGCCGATGGCGGCGATCTTGTCACCGGTCGGTCGCGACGGGTCGACGATCCACACGCCCGATCGACCCTCCACCCGGACGCCCGGCACGCCGAGCTCGGCGAGCACGTCGATGAGGAGCCCCTCGAGCCGGCGCACGTAGCCGACGACGTCGATCGGATCCGCGAGCCGGACGATGGGGTAGCCGACGAGCTGCCCCGGGCCGTGCCACGTGATCTTGCCGCCGCGGTCGACCTCGACGACGGGGGTGCCGTCGGTAGGGCGCTCGTGCGGTTCGGTCCGCTTGCCCGCGGTGTACACCGAGGGGTGCTCGAGGAGGATGACGGTATCGGGCGCCCGACCGCTCACCACCGCGGCGTGCACGGCACGCTGCTGCTGGAGGGCGGTCGAATACGGCACGGAGTTGGCGCTTAGCCCCGTGTCGACGTAATCGACCATGGCGTCGACCCTACGCCGCTCCACCCCGGGCCGTGGTGCGCGCGGTCGATCCACAGCGCGTGGCGTGCGGTCCCGCAGGCCGCCGGCGTGCGGTGAGCATGGACCGGTGGACGAGGCGGGCGAGATCGCGGGATACCGGGTGCTGCGCCGGATCGAGCGCGGCGCACGCTCAACCGTGTTCCTCGCTCACGGCGGCGAACCCCCGGGTACGGTCGTGCTGAAGGTGACCGGGGCCGACGATCCGGCCGCGCTCCGGGAGGCGGCGGCACTCGATCGCGGAGCTGGCGCGCACATCATCGAGCTGCGGGATGCGGCGGCCGACGACGATCGGCTCGTCCTCGTCCTGCCGCGACTCGGCGACGACCTCGCCCACCTCCTGGCCGAACGCGCGGAGCTCGAGGGCGGCGAGGCCGTCACGATCCTCGCGCCGCTCGCGGAGACCGTCCGGCGGCTGCACGCGGCGGGCGTCGCCCACGGGGCGCTGACCGCAGCCTGCGTGCGATTCGATGCGGACGGCGCGCCGACGCTGACCGGGTTCGGCTCGTCGAGCGTGTTCGAGGCGGGGCTGCCCGAGGTCGCGCTCGAGCGGGTCCCGGAGGTCGCGGCCGACCGGGCGGCGCTCCGTGAGCTCGCCGCGGCGGTGCTCGCGCGTGTCGGGGGCGCCCGGCGCGAGGCGGCGCAGCGGTTGCACGTCGAGGTGCTGGCGGCGCCGGACGCGGAGATCGCCGGGCGCATCGCGGGCGGGATCTTCGAGGTCGCCGCGGCCCTGCCGGTCCGGATGGGCGATGCGCCCACGACGACGGGGTCCGCGCACGGACGCGTCGTCCCGGTCGGCTCCCCGGTGGCGGAGGTCCGGCCGACGCCGAAGGCGTGGGCGTGGGCCACGCGTGTCGAGGAGCTCCTCGACCGCTCGCCCGCCGCGGAGCTCGCCGCCGCGGCGCGCGCACGCTGGGCGCGGTGGTCGTCCGCGCGGCGGCGGCTGGTGCTCGGCGTGGGCGCCGGGGCGCTGTCTCTCGTCGTGGCGGTCCTGGTGATCCCTGCGCCGACTCCGGGCGGCGCGGTCGCCGCGGGGGAGCGGTCCGCGTCCCCGGCGCCCGCTGCGACGTCCACCGGTTCGTCGCGCGACGCCGCGACCGACCCCGCCGTCACGGGCGACGATCCGGTCGCCGCGGCGACGCCCCTGCTCCGTGCCCGCGCATCGTGCCGGGACGAGCTGTCGATCCTGTGTCTCGACGCGGCGGATCAGCCGGACTCGGCGGCGGCCGATGCCGACCGCGAGGCGATCCGGGTCGGGCAGGTCGGCGGTCGGCTCCCGCCCGACCCCCTGGCCGGCGCGGGCGACGCGCCCCCGGCGCTCACCGAGCGGATCGGAGGGTCGGCGCTCATCGCCGTCGGCGGGGGAGTCTCGCTGCTGCTCGTGCGCGGCGACGACGGGTGGCGCATCCGCGACATCATCGCGCCGGAGCCGGCCGCGACACCCGGACAGACGGCGACGCCGCCACCCGGAAGGTGACGGCGTCGGCGCTGCGGGATCGGATCAGATGCCGAGGTCAGCGGCGAAGTCCGCGGCCTCGAGGCGCTCCTTGACGGCGCCGAGGAAGCGGGCGGCGTCGGCCCCGTCCACGATGCGGTGGTCGTAGGAGAGGGCGAGGTAGACCGTCGACCGGATCGCGATCGCGTCGAGGCCGTCTTCGCTGACCACGACCGGCTTCTTCGCGACGATGCCCGTCCCGAGGATCGCCGACTGCGGCAGGAACACGATCGGGGTGTCGAACAGCGCGCCGCGCGAGCCGGTGTTCGTCACCGTGAAGGTGCCACCGGCGAGCTCGTCGGGCTTCAGCTTGTTGTCGCGGGTGCGGGCCGCCAGGTCGGCGATCTGCTGCGACAGCTGCGCGATGTTCAGCTCGCCCGCGTCGCGGATCACCGGGGTGAGGAGGCCGCGCTCGGTGTCGACCGCGATGCTGATGTTCTCGTGGTCGGGGTAGACGATGCTGTCGCCGTCCACCGTCGAGTTGATGATCGGGAACTGGCGCAGCGCCTCCGCGGCCGCCAGGGTGAAGAACGGCAGGAAGCTCAGCTTGGTGCCGGTCTTCTCGAGGAAGTCGCCCTTCACCCGATCGCGCAGCGCGGCGACCTTGGTGACGTCGACCTCCACGACGGTCGTGAGCTGCGCCAGCGTCTGCATGGAGACGACAGCACGCTCCGCGACCACCTTGCGCAGGCGCGACATCGGCACGGTCGTGCCGCGCAGCGGCGACACCGCGGCGGCCTCTCGCGGCGCGGCGCTGTCGGCCGGAGCCTCGGCGGCGGCCGGTGCCGACGACGCGTCGAGCACGTCCTGCTTGCGGATGCGGCCCCCGACCCCGGTGCCGGTGACGGAACCGAGGTCGATCCCCTTCTCGTGGGCGAGCTTGCGCACGATCGGGGTCACGTAGCCGGCGTGCGACGCGGCATTCTGCTGCGCCTCGGCGGCGGGCGCCGGGGCGGGCTCGGCCGGAGCGGCGGGAGCCGGAGGAGCGGACGCCGCCTCGGGCGCCGCGGTCTCGGCGGCGGGGGAGGGCGTCGCGTACGAGGCACCGGCGTCGACGGTCGGTGCCGCCTGCGGCTGCTCGGGCGCGGCGGGCTCGGCGACGGGCTGCTGCGGAGCGGGGGCGGCCTGCTCGGCCTCGGCCGGCTGCTCGGTCGACGGCACACCGGTCTCCGCCGGTGTCGGCTGCGGAGCGGGCACGGTCGGCGTCGCGGCAGCCTGCACCGCGGCCGCCTGCGGCGCGCTCTGCTCGGGTGCGGGAGCGGGCTGCGCGTCCTCCGGGACCGGTGCGGCCTGCACCGGCGCCGCCGGCTGCTCGACCGGTGCCGCCTGCTCGGGAGCCGCCGCGGCGGGCGCCTCCGGAGCAGCGTCGCCGCCACCCGAGCCGTCCCCGATGGTCACGAGGGCGGTGCCGACCTCGACCGTCTCGTCCTCCTGCACGAGGATCTGCTCGATGACCCCGGCGACCGGCGACGGGATCTCGGTGTCGACCTTGTCGGTCGAGACCTCGAGCAGCGGCTCGTCGACCTCAACCCGGTCGCCGACCTTCTTGAGCCAGCGGGTCACCGTGCCCTCCGTGACGCTCTCCCCGAGCGCAGGAAGGCTGACGGATTCGCTCATCGGTGATGCTCCTTATTCGTGGTGCTGTTCAGGGTAGTCCGGGGGTCAGATCGCGTGGAGCGGCTTACCGGCGAGTGCCAGGAACGCCTCACCCAGCGCCTCGTTCTGCGTCGGGTGCGCGTGGATGTACGGCGCGATGTCCTCCGGGTAGGCCTCCCAGCCCACCGCGAGCTGCGCCTCGCCGATCAGCTCGCCGACACGGGCGCCGATCATATGCACGCCCACGACCGGGCCGTCCTTCACCCGCACGACCTTGACCGAGCCCGAGGTCTCGAGGATGTGGCTCTTGCCGTTGCCGGCCAGGTTGTAGTCGTACGCGACCACCTGGTCGTCGCCGTAGGTCTCCTTGGCCTTCGCCTCGGTGATGCCGACGGACGCGACCTCCGGATCAGAGTAGGTGACGCGCGGGATCGTCGACTCCTCGAGGCGGATCGGGTTCAGGCCCGCGATCTCCTCGGCGACGAAGATGCCCTGCAGGAATCCGCGGTGCGCGAGCTGCAGCCCCGGGACGATGTCGCCGACGGCGTACACGCCCGGCACGTTGGTCTGGAGTCGCTCGTTCGTCAGGACGAAGCCGCGATCCATGGCGACGCCGACCTCCTCGTAGCCGAGGTTCGCGGTGACCGGCCCGCGGCCGACCGCCACGAGGAGGATGTCGCCGTCGAAGGTCGCGCCGTTCTCGAGCGTGACATGCACACCCTGGTCGTCCTGCGTGACCGACTGGAAGCGCACGCCGAGGCTGAACTCGATGCCGCGCTTGCGGAACGCGCGCTCGAACTGCTTCGAGACCGACTCGTCCTCGTTCGGGACGAGGTGCGGCAGCGCCTCGATGATCTGCACGTCGGCTCCCCAGCTCTTCCAGACGCTGGAGAACTCGACACCGATGACGCCGCCGCCGAGGACCAGCGCCTTGCGCGGCACGAAGTCCAGGTTGAGCGCCTGCTCGGAGGTGATGACCCGCCCGCCGATCTCGAGACCGGGGAGCGTGCGGGAGTAGGAACCCGTCGCGAGGACGACGTTCTTGCCGATGACCGTGACATCGCCGACCTGCACGGTCGTGGGCGAGGTGAGGCGCCCCTCGCCCTCGATGGTGGTGATGCCGCGCGCCTTGATGAGCCCCTGCAGACCCTTCCACTTGCTCGACACGATGCTGTCCCGGTACTGCGCGACGGCACCGAGGTCGATGCCGTTCAGCGTGGCCTGCACGCCGAAGCGGGCGGCGTCACGCGCGTGATCGGCGATCTCGGCGGAGTGCAGCAGCGCCTTCGTCGGGATGCACCCGACGTGGAGGCACGTGCCGCCCACCTTGCCCTTCTCGATGAGGCCCACGGTGAGGCCCAGCTCGGCGGCCCGGAGCGCGGCGGCGTAGCCCCCGCTTCCGGCGCCCAGCACGACGAGGTCGAAGTTCTGCTCGGACACCCGGCATCTCCCTGTGCATGAAGCGGAGTGAGCACCGCGCAAAGGGGTGGCGTCGCGGTGCGGACGAAACGGCAGGTGATTCCTGCCGTCGTCAACCCTAGCCCTTTCGGGCGAAGTCTTCCGTGAGCGCGAGCAGGGTCCTGACCGCGGTGCCGGTCGGTCCCTTGGGCGTGAAGCCGTAGGCGCCGCCGGGGTTGTTGGCCGGTCCGGCGATGTCCAGGTGCGCCCACGGGATCGGCGTGCCGTCCGGGCGTGTCCCGACGAAGAACTGCAGGAAGAGCCCGCCCTGGAGCATGTGCCCCTGCCGCTTGCCGGGCCGCGAGTTGAGGATGTCGGCGACGTCGCTGTCGAGCAGCGTGCGCACGTCGGACGGGAGCGGCATCCGCCAGAGGGTCTCGCCGACCCGCTCGCCCGCGGCGACCATCCGCTCGCTCAGCTCGGCGTCGCCCATGACCGGGATGATCCGCTCGCCGAGCGCGATGCGCGCGCCGCCGGTGAGGGTCGCGACGTCGACGATCGCGTCGGGCTGCTCCTCGCTCGCAGCGACGATGCCGTCGGCCATGACGAGCCGTCCCTCGGCGTCGGTGTTGAGCACCTCGACGGTCCTGCCGCCACGGATCGTGATCACGTCGTCCGGACGCATGGCGTCGCCCGAGACCATGTTCTCGGCGATGCACAGCCACGCGGTGAGCCGGATGGGCAGGCCGAGGCGCGCCGCGGCGAGGACGACGTGGAGCACGGCGGCCGCGCCGGTCATGTCGTACTTCATGCCGATGAGCCCCTCGACCGTCTTCATCGAGTAGCCGCCCGAGTCGTAGGTGATGCCCTTGCCGACGAGCGCGAGGTGCCGTTCCGCGCCCTCCGGCGCGTACCGGACGACGACGAGCCGCGGCGGTCGGGTCGACCCCTTGCCCACCGCGAGGATGCCGCCGAAGCCGCCGGCGGCGAGCTCCTGCTCGTCGAGGACCTCGACCTCCACGGGCAGGTCGCGCGCCGCGTCGACCGCGGCCTGGGCGAGCGCCGCGGGGTCGAGCAGATTGGGGGCGGTGCTGGCGAGATCGCGGACCCCGTGGACCGCGTCGGCGACGGCCGCGGCGCGGGCGAGCAGCGCCTCCGGCTCATCCGGCGCCGCGGTCACGACGAGCTCGACGCGCTCCACCGGCGCGATGGGCGCCTCGGTGCGGTAGCCGGCGAAGGCGTAGGCCCCGAGCGCGGCCCCCTCGGCGACGGCCGACAGGGACGCGGAGTCGGCGCCCGGGAGTGCGAAGGCGACGGTTCCGACGCCGGCGAGCTGGCGGGCGGCAGCCCCCGCCGCGGTCCGCAACGCGTCCGGGGTCGGCTCCGCGGCGCCGAGGCCGAGGAGGGCGAGGGGCGCGCGGAACCCCTCGGGTGAGGGCACCCGCACGAGCTGCTCCGCCCGGCCGGTCGCGCCGATGGACGCGAGCGCCGCGTCGATGCCGGCGAGCGCGGGGTGGTCGGAGGCGAGCCGCGGGCCGTCATCGCCGGGAACGACCCCCACGACGAGGACGTCGGCGTCGACGTCGACGAGGGGATCGGTGCGGAAGGCGAGAGCAGGGGAGGTCATGTCGCCACGCTATCTCCGCGGCGGCTGCGCCCTGTTCGCTGTGGGCGTGCCGGAGGGGGCCTCCGCCTCCGGCGGTCGCGCGAGGCGCCGCCCTAAAATCGACGCATGCGCGACCCGGGCGGACTCTACGACCTCTCCCTCGACGCGACGACCGTGCCCGCGGGGCTGCACCTCGTCGCCGGGCTCACCGGCTTCTCCGACGCCGGGGGCGCGGTGAGCCAGGTGAGCGAGTACCTCCTCGACAACCTCGAGATGCGTGAGATCGCGGCTTTCGACACCGACGCGCTGCTCGACTACCGGGCGCGGCGTCCGATCATGACCTTCGTGCAGGATCATCTGACCGACTACAAGCCGGCCAAGCTCTCGCTCTACCTCGCCAAGGACGAGCTGGGCCAGCCGTTCCTGCTCCTCACCGGCTTCGAGCCCGACTTCCAGTGGGAGCGGTTCAGCCAGGCGATCATCCAGCTCGTCCAGCGTTACCAGGTGAGGGACACGACCTGGGTGCACGCCATCCCGATGCCGACCCCGCATACCCGTCCGATCGGCGTCACGGTGAGCGGCAACCGCACGGACCTCATCGACGCCATGTCGGTGTGGAAGCCGTCGACCCAGCTGCCCTCGAACGCCCTGCATCTCGTCGAGTACCGTCTCGCGGAGCTCGGCCATCCGACCGCCGGGTTCGTCCTCCTCATCCCGCATTACCTCTCCGACACCGAGTTCCCGATGGCCGCGGTGACGGCGCTCGAGAGCATCAGTGCCGCGACCGGCCTCATCTTCCCGACCGAGAAGCTGCGCGAGGAGAACCGCGACTTCATCGCGAAGGTCGACGACCAGGTCGAGAACAACCCCGAGCTGCAGCGCCTCGTCGGCACGCTCGAGGCGCGCCACGACTCGTACATGGAGGAGAACCCGCTGCCGTCGCCGCTCGTCGACGAGAGCGGGGAGCTGCCGAGCGCCGAGTCGATCGCCGCGGAGCTCGAGAAGTTCCTCGCCAACCGCCGCGACGACGATCGCTGAGCCGACCCGCGCGCACGCGCCTCTAGCCTGAGGGGATGAACTCCCGCCGGGCCTGGCTCGTCTTCGGGATCGGCGTCTTCGCCTACCTCGTCGCGGTCACCCAGCGGAGCACGTTCGGCGTCGCCGGGGTGGAGGCCACCCAGCGGTTCGCGACGACGGCGGCGGCGCTCTCGACGGTCGCGGTCGTGCAGACGGCCGTCTACGGCCTCCTGCAGGTGCCGGTCGGCGTGCTCCTCGACCGTTTCGGCTCGCGGCGCATCCTCGCGATCGGCGCCGCGCTCATGGCGCTCGGTCAGCTGGTGGTGGCGTTCTCGCCGGTGGTCGGCGTCGCGGTCGTCGGCCGAGTGCTGGTCGGCTGCGGCGACGCGTTCACCTTCCTCTCCGTCATCCGGCTGCTGCCCGGCTGGTTCACGCCGCGGCTGCTGCCGCAGCTGCTCCAGTGGGTCGGGATGCTCGGATCGCTCGGCCAGATCGTCTCGGCCCTGCCGTTCGCCCTGCTGCTGCGGGAGACGAGCTGGCAGGTCGCCTTCCTCTCGGCGGTGGCCCTGTCGGTGCTGTCGACGGTGCTCGTCCTCCTGCTGGTGCGACCCGGCGAGCCCCTGCCGCTCACCACGCCCATCCCGGTCGGCGGCCGCCCCGCCATCCTGCGCAGCGCCCTCGCCCGGCCGGGCACGCAGCTGGGGTTCTGGGCGCACATGATGCTCGGGGCGCTTCCGAACCTCCTCGGCGTGCTCTGGGGGTACCCGTTCCTGACCCAGGCGATCGGGCTGCCGATCGGGCTCGCGGCGGCGGTCATGGGGCTCTTCGTCGCCGCCTCGGTCGTGGGCGGTCCGACCATCGGATGGATCGTCGCGCGCTTCCCGATGCGGCGCAGCAACCTCGTGCTCGGCGTCGGGGCGCTGAGCTACGGCTTCCTGGCGCTCCTGCTCCTCTGGCCCGGGATCCCGCCGCTCTGGTTCGTGATGCTCGCGTTCCTCGGGATCGGCGTCGCCGGGCCGGGATCGATGGTGGGTCTCGACTTCGCGCGCACGTTCAACCCGTCGCACGCCGGCGGCTCTGCGAGCGGGATCGCCAACTCGGGCGGCTTCATCGGCGCGTTCGTGGGGATGTTCGCGATCGGCCTGCTCCTCGACGCACGAGCCGGTCACGACGCGCCGGTCGCGGTCCTGTACTCGTACGACGCGTTCCGAGTCGCGTTCCTCGCGCCCTTCGGGGTCGCGCTCGTCGCGCTCGTCGGCCTGCTGGTCGCGCGCCGCCGCACCCGAGCGCGGATGTTCCTCGAGGACGGAATAATCATCGCCCCCTTCTGGGTTGCACTCTTCCGACGGGTGCGCGGTGGACGACGTCGCCCGAACAGGGGTGGTGACGGCGGAATGCCGTCGCAGCCTGTGCGATAATCGTTCTTCAGGACCCGGTCGGGTTCCCTCGGACACCTTCGTTTCGGCGAATGGCGCGGGGGACTTGACATGGGTCCTAGTGATGCCCGCGGTACACCGACGGCGGGCCGGAAAGGGTCACCATGGCAACCCGGAGCTCTGCGAAGACGGTCGACGAGGACCGCCCCGCTGCAACGACGACGAAGACGGCGGCGGCGAAGACGGCCACCAAGTCCGCCCCGGC
This sequence comes from Pseudolysinimonas sp., assembly GCF_051954455.1. Lineage (GTDB taxonomy): Bacteria > Actinomycetota > Actinomycetes > Actinomycetales > Microbacteriaceae > Pseudolysinimonas. The sequence continues at coordinate 1,231 of NZ_JBQCHS010000017.1, read as the reverse complement.
CGCGAAGAAGGCCGCGCCCGCCAAGGCCGCGCCCGCCGCGAAGAAGGCGGCGCCCGCGAAGGCCGCCTCGAAGGCCGCGCCCGCCAAGGCATCGAAGGCCACGGCGTCGGACGACGACGAGGACGACGAGCTGGAACCGACCGACGTCGCCGAGCTCGACGGGGACGACGTCGTCGCCGACGACACCGCGACCGACGACACGGATGCGGACGCCGCCCCCGCCAAGGCCGACGCGGAGGCGTCCGACGAGGACGCCGCCGACGAGACGGAGGAGGACAGCGACGAGCCCATCGAGGTGCTGCCGAGCGGGGCGCTCCGGCTCTCGATGACCGACGACGAGGACGAGGTCCCCGTCTACTCCGCCGCGATCACGGGTGCCACGGCCGACCCGGTCAAGGACTACCTCAAGCAGATCGGCAAGGTCGCGCTGCTGAACGCCGCGGAGGAGGTCGAGCTCGCGATGCGCATCGAGGCCGGCCTCTTCGCCGAGGAGAAGCTCGGCGGCATGACCGACCAGGAGAAGCGGACGCAGCTCGGGCGCGAGCTCGCCTGGGTGGCCCGCGACGGTCAGCGTGCCAAGTCGCACCTGCTCGGCGCGAACCTCCGTCTCGTCGTCTCGCTCGCGAAGCGCTACACGGGTCGCGGCATGCAGTTCCTGGACCTCATCCAGGAGGGCAACCTCGGCCTCATCCGTGCCGTCGAGAAGTTCGACTACACCAAGGGCTTCAAGTTCTCGACCTACGCCACCTGGTGGATCCGCCAGGCGATCACGCGCGCCATGGCCGATCAGGCGCGCACCATCCGCATCCCGGTCCACATGGTCGAGGTCATCAACAAGCTCGCCCGCGTGCAGCGCCAGATGCTGCAGGACCTGGGCCGCGAGCCCACCCCGGAGGAGCTGAGCCGGGAGCTCGACATGACCCCGGAGAAGGTCATCGAGGTGCAGAAGTACGGCCGCGAGCCGATCTCGCTGCACACCCCGCTCGGCGAGGACGGCGACAGCGAGTTCGGTGACCTCATCGAGGACTCCGAGGCCGTCGTCCCGGCCGACGCCGTGAGCTTCACGCTGCTGCAGGAGCAGCTGCACTCGGTGCTCGACACCCTGTCCGAGCGGGAGGCGGGCGTGGTCTCCATGCGGTTCGGCCTCACCGACGGCCAGCCGAAGACCCTCGACGAGATCGGCAAGGTGTACGGCGTGACCCGGGAGCGGATCCGCCAGATCGAGTCGAAG
>NZ_JBQCHS010000016.1:0-73014 GCF_051954455.1 Pseudolysinimonas sp. | reverse complement strand
GATCGACTCCGCTCCCGAGGAGCGTCAGCGCGGCATCACGATCAACATCTCGCACGTCGAGTACGAGACGCCGAAGCGCCACTACGCGCACGTCGACGCCCCGGGTCACGCCGACTACATCAAGAACATGATCACCGGTGCGGCCCAGATGGACGGCGCGATCCTCGTGGTCGCGGCGACCGACGGCCCGATGGCGCAGACCCGTGAGCACGTGCTGCTCGCCAAGCAGGTCGGCGTGCCGTACCTGCTGGTCGCGCTGAACAAGAGCGACATGGTCGACGACGAGGAGATCCTGGAGCTCGTCGAGCTCGAGGTCCGCGAGCTGCTCAGCAGCCAGGACTTCGACGGCGACAACGCCCCGGTCGTCCGCGTCTCGGGCCTCAAGGCGCTCGAGGGCGACGAGAAGTGGACCCAGTCGGTCCTCGACCTCATGGACGCCGTCGACAACTCCATCCCGGACCCGGTGCGCGATAAGGACAAGCCGTTCCTCATGCCCATCGAGGACGTCTTCACCATCACCGGCCGCGGCACGGTCGTGACGGGTCGCGCCGAGCGCGGCACGCTCGCGATCAACTCCGAGGTCGAGATCGTCGGCATCCGCCCGACGCAGAAGACCACGGTCACGGGTATCGAGATGTTCCACAAGCAGCTCGACGAGGCCTGGGCCGGCGAGAACTGCGGTCTGCTCCTCCGCGGCACCAAGCGCGAGGACGTCGAGCGCGGTCAGGTCGTCGTGAAGCCGGGTTCGGTCACGCCGCACACCAACTTCGAGGGCACGGCGTACATCCTGTCCAAGGACGAGGGCGGCCGTCACAACCCGTTCTACGCGAACTACCGTCCGCAGTTCTACTTCCGCACCACCGACGTCACCGGCGTCATCACGCTGCCCGAGGGCACCGAGATGGTCATGCCCGGCGACACCGTCGGCATGTCGGTCGAGCTGATCCAGCCGATCGCCATGGAGGAGGGCCTCGGCTTCGCGATCCGCGAGGGCGGCCGCACCGTCGGCGCCGGTACCGTCACGAAGATCCTCAAGTAGGACCGATCGTCACCCGAAGGGGTCGAGCCGGAAGGCTCGACCCCTTCGTCGTTCCTAGGGGAGGATGGCGCCATGGAACCGCTCGGCATCGGCGTCGTGGGCGCGGGCAGCATCGGCATCCGGGGCGCGCTCGCGCACCTTGTCCAGGAGGACGTGGCGGGCAAGGCGCGGGCCGTCGCCGTGTGCGATCCGGTCGAGGGGCGTGCCGCGTCCGCGGCGGAGCGGTTCGGGGTCCCCGGCGCCTACGCGTCCCTCGAGGAGCTGCTCGCCGACCCGGCGGTCGACGCCGTCACGATCTGCTCGCCGATCGGCCTGCACTACGAGCAGGTGGTCGCGGCGATCGAGGCGGGCAAGCACGTCCACGTCAACAAGACGATGACGGTCACCGCGGACGAGTCGCTCGACCTCATCTCGCGGGCCGAGGAGCGCGGCGTACGGCTCGTCGCGAGCCCCGGTCAGATGGTCCGCCCCGTCAACCGCATCATCCGCGACCTCGTGCGCGGGGGCGGGATCGGCGAGTTCGCCTGGGCCGCGGCCGGCGCGGCCTTCGGCACGTATCACGAGGACGAGGCCGTCCGGTCGGGTGACGACGTCCTCAGCAACGTCAATCCGAGCTGGTACTGGCGCAAGCCCGGCGGCGGGCCGCTCTACGACATGACGGTCTACGCGCTCCACACCCTGACCGGCGTGCTCGGGCCGGCGCTCCGGGTCGCCGCCATGTCGGGCGTGCGCGTCCCCGAGCGCGAGTGGCGGGGCGCGACGTACCCGGTGGACGCCGACGACAACACCGGCATCCTGCTCGACTTCGGCGGGGGCGCCTTCGCCTTCGCGCATGGCACGGTCGCCGGGGCGGTGAGCGAGTTCGGGCAGCCGAGCTTCTTCGGCACGAGCGGGAGCATCGTCGGGACGGCCCTGAACGGCGAGAGCCTCGTCCCCGCTGATCAGCCCTTCTACGGGCCATACGCCGTCGGTGTCCACGCCGAGCTGGGCGAGGGCCACGTCTTCCAGGACCTCATGAGCCTCGTCGACTGGGTGCGCGCCGGCGTCCCGTCCGACGCGACCGCCGAGCACGCGGCGCATGTCGTGGAGATCATCGAGGCCGCGTACCGCGCGGCCGCGACGGGGGAGACCCAGACGCTGCGGACCTCCTTCCCCTCCTGATCTTCGCCTGGAGGCCGGACCGTCGGGCTCGGCCGGCCCCCTACCTTGTGAGGATGCCGCGCCTCCGCCGTTCGAACTCCAGCGGCCCCGGCGTCCATCGTGTGAAGGCCGGGCGCGGCTTCTTCTATCGCGACGACCGAGGCGAGCGGGTCGACGACCCGGTGCTCCTCGACCGCATCGACGCGCTCGCGATCCCGCCCGCCTGGACGGACGTCTGGATCGCGCCGTACCCGAACGGGCACATCCAGGCCACCGGCGTCGACACGGCCGGCCGCCGGCAGTACATCTACCACCCGACCTGGCGCGAGCAGAAGGACCGCATCAAGTTCGACCGCTCGCTCGCCCTGGCGGAGTCGCTCCCGGCCGCCCGCCGCAGCGTCACCATCGATCTGCGGCGCGACGGTCTCGGGCGCGAGCGCGTGCTGGCCGCCGCGTTCCGGATGCTCGACTCGGGCAGCCTCCGCGTCGGGTCCGAGCGCTACGCCGACGAGCACGGCAGCTACGGCCTCTCGACCCTGCTCGCGGCGCACGCGAAGGTCGACGGCGACGACGTGCTCCTCGACTTCCCGGCGAAGAGCGGCAAGGAGTGGCGCAGCGAGATCCGCGACCCGGATCTCGCCAAGATCGTCCGGGCGCTCAAGCGTCGCGGAGGCCGCGCCAAGCTGCTCGCCTGGCACGAGGACGGGCGCTGGCATCCGCTGACCGCCGCCGAGATCAACGCCGATGTGCACGCGCGGACGGGCGGCGAGTTCACCGCGAAGGACTTCCGGACCCTGCACGGCACGATCGCCGCCGCGGTCGAGCTCGCACGCATCGGCCCGAAGCCGTCGCCGACGGCCCGGAAGCGCGCGGTGGCGCAGGCGGTCCGCGCGGCGTCCGAGGTGCTCAGCAACACGCCCGCCGTCGCGCGGGCGAGCTACATCGACCCGCGCGTGATCGACCACTACGACCACGGCCGCACGATCGATCCGCAGCGGCTGCACGCCGCCGAGAGCGAGCTGCGCGCGCTCCTGTTCGACTAGCTGGTCGCCCGAATCCAGACGGCCCCGTCGGGCCGAAGCGAACCGTCGGCGACGGCGCGGTCGTCGCTGGCCAGCAGGACCTCGCCCGCCGGGAGCGTCACCGGCTCCGACCCGAGATGGAGCGCCACCAGCACGCCGTCAGACCGGAACGCCAGGACGTCGGGCCCGAGCTCCCGCCACTCGACGGAGCCGTGGCCGAGGCCGTGCTCGTGCCGCAGCCGGATCGCCGCGCGGTACATCGCCAGGGTCGACGCCGGGTCGCCCTCCTGCCGGTCCGCCGCGAGCGCCGCGTACGACGGCGGCTGGGGCAGCCAGGTCGCCCCGCTCGGCCCGAAGCCGTACCCGGGGGCGTCGCCGACCCAGGGGAGCGGGATGCGCGCCCCGTCGCGCCCGGCCGTGGCACCGGCGTCGCGGAACCAGCTCGGATCCTGGCGCAGTTCGTCGGGCAGCGTGGTGTGGTCGGGAAGGCCCAGCTCCTCGCCCTGGTACAGGTACATGGAGCCGGGCAGGCCCATGCTGAACAGTGTGAGCGCCCGTGCGCGGCGGAGCCCCAGCTCCTCGTCCGGCTGGGGGTCGCTCGGGCCGACCCCGTGCATCCAGGTCTCCAGGTCGGCGAGCCCGAGACGGGAGCTGTGGCGCACGACGTCGTGGTTGGAGAGCACCCACGTCGTCGTGGCGCCGACGGTCGCGTTGGCGGCGAGCGCCTCGTCGATCACGGCCCGCAGCCGCGGCGCCGACCATCCGGCGCGCAGGTACGGGAAGTTGAAGCTCTGCTGCATCTCGTCGGGCCGCACGTAGGCGGCCATGCGCTCGGCGGGTCCGACCCACGCCTCGGCCACCAGGATCCGGTCGTCGCCGAACTCCTGCAGCACGCGCCGCCAGCGGCGGTAGACGTCGTGCACGCCGTCCTGGTCCCACATCGGGCCGCGGTCCGCGCCGGAACCCCGGGGGAAGCGCTCGTAGTCGTGGTCAGGCAAGCCGTCGGCCTTGACGAACCCGTGCGCGACGTCGACGCGGAATCCGTCGACGCCCCGCAGCAGCCAGAACCGGAGCACGTCGTCGAAGAACTCGGCGACCTCGGGATTCGACCAGTCGAAGTCGGGCTGCGTCGCGTCGAACAGGTGCAGATACCACTCGCCGTCGGGGACCCGCTCCCACGCGGGCCCGCCGAAGACCGACACCCAGTTGTTCGGCGGGAGCTCGCCCTGCTCCCCGCGGCCGGCGCGGAAGAGGTAGCGCGCGCGCTCGGGGGAGCCGGGACCAGCCTCCAGCGCGGCCTGGAACCACGGGTGCCGGTCGGAGCTGTGGTTCGCGACGATGTCGACGATGACGCGGATGCCGGCCGCGTGCGCCGCCGTCGCGAGCGCGTCGAAGTCGTCGAGGGTGCCGAAGAGCGGGTCGACGTCGGTGTAGTCGGCGACGTCGTAGCCGGCGTCGCGCTGCGGCGACACGTAGAACGGCGACAGCCAGATCGCGTCGACGCCGAGCCGCGCGAGGTGGTCGATGTGCTGCAGCGCACCGCGCAGATCGCCGACGCCGTCGCCGTCGCCGTCCGCGAACGAGCGCGGGTAGATCTGATAGACCACCGCATCCCGCCACCACGACGCGTCACGCGCTTCCGTCATCCTCGGTCTCCTTCGTCCGGTCGGGAGCGCCCGACCGGACATTCATAGCGAATGAGTCACGGTCATTGCAAACGGTTGCATCCGTCCGCATCCGAGCGGTACCGTCCCCTCGACCGGGTTTCCTCCCGGTCCCGCTCAACGAGGAGTAATCACAGTGAGAGCAACACGTCTCGTGCTGGTGGCCGGCATCGCCGCCGCCGGCCTCGCACTCGCCGGGTGTTCCGGCGGATCCGGCGGCGGCTCCGCCGGCGGTGACGGCCACGGCCCCATCACCTACGTCCAGGGCAAGGACAACAACAACATCGTCCGTCCGCTGATCGACAAGTGGAACGCGGCCCACCCGAAGGAGAAGGTCACCTTCAAGGAGCAGTCCGACAAGGCCGACCAGCAGCACGACGACCTCGTGCAGCACTTCCAGGCCAAGAGCACCGACTACGACGTCGTCGACGTCGACGTGGTGTGGACCGCGGAGTTCGCGGCCAAGGGCTGGCTCACGCCGCTGGAGGGCCAGTACAAGATCGACACCTCGAAGCTGCTGCCGGCGACCGTCAAGACGGCGACCTACAACGGCAAGCTCTACGCCGCCCCGCAGGCCTCTGACGGCGGCCTGCTCTACTACCGCAGCGACCTGGTCCCGACCCCGCCCACCAGCTGGGACGAGATGATGAAGGACTGCGACATCGCCAAGGCGAACGGCATCAACTGCTATGCGGGCCAGCTCGCGCAGTACGAGGGCCTCACGGTCAACGCCTCCGAGGCCATCAACGGCGCCGGCGGCACGGTGGTCGACACCTCCGGCAAGCCGACCCTCACCACGAGCGACGCCGAGAAGGGCCTCGACCAGCTCGTGCAGGGTGTGAAGGACGGCAACATCCCGCAGGAGGTGCTGACCTTCCAGGAGGAGCAGGGCCGCACCGCGTTCGAGGCCGGCAAGTACCTCTTCATGCGCAACTGGCCGTACGCCTACTCGCTCGCCACGACGGACGCGACGTCGGTCGTGAAGGACAAGTTCAAGGTCGCCCCGCTCGTCTCGGCGTCGACCCTGGGCGGCCACAACGCGGCCATCAGCACGTACTCCAAGAACAAGGCGACCGCGCTCGACTTCGTCAAGTTCCTCGAGAGCAACGAGACGCAGACGTACTTCGCGCAGAAGGGCTCCCTCGCCCCGGTCGTCGCGTCGCTGTACGACGACCCGACGCTCGTGAAGCAGCTGCCGTACCTGCCGACGCTGAAGGAGTCGATCCTCAAGGCGGTGCCCCGCCCGGTCACGCCGTTCTACCCGGCCGTGACCAAGGCGATCCAGGACAACGCCTACGCGGCGCTGAAGGGCACGGACTCCACGAAGGACGCGCTCGACAACATGCAGAAGGCGATCCAGTCCGCGACCGCCGGCTGATCCCCTCGGCCCCCGGCGGCGGCACAGCCCGCCGGGGCCGACCCCTCTCCGTCCCCCATCTCGCAAAGGAGCGACGATGTCCGCAGTCCCCGCGCGCGCGCCGGCGGCGCCGCGCACCCCGCACCACAGCCCCCGCCGCAGCGGTCTGAACGCCCGTCACGGCGTCTGGTCGGTCTGGCTCATCGGCCCGACGATCCTGCTGCTCGCGATCGTCATCGGCTACCCGGTGGTGAGCGCGATCATCCAGTCGTTCCAGAACGACCCGGGCCTCGACAAGGCGACCGGCATGTTCGTGCAGGGCGGCTTCGCGGGCTTCGCCAACTACATCCACTTCCTCGCCCAGCAGTGCAACGCGGTCGGCGGCGGCTCGGTCGCCTGCCCGCCCGGCAGCATCGGCGGCAGCTTCTGGGCCTCGGTCGGCAACACCTTCTTCTTCGGCGCCGTGACCGTCGTCATCGAGACCGTGCTCGGCACGTGGATGGCGATCATCATGAACCGTGCGTTCAAGGGCCGCGCGCTCGTCCGCGCCGCCGTCCTCGTGCCGTGGGCGATCCCGACCGCGGTCACCGCGAAGCTGTGGTTCTTCATCCTCGCCGCGTCGGGCATCCTCAACAGCCTCATCGGCAGCCAGATCCTCTGGACGAGCGACGAGTGGCCCGCCAAGTTCGCGATCATCATCGCGGACGTCTGGAAGACGACGCCGTTCATGGCGCTGCTCATCCTCGCCGGGCTCCAGCTCATCCCCGAGGACGTCTACGAGGCGGCGCGGGTCGACGGCGCGACCACGATCCAGCAGTTCTTCCGGATCACGCTGCCGCTCGTGCGCCCGGCGCTCATGGTGGCGATCCTGTTCCGCCTGCTCGACGCGCTGCGCATGTACGACCTGCCCGCGATCCTCACGAACGGCGGTCCGGGCAACGCGACGACGACGCTGTCGATCCTGGTGGTGCAGCAGATCCGGCAGGGCTTCAACGCCGCGTCCGCGCTGTCGACCCTGACGTTCCTCATCATCTTCGCGGTGGCCTTCATCTTCGTGCGGTTCCTCGGCGCCAACGTCGTCCGCACCCAGGCCGCCCAGCAGAAGGGGGAGCTCCAGTGACCGCGATCCCGGCGACCACCGCGGCGGCCCGCGGCCGCGAGCGCGCCCACGAGGAGGCGCGCGCCGAGGTTCGCTACAAGCGGCACTGGGGCCGGAGCATCCGCACCGGCATCCAGGCGCTCGTCATCGTCCTCTGGTGCCTCGCGCCGTTCTACTGGATGATCGTCACCGCCTTCCGGCAGGTCGACTACACCTACGACACGGCGTTCTGGCCCACGCACGTCACGCTCGACAACTTCGCGACCGCGCTCTCGACCCGGCTCGGCAACCACCTCGGGCAGGCGATCCTCAACAGCGTCTTCATCGGCGCGGTCACCACGGTCATCGCGCTGCTCGTGGGGCTCTCGGCGGCGTACGCGCTCGCCCGATTGGAGTTCCGGGGCAAGGGGATCGTGGCGGGGCTCATCCTTGCGGCGTCGATGTTCCCGGGCGTCGCGCTGCTGTCGCCGCTGTTCCAGCTGTTCACGAACATCGGCTGGAACGGCACGTACCAGGCGCTGATCATCCCGCAGATCTCGTTCGTGCTGCCGCTCACGGTGTACACGCTCACGTCGTTCCTCCGCGAGATGCCGTGGGATCTCGAGGAGGCGGCCCGCATCGACGGCTGCACGCGCATCCAGGCCTTCCGTCGGGTGATCATGCCGCTCGCGGCGCCGGCCGTCTTCACGACCGCGATCCTCGCCTTCATCGCCAGCTGGAACGAGTACCTCATCTCGAGCGTGCTCTCCAGCGACGCGACGCAGCCGGTCACGGTCGCGATCGCCGGATTCACGGGCAGCCAGCCGCACGTCGAGCCGTACACGACGGTCATGGCGGCCGGCACGATCGTGACCGTGCCGCTCGTGATCCTGGTGCTGGTCTTCCAGCGGCGGATCGTCTCCGGCCTCACCGCCGGCGGGGTGAAGGGGTAGCCATGGCGCTCAAGGCACCGCCGGAGGCCGGGTACAACTCCGACCTCATGATCGGCTTCGCCGCCGGCATCGCGGGCATCCTGTTCGTCATCACCGTCGTGCTCGAGCTCACCGGGCAACCGGCGCTGACCTGGGCCCTGTTCCTCGCCGCCTCGGTCGCGCTGCTCGCGGTGCTGATCGTGCGGCGGCGTCGACGGCACGCGGCGGTGCGGGAGACGGGCGCGACCCGCCAGGATTAGTTCGTGCCCGGCATCGGCGAGATCGCGGAGCGCACGGGGCTGTCCAAGGCGACGGTCTCCCGCGCGCTCCGCGGCCTGCCGACCGTGGCGGAGGAGACGCTCGCGCTCGTGCGCGCGGCCGCCGACGAGCTCGGCTACATCCCCTCGGCGGCCGCGTCGGGCCTCGCGACCGGCCGCAACCTCGCGATCGGGGCGCTCGTCCCGGTCTTCGGGCGCTGGTTCTACACGCGGGTCCTCGAGGGGGCGGACGGCGAGCTGCGCCGGCGCGGCTACGACCTCCTGCTCTACAACCTCGGCGGCGGGCACGCGGAGCGCGAGCGCGCCTTCCACCGATCGATTCTCCGGCGGCGGGTCGACGGGCTCCTGGTGCTTGCCCTCACCTTCACCGAGGAGGAGAGCGCCGAGCTCGCCCAGACGGAGTTCCCCGCCATCGCGGTCGGGGGTCCCGCGGCGGGCGTGCGGCACATCGGCATCGACGACCACCAGGCCGCGTACCTCGCGACTGCGCACCTCATCGATCTCGGCCACACCCGCATCGCGCAGATCGGCGGCAGCGACGCCATGGGCCTGAACGCCGCCGTGCCGTCGAACCGGCTGAGCGGATTCCGCCACGCGATGACCGATGCGGGCCTCGCGGTGCGGGAGGACTGGATCGTCGACGGCGGCTACGCGTTCGGCGGCGGCGACGAGGCGGCCCGGCGACTGTTCGCCGACCCGCGCGACGCCCCCACGGCGCTCTTCGCGACCTCCGACGAGATGGCGTTCGGCGCCCTCACCTGGCTGAGCCGCGCCGGGATCCGGGTGCCCGACGACGTGTCGATCGTCGGCATCGACGGGCACGAGGACGGCGAGCACTACGGCCTCACGACGGTCGCCCAGTACCCCGCCGAGCAGGGTGAGCTCGCCGCCCGGCGCCTGCTCGACGAGATCGAGGGAGCCCCCGCGGAGGACGGCTTCGATCCGGCCCGGTTCGAGTTCGTCGTGCGTCACTCGACGGCGCCGCCGCGGCGCTGAGACCGGTGGCCTGCCTGCCCGGGGCTCCGCCGGTACGATTCCCCCATGACCTCAGCAGGAGTCCGCCTCGGCGTCGTCGGCGCCACCGGTCAGGTCGGCGCCGTCGTGCGCCGCCTCCTCGAGGAGCGGGACTTCCCGATCAGCGAGATGCGCTTCTTCGCCAGCGCCCGGAGCGCCGGCAGCACGCTGCCGTTCCGCGGCGAGGACGTCGTGGTCGAGGACGCGTCGACGGCCGACCCGTCCGGGCTCGACGTCGCGATCTTCTCCGCCGGTGCGACGATGAGCCGGATCCAGGCGCCGCGGTTCGCCGAGGCCGGCGTGCTCGTCATCGACAACTCGAGCGCCTGGCGCATGGACCCCGACGTGCCGCTCGTCGTGAGCGAGGTGAACCCGCACGCGCTCGACGAGGCGCGGAAGGGCATCATCGCCAACCCCAACTGCACCACGATGGCCGCGATGCCCGTCCTGAAGCCGCTGCACGAGGAGGCCGGCCTCGCTCGCCTCATCGTCAGCACCTACCAGGCCGTGTCCGGCGCGGGCCTCGTCGGCGGCGCGGAGCTCGCCGAGCAGGCGACCGCCGCGGTCGCGCAGGACCCGATCCGTTTGGTCCAGGACGGATCCGCTGTCGAGTTCCCCGAGCACCACGCGTTCCCCGAGACCATCGCCTTCAACGTCGTGCCGTTCGCCGGCGACCTCGTCGACGACGGCGAGAACGAGACGGTCGAGGAGCAGAAGCTCCGCAACGAGAGCCGCAAGATCCTCGAGATCCCGGAGCTGCCGGTGAGCGGCACCTGCGTGCGCGTGCCGGTCTTCACCGGTCACTCGCTCAGCATCAACGCCGAGTTCGAGCGGCCGCTCAGCCCGGCGCGGGCGCGCGAGATCCTCGCCGACGCGGCCGGCGTCCGCCTCGACGAGGTGCCGACCCCGCTCCACGCCGCGGGCATCGACCCGAGCCTCGTGGGACGGATCCGTCGCGACGAGGGCGTGCCGGAGGGGCGGGGGCTCGCGCTCTTCGTCTCGAACGACAACCTCCGCAAGGGCGCCGCGCTGAACGCGGTGCAGATCGCCGAGATCGTCGCGGCCCGCCTCTCCGCCGTCGCCTGACGGAGACTGTTCCTCGGCCCGCAACCTCCCCGAGAGGTCGCCGTCACCGCGACCCAGGCCTCCGCGCCTAGAACGGTGGCATCAAGATCTCGGTTGTGGGGTGCGGATACCTCGGCGCGGTGCACGCCGCGGCGATGGCCGAGCTCGGCCACGACGTGGTCGGCATCGATGTCGACGAGGCCAAAGTCGCGGCGCTGCGGGACGGGCGGGCGCCGTTCTACGAGCCGGGACTGCCCGAGCTCCTTGAGTCCGGGCTCGCGAGCGGGCGCCTGCGGTTCTCGACCGAGGCGGCCGCCGCGGCGGGATCCGCGATCCACTTCGTCGCGGTCGGCACGCCCCAGCTCCCCGGTCGCACCGCCGCCGACCTGCGCTTCGTGCACGCCGCGGTCGATGCGCTGCTGCCGCACCTGGCCCCCGGCGACCTCGTCGTGGGCAAATCGACCGTCCCGGTCGGCACCGCGGCCGGGTTGGCGGAGCGGGTGCGCGCGACGGGTGCGGAGCTCGCCTGGAATCCCGAGTTCCTGCGCGAGGGCTACGCGGTGACGGACACGATCTCGCCCGATCGGCTCGTCTACGGGCTCCCGGGGGAGGGGCTCGACGAGCTGCGCAGCCCGGGCGTCGACGATCGCGGCCGACTCGCGCGCGACACCCCCGCGGCGCGTGCGAAGGGGCTCCTCGACGACGTCTACGCGACCGCGCTCGTGCAGGGCACCCCGCTCGTCGTGACCGACTACGCGACCGCGGAGCTGGTCAAGGTGTCCGCCAACGCGTTCCTCGCGACCAAGATCTCGTTCATCAACGCGATGGCCGAGATCGCGGAGGTCGCGGGCGCCGACGTCACGCAGCTCGCCGACGCGATCGGCTTCGACGCGCGCATCGGCCGGCGGTTCCTCAACGCGGGCGTCGGGTTCGGCGGCGGCTGTCTGCCCAAGGACATCCGCGCGTTCACCGCCCGCGCGGAGGAACTCGGACGCGGCGAGTCGGTCGCCTTCCTCAAGGAGGTCGACGCGATCAACCTGCGCCGCCGCGACCGGGTCGTGGACCTCGTGCTCGAGGCGCTCGGCGGCGAGCCGCACAAGAAGCGCGTCGCGGTGCTGGGGCTGGCCTTCAAGCCGGAGTCCGACGACATCCGCGACTCGCCCGCCCTCGACGTCGCGGTCCGCCTGAGGGGGCTCGGGGTGAAGATCACCGCGACCGACCCCCAGGCGACCGAGAACGCGCGGCGCATCCACCCGCAGCTGAAGTACGCGGCGTCGACCGACCGGGCGCTACGCGACGCCGACGTCGTCCTGCTGGTGACCGAGTGGCGCGAGTACCGCGAGCTCGACCCCGCACGGGTCGCGTCGATCGCGCGCGGCCGCACGATCATCGACGGGCGGAACGTGTTGGATGCGGCCGTGTGGCGCGCCGCGGGGTGGACGTACCGCGGGCTCGGCCGCCCCTGAGACAGGACCTGCCAAGCTGGCGGGCGTGTCCCGCCGGCTCATCTGGATCGCGCTCCTCGCGTACCTCGTGGCGCTGGCTCTCATCGCGTACTGGCCGACGCCCGTCGATCGCCCCGCCGACGGCCAGTTGTTCGCCGTGATCCGGTGGCTCGACGCCCACGGGATCACGCTCGTCACGTACGACCGGATCGAGTTCGCCGCGAACGTGGCCCTGTTCGTGCCGTTCGGTCTTCTCCTCGCCGGCCTGCTGCGCCGCGGTCGCCGCTGGATCGCGCTTCTCATCTGCATCGCGGGATCGGCCGCCATCGAGATCGGACAGGGGCTCTTCCTGCCGGATCGATTCGCGTCCCTCGGCGACGTGCTGGCCAACTCTCTCGGAGCGGCGATCGGCGTGCTGGTGGTCTGGCTCATTTCGCGGCGGACCGCCTCCATCCGCTCACGCCGCGAGGTGAAGAACCCCTGATCTTCGACCGGGGAGAGGGCCCCGCGGCCGGTCGCCCGGCCCGGCGAAGCCTAGAATTCCTACGTGTCTGAACCCGTCGACGTCGTCCTGATCGGCGGCGGCATCATGAGCGCCACGCTCGGATCGCTGCTGAACCGCCTCGAGCCCAGCTGGAAGATCGTCATCCTCGAGCGGCTCGGCGACATCGCGCAGGAGAGCTCCAACCCCTGGAACAACGCGGGCACCGGGCACTCCGCGCTCTGCGAGCTCAACTACACGCCGGAGCGCCCGGACGGCACCATCGACATCACCAACGCGGTCAAGGTGAACGAGCAGTTCCAGGTGAGCCGCCAGTTCTGGTCCACGCTCGTCGAGGAGGGGACCCTCCCGCAGCCCCAGCGGTTCATCAACACCGTGCCGCACATGACCTTCGTGTGGGGCGAGACGAACGTCGAGTACCTCCGCAAGCGCTTCGAGGCGCTCAAGGATCACCCGCTCTTCGCGGGGATGGAGTACAGCGAGGATGCGCGGCAGATCCGACAGTGGGCGCCGCTGCTCATCCCCGGCCGCGCCAAGAGCGAACCCATCGCGGCCACCTACATGAAGGTCGGCACCGACATCGACTTCGGCGCCCTGACCCGGCTCCTGATCGACGGCCTCACCGCGAAGGGCGCCGAGCTGCGGCTCGGGCACCGTGTCACGGGCCTCAAGCGCACCCGCGACGGCATCTGGCACCTGCACGGCACGCGCGAAGTGGGCAGCGCGCCCTTCGACCTCGACGCGCGCTTCGTGTTCGTGGGCGCCGGCGGCGGCGCGCTCAACCTGCTGCAGCGCTCGGGCATCAAGGAGATCCGGGGCTACGGCGGGTTCCCGATCAGCGGGCAGTTCTTCCGCACCGACGACCCGGCCATCGTCGCGAAGCACCAGGCGAAGGTCTACGGCAAGGCCTCCGTCGGCGCGCCCCCGATGTCCGTCCCGCACCTCGACACCCGCATCGTCGACGGCACGCCGAGCCTCCTGTTCGGCCCGTACGCCGGATTCTCGACCAAGTACCTCAAGCAGGGGTCGCTGCTCGACCTGTTCGCGGCACTCCGCCCGCACAACCTCGGCACCTTCATCGGCGCGGGGCTCAAGAATCTCGACCTCGTGCAGTACCTCGTCAAGGAGGTGCTCGCCTCGCGCGCGCACAAGGTCGCGTCGCTGCGCGAGTTCTTCCCGAATGCCGACGGCCGCGACTGGCGGCTCATCACCGCGGGTCAGCGCGTGCAGGTCATGAAGCGCGGAGCCGACGGCAAGGCCGTCATCCAGTTCGGCACCGAGGTGGTCGCCGGCGCCGACGGCAGCATCGCGGGTCTTCTCGGCGCCTCTCCGGGGGCGTCGACGGCGGTCCCGATCATGCTCGACGTGCTCGCCAGGTGCTTCCCGGGTCGGATCGGGGACTGGGAGCCGGAGCTCAAGCGCCTCATCCCGAGCTTCGGCACGCAGCTGTCGTCGAACAAGGCGACGGCCGCCAAGGTCATGAAGGCGACGGCGAAGGAGCTCGGGATCCCGGCCTGATCGGGTCGGGTTCTGCTGGGCCGCGCCGTGCTCGCTCAGTGCGAGGCGCGGTAGGCCTCGACGACGTCAGAACCCACGCGGCCGCGCTGTGAGACCTTCATGCCCTGGGCGTTCGCCCATTCGCGCATCGCGGCGGCCTCGCTCGCGGCGGCGGATCCGCTCGACGAGGTGCCGCGCGACGCGCTGCGCCGGGTCCCGCCGGCGACCCGGCGCCCCGCCTTGAGGTAGGGCGCGAGCACGTCGCGGAACTCCGAGGCGTGGTCGTCCGAGAGGTCGATCTCGTAGTTCGTCCCGTCGACGGCGAAGGAGACGGTGCTGCCAGCGCCGTCCTCGATCGGGGTGCCGTCCAGGTCGTCCACCAACTGCACGACGACTTTCTGTGCCATTTCGAACTCCGATCGATATTCCGAAAAAGGGGACGACGGAAAGGATATCGGCGTGATAACCCGAAAGAGAAATCCTGATTATCCGACTTGACGCGGAATCGAACACATGTTCGAATGTCGGCATGCGGTGGACGGGGCAGGAGCTCGACGTCGTCGACCACGACGCGCTGCCGGGGATGCGCGCGAGGAGCTCCCTCGTGCGCACGGTGACGACGCCCGAGTTCGCGGGGATCACCTTCCACGAGGTCCTCGCCAAGAGCGCGCTGAACCACGTGCCGGGGTCGTCGTCGGCGCTGCCCTTCGGGTGGACCATCAACCCGTATCGGGGCTGCAGCCACGCCTGCAGCTTCTGCTTCGCGCGCAACACCCACACCTATCTGGATTTCGACGCGGGTCGCGACTTCGACTCCCAGATCGTCGTCAAGGTCAATGTGGTGGAGGTCCTGCAGAAGGAGCTCGCGCGGCCGAGCTGGCAGCATCCGCACGTCGCCCTCGGCACCAACACCGATCCCTATCAGCGGGCCGAGGGCCGCTATCGGCTGATGCCGGGCATCATCGCGGCGCTCGCCGCATCCGGCACGCCCTTCAGCGTGCTCACCAAGGGAACGCTGCTCCGCCGCGACCTGCCGCTGCTCGCCGAAGCGGCCGCGCGGGTGCCCGTGCAACTCGCGATGACCATCGACACGGTGGACGCGGACCTGCGGTCGAGCGTCGAGTCCGGCGCCCCGACCGCGGAGGCGCGCCTCGCCACCGTGCGGGCCGCCGCCGACCTCGGCTTCGACGTCTCGGTGCTCGTCATGCCGGTGCTGCCGTACCTGACCGACTCGATCGCCCACCTCGACGAGCTGCTCGGCATGATCGCGGAGGCGGGCGCCACCCAGGTGGCGTACTCCGCGCTGCACCTGCGGCCGGGTGCCCGCGAGTGGTACTTCGCGTGGTTGGGGGACGCGCACCCCGAGCTGCTCCCGCGCTATCGCGAGATGTACGGCCGCAGCGCCTACGCGCCGAAGGAGTACCGCACCTGGCTCGCGGCGCGGATGCGCCCGCTGCTGCGCAAGCACGGGCTGGAGCGCGAGCCGCGGATGGATCCGTCGACCGGCACGCCGATCCCGTCCGGCGGGCCGCGGTTCGACCGCGACGGCGTGCTGCGCACGGGTCACGAGATGCCGGCGAGCGCTCTCATCGCGGCCGAGCTGCCACCCGCCGTCGCCGCCGCCGTGCAGCCGACGCTGTTCTGACGGCGCCCCGGGCGACGCGGTCCCGTCGCCCGGGGCGCGCCCCGTGTACCCCGTACACTCGTCGGCATGCCCACCGCGACGGAGGCGGAGCTCGACGGCTCCGCTCGTGCCCACGCGCCACGGGTGCGCGTGGCGATCCTCGACGATCACGAGGTCCTGCTCGACAGCCTCGGGTCGTGGATCCAGGCCCACGCCCCCGAGTTCGAGGTCGCGGTCCTCGCCACCAGCTGGCTCTCGCTCGTGCACGACCCCGGGTTCCCGACCGACCTGGTGCTGCTCGACTTCCAACTGCGCGAGCCGGTGTCGATCGAGGCGCGGGTCCGCACCTGCCGCGCCGCGGGGGCGAAGGTGATCGTGTTGTCCGGGGTCGAGACGCCCGAGGCGCGGGACCGGGCTCTCGCCGCGGGCGCGGAGGAGTTCGTCTCCAAAGCCCTCTCGATGCGCGAGGTCATGGGGATCGCTCGTGAGGTGACGGGCGTCGATCGCGCGGACGGCATGGTCCACCAGCGCTCTCCCCACGCCATCCTGACCCGGCCGAAGCTGAGCCCCGCCGAGCGCGAGGCCCTCCTGCTGTACGTGTCGGGCCTCAGCACCGGCGAGGTCGGGGCGCGCATGGGTGTGCAGTTCGAGACCGCGAAGACCTACCTGCGGCGGGTGCGCGAGAAGTACGCGCGCGCGGGGCGACCGGCGAGCAAGAAGGCGGAGCTCGCCCGCCGCGCCGTCGAGGACGGACTGCACTCCTAGTGTCGAAGCTCTACTTCCGCTACGGCGCGATGAACAGCGGCAAGAGCACCGCGCTGCTCCAGGCCGCCTACAACTACGAGGAGCGCGGGCAGCAGGTGCTGCTCGCGAAGCCGGCGATCGACTCGAAGGGCGACGCGGAGATCGTGTCCCGACTCGGTGTCAGCCGCCCGGTGGACTTCACCATCGGCCCCGACGACCTGGTCGCCGAGGTCTTCATGCGCGAGCGCTCCCGTGTGATCGCCGCGACCGGCGCCGACGTCAGCTGCCTGCTCGTCGACGAGGCGCAGTTCCTCAGCGAGGAGCAGATCGACGACCTGCTGCGCGTCGCGATCGAGGAGGACGTGCCGGTGCTCGCCTACGGGATCCGCACCGACTTCCAGACGGTCGCGTTCCCGGGCAGCCGCCGCCTGCTCGAGATCGCCCACTCGCTCGAGGAGCTCAAGACGATCTGCCGCTGCGGCCGCAAGGCGCTGTTCAACGCGCGCAAGATCGACGGCCGCTTCGTGTTCGACGGCGACCAGGTCGCGATCGAGCAGGGAGAAGTCGTCTACGAATCGCTCTGCGGCCAGTGCTATCTCGAGGAGTCGGGGGGCACCTTCAACCGCGGATGGCGGCCCCGCCTCGACTTCAGCTACGGGTCCGGCCCGGACGCCGACTTCAGCTGACACGCCGGACCGCGTTCGCAGCCCGCTGTCAAGCACCGTCGGCGAGGATGTCACGGTGACAGATCTCCGACGCGACCTGGCGCGTGCACGCGCGTCCCGCCCCATCGCGCGTCACGGGCGGCTCGCGCACGGGGGAGCCGCCGGCCGGATCGTCGGCCTCGTCGCGAGCGTCCTCGCCGTCGTGCTCGTCGCGACCGCGTCCGTCGCGGGCGTGGCCGTGTATCAGGTGGCGGCCGACGTCACGAAGCCGGGTGTCACCCTGTCGCACCTGAACGGCGCGACGGCGCCCCCGAGCGTCGACGCGATCAAGGGCGGCGTCAACCTGCTGCTCGTCGGCACCGACACGCGGACCGGCCAGAACGGGCCGGGAGACTCCACTCGCGACAGCTCCGGCGCCGGCAACAACGACGTCACGATCCTCATGCACATCGCCGAGGACCATCAGTCGGTCACCGTCGTGAGCTTCCCGCGCGACCTGCTGATCACGATCCCGCGCTGCCCGGCCCCGAACGGAGGCACCTACGGATCGGTCAGCAACGCGATGCTGAACACGACGCTCTCGCGCGGCGGTCTCGCCTGCACCGTTCTCACCATCGAGAACCTCACCGGCGTCACGATCCCCTACGCGGCCGAGATCAGCTTCGACGGCGTCGCGACGCTGTCGAACGTGGTCGGCGGCGTCACCGTGTGCGTGGCGAGTCCCATCAACGACCCGGCGAGCGGCCTGAAGCTCCCCGCCGGCGAGACCACGATCTCCGGCAACACGGCGCTCGCCTTCGTCCGCACCCGCCACGGCGTCGGCGACGGCAGCGACCTCGGCCGCATCAGCAACCAGCAGGTGTTCCTCTCGGCGCTCACCCGCAAGATCACGTCGGAGGGGATCCTCAAGGATCCGATCAAGCTCTACGAGATCGCGAAGGCTGCCGCGAGCAACATGACGCTCTCGGATTCGCTCAGCCACCTCGACACGATGGTCGCGATCGCCCTGGCGCTGAAGAGCGTGCCGACCAGCAACATCGTCATGATCCAGTACCCGGTCTCGACGGCGCCGAGCAACCCCAACCGCGTGGTGCCCACCTACTCGAGCGCGCAGCTCGTGAACAACGCGCTGCAGAAGGATGAGCGGCTGCAGCTCACCGGCACCACCGGGCGCGGAGCCGTGCTCGCGCCGGGTTCGTCGCCGAGCCCCGCCCCGACGGCCACGACGCCGCCGAGCGGAACGGCGAGTCCGGACCCGAACGCCACCGGACCGGCGAGCGTGGCGCTGCCGAACACCGTCTCCGGGCAGACCGCCGCGCAGCAGACCTGCTCCAAGGGGAACGCGCGGCCGGTCGGCTGAGGCGGCATCCGGTGAGGCGGCGATCGGCTATCCTTGACAGGTTGCCGTTCGCGACAACGGGGTATGGCGCAGTTTGGTAGCGCGCGTCGTTCGGGACGACGAGGCCGCAGGTTCAAATCCTGTTACCCCGACTCAACGCAGAAGGGCCGCCCTCGGGCGGCCCTTCTGCTGTCTGCGGCGGACGGTCCGGTCAGCTGCTGCGCGGCACCAGCGTCAGCACGATCGCCTCCGGCGGGCACGCGAACCGCACCGGCGCGTAGATCGACGTGCCGAGCCCGGCCGACACCTCGAGGTACGCGATCCGGTCGTCGTGCATCCACTGGCTCAGGCCGCTGGCCTGGTCGCGCGGAAGGTCGCAGTTGGCGGTCAGCGCGGCCATGCCGGGCACGCGGACCTGGCCGCCGTGGGTGTGGCCGGCGAACACGATGCCGGCACCCTCGTCGACGAGGGCGTCGAGGATCCGGCGGTACGGCGCGTGCGTCACGCCGACGCGCACGACCTCGTCGCCGGTGTCCTCCGACCAGGTCACCTCCCGGCGGAGGGTCCCGAGCTCGCGGCGCATCGCGCCGAGGTCGTCGCGCCCGTGGTGGGCGTCGCCGGTGCCGAAGAGCTCGATCCTCGTGCCCCGGATCTCGATCGCGCGCGCACGGTTGCCGAGGTCGAGCCACCCGAGCTCGCCGCCGAGGAAGCGGTCGAGGCGTGCGGTGTCGAGGCGGGCGCCGCGCTTGCCCGGAACCTTCGACGCGCGGCTCAGATAGGCCAGCGGGTTCTTGAACAGCGGCCCGACGTAGTCGTTGGAGCCGTGGGCGAAGACCCCGGGGACGCCGCGGAACGGCGCGTACGCCGCCTCGATCCCCCGGATCCCGTCCTCGTGCCCGAGGTCGTCGCCGGTGTCGACGACGAGGTCCGGCTCGTACCGGGCGAGGGAGCGGACGAACTCCTGCTTGCCCTCCTGCCACGGCGCCATGTGCAGGTCGCTGAGGTGCAGCACGGTGATGCTGCGGCTGCCGGGCGGCAGCACCGGGACCACCTCGCGGCGGACCGTCCAACGGGTGCGCTCGACGAACACGCCCCAGGCGAGGGCCGCCGCGCCGGCGGCGGCGGCCGCGCCGAGGGCGACGCCCGTGGTGCGGACGGCGCCGCCCATCAGCAGTGCTGTTGCTTGACGGTGATGGTCACCGCGTTCGCCGGGTTGGCGGAGCTGTTGCCGTCGGGACTCTGGGAGACCACCTTGCCGGCGTCCGGATCCGTCGGCCCCGACCACGGTGTACAGGCGGTGGTGACGTTCGAGAACCCGGCGGCCTGCAGCATCGATTTCGCCGTCTTCTCGTCCTGACCCGTCACGTCGGGCACGGGCTTCGCGAGGCCGTTGCTCGTGGTGACGGATACGACCGCGCCCTGGACGACCTGCGCGCCCTCGCCGGGGCTGAGGCTCGCGACCGTGCCGGCCGGCAGATCGGAATCGACCTGGCCACCGTCCTGATACGTGAGTCCGGCCGCGTTGAGCGCCGCCTGCGCCGCGGCGACGGAGCCGCCCACGAGCCCGCTGGGCACCGTCGTCTTGGCGCCGTCCAGCAGTTCCTTCGCCGGCGCGGGGAACTTGCCTCCCGCGAGGCCCGGGGCGGCATCCACCTCCTGGGCGATGGCCTTGAAGATGTTGTTACGGAGGTTGGCCGCCTGAATCCGGCCAGCGCCCGTCGGCACGGAGATCTTGCGCAGCTGCTGCGTGCCCACGATGTTGCCGACCCATAGGGCCGTCGACGCCTTCGTGGAGGAGCCGACCGTCCAGGTGTGGATCGAGTCGTTCGTGGTACCGGTCTTACCGATGTAGGTGCTGCCGTCGTTGGGGTTGGCGTACCTCGCGGTCCCCCCGCCGACGAAGACGGCAGCCATGGCGTAGGCGGCGGTGTTCGCGACGTCCGGGCTGATGAGCGGGTCCTGCCCGCACTGGGCGTTCTCACCGCCGAGCTTCTCGCCGGACTCCGTCTGGGTGACCTGGTCGATCAGGATCGGCTTGCAGAACACGCCCTGATTCGCGATCGCCGCGTAGGCGGCCGCCTGCATCAGCGGAGTCAGGTTGTTCTCGCACCCGCCGAGGACGCAGGTCGGCCGGGTTGCGAGCGTGGTCGATCCCTTGTCGAGGCCCGGAGTCTTGCCGTCCCAGGTGGTGGCGTTGTGGACCCCGAGCGACTCCGCGATCTTCTCGGTGTCGCACTGGTCGACCTTGGTCGCCATCTGCAGGAACACCGTGTTGATCGATCCGGCGGTACCGTTCACGACCGTGCGAGGGCCCTGCTCGTTCTCGTCGTTCTTGACGTTGCTGTAGGACCCGACCCAGCCGCCCTGAGCATCCGGACAGGAGTCGCGGAACTGGGACTGGTTGAAGTTCCGGACGCTCGCGTTGAAGACCTCATTCACCCCGTGGCCTGCCGCGAGGAAGCTCAGCAGGGTGTACGGCTTGTACGACGACCCCGGCTGATACCCGCCGGAGCCGCTGTCGGGGTAGGTCGCCTTATCGATGTTGAAGTTGATCGCGGTATACGGCCGCTTCGATTGCGTCAGCTGATCGAGGCCGTTGTCCTCCGGGTGATAGGTGTTGTCGAAGGGCTTGTTCTGCGCCATCACGAGGATGCGCCCGGTGCCGACCTGAACGGTCGTGGCGGCCCCGCCCAGCGCGAAGGACGTCAGGTCCGCCGGAGCGTACTTGGCGAGCGTCGCGTTCGCCTCGTTCTGGATGTTCGGCGAGATCGAGGTCGTGACCGTGTAGCCGCCGCGGGCCCACGCCGCCTTCTGCTGCGTCTCGTTGCCGCCGAGCATCGTCATCTGGCCGTTGTTGACCTTGTCGATCACCATCTGGCAGACGAACTGGAAGCCGGGGGTCGCGTTGTAGCAGCCCTGCTTGGGCGTCGACAGCTTGATGTAGCTCGCGACGGGGGTGTTGACGGCCTGGGAGTACTGGTCCTGCGTGATGTAGTGCTCGGACTTCATGAAGCCGAGGATCACGTCGCGACGCTGCTTGTTCGCGTCGTAGTTCTTGTCGGTGAAGAGCCCGCGCGTCGACGGATTCTGCACGATCGCGATGAGGCTCGCGGCCTGGGCGATGGAGAGGTTCGCGGAGGAGGTGCTGTAGTACTGCTGCGCGGCCGCCTCCACGCCGTAGGTGTTGCCGCCCATCCCGACGATGTTGAGGTAGGCGGCCAGGATGTCCTGTTTGGAGTACTTCTTCTCCAGGCCGATCGCGAGCTTCATCTCCTGGACCTTGCGACCGAGGTCGGGGTAGACGGCCGCTTTGATCGCCGCCTCGCGCTGCTTCTTCAGCTCGGGCGTGTTCTGCGGCAGCGCCGACGCCTCCTGGAAGCGGATGTTGCGGACCAGCTGCATCGTGATCGTCGAGGCGCCGCCGGCCTGGCCGCCGCCGATCGCCGCGCGCGCCACCGACGGGATGTCGATGCCGCCGTGCTGGTAGTAGCGCCGATCCTCACCGGCGACGGCGGCCTCCTTCAGGTAGTCGCTCATCTGGTCGAGCGCAACCGATTGGCGATTCTGATCGAAGACCGTCGCGATGTGGAACGGGGTGCCGTCGGGGTTGGTGGCGACGATCTCATTCGCCTCCCGCTGCTGGCTCAGCGTGATGTAGTCCGGCAGGGAGTCGAAGATGCCCACCGTGTTGTTCGTGGTGATGCCGCCCACGGCGACCGCGGGCGCCACCATGACCGCGGCGAGCAGCCCGGCGAGCGCGCTGAAACCGACGATCCCGAGGCCGGCGGTGAGCAGACTGCTGGCCGAGGATTTGGGGGCAGGCATAGGGTGAGGGTACGCCATGCCCTTTCCCGGCTAGCTGAACGGACACCTTGCGAATGCCCCAGTGGGAGTACATGACGACCCCGCTCATCATCCACAACACGACGGCGATCCTGAACAACTGGGGCGCGCAGGGGTGGGAGCTCGTGCAGGTCGTGACCGGACCCGAGGGCGGCCTCGTCGCCTACCTGAAGCGACCCAAGGAGGACGCGTGACCGTCGACCGTACCCCTGTGGCGGAGACGTTGGCCGGACTGGGGCTCGCGCTCCCGCCGGTGGCTCCGCCCGCCGGGGCCTACATCCCGGCCACCGTCTCCGGCAACCTGGTCTTCACCGCCGGCGCCCTGCCCTTCGTCGAGGGCGTGCTGCCCGAGACCGGCAAGGTCGGCGCGGGCGTCGACCCGGATGAGGCGGCCGCCTTCGCGCGCATCGCGGCGCTCAACGCGCTCGCCGCCGCGGAGTCGGCCATCGGCTCGCTCGATCGGGTCACGCGGGTCGTGAAGGTCGGCGTCTTCGTGGCCTCCGACCCGTCGTTCACCGGCCAGCCGGGCGTCGCGAACGGTGCGAGCGAGCTGCTCGGGCAGGTGTTCGGCGACGCCGGGCGCCACGCGCGCAGCGCCGTCGGCGTCGCGGTGCTCCCGCTCGACTCGCCGGTCGAGGTGGAGCTCACGCTCGAGTTCGCGTAGCGCCCGCGTCGCCTCAGTCCTCCGTCTTCGGCGCCGCCTGCAGGGTGTCGGAGATCGTCCGCATCACGTCCGCGTCCGAGAGCGTGGTCGTGTCGCCGATCGCGCGCCCCTCGGCGACGTCGCGCAGCAGACGCCGCATGATCTTGCCGGACCGGGTCTTGGGCAGCTCTGCGACGACGAACACCTGACGCGGGCGGGCGATCGCGCCGATCGAGGATGCCACGTGCGCGCGGAGCAGACCCGCAGCTTCCTCGGGGGTCTGGTCGCCGGCGTGCTCCGTGCGCAGGATCGTGAACGCCACGACCGCCTGACCGGTGGTCTCGTCGGTCGCGCCGACCACCGCCGCCTCGGCGACGATCGGGTGCGAGACGAGGGCCGACTCGATCTCGGCGGTGGACAGCCGGTGCCCCGAGACGTTCATGACGTCGTCGACCCGGCCGAGGAGCCACAGGTCGCCGTCCTCGTCCTTGCGCGCGCCGTCGCCGGCGAAGTAGTAGCCCTGCTCGGCGAACTTCGCCCAGTAGGTCTCGACGAACCGCTCGCGGTCGCCCCAGATGCCGCGTGCCATCGAGGGCCAGGGCTCGGTGACGACCAGCAGTCCGCCCTGACCGTCCGGCACCGGCCGGCCCTCGTCGTCGACGACGGCGATCGAGACGCCGGGCAGCGGTACCTGGGCGCTGCCGGGCTTCGTCGCGGTGACCCCGGGCAGCGGGCTGACCATGATCGCGCCGGTCTCGGTCTGCCACCACGTGTCGACGATGGGGGTGCGGCCGCCGCCGATCACGTCGCGGTACCAGATCCACGCCTCGGGGTTGATGGGCTCGCCGACGCTGCCGAGCACGCGCAGCGAGGAGAGGTCGAACGAGTCCGGGACCTGTCGTCCGCCCTTCATGAACGAACGGATCGCCGTCGGCGCCGAGTAGAAGAGGGAGACGCCGTATTTCTGCACGAGCTCCCACCACCGGCCCGGGTGCGGGGTGTCGGGGGTCCCCTCGTATATCACGCCGGTCGCCGCGTTCGCCAGCGGCCCATAGACGACGTAGCTGTGACCGGTGATCCAGCCGACATCGGCGGTGCACCAGTACACGTCGGTCTCCGGGTGGAGGTCGAACACGTTGCGGTGGGTGTAGCCGACTCCGGTGAGGTAGCCGCCGCTCGAGTGGACGATGCCCTTCGGCTTCCCGGTCGTGCCCGACGTGTAGAGGATGAAGAGCGGGTGCTCCGCCTCGAACGCCTCGGCGACATGCTCCGCGTCCGCTTTGGCCACCTCCTCCTCCCACCACAGGTCGCGGCCCTCGGTCCAGACGACCTCGTTGCCCCCGCGGCGGACGACGAGCACGTGCTCGACGCTCTCGGCGCCCTCGACCGCCTGGTCGACCGTCGGCTTCAGAGGGAAGACCTTCCCCTTGCGGTAGCCGCCGTCGGCGGTGATCACGACCTTCGCCTGCGCGTCGTCGATCCGGGAGCGCAGCGAATCCGGGCTGAACCCGCCGAACACGACCGAATGGATCGCCCCGATGCGGGCGCACGCGAGCATCGCGACGACGGCCTCCGGGATATGGGGCAGGTAGATCGCGACCCGGTCGCCCTTCACCACGCCCAGGTTCGCGAGGGCGTTGGCGGCGCGCTTCACCTCGGCTGTCAGCTCCGCGTAGGTGATCGTGCGCGTGTCACCGGGCTCCCCCTCGAAGTAGTAGGCGACGCGGTCGCCGAGGCCGGCCTCCACGTGCCGGTCGAGACAGTTGTAGGCGACGTTGAGCCGGCCGTCGCCGAACCAGCGCGCGAACGGGGGATCGTTCCAGTCGAGCGTCTCGGTGAAGGGATCGTGCCAGTGGAGTCGGCGCGCCTGCTCGGCCCAGAAGCCGAGGCGATCGCGGGCGGCCTGGTCGTAGAGCTCCGGCCCGGCGACCGCGTTCGCGACGAATTCGGGCGTCGGCGCGAACCGGCGGGACTCGTGGAGGAGGTTGTCGATCGATGACATGGACGGACGTCTCTCTGGGTCGATCCGCGTTCGTGCCTGGGGTTCGCGCGGCGGTGGGCGGTGGACGAGACCGATCCTAGAGCCGGCTCCGCGCGGCCCCCGTCCGGGGGTGACGCCATGTTGCGCAGATCTTGAGGGAATCCTGCGGAAAATCACCGCGCGGCCCCCGTTGCGGTGTCCTCCTTTCGGAGTACAGTGTGGGAATCCGAGCGCAAATCTCGGTCTTGCAGCGCAACGATTCCCCCCAATCACGCGCTGCTGTGGCGGCGCCCAACCCCCCAATGGGCGCCGCCCCTCTCCTTTTAACCGGGCTGTTCCGGGCGCCGTGCGGCGGAATCCGCCGCGAGGGGATGCGCCCGCGGGGCGGGCGGTCCTGGCGGCGGGCGGACCCGATGGGGGAGATCCCGTTGCGGCGGGAGGGCTCTGACGAGTCCACCCCATCTCGGGCGGCGCGTGGGTCGTCCCCACGTGGGGGTGCTCCGGCCTCCGGGCATCCGCCGCGCGTCACGCTCGTGTCATGGTCTTCGTCGCGCGTGCTCCCGCGGATGCTCTCGTGGTCCAGGGGTCGCGGGATGTCTCGGTGTTCGGGGTGCTCGCCGCGGTCGTCGGCGGCGCGGGGGTCACCGACGTCTTCGTCAACCCCGACGGGTCGGTGTGGGCTGACGCCGGATCGGGCGCGGTGGTCGTGGAGGGGATGCGTCTGCCGCCGGATGAGGCGCGGGAGCTCGCCGTGCGGCTCGTGTCGCACGGCGGGCGCCACATCGACGAGGCGACGCCGGCGATGGACGTGCGTCTCGGCGACGGGGTGCGCGTGCACGCGGTGCTGCCACCGGTGTCGCCGGGCGGCGCCGCCCTCTCGATCCGACTGCAGCGCACCCGCCCGCTCAGCGCGCGGGAGTTGGCGGAGGGCGGCATGTTCGCCGACGTCCCGCTCGACGGGGTCCGCCTCCTGGTCCGGCGCCGGGCCAACCTCCTGATCACTGGCGCCGGCGGCAGCGGCAAGACCACGCTGCTCGGTGCGCTCCTCGCCCTCGCACCGCCGCACGAGCGCATCGTCGTCGCGGAGGACGTGGCGGAGCTGCGCATCCGGCATCCCCACGTGGTGACGCTCGAAGCCCGGCAGCCCAACCTCGACGGAGCGGGCGCGATCGGCCTCGACCGTCTCGTGCGCGAGGCGCTCCGGATGCGGCCCGATCGTCTGGTGGTGGGCGAGGTGCGCGGCGCGGAGCTGCGCGAGCTGCTCGGAGCACTCAACACCGGCCACGACGGCGGCGCCGGCACGTTGCACGCCAACTCGCTCGCCGACGTCCCGGCGCGGCTCGAGGCGCTCGGCGCCTTGGCCGGGCTCGGCGCCGACGTGCTGGCGCGGCAGGCGGTGAGCGCGATCGACGCGGTGCTGCACGTCGAGAGGAGCGGCGGGGGCCGTCGGATCACGGCCAGAGGCGCGCTCGATGTCGATCGCCGCGGGCGGCTCGCGGTGGTCGTGACGTGAGGCCGTCCTGGCGGAGGGCGCCGCGCGTCGATCTCGCCGCCGCGGCCTCCACGGTCGACCGTCTCGCGGTCCTGCTGGATGCGGGCATCGCGCCGCCGTCCGCGTGGACGCACGTCGCCCGCAGCGGTGGGGTGGCGGCCGCGGTCGCGAGCGGCGCGCCTGTGGGCCACGAGCTCGCCGCCCGCCTCGTGTCGGCGGCGAGCAGCGCGCCGGCGGAGGAGAGCATCGCGTGGCGCTCGGTCGCAGCCGCCTGGCGCGTCGCGACCGAGGCGGGCGCCCCGCTCTCGCCGGCCCTCCGAGAGCTGGCCGCGACCCTCCGGGCGCTCGCCCAGACCGCTCGCGACGTGGAGGTCGCGCGAGCCGGACCGGTGGCGACCGCGCGGGTGGTGCTGCTGCTCCCGTTGGTCGGCATCGGGCTCGCAGCCCTCATCGGGGTCGACGCGCTCGGCACGTTGTTCACGACGCCGCCCGGGTGGGTCTGCCTGGTCGCGGGCGGAGCGCTGATCGCGTGCGGCGTGCGATGGATCGGGAGGATGGTTCGCGCGGCGTCGCGGCTCGATCCGACCCCCGGCCTCGGCCTCGACCTGCTCGCGATCGCGTTACGGGGTGGCGCGGGCGTCGACCGCGCGGCCGGTCTGGTCGATGCCGCGCTCGACGATGTCGACCTCGAGGCCGCTCGTCGCGGAGCCGTCGAGCAGGGGGCCGAGGTCCTGGCGTTCAGCCGGGCGGCCGGCGTGCCCGCCGCGGCGCTGCTGCGGGCCGAGGCGGAGGAGCTGCGGCGCATCGCCCGGGCCGATGCCGCCTCCCGCGCGGCCCGCCTCGAGACGCGCCTCCTCGCCCCGCTCGGGCTGTGCGTCCTGCCCGCGTTCGTCCTGCTGGGCGTCGCGCCGGTCCTGCTCGCTCTGCTCTCCTCCACCGCTGCCGTCCTGTGAATCCGATCCCCCGGACCGGCCGTGACGTGAGCGCTCGGGCGAACCGCAGACGATGCTGGACCCGTTCGTGCCCGAACCGAAGGCAGGAGCACATGACCCGATCCCTCTCCCTCCCCACCCGACGCGCCGCGCTCGCGGCTCGGCTGCGACGCCTGCCGGCCGACGCGGGCGCCGCCACCGCCGAATACGCCGTCGTGATCATGGCCGCGGTCGGCTTCGCCGGACTGCTCGTCGTGATCCTGAAGTCCGGTGCCGTGCAGGGCATGCTCACGGACCTCGTCCACCGTGCGCTCACGGTCGCGGGCTGACGCGGGCGCCGCGGCGGCGGAGTTCGCGGTCGCCATGCCGGCCGTCATGCTCGTGCTCGTCGCGGCGCTCGCCGGGGTCGGCGTCGCCGCCCTCCAGCTGCGCGCGCAGGACGCCGCCGCCGACGCGGCGCGCATCCTGGGCCGCGGCGAGGCGGGCGGCTCGGTCGCAGCGCACCTCGGCGCGCAGCTCCCGGGGGCGACCTGGGCGAGCAGCGAGCGTGACGGGCTGGTGTGCGTGCACGTGAGCGTCACGGGAGCCGGGCCGGCCGCGGCGTTCGGCACGGTCGGCGCCACGAGCTGCGCGCTCCGCAGCGGATGAGGCAGCCCGCCGGGGCGGACGCCCGCCGCGATGCCGGAGCGGGCGCCGCCGTCGCGATCGCCGTCCTCGCCGTCGTCGCGCTCGTCGCGACCGCGGCCGTCGCGCTGGGAGCCGGGCTCGCGGTCCGGCAGCGGGTCGTCGCGGCCGCCGATGCGGCCGCACTCGCCGCCGCCGATGCCGCGGCCGGCGCCGTCGCGGGAGACCCGTGCCCGACCGCGGGGCGGGTGGCCGAGGCGGACGGCGCGCAGCTCCTCTCGTGCACCGCGGACGGGCTCGTCCTCACCGTCGCGGTGGCGGCGAGCGTGGCCGGTGTGCCGCTCACGGCGCGTGCGACGGCGGGGCCGCCGCGGTGATCCGCCCGCCCGTGACGCCTTCGGCACCGTCAGCGCCTCCCACTGACCCATGTGTATGGTGTGCCTCGAACGGAAGGTGGAGTGTGACCGACAGCAAGAAGCTGGTCATCGTCGAGTCCCCGGCGAAGGCCAAGACGATCGCCCAGTACCTGGGCGACGGCTACGAGGTGCAGGCCTCGGTCGGGCACATCCGCGATCTCGTGGAGCCGAAGAACCTCCCGGCGGAGCTCAAGAAGGGGCTCATGGGACGGTTCTCGATCGACGTGGAGAACGGGTTCGTCCCCTATTACGTCGTCAGCGAAGAGAAGAAGAGGACGGTCTCCGAGCTCAAGAAGGCCCTCAAGGGCGCCGACGAGCTCTACCTCGCAACCGATGAGGACCGCGAGGGCGAGGCCATCGCGTGGCACCTCCTCGAGGTGCTGAACCCCAAGGTCCCGGTCAAGCGCATGGTGTTCCACGAGATCACCAAGGAGGCGATCCAGCGCGCCGAGCAGAACACGCGCCAGATCGACATGGCGCTCGTCGACGCCCAGGAGACCCGCCGCGCGCTCGACCGCATCTACGGCTACGAGGTGTCGCCGGTGCTGTGGCGCAAGGTCGGCCCGGGGCTCTCCGCGGGGCGCGTGCAGTCGGCCGCGACGCGCCTCGTCGTCGACCGCGAGCGGGAGCGGCTCGCCTTCGTCTCCGCGACGTACTGGGACCTGACGGCGCGGCTCGCCGCGCAGGGCGGCGGGCAGGCCTTCGAGGCGCGCCTCGCCCGGCTCGACGGCCGCCGCATCGCCAGCGGACGCGACTTCGACGACCGCGGCGCGATGAAAAGCGACGCCGTCGCGCTCGACGAGGAGTCGGCCACCCGTCTCGCCGATGCCCTCCGCGCCGACACCGCGCGCTGGACCGTCGCCTCCGTCGAGTCGAAGCCCTACACGCGCCGTCCGGCCGCGCCGTTCACGACCTCCACCCTCCAGCAGGAGGCCGCCCGCAAGCTCCGCTTCTCGGCCCGGCAGACCATGAGCGTCGCGCAGGGGCTGTACGAGAACGGCTACATCACCTACATGCGAACGGACTCGCCGAACCTGTCGCAGCAGGCGATCACCGCGGCGCGCACCCAGGCCGCGAAGCTCTACGGTCCGGAGACGGTGCCGGAGAAGCCGCGCATGTACGCCGGCAAGTCGAAGAACGCGCAGGAGGCGCACGAGGCGATCCGCCCCGCGGGCGACGTGTTCAAGACGCCCTCGGAGCTCGCGAGCACGCTCCGCGGCAACGACTTCAAGCTCTACGACCTGATCTGGAAGCGGACGGTCGCCTCGCAGATGGCCGACGCGCGCGGGTCGACCGCGACCGTGACGATCGCGGGTGCGACGGCGGACGCCGGGACGGCCGAGTTCACGGCATCCGGCACCGTCATCACGTTCAGGGGCTTCCTCTCGGCCTACCAGGAGGGCACCGACGAGACGCGCGAGGAGGCGGCGACCACCGACGGCGCCGACACCGAGGGCGCGAGCCTCCCGCCGCTGACGGAGGGCCAGGAGCTCGACGACCAGGAGGTCGAGGCGAAGGGTCACGAGACGAGCCCGCCGCCGCGCTACACCGAGGCGAGCCTCGTGAAGACGCTCGAGGAGCTCGGCATCGGCCGGCCCTCGACCTACGCGAGCATCATCTCGACGATCGTGGACCGCGGCTACGTCACCCCGCGCGGCCAGTCGCTCGTTCCGAACTGGATCGCGTTCAGCGTCGTGCGGCTGCTGGAGGACCACTTCTCGGACCTCGTCGCCTACGACTTCACCGCCTCCATGGAGGACGACCTCGACCGCATCGCCGACGGCGAGGCGGAGCGCGTCGGCTGGCTCACCGAGTTCTACTTCGGCGGCGACAAGCACCGCGGGTTGCAGCACGTGGTCGAGAACCTGGGCGAGATCGACGCGCGCGACATCAACTCGGTGCGCATCGCCGACGACATCACGCTGCGGATCGGCCGCTACGGCCCGTACCTCGAGGTGCCGGTCGAGGGATCCGACACCCCGCGCCGCGTGAACGTGCCCGACGACATGGCGCCCGACGAGCTCACCGAGGCCCGCGCCCGCGAGCTCATCGAGGCGCCGGAGGTCGGCGATCGCGTGCTCGGCGAGAACCCCGAGAACGGCCGGCAGATCGTGGCGAAGGACGGCCGCTACGGCCCCTACGTGACCGAGCTCCTGCCGGAGGCGCCGGAGGACGAGCCCGAGGTCGACCCCGCCACCGGCGAGGTGAAGAAGCCGAAGAAGAAGGCGGCGAAGAAGGACGCGCCCAAGCCGCGCACGGCCTCCCTCTTCAAGTCCATGGATCCGGCGGCCGTCGACCTCGAGACCGCGCTGAAGCTCCTGAGCCTCCCGCGCGTCGTCGGGTCCGACCCGGAGTCGGGCGAGGAGATCACCGCGCAGAACGGACGCTTCGGCCCGTATCTGAAGAAGGGCACCGACAGCCGGTCGCTCGAGTCGGAGCAGCAGATCTTCGACATCGAGCTGCCCGCCGCGCTCGAGATCTTCGCGCAGCCGAAGTACGGCGCCCGCCGCGCCTCGAGCGCGCTCAAGGAGTTCGAGGCCGACCCGGTGAGCGGCAAGCCCATCCGGATCCGCGACGGCCGGTTCGGCGCGTACGTGACCGACGGGGAGACCAACGCGACGATCCCGCGCGGCGAGGACGTGGAATCCGTCGACTTCGACCGGGCCGTCCAGCTGCTCGCCGACAAGCGCGCCAAGGGTCCGGCCAAGCCGAAGTCGGGCGCGAAGCGCACGACCACGCGACGCGCTCCCGCGAAGAAGTAGCCGGCATGTCGCAGGAGCCCGGTGCCGACGAGCGCGGCACCGACCGACCGCGCGGGCTGTTCGTCACCTTCGAGGGCGGCGACGGCTCGGGCAAGTCGACGCAGGCCGCGCTGCTCGAGGAGTGGCTGAGCGGGCAGGGGCGCACCGTCGTCCGCACCCGCGAACCCGGCGGCACCGACCTCGGCGCGGAGCTGCGCGAGATCGTCTTGCACCGTCGCGGCCACATCGCCCCCCGCGCCGAGGCCCTCCTCTACGCCGCCGACCGCGCGCACCACATCGCGACGCTCGTGCGCCCGGCGCTCGCGCGCGGCGAGGTCGTCATCCAGGACCGCTACCTGGACTCGTCGGTCGCCTACAAGGGCGCGGGCCGCGAGATCGACGGCGCCGAGATCCGCGACCTCTCGCTCTGGGCGGCCGAGGGGCTGCTGCCGGACCTCACGGTGCTCCTGGACCTCGACCCGGCGATCGGCCGTGCGCGCCTCGACGCGGCCCGCACGCGGTACGACCGGCTCGAGGCGGAGACCGCCGAGTTCCACGCGCGCGTCCGGGACGCCTACCTCGGGCTCGCCGCCGCGCAGCCGGAGCGCTTCCTCGTCCTCGACGCGACGCTCCCCGTCGACGAGCTCGCCGCCGCGATCCGCGCCCGGGTCGCCGAGCGCGGTCGCGAGCACGAACGCGTCGGCGGCGGTCGGTAGCCTCGACCCGTGGCGCTGTGGGATGAGCTGACCGGCCAGGCCGAGGCCATCGCCACCATGCGCGCCGCCACGGCCGACGACGCCGCGCTCGCGCACTCCTGGCTCATCACCGGTCCGCCGGGATCGGGTCGCTCCACCCTCGCGTACGCCTTCGCGGCGGCGCTGCTCTCGCGGGAGGGCGGCGACCCGGTGACCGACGGGCAGGTGCTCGCACGCACCCACCCCGACCTCGGCGTGCTCGCGACCGAAGGCGTCCAGATCCTCATCGAGCCGGTGCGCCGGCTCGTCGCCGCGAGCGCCTTCTCGCCGAGCGTCGGCCGCTACCGCGTCATGGTCATCGAGGATGCGGACCGGATGACCGAGCGCACCTCCAACGTGCTGCTCAAGGCGCTCGAGGAGCCGCCGCCGCGTACGGTCTGGATCCTCTGCGCGCCGAGCGAGGCCGACCTGCTGCCGACCATCCGATCCCGCGTGCGCACGGTACGGCTCCGCGTGCCGTCGGTCGCCGACGTCGCCGGTCTCATCGAACGCCGCGACGGTGTCAGCCGCCCCGAGGCGGAGCGCGCTGCGCGCGAATCGCAGTCGCACGTCGGCATGGCGCATCGCCTCGCGACGAGCGAGGAGGCCCGCCGCCGCCGCGCCCGGACCCTGCAGCTCGCGCTCGGCGTCCGCAGCGCCTCGGGCGCCGTGCTCGCGGCGGCCGCGCTTCTCGAGGTCGCCGGGGCCGACGCGAAGGCGATCACGACGGAGCGCGACGAGGAGGAGCGCGCGGCGACCCTGCGGTCCCTCGGCGTCGATCCGGGCGGCACGGTGCCGCCGGCGCTCCGCGGCCAGCTGAAGGCGCTCGAGGACGACCAGAAGCGGCGCGCGACCCGGAGCCTGCGCGACGGGCTCGACCGGATCCTCGTCGACCTGCTCTCGCTCTATCGCGACATCCTGCTGCTCCAGCTCGGGGTGGACTCGGAGCCGGTCAACCTCGCGATCTACGGCGAGCTGGAGGCGGCGGCCCGGTCGTCCGCGCCGGAGCAGACGCTCGCCACCCGCGATGCGATCGCCGCCGCGCGCGAACGGATCGCCGGCAACGTGGCCCCGGCGCTGGCCCTCGAGGCGGTCCTGGTCGCCGCGGTCCGGCGGCCGTAGGGCACTCGTTGTCATGATCGCGACGCTCAGCCGCGCCTGGAAGGATGTGCGGGTGACCCGCCGCCGCCTCCTCGCCGCGCTCGTCGTCGCGACGGCCGCTTCACTGCTGCTGAGCGGCTGCGTCTCCTGGTTCCAGCCGCCGCGCCCCGCCTCGACGGTGTCGACGCCCACGAAGGAGACGGTCGCGGCCGACCTGCAGCCGTTCTACTCGCAGGTGCTCCGCTGGCGCGCGTGCGACGGAGGTCTCCAGTGCGCGACCGCCAAGGCGCCGATGAACTGGCAGGACCCGGCGCAGGCCTCGATCGACCTCGCCCTCATCCGCCATCCCGCCACCCAGAAGCCACTCGGGTCACTCCTCGTGAACCCCGGCGGCCCGGGCGCGTCGGGGGTCGACTTCATCAAGACGAGCCTGAGCTACGCGGTCGACGGCCGGCTGCAGAAGAACTACGACATCGTCGGCTTCGACCCGCGCGGGGTCGGCTCCTCATCGGCCGTCGACTGCGGCGGCCCGAAGGTGCTCGACCAGTTCATCTACGGCATCGTGCCCGGAACGCCGGGGACGCCGTCGTGGATCGCGGCGACCGAGGCGGAGAACGGGAGCTTCGGGCAGAGCTGCCTCGAGCACACCGGCCCGCTGCTGCAGTACATCGACACCGACAGCGCCGCACGCGACCTCGACCTGCTCCGCGCGGTCCTCGGCGACAAGAAGCTCAACTACCTCGGCTACTCCTACGGCACGCTCCTCGGCGCGACCTACGCCGACCTCTACCCGAAGAAGACCGGGCGTCTCGTGCTCGACGGCGCCCTCGACCCGGCGACGTCCGACTTCGACGTGACGCTCACCCAGGCCAAGGGGTTCGAGAGCGCGTTCCGCGCCTACCTGAAGGACTGCCTCACGCGGAAGGGCTGCCCGTTCCACGGCTCGGTCGACCAGGGCATGACCGAGGTCCAGCGGATCCTGCAGCAGCTGCAGCAGAGCCCCCTCCCCGGCGACGACGGCCGGGAACTCGGCGCGAACACGATGTTCAGCGCGATCATCCTGCCGCTCTACAACCGCGACAACTGGTCCTATCTCGACAAGCTCTTCGACGACGTCCGGAAGGGGGGCACCTCCGTCGCGTTCACGCTCGCCGATTCCTACAACGACCGCAGCTCGAGCGGCACCTACAGCTCCAACGAGACCGAGGCGTTCACGGCGATCAACTGCCTCGACTACACGAGCGACGACAACATCGTCGACATGACGCAGCAGGCGGCCCAGCTCGCCGCGCAGGCGCCGGTCTTCGGACCCGTGATGTCATGGGGCGGCACATCGTGCGCGAAGTGGCCGTTCCCCGGCACCCGGGACCGGGTCGCGATCCACGCCGACGGATCCGCCCCGATCCTCGTCGTCGGCACGACCAACGACCCGGCGACCCCGTACGTCTGGGCCCGCAACCTCGCCAAGGAGCTGCAGAACGGTCACCTCGTCACCCGTAAGGGCGAGGGGCACACCGGCTACAACAAGGGCAACAGCTGCGTCGACTCGGCGGTCGACGACTTCTTCGTGAGCGGGAAGGTGCCGGCCTCCGACCCGATGTGCTGACACCGGTCACCGCGCGGGACCCGGCGACGCGGCGCGACGTCGGCGAGAATAGGAGCATGTCGGAGGTCGGGACCGCGGATCCGGCGGAACCCGGTCTCCGCGAGCGCAAGCGCATCGCGACCCGGCGCGCGATCCTCCTCGCCGCCCTGCAGCTCGTCAGCGAGAAGGGGCTGGAGTCGACCACCGTCGACGAGATCAGCCGCCTGGCCGACGTGTCGCCCCGCACCTTCTTCAACTACTTCCCGTCGAAGGAGGACGCCCTCGCCGGGGAGGCGCCGCAGATGCCGTCCGACGCCGCC
Source organism: Pseudolysinimonas sp. (assembly GCF_051954455.1). Lineage (GTDB taxonomy): Bacteria > Actinomycetota > Actinomycetes > Actinomycetales > Microbacteriaceae > Pseudolysinimonas. The sequence goes on along the minus strand of NZ_JBQCHS010000016.1, from coordinate 38,197 downwards.
GTCGAGCGCTTCATCGCCGCGCGCGGGCCGCTGATCGCCGACCTCGGGCACCTGTTCGACGCGACCGTCGACGACGTCGCGCACGACGTCGAGATGATCGCGGCGCGCAAGGAGGTGTTCCAGCGCTATCCGCACATCACGGCGCTGCGGATGGAGCACTTCCGCCACTTCGAGGCCGACCTCCTCGAGGTGGTCGAGCGCCGTCTCACGGCCGAGCACCCCGAGCAGCCGGAGGACGACCGCTCCCGTCGCGCCCGGCTCGCGGTCTTCGTCTGCATCGCGACCATGCGCCACGCCTGGATGACGTTCGCCGCCTCGGGCGAGCCGGCCGAGCGGATCGTCGACCGGATGCACGAGTCGTTTGCCGAGCTCACCGACCTGCTCGCGACCTCCGCTCCGCCGCCCCGCTGACCTCGGGTATGCTCGTCGAGGCTGCAGCGCGGCCGCGCCGCCTTAGCTCAGTCGGCAGAGCGTCTCACTCGTAATGATTGAATCGCGAGCTCGCAACTTCCGAAGAACCCCTGGTCAGCCGGGGGGTTTTTTGTTTCCCGGCCCGAGCGGATCCCGCCTCATGGGGCAGAAATGGGGCAACGGCCAGGATCCGGTAGGCTCGACGTCGGCCCCATGGGGCCACGGCCGCCGCCTTAGCTCAGTCGGCAGAGCGACGCTCTCGTAAAGCGTAGGTCGTGGGTTCGATTCCCACAGGCGGCTCCATCACCCCCTCGGGGGCTCGCCCGCGTCGTCGGCGCCCGCTACGCTGACCCGCATGGTAGGCGCAGTCATCGGCATCATCGTCGGCATCGTCATCCTCGGCGGCGCCGGCGCGCTGATCTGGGCTGGCGTCACCGGCTTCGGCAGCAAGGCGACCATCGGCGCCCGCGCGCGGCGCGTGGAGCGCAACCAGCGCGCCGCCCAGAAGCAACGCGACATCGACGCACGCGTGGGCGCCGAGCTCGAGCGCCGGGCCGCGGAGCGCGCCGCGCACTGATGAGCAGCGGCTTCTGGCATCCGGTCCAGGAGCTGCGGCGGCTGCCGGGCGGCTGGAAGATGCGCCGCACGCGGTTCGGCAACCCCGAGGGCGCCATCGTGCCCGCGGAGGACGGCCTCGAGGTCTGGCTGCGCCGCGGCGACGAAGCGGTCCCCATCGGGCGCACGACGTCGCTCAGGGACGCCGCGGTCGCGCTGTGGCGGTACGGGCGCGAGGACCAGTGGCCGGGCCCCACGCCCCGCCTGGCGCCGTTCTACGGCCAGTCGAGCGCGAGAGGACCGTTGCCGCAGTAGACGGGCGCCGAACTGCGCAGGCGGGTGTTCACGATGACGAGCTCGCCGGCGGAGGCGGCCGCCTCGACGGCGGCGTCCGCGGCGTCCGCGTCCTTGAAGTAGCTCTCGGCGATCTTGAGCAGGTCGGTGCCGCGGTTCGTCGAGTTGATCTTGAAGTCGTCGGCCGCGATCGAGTTGCCGGCGAGGGTCTGCTGCGTCGCGAGCGTCTTGACGAGGATCCCGCAGGCGCGCAGCAGGGAGCCGCCAGACGCGAGGAGCGCGACGCCGATCTTGCCGTCCGAGAAGAGGTAGGCGTTCGACGTCGGATCCGGCGTCTCGTCGCCGACGAGCTCGCGCACCTGCCCGATCGGGGTCTCGGGGTCGAGCAGTTCGCCGTTCGTCGGATCGGGGGTCGGGTCGGCCATGCAGCCAGCGTACAGCAAGCTCCCAGGATTGACGACGAGCTGGTCAAGCCCCCGGGCGGTTGATCCTCACGCCCGGGGGCCCGCTGTACGGGAGGAGGGAGCCGCGTACGCGTCCAGGCTACGTTCAGCGAGCATCCAGGTCCAATAGCTAGCTAATCCGACACGCCAAAGGGGCCCACCCGCCGCAGCGGATGAGCCCCTCGGTGTTGTGCCGGGCCCTAGTCGGACGTCGGGCGGGTGATCTGCCCGCCGGTGCCGTCCGACCAGATGATGTGGTACTCGTTCCAGAGCACGGCGCCCTTCACGACGCGGAGGCGGTACGCCAGCGAGTCGGTGTCGAAGGAGCCCTGGAACGGGGCGATCGCGCCGCCGCCGACGTACGAGCCGGTGAGGTTCTGCACGCGCAGCTCCGGCGTCTCGTAGCCGCGGAGGTTGAGGAACTCGATCACCGGACGGCGGGTCGAGCCCGGCGCCGGGACGAGGAACCACTCGCCCTCGTTGATCCGCTCGTGCTCGACGGGCGTGACCGAGGCCAGCGCGGTGACGTTGAAGCGGTCGCCCGCCTCGACGAACGAGCCGTTGTGGAACTCGAGCACACGCCGCTTGAGCATGAACTCCCACTCGTCCGCGCCGCCGATCGGGAGGAAGAGGTTGTAGCTCGTCGCCTTCCCGATCTTGTTGCCCTTGATCTTGCGGAGCGCGCGCTCCTTGATCGCCTGCTGGACGGCCTCCGGGGAGAGCACCGCCTTCGCCGGGATCACGGTGCCGTCGATCGCGGTGCCGCCCTGCAGCTGCGTGGCGTTGGTCACCGAGAGCAGCGCGTCGAAGAACTCCGCGATGGCCCCGTCGACCGTGACCGCCAGGAGCTCGCCCGGGAGCTGCTCGAAGAAGCCGACGGTGTCGTTGACCCGCGCCTCCCACGTCCAGTCGATCCGCAGACCGCGCTTGCGCAGCTTCTGGTAGTAGCCCTCGACGCCGCCCTGCATGGAGACCATCGGGTACGGCGCGCCCTCGGGCACGACGGGGAGGTCACCGTGCTCGTCGAGCACGTTGCCGCGGAGGTGCGACTCGTGGGTCGCGTCCTCGTCGCTCGTCTCGTCGCCCTCGCCCGTGTAGATCGAGTAGAGGAACGCCGGCCGGAAGTCCGGCACCGTGCGCGTGGTCGCCCAGGCGCCGAGCTGGTGGACCTCACGGTCGTACTGCGGGACGAACTCGAGGTTGATCGCGTGCGTGAGGTTGACGGAGGCGTCGGTCGACGTCACCGCCTCGCGCAGCTTGTAGTCGAGCTCGAGGTTGCCGGCCATGGCGCCCTTGAAGAGGCGCGCGGCCTCCTTGACCTTGCGGTCGGACACGCCCACCTGCGGGTGCAGGCGGCCGTCGAGGGTGAACGCGTTCTCGTAGACGCGCTCCTTGAACTCCTTCACGGGGCTCAGACTCCGATCTTGAACGGGAGGACCGTGCCGGACTGGCGGTAGCCCTCGGGGAAGTTGACGACGCCGGCCTTGACCGTGTTGTTGCCGTCGGCGGTCAGGGTGAGGGTGCCGTCCGCGATGACCAGGTACACCGGGGTGTTCTGGGCCGTGGTCGACTGGCCGCCGGTGACCGGCCCCTCGAAGGTGCCCGTGGTGTGCACCGTCGAGTGGAGCGGCGCCTGGCCGTTGTCGGGCAGCGGGATGCCGCTGATCTGGAAGCCGGTCGTGCCGAGCGCGATCGACTGGACCTGCCCCGGGGTGCCGGCGATGGTCACGCCGACGCGGCCGTTGACCGCGACGATCGTGTGACCCGGCGTGGCCGCGGGGAGCTTCCAGACCTCACGCGTCGACTCGATGTCGGCGAAGATCTGCTTGACCTTGGTGGTCTGCGCCATGTCAGGTCTCCTTACTTCGAGAAGAGGCCGACCGAGTACGACTCGGCGACGTGGGTGGTCGTGGTCTCGGAGCGGCGGCCGCCCGTGACCTCGGTGGACTCGGTGATGCGCGAGGCGTACTCGTCGCGGACCTTGATCGCCTCGGCCAGGGCCTCGGTGATGTCGTCGCCGTTCTCCGACGCCGCCAGGAGGCGCGCCGAGGCGGACTCCGAGAGCTCCGCGTCGTCGATCGCCTTCTTGTCGGCCAGGGCCTTGGCCACGGCCTCCTTGACGGTCGGCTCGGCGTCCTTGTTGGCGGTCTCCGCCTGACGACGGGCCTCCTCCGCGGCGCGCTGCTCGGTGACGAACGTCAGGACCGGAGCGAGGCTCTCCGCGAAGGCGCCCTTGAGGCCCTCCACGAGAGCAGCGATCTGCTCGGGGGTCATGCTGTTCTCCTTCTCGACCGACGAGACCGTCTCGGCGGTACGACTGGCTTCGAGGAGCGTCTGCGCTCGCTCGAAAATCTGGCTGCCGAGGCTCGAGCCCTCGAGGCCGCCGTAGCCGACCATGTCGACGCCGTTGGTCCGATGAGCGAGCAGCTCGGTGATGTTGCCGGCGTCGTCCTTCTTGCCCATGGCGAAGAGCGAGAGCGCGACGTGCGGCGCGACCTCCTCGACGAAGGCGCGCTTGCTCGGCAGGGGCTCGAGCTCCGAGACGAGCGCGCCGTCGACACCCTCATCCGGGTCGAACCAGGCACCGTCCGGGTAGTGGCCCAGGAGGTCGCGCGGATCGCGCTTCTCGTCGTGGGTCAGGTACGCCTTCATGCCGGCCGGGAAGGCCTTGGGGCCGTACTCCGCGAGCATCTCGCGCGAGTAGTTGCCCGAGCTGCCCTTGCCGGGGACGGCGAGGATGGCGCGCCACCGGCCGGTGGGCGTCTTCGTGGCGGTCTTCGCCTCCTCGCAGAGGAGCAGTTCCTGGGGCACGAGGCCACTCTATGGTGACTCCCAGGAAACGTCCAGAAAACGTCCAGCTAGGCGATTAGCTGGCTACTTCTTCGTGTCCGTGCGGATGTCGTTGCCCTTGTCGCCACCCTTGCCGGAAGCCTTGCTGCGGCCCTGCTCGGGCGAGGCGGTGGAGCTGGTGGCGCCCTTCCCCTGCGAGCCCGCGGCGTTGACGCCGGGGGTCTGGGTGGTGTCGCCGGCGGCGGGGTCCGTGGCGGGCGCCGGCGCGGCATCGGCCTTGATCTTGGCCTGTGCCTTGAGGGCCTTGAGGGTGTTCGGGTGGATCCAGTCGGTCGGCACGGTGTTGCCGGTGACCTCGAGCAGCTGAGAGATGCGGCGCTCGATCGGCTCCGGCTCGTACAGCCCGGAGTTGAGCGCGAGGATGAGCGCCTGCAGCTCGCGATAGACGTCGGCCTTGTCGTCGAGGGAGGAGAAGGTGACCTCGAGCTCGGGGGTGTTCTGGCCCTGGCCGGCGCCCATCCAGGTGAGCACGCGGTAGTCGAAGTCGACGTGGAGCTGACGGCGCGACTCCATGGCGAGGCGGGTGGGGAGGTCGAGCGTGGTGGCCGCAGCGGTCTGCCCCTCGGAGTCCGAGGCGAGGGAGACGAGCGAGACCTCGAGCGCCGAGGCGACGATCGCAAGGAGCGGCCGGCCGGCCGAGAAGTCGTAGGCCTTGCCGGTGGTGGCGAGCGGGACGAGCGTGTTGGCTCCGACGAGCGTGGCGCCGGCGTCCGAGGGCTCGGCCAGCCGAGCGGCCGCGGTATCGGTCTCCTTCTTGGTGCCGGTGGCGACCTGGAAGGCGAACTGCGCCATGGCGTCGGTGGTGACCTTGCCGTTCATCACGAAGTCGCGGTAGACCTTCGCCCACGCGTACGCCAGCAGGGAGTCGGGGACGCCGAGGGTCCAGCCGACCTGCGTGTTGACCATCTGGTCGAAGATCACGCGCTCGTCGGGGGCCGTCTCGCCCTGCTGCACCTTGACGCCGAAGCCGGCGCGGCCGCGGCGGCCGATGGCGAGGTCGGTGTAGTGCCACTCCTTGCGAGACACGGGCTCCGGGCCCGAGAAGTCCTGGTAGTCGTGGCGGTAGGCGATGATTTCGTCCGCACGCTTCGGGTTGTAGGCGATCGCGCCGATGTCCATGATCGAGATGGGCTCGAGGGACCAGTCGCTGGGGTCGCCCAGGACGAGGTAGATCCCGTCGGTGTAGAGCGCGGACTCGCGCTCGTCGTGGGCCTGCTTGCCGAAGAAGTTGCGCTGGTTGAGCGGGTCGCGCACGCGCTTGGCGGTCTGCTGGCCGCGCCCCGAGCCCTCCGGGAGGGCCTCCTTGTTGTAGTGGATGCCGCCCGACCAGATGTTGTTCGTGCGCAGCCGAAGGCCCTGCATCATGTGGACGTTGCCGAGCGCCTCGCGGAGCTTCTCCGCCCACTCCTTGGCCTGGACGAGGTCGGGTCCTTCGCGGGTGACGCCCCCGCCCGAGACGGCGGACCATCCCAGATCCTCGCCGGCGAGCATCGCGTTCCAGCGCACCTGCTCGAGGAGGCTCTGGTTGATGGTCTGCTGGTGGTCGAGCAGCTGCTCGAGCATCTCGACCTGGTCCTCGCGGAGCGCCATCGCGGTGGCGGTGCCCTCGTGGACGGGTTCGGCGGCTACAGGACTCACATTCGGGAGTTTACAGCCTGCATTCAGGATTTTCCCAGAAAGCGGGGCCGGCTACATGGGCGCGCCGGCGTAGTCGCGCTTCTGCCGGAGCATCGCCCACGGGTCCTGGAAGAAGGTGTCGCCCTTCTTCGCGCGGTTCAGCGGGGAGTCGATGCCCGGTAGGATCGCGGCGGCGTAGTAGCAGGTGTCGGCCGCGTCCGGCGACTTCACGCCGCGCTTGTGCATGGACTCCTTGGACTCGATCTGGATGGCGCCCTTCGGCGGACCCTCCTCGTAGAGGATGTCGCCCAGCTGCTCGAACAGCAGCGCGTCGGCGGGGTCGAGGTCGACGAGCCCCTGCTCCATGCGCTCGCGCAGCTTGTCGTACTGGAACGCACGGTCGTTGCGCCACACGTCGATGTTCGGGCTCGAGTGCGAGCCGAGCATGTTGACGATCGTGTACGGCCGCGGGCGCCCCTTGAGGTCGATCGAGAAGAGCGCGTCGATGAGGCCCTGGCCGATACCCGAGCCGTCGACGCGGACCTGGGAGACGCCGAGCTCCACGGCGTGCTGGTGGATGAGCGTCGCCTGGCCAATGATGCGGCGGGTGCCGCCGTTGGGGTCGTCTTCGATGCGGTCGGAGAACGGGCGGCCGCGGAAGGAGTCGACGAGGCGGATCTTGGTGCCCTGGCGCACCCCGACGGGGCCGAGCTCGCTGGTGACGTGGCCATCCTCGTGCTCGACGTCGACCCAGTCGTACATGAGCCCGTTGACCGCGTGGTAGACGAAGGTCGAGTCACCGGACTCGGCGCGGGCGACGTCGACGCCGAGGTAGCCGCCGGTCGGGTCCTCGACGAAGCACTCCGCGTCGCGGGCCTTGCCGAGGGCGTACTCGGTGAAGAGGTTGTTGCCGGCGTCGTAGGCGAACATGCCGAGCACGCGCGAGCGGTAGCGCGGCGAGTCCTCGCCGAACTCGATGCGCTTCTCCTCGACGTACGTGGGGCCCGAGAGCGCGCGCAGCGCCTCCTCGGACATGCCCAGGCCGAACGGCAGCTGGTCGTGCTCGACCTTGCGCTCGCAGTCGTCGGGGCAGCGGCCGGCGCCGTGGAAGTTGGGGCTGTCAAGCACGGAGATGGCGTGGAGGTCCCAGCTGGCGCCGTACTCCTCGCCCGTCTTGTCGTTGATCTTGCCGGAGAAGATCTGGCCGAGGCGGGATGCCGGGTTGGTCGGGTTGGCGATCAGCAGACGGCGCGAGGTGTCGTTCGAGGTGATGTTCGACAGCGAGTCGATCATGGCCTCGTTTAGCCCGACGGCCTCGTCGCCGATGGCGAGCACGTACTGGGCGTGGATGCCCTGGAAGGCGTCCTCCTTGTGGTCCGGCGGCTTGCGGCCCTGGGCGACGAGCACGCCGAGCGGCGTCTTCCACTCGTCGTTGCCGGTGATGTAGCCGGGGAGCGCGTGGTCGGGGTAGGCGCTGGCGTCCTTGCCGGCCTTCTGCAGGTGCAGGAACTCCTTGTGGCGCTCGACGGAGCGCTGGTGCAGAGTCCGAATCTCTCGCCAGAGGATGGCCTTCACCTGGGCCGCGGAGGGCGCCGTGGTGGCGACGAAGGCAGTGCCGAGCGGGTGCACGTCGATCCACCAGCACACGAGCACGGCGGAGAGGAAGCTCTTGCCGACACCGTGGCCGGCGCGCACGGCGACCGACTTCTTGTCGCCGCGGGCGATCGCGTAGGCGATGTCCTGCTGCTTCCACCACAGCTCGACGCCGAGGATGTCCTTGGCCCAAAGCACGGGGTCGGTGACGTACTTGGCCTTGCGCGCGTCCGCCTCGAGCCCGTCCATGACGAGCGGGAGGAGGTCAGGCAGGTAGCCCTGCAGGCCGCTCACGACTGCTCGATTCGCGCCTCGACGGTCTCGACGGCAGCCGGCAGTGCCAGCATGACCGTCTCGCGGACCTCGGTCGGCTCGACGCCGTACTGCGAAGCGAGCGTGCGCGACGCCTCGAGCATGGCCATCTGGATGGCCGAGAGCATGATGCGGGCCTGGCCTTCGCGGATGATGTTGGCGGCCTGCTCGGGCGAGATGCGGTTCTTGGCGAGGGTGTCGAGCTTGAGCTTGATGGCGCTCAGTGAGACCTTCACAGCGTCCAGCGAGCCCGCGTTGGCCATCGTGCGCAGCATTGTGAGCATCTCGTTGATGGACTCGAGCGCGAGCTGCTCCTGCTCGAAGAACGTCAGCCAGTTGCGGCTCTCGAGGAGGTCGCGGACGCGTTGGGCGGCCTCCTCGGGCGTGACGATGCCGCCCACGAGGCGCGAGAGCTCGCGGGGCGAGAGGCCGTCCGCGGCGCCGGCGAGGAGCTTGCGGTCGATGGGACCGTTGGCCAGCGGCCGGCTCAGCTCGGTGACGTCCTTCACGTCGCGAGGATACCGCGGCTCTCAGCAAACTCCCAGGAACCGTCCAGACCCAGATACACGAAACCCCCCGGTGCTGGAATACCGAGGGGCTTCGTACAACGTCCAACCGTTGCCGACACGGTACCCGCGAGGGCCCGTGATGACTGGTCTACGGTAGCCGTTCCAAGCTAGAACTAAGACTTGGTGGCACCGGCGTGTTCGCGCCGGGCGCGGGCGGTCTCGGGCCGCAGCTCAGCGTCCAGCTCGTCCTCGGTCATCTCCTCGACCGGCTTGACCGAGGCGGCCTTGGGCGCCGGCCGCGGAGCCTTGTCGAGGAAGGCCGGCTTGTCGATGGCCCACCCCACGAACTTCTCGACCACCTCGACCGCGTCCTGTCGGCGCGACGACGGGGCGCTCATGCCGGGCACGAACGCCGGCATGCCGATGCGCTCGAGCAGCAGCGAGTGCTCGTGGATCGGCACCTCGAGGTGCGGGGCGATCTTCTGGAAGAACTGCCCCACCATCTCGCGAGAGAAGGAGTGCTCGGTCGTCAGGTCGTGGTAGGTAGCCGCGAGGATCCGCCAGAAGACCGGGGAACCGAGCAGCGACTGCTCGCGCAGCTGGTCCGGGGTCATCTGGTTGTGCTCGATCGCGTAGAGCGGCGGGAACGACTCCTCGAGCAGCGCGAAGAAGTCGGCCGAGTTCTTCGCCACCTGGGCGTCGCTCAGCGTGGCCTCGACGCGCTTGCCGATGCGACCCTCATAGCCCACCGTCAGCGCGCGCACGGTCTCGATGACGTGCTTGGCCGTCGTGAGGTACGGGCTCTTCTTCGGGAGCCGGTCGGTCTCGGTCTCGACCCGGTTCGCAAGGAGCGGGAGGGCGAGGATCTGCTCGAGCGCTCGGTTCACGGCCTTGCGGGAGTCGAAGCGCGCGCGGACAGAGGCGGTGATGCCCTTGGCGTTCTCGGCGATGTCGTAGAAGGCCTGGCGGTACTTCTGCGGATCGCCCTCGACGATCACCTGGACCGGGATCGACTCGGTCTCGAAGCGCTTGGCCTGCCGGTCGAGCTCAGCGCGGCGCTCCTGGTAGTGGCGCACGCCGTTCTCGTCCTGGTTGCGGCGGGCGGCGGACATCAGCTCGTTGACCTTCTCGATGTCGGCCGCGATCTGGTCGAGCGCGACGTACATGCCGAGGATCCGGTGCTGACCGTCGAGGATGTGCAGCTCCGACGTGGGCGTGCGCTTGTAGGTGACGGCGCCGAACTGGACGCCGCCCTCGGGCGTCGCCGCGTCGAAGCCGAAGGGCTTCTCGACGCGCAGAATGATGCCCGGCACGACCCACTCCGGGGTCTTGCGCAGGTAGGTGGCGAAGTCGTTGGCGTGCTTGGCGTTGATGCGTCGGTTCCCGACCGTCGCGACCTCCGGGTTGGGGCGCGGTACGAGCGACAGGATCTGCAGCAGAGTGAGGTCGAGAAGGTAGTTCGTTCGTCCCCCCTGGACGAACCGCGTTCCGTAGTAGACCTCGGTGGTGCTGTAGCCGGTTGCCGCCGGCAGCGTGGAGAGGTCAAGTGACATGGGGGCATCCATTTCGTGTGATCGGTCGTTGTCGACCGGAATTAGCTAGCTGTTCTCGCGGGGCGAGGTGTGACCATATTGCCGGTGCTCACTAATCGTTGTCAATGTCAGTGGCTATGACCTACGGTAGACCTGCCTGTCTGCTGGAAGCTGGCGATACACCACATGTCCCCTGTTTGATCGTGAAAGAAGTACCAACGTGTCCAACCCGCACCCCTCTTCCTCGACCCCTCGCGTCGCCTCGATCGAGTCCACCGATGGCAGGCAGTTCGTGGCCTATCAGGCCGAGAACTCGGTGTTTCTCGAGGAGCTCCGCGAGGACGGCCGCCGCACCAAGCGGTCGGTGATCGAGTTCCCCATCGACGTCGTCGTCAGCCTCGCGTCGCGCATCGGGCTGCGCCCGACGGCGCCCGCTCCGGTCGTCCCCATCACTGGGGTCATGCCGATCATCAAGTCCGGGATCGCCTGAGACCGGATCGTTACGTAGCTAAACGCGAAGAGCCCCGCCCCCAGTTCGGGGGGCGGGGTTCTCGCTTTAGCGGGCTAAACCCTCACGCGATGATCGAAAGTCGGCTGCGCACGACGACGATCGGGCCGGTCGACCAGGACTCCACGATGGCGAGCTTCGGGTCGTCCGGCTGGACGTCGGCGAGGTCGACGACGACCGCTCCGTCGAGGAGCAGCTGCGTCCGGGCCGCGCGGCGCGCCGGCATCGTCTCGGCGAGCAGCGACGAAGCGTTCGAGTAGAGCGCCTCGAGCGTGCTGTCGTTGACGATGACCCGCTCGAAGTCCTCGTCGTAGACGCTGCTCTCGCTGGCGTGGGCCTGCGGCACCGTCGTGGTCAGCTCGTTGAGGTCGCGCACCGGCCGCGAGACCCACACCGTGAGGCCACCCAGCTCGTTGATGAGGTCGACCTCGTTGGGGAAGCGGGTGTCGGTGACGACGACGTCGTGGCCGGCGGCACGGAGCTCCTGGATGCGGCGGCGGGCGGCGTCGGCCCAGACGTTCTCGCCGAGGATCCGGCGGCCGACTTCGGTGCCGATGCGCTGCAGGAGCTGGCGCACCTCGGGGTTCTCCTTGGCCTGCTCGTAGCCGACCTCGTCGATGACGCGCGAGTAGCGGTGGTGCATGCCCTCGGAGACGAAGGAGCTGCCGGTGGGGCTCTTGGCGTTCGTCGGGATGAACGGGTCGAGGGCGAGCATCGCTTCGCGCAGCGGGTCGGCGAAGGCGACCTTGACGAAGCCGTGCTCGGCCACGAGGTGGGCGGCGACGGTGTCCTTGCCGGCGCGCATCTTGCCGCCGAGTCCGATGAGGCGTCCGGTCACTGGGGGTCTCCGATCAGGGTGAGGTGGGGGAGGAACTGCAGGGCGACTCGCCAGTTGGCGAGCGACGGGATGGAGAGCAGGCCGAGCCGCTCGTTGACGTTGTGCGGCTGCTCGATGAGGACCTGGGTCCAGCTGGCCTGTCGCCGGCGCGGAATCGAGCCCTTGTCGTCGAAGAGGATGTCGCCGCGGACGATGGTCTTGTCGTCGGTGATGACGACCTTGTGGCGCCAGTCGTTGCCGAGGTAGCGGGTGACCCAGGCGAGCTTGTCGCTGGCGCAGGTGGGGTTGCTCGACATCGGGCTGGTGACGATGTGGACGTCGTGGCCCTCGGCAGCCATCTCGCGGAGCGCCTCGAGGGCGCCCGGGATGGGCTCAAGAGAGGCGAACAAGCCTGACGTCGACATGGCTCGGCTGATGGCCTGCTGCTGGCTCCGCGGCCGGTCGGCGAGCAGGTCCCAGCGCGTGGTGCCGACGATCGGCGTCCAATCCTTCGGGATGCGCGGGTTCTGCTCCTCGACCAGGCGCTCGAGGCCGGGCAGGAAGGCGGCGATGACCTCGTCCTGGTCGACGAGGATGCGCAGCTGGGCGCTCATCGGGCGGCCGCCGTGGCGAGGACGGTCGCGGCCAGCGCGACGCCGACCCCGAGGGAGCCGAGCATCGAGCCGCCGATGACCCAGAGCAGCAAGTTGCCGGCGCTCGGCGGAACGTCGTCGAGGAGGTCCGCGATCGCGCCGACGATGAGCGTGCCGACGCTGAGGACGGCGATCGTCAGGAAGACGATGAGCAGGACGGCGAGGGCGATCACGCGGCCACCCCCGTCGCGTTGCCGTGATCGTCGCGGGACTGGCGCTTCGGTTCCTCGTCGCCCTCGAGCGTGACCTTGAAGGAGGTGCGAGCGGCGACGTGGTAGATGACGACGCCCTCGGGGCGCTCGAAGCCGGGCGCGGCGACGGAGCCGTGGCGACGGAGGCCGGCGATCGCGTCCTGGATCGCGCCTTCGTCGAACGGGCCGCTGTAGAGCTCCGGGACGAGGTCCAGCTGGCCTTCGAGGCCCTCAGCGGCGGCCATCATGTCGATGTCCGACTCGGACCACCTGGTCGTGTTGAACAGCGAGAAGGTCTTCTCGCCGCCGGTGCGGCCATAGGAGCGTTGGATGTTCGAGCCCCACCACTCGCCGAAGTGGCGTCCGGCGCCGAGGATGCGCACGAGCGCGCCGGCGTTGCGCTCGACCCAGCCGGCGAAGCCCATGTTGTCGCCCTGCTTGGTCGCGGTGATGAAGCGGGTGCGGGACTGAGCGAAGACGGCGTGGCCTTCGATGAGGGCGATCAGAGCGCTGTCCTTCTTGGCGCGCTCGAGGTCGTGGATGATGAGGGTGCCCGGCTCGGCGGTGGCGACGGCGACGGCGTCGCGGACCTCGACAGCCGGCACGATGAGCACGGCGGCGTTGGTGCCGTCGATCTTCTCGGTGACGACGATGTCCCGGTTGAGGCGGGCGATCTTCGGCCAGGGCTCGAACTGGGGCGTGCCCGGCTCGTTGATGGGGGTGGTCACTGGTCCTCCTGGGTGGTGGGGGTGAAGCGGGTGAGGTTCTCGAGGGGCTCCCACCGGCGGCGACTGGTGGTGCCGGAGATGAGCAGAGCGGTGGCGGCGACCTCTTGGCCGTCAATGATGGAGAGGTCGAGGACGATGGCCTTGATCTGCCAGGTCAGCGCGCCGCGGCGCGGGGAGCCGACCGTGACGTACTCGCCGACCTCAAGCGGCGCGGGGGCCGTCATAGGGTCCGTTCCCGTTGCCGCGGGCGGCGATCGCCAGGCAGGTGAGGGCGACGACCACGAGGACCAGGACGCCAGCGCCGCCGACGTTGCGCGCGTGGTCGGAGATGGCGTGTCCGGCGACGAGGGTGAGGTGGGCGAGCATCAGGACCCCTTCGGCTCGTTGGTGACCCAGCCGGAGCCGAGCAGGTAGGCGACGAGCTTGCGCACGAGGTTGCCGTGCTCCTCGTCGTCGAGGTCCGACTGCTCGTTGGCGATCAGCTCGTCGATGTCGCCGGTGAGCTGCTCGCGGATGCCCTCGGCGCGCTGCAGGGAGAAGCGCGGGTCGGTCGAGAAGAGGTGGGCGAAGCTCGGCGGGTTGCCGGCGGGGATGGTGGGCAGGGCGCCCGGGACCCAGCCGCCGCTGATGAGCGAGGGGTGGAACTCGCCGCTGGCGGGGCGCACGGCCGGGGGCACCTTGGGCGCCGGCGGGATGTGGGTGGTTCCAGTCATGCTGCGTCGTCTCCTTCGGGGTGGGGCGGGTTGATAGGCCTGAGCTCGATGACGCCGGTCTCGGCGTCGGTGTAGACGAGGTACAGACCGGGGGTCTCGGGGAGGAACTTGGTGAGGCTGACGCGGCCGCGGATGTCGGGCTGGACGGAGCCGCGGGGACCCTTCATGGCCATCAGACGTGCACCGGCCATTCCTTCGGGAGGATGAGGTTCGGCTCGCCGCCACCCTTGGGCTTGGGGCGGTGGAACCAGGCCTCGAGGTCGGTCTGCTGCTCGCGGCGCCAGATGACCTGGGCGTCGTGGAGGGCGGCGAAGTCGCGGTGGCTGACGTGCTTCTCGAGGACCGCCTGGACGATACGGCCGGAGGCGATGGCGTCGAAGGAGGAGTCGTGGGCCTGCTCCTCGGTCAGCTCGATGCCGTAGCGGGCGGCCGTGGGGGTGAGCTTGCGCTGCCCGGAGCCGCGGACGAAGCGGTTGAACTTCTTGTCGAGGACCGCGCTGTCGAGGACGCAGACGCCGGTGCTGCCGCCGAACGGGAACATCCCGGATCCGGCGCGGCGCAGGTGCGCCTGCAGCATCGTGAGGTCGAAGGCGAGGTTGTGGCCGGCGAGAGGCAGTCGCGGACCCTGCAGGTCGCCGCAGAGCGCCCAGATGAGGCCGGCAATCTCGCGCACGACATCGTCGAGGTCGCGGCGGGTGCGCGGGTCGGCGGCGAGGCGGTCGAGGGTCCAGCCGTGCACCTCGGCGGCGGCCGCGAGGTTGGTGCGGGTCATGTCGGCGCCGGCGTCGCCGTGCGCGACAGCCCAGGCGGTCGGGTCGACGAGCCACTCCTGGGAGCGGATGACCTCGCCGTCGGCGCCGAGGTGGCCGACGTAGGCGGTGACGATAAGGTCGCCGACCTCGTTGACGCCGGTGGTCTCGAGGTCGAAGACGGCCAGCTCCTGCAGATCGGTCACGCGTCCATCTCCTTGACGTAGTAGCTCTTGCGGCGGTCGGACCTGAGGTAGAGGTGCATGCACCGCTGGAAGCCGGCCTCGTAGTCGGCGGCGAACTCGACGACGCTGCCGGTCTTGAACTCGCGGATGGCGAAGCGGGGGTTGCTGTTCTTCACGCGGCCACCAGCTTCGGGAAGGCCTTGACCCAGTCGATGTACTCGCCGGTGGGGGCCTTGTCCTCGGCGAAGGCGGCCTCGATGACGGTCTTGGCGTTGTCCGTCGGCCAGGTGGTGCGGATGCGGAGCACCTTCTTGGTCTTCGGGTCGATGGCGCGCTGTCCGGCGGCGGTCATCGAGAGGGAGTCGTAGCCGTCGTCGTGGAACGAGTCGTCCTCGAGCACGTAGCCGGGGTGGATGCCGAAGTAGGCGAGGGCGTGGCAGGTCCGCGGGTAGCGGGTGTGCGCGGTCGGCGGGAACGTCGGGTCGAGGCTGGGGACCAGGTCGGCGACGTCAATAGCCGGCTGTTCGGGCGTGGTGTCGGTCACTCGGGGGATCCTTCGGGTCGGGTGGCGCGGCGGTGGGCGCGCTCGTCGAGGACGGTCTGGGGCGGGACGGAATCGCAGCGCGGGCAGGCGCTGGTCTGGCCGTCGAGCATCCGCGTCATGGGCGTGCCGCAGAGGCGGCAGCCGGGCGGCGGAGGGGTGATGCTCACCGGATGCGGCCGAAGGTCGCAGCTTCGAGGAGGTGGCTGGCGGCGGCCTTGAAGCCGAGGGCGAAGACGTCGCGGCGCAGCTGGGCGGCGACGTTCTCGGCGTTCATGGTGATGAACTCCTCGGGACCCTGCTTCGCGTCGCCGATCCGGTCGAGGGAGATGACGTTGAGCACCTGGTAGCCGACGGTGGCGCGCAGCTCGAGGGTGTGGCTGTGCTCGTCGACGCGGGCGTGCATGCGGGCGTTCTCGAGGGCTTCGCGGGCGATGCCGTCGAGGGTGAGGATGAGGCCGGGCTGGGCGACGAGGTCCCGGGTGAGCTTGATCTTGTCGGTCACAGTGGGCTCCTAGCTGGCGTCGATGTTGAGGGTGGTCCAGTCGCAGCCGACGACCTTGCCCCACTGCTCGACGCAGGGGAGGACGCGGCTGCCGCCGGCGGGGACGTACACGACGTGGGTGTCGTGGGTGCTCTGCAGGGTGCCGGTCTTGACGCCGACGATGATGAGGGCGACGAGGGCCAGCGCGAGCACGGCGAAGATGACGAGCGGCGCGATCGGGCGGCGGGCGCGCGCGGTGCGGCGGGTCATCGGGCGCTGCAGACGGGAGCGGCGGGGGCCTGGTTGCCGTAGCCGCCGAGCCAGATCGGCCACCACATCGGCCACCAGGTCGGGTAGATGCCCCACTGGTGCACGACGGTGGTGTGGTGCTCGGTGTGCGGCGCGGGGGCCGGCTTCGGGGTGGTGTTCTTCGGCTTGGTCGGCTTCGCGGGGGCGGGCTTGGCCGGCTTCGGCTTGGCGGGGGTGGTGACCTTGGGCGCCTTCGGGGCGGGCTTGGGGGTCGTGACCTTCGGGGCGACGGGCTTCGGAGCGGGCGCGGGCCTCGGCGCGACGGGGCGCGGGACGACGGGCGCGGGGCGCGGCGCCGGCGCGGGGATGCGCGGCGGGGTGTAGATGCTGGTCTCGTCCTGAGCCTGCGGAGTGCAGTTCTGGGTCTGCTGGGTGCAGCCGGTGATGACGGTCAGCAGGCACGCGGCGGCGACGATGACGCCGGCGATGCGGATGCGGCGGGCGATGTTCACGCGGCGGGCTCCTTGGTGAGGGTGACGGTCTCGCCGTCGATCTGGGCGTCGATGGTGTCGGGTGCGAGCCGGTCGAACTCGGCCTGCAGCTCGGGGGTGGCGGGCGTCGCGGTGGACGGGACGGGGGTGATGCCGAGCTGCTCGAGGATGCCGCTCGAGTTGATGCCGGCGATGGTGCGGCGGGCCTTCTCGATGCGGGCGTACTCGCGGGCGTCGGGGAGGACGCCGCGGCGGTTGAGGGTCTCGCGGCGGATGGCGTCGAGCTGGGTGCGGCGGGCGTTGGCCATGGCGTGGCGCTGGCCGGCGCGGCGGGAGCGGCGGTCGTTCGCGGGGGCGGGGTTGCCGAGCTTGCGGAGCTGCTCGGTGGCGTCCTCCATGCTGCCGCCGAGCTTGCGGAGGGTCTCGGCGGCTTCGTCGAGGCCGTCCTGCGGGATGCCGGCTTCGCGGAGCGACTGCAGGGCGGCGGTGAGGTTCGGGTTCTCCACGTCACGCCTCCTGGACGGTCGCGTCGGCCTCGGCCTGCTGCTTGGCGTGCTCGTCGGGGTCGATGGGGCCCTCGGCGTCGGCGATCGCGAAGATGCGGTGGAGGAGCTGGATGGCGGCGACGATGAGGGCGCTGGACTCGACGGGCTTGTTGAGGCGGGCGTACTCGACGGCCTGGTTGAGGAGGTGGAAGGGCCCGTGCTCGTCGTCGTGCTCCTGGGTGTAGCCGGCCTCGACCTGCAGGTTCCGCTCGATGCGGATGAGCTGGATCCACTCCTGCTGGGTCGGCTGGCTGATGACGCGCTCGGGGGTGAGGGCGTCGACCTCGAGGTGTCCGCGGTGGGCGGTGTGGGCGTCGACGATGCCGAGCTTCTCGGCCATGTCGATCTTGCCGTGGAGGAGGGCCTTGCCGGCGGCCTGGGGGTCCTGCGTGGTGTCGCTCACAGTGCTCCGGTTCATTTAGCGGGCTATTTGGGTATGTGGACAGAGTGGGGCAACCGGGGCAGGTTGTCCAGGAAGATAGCCAGCAAATTTCTGCCGGCGTGTCGCGCTAGCCGGTGACGCGTTGGGCGCCGGTGTTTCCGGGGCGGTCCTCGCGGATGTAGCGCTCGTGGACGTGGCGGTCGGCTTCCTGGTAGCAGAAGCGGTGCTCGCCGGCGGCGTACTCGGTGACCTCGACGGTCAGGCCGAGGCGCTGCGGGGTGCCGCCGGTCTCGCCGTGGGCGGTGCGGGTGTAGGTGCGGCTCATTCGCAGTCCCTCTCGTGGATGTCGGGCTCGGGCTTGGTGGGGGTGTAGAGGCTGACGTGCTTCATCTGGTCGACGGTCTTGCGGATCTGGGAGGCGAGGGGATCGCCGACGGTGATGAACTCCTCGTGATAGTGCTCGACGGCCTCCTCGGCGCAGGCGAGGTGGCTGCCGGCGGGGTAGCCGACCTTGGCGACGAGCGTGACGGGGCGGGTCATCGGGGGTCCTGCCTGATCGTGAAGCCGATGGGGAAGCTGCGGGTGCGGACGTGGACACCGGGCAGCTCGTCGCCGAGGTAGATATGCGGGTAGGACAGCTCGACCTGGGAGGCGGAGTCGCTGGCGTGGGTGGCGGCGGGCGGCGCGGGGATGGCCGGCTCTGCCGGCTGCTCCTTCTGCGCGGCATCGGCGGACGCCGGCTGCTTCTCGAGCAGCTCGAAGTACCTGGCCTTCCACTCGAGCCGGCCCTCGCGCTCGCGCCGGCGGTCGCGGGCGAGCAGGAAGGTCGTCCAGCCGAGCAGCAGGGCGGCGGCGCCGAGGTTGATCGCCAGGCCCTCAGCGAGGCTCACGGGTGCAGCTCGATCGTGCCCAGGGGGCAGCTGCGGCGGCGGGAGACCTCGACCTTGATGCTGATGTCGCGGCCGACGGCGACGGATCCGCCGAGGGACTCGAGGAGGCGCTGGGCGCCGTCGCGGAGGTCGGGGCCGAAGTCCCAGCCGTTGCCGAGGAGGGTGCAGGGGCCGCGTACGTTGTCGCGCCAGTCGATGATCGTGTAGGCGTACTCGCCCTTCGGGGCGAAGCCGGCCTGGTGGGTGGCGATGACGAAGCGGTCGCTGACGCCCTGCACCTCCCACCACCAGCGCTTGTCGGCGGTGCCGGTGTCGTGGAAGCGGATCTTGTCGCCGAGGGCGAGGGGGCGCTCGAGGGTGACGAGGATGCGGTGTCCGGGCTCGCCGGCGTCGGCGACGATCGGGGTGCTCACCGGCGGAACTCCGCGGGGATGCGGGTGGCGTTGCGCATGTAGCGGCTGACGTCGCGGTGCTGGCGCTTGGTGGCCCGCTCGGCGAGCTTGGTGGCCCGGGTCAGCGAGGAGCGGTAGCCGACGTACTCGTCGTCACCGCTGGGCGGGACGAGGAAGACGCGGAAGCCGCCATCGGGCGTCGCGCGGATGACGGGGCGGGCGTACTGGTCGTGGACGGACATGGAGGGGATGCTGGCACGGAGCGGCGCGATTAGCCAGCAACCTGTGGGGCAAGTGGGGCAGTGTTGCGACGATTAGGCGGAATTTTTTCGCACCAACGCCCCCGCCCAAAATCGCTATCTGGGGTGCTCGTGCGCGAGGTCTTTCTTCGCGCCCATCCCGCGCGCGCGTCCTCTGTGCGTTCCCGGCCCGTGTCCGCGGGGTGCGCGTCGTGGGTGTGCTCGTGCGCGCGCGTGATGCGTGTGCATGTGTGTGCGCGTTGCGCTCGCGTGTGATGTGTGCGCTATGTGCGCGTGAGTCTTTGCGATCATCAATTTCGCTAGCTAGCTTGCGCATTCGGCTAGTGCTGTGCCATGCTTAGGTCATCGCCGAACGGAGCACCTAGCCGGGAAGCGAAGCTCAACCGAATATCGCCCATGCTGACCTAGTGACGCATGGGGCATAGGGAATCACAGGTCATCCCCCATGGGGCCCTGACCAAGTGCGCCTCACGGCTAAATGCGAACGTCCCCACAACATGCCCCGCTAGCTGAACTTGACAAGCTGCTAGCGATATGAGAGAGTGAAACCCAGCAACAACCGGCCGAAAGGTCACAGTAGGCCCGGGCAACCGGGTATCCAACACGCTCACCAGCGAAAGCCGGGGGAGTAAGCGCGAATGGGCGGGTGCGCCACCTGCAAGTGGAGCCCACCCGATCGTGAGGCTGGACGTGGGACCTGATGCAAGCAGGCCCGTCCGGTCAGAGCCCTACAGGCTCGGATGTTCGCAGAACGGCCCGGGATTGCCCGGAGACGCACATGCTCAAGAGTCCGACCACCCGTAGGAGGACGACCGTCCAACAGCGGGCTGAGACGCCCACGATCGCCAGGCCCCTGGCGTAGAACTCAACAGCGGACCATAGCGGGCTAAATGCCAGCGCTACCGGCCTCATCCGGCCCACGTAGCGACGCCCGCCATAGGCAGGAATCCCGGCACGAGAGTGGCCACGGGAACCGATACGGATGCGTAGACCGGCAACGTGAGAACCGGTGCGACCGCGCCCCTTGTCAGGGCGCTGACGGTGTGAGCAATCGCACCCCGAATAGACGGGCACGCCATGCCCCGAACGGCTTGCAGGCCGACCTGACACTGACCGCCTGAACGTCAAGAGACGTGCCGCCCCCAGGGGCCGTGAGGCGGATACGACAACTCAACATGCACAACGAATCTTCAAGGCCTAGCCGAACGAACCCGCCAGGGTCGGGCTAGGGATCGCGCCGCGGATCACAGCGGCACAGCGCCCCCGGGATGCACGTACAGCGTGCTCACGGCCCGGACCCGCCCGGGGGCACGGCACACCGCCACACACCAACGCCCACGAGGAGGGCACCACCATGACCCGCAGCCGCTTGCTTCACCGCCCCGTCTTCACCGCCGACGACCGCTCCGCGGGCACCGTCGAGAAGGTGACGCATACCTTCGTGCGCACCAGCTCCGGCGAGACGTTCCCCCTCGCGGACCTCGACGAGACCTACACGGTGGTGCGCTGATGACCGCCCTCACCAAGCGCGAGACCCTCGCCCGCCAGGCCGCCCGCCGCATCAAGCGCGGGGGCACCCGGTGACCCGCGTCAGCCTGCTCATCGTCAGCATCGGCCTCGCCGCGGCCCTCATCGCCGACGCCATCCACAAGATCGTCCTCAGCCTCCCCGCTTGACGACCCCAGCCGTGGGTGTACTCTGCCCACTAAATCGCTACGCCCCCGAGTAGCGACCCCCAGCCCTGGCCTACCACCAGACAGCGCCGGCTCACGACCGACCAGGGCACGACCCGCGAATAGCGGGCTAACTCCCACACCGGAGGCACGACCATGAGCATCGACTTCTGCGCCACCCCCACCAGCTGCGACCACCAGTCGCCCCGCGTGGCCGCATTCTGCGACTCGACCGACCACGACGGTGCACTCGTCGAGGCCACCCACACCCTCAACGGCAGGCCTCTCTGCGCCTGGCACTTCGAGGGCCTGAACCCCAACCCCGCCGCCCACGGGCGCTGGTAACCGATCGGAGCACGACCATGCCCTACGCATTCGCTGACTGGCACGAGGCCAACGACCGTACCCTCTGGCACGAGACCGACGACCCCCGCATGGTCGCCGTCGTCACCCTCGACCCCGAGCCGTCCGCCCCCGACTACGACGCCACCGCCCCCACGCTCATCGGCTACGAGTGGGGCACCCGCGCCAACTTCACCGCGATCGGCTGGGCGCAGCCCGTCCCCGTCGGCGCGGACACCATCCAGGACGCCTGGCAGCGAGCCCGCGCCGAGCACCCCTACGGCGTCACCCGCACCGTGGACGCCGAGGAGTACGCCGACCGCTTCGTCCGCATCTTCCACGGCGCGACCGTCCACCACCTGCGCTCGACCGTGGACCAGTACACCTGGGCGGTCGTCTTCGACACCCCCGAGTGGCGCGAGGCCATGGGCATCGACCGTGACGCCACCCTCGACCGCGACAACCTCACTGCGGACGTCCAGGCCTACCTCGACGGCGACGTCTACGGCATCGGCTGGGCCGTCAACGACGCCCGCGTCGACGACGAGACCGACATCCCCGACGACCTCAGCGGATGGGACGAGACCATCGAGTGCTGGGGCTTCTACGGGCAGGAGTACGCCGCCGAGTCCGCCCTCGCTTTCGAGTACGGCCGCCCCACCCTTCACCCGCTCATGGCCGGGACGGCCCCCGCATGATGGACGACGAGCAGCTCGACGACTACCCCGCGTACAAGCCCGGCGACCGCTGCCGGTTCGGCCGCGAGCCCTACACCGTCGTCCACGCCGACGACTGCCCCGACTGGCCCGAGGGCACCGTGACCGACGTCCGCACCGGCCAGGTCATCCGCCCGTGATCGTCGCCACCCGCCCGACCGACGGCACCATCCGCGTCATCGGCACCGGCAGCATCCTCGACGCCCGCAAGAGCGCCGACCGCATCGTCACCAAGGGCGAGCACACCGGCGACGCCGTGCGCATCCCCCACGGCTTCACCTTCCCGATCATCCGAGAGGACGACGCAGCATGAGCAACCTCAAGTCCGCCGCGACCTACCACCCCGGCAGGCCCCGCCACCTCACCATCGTCGAGCCCGCCCAGCCCAAGCTCCGCTGGCTCCCCGACCCCGAGACCATCGCCGACCGCGCCACCCGCATCCGCGCCCGCCGCACCCAGACCGCGCTCCGCTTCGTCGCCCTCACCGCGACGGCCGGACTCGGTCTCCTCGTCATCTGGCTGGGGATCATCCTCGCCACCGCCGCATTCGACTCGATCATCGGAGCCTGACCATGAGCAGCTACATCAGCAACCGCGACATCATCAACGCCTGGGCCGCCCGAGCACACGGCGGCGACCGCGAGTTCACCCGCTCGCAGGAGGACAAGGCCCGCGTCGGCATCGCCGGAGACCGGATCCTCAGCTACGGCTGGTGGGAGATGGCCCGCATCGTCCGCGACCGCCACGGCTCCGCCCTCTTCTACCTCGTCAACGGCGACAACTACGGCACTGTCACCACGTCCAAGCACCAGAGCATGGTCCGCCAGGCCGTCAGCGACAACGGCATCCCCGTGCTCATCATCCCCTTCACCGTCCTCGACGAGGCAGGCATCCAGCGCGACACCATCCGCCCCCTCGACATCACCCCCGACACCTACACCACCACCGTCGTCACCGCCCCCGCCGACGACCCCAGCATCCGCGAGAGCACCGACTACTGGGGCAACACCGTCTACAGGTCCGGCCCCGGCGGGCGCACCACCTGGGACCGCCTCGAGGACGGCAGCTTCGAGCGCACCGTCTACCGCCACTGGCTCGGCGAGTCGCTCATCCAGGCCGCCATCCGCTACAGCACCACCGTCCGCTGCACCCGCTGCAAGGGCGCCGGCGTCTTCGGCGACGACACCCGCGGCGTCGCGCTCCCCACCTTCGGCCCGGAGCTCGACTACGGCCACGACGACTGGTACCGCCACCGCGTCGGCCACCACGAGACCTACCCCGTCCCGTCGTGCCAGCAGTGCGGAGGCCGCGGACGCACCGCCGTCACCCGCACCCGCACCGCCAAGTTCCTCTCCGGCTTCGACCGCGGCGAGACCCGCCCGTCGTACTTCTTCTGCGAGCTACCCCGCATGTCCGAGACCACGGTCACCGCGGCGTACGACGCGCTCAAACCGACCACCGTCCTCATGGCCGAGCGCATGGGCCGCGACATCTCCCGCCAGGGCGACATCTTCGCCGTCCCCATGCCCACCCTCAACCTCTCCCGGCTCCGCCACGACGGCGCGACCATCAGCAAGGGCGAGCACATCCTCGGCACCAACCACAAGGCGACCGAGGTCGCCATCATCCGATCCGGCCGCAAGACGCTCACCTACGCCCGCGGCACCCTCACCCACGACCCCGCCGGCCGCCGCCCCGACCACAAGCGCGTCACCATGGGCGACCGCAAGACCTGGCACCTCGTCGTCAAGAACACGGTCCCGGTGTCGGCGTGACCACCACGCCGCTGACATCGGGACCCACCAACCTCGGCGCCGCCGAGTTCACAGAGAGGAGCATGATGCTCACCGTCACCGCCCCCACCCCGGTCGCCACCCCGGCCCCGGCCACCACCACGGCGACCCCGCCCGCCGCGCTGACCGCCGAGCAGGAGGACAACCTGCTCACGATCGCCGCCTCGGTCGAGAAGCCGAACCGCGTCCCCACCGGACAGCGCCAGGCCGAGCCCCGCGCGTGGAGCCGCGGCGGGAACGTCGACTGATGGCACGAGCCGATCACCCCGCGGGTCGCGACTACACCGTCGCGGCCCTCGGGCCCGGTCCCAACGACCCCCCGGTCGTCATCGCCCAGGTCGAGCACCACGACCTCACCACGCCCGCCGAGCCGAGCCACGCGCCGATCCCCGACGGGTTCGACGTCGAGGCGCACCTACTCGACCACGCCGGTGCCTACTGGCCGTGGATCACCGACGTCTACGTCGAGCCCGACGGCGTCGTCACCATCATCCCCAGCGTGGACCCCGAGTACGAGGTCATCGACGGCCCCCTCGCCGGCGACGGGCACAGCTACACACCCCAGCAGGTGATCGACGCCATGCGCAAGCTCGTCGACGAGGACCGCTACGGCACCGACTACGACACCGGCTTCTACATCGGCACCCTCGCCGGGGAGTTCGACGACGTGGACGGCGACCAGAACACCGTGGACCTCGTCCTGCAGACGCTCCTCTGGGGCGAGCCGATCTTCGGCTGACCCCACCACCAGACCCCGCGAGAGGGGCTGTGCAGCGCACGCCGCTCGCCCCCCGACGGCCCCTCTCGCGGCCCCCACCGCCACCACCTACACGCTCACTCTCACTACCTGGCTATTCATGTACGTATAGAAGTAGCTAAAAGAGTAGAAGAGAGAAGATCCTTCCCCCGCCCTCCCCAGCATCCACGGGCCCAAGGGCGGACCCCCGAAACCGCGACATCGGACACGTAGCGCCCCAGAAAGCGCTACTTCCGAGAAGTTCGCTACCTGAAATAGCCCGCTAAAGTAGCGCGGTAGGTGTACGGTTCCGGGTAGCGAAAGCTCCGAATTAGCCAGCTACGTGTCCGACGTAGCGGTTCCCACCTCGACGCCCAAGGAGGGCACATGCCGACCACCCCGCGCACCACCCGCTACGCGCTCACGATCGAAGACCTCGACCGCCAGTCCGGCGCGACCGACAACCCGTGGACCGCCCAGCTGGCCACGGTCGACGAGCGCGGTCGCCGCGACGACTCGCTGGCGATCGCCTTCGGCGGGACGCCGATCGAGGCGCTGCGCAGCCTCATGGAGGAGGTCGAGCGCTGGCCCGAACACTACGACGGCGACGCCGACTACGAGGACGCCGAGGCGTTCGTCAAGGGCACCAAGGAGGACCAGGACCGATGAGCGCCGTGCTCACCATCCACTACCAGAGCCCCGCCGACGACGAGTTCAAGGTCCCGCGGCCGCACCGCTGGTACGCCGACACCAAGGTGACGGACGGCGGCGAAATCGGGCGGGTCACGCTGCTCGGCTTCTCCGTGACCTCGACGCCCGACGTCGACAACTGGGACGTGCTGACCCCCGAGGAGGCGGTCGAGGTGCTCGAACACGAGGGCGACGACTTGCACGGCTACTTCGCGCAGTTCTCGGACGCCGAGGGCATGTTCGGCTACCGCGCCCCGATCGACCGCGTGGAGGTGGAGCACCGATGACCACGAGCGAGATGATCCAGGCGCTCAGCAACCACGCCGCCTACATGAACTCGGCGGGCGAGCGCGGATCCCGCCTCTCGGGCGACGCGGCCGACGGCATCACGGGCCACCTGGTCCGCCTGCAGGCCCTCGCCGACGTGGACGACCTGCTCGACCAGATCGAGGCGTCCCGCGGCGAGTTCGACGAGGACGAGGACGACTTCCCCGACGTGCCGATGGACGACGTGTTCGCGGCCCGTGACGACGCCGGCGACCGCCTGGCCGCCTTCAAGGAGGCCCTGCGCTAGAGCAGGGCAGCTGTGACCAAATAGCAGGCTAAGGAGACCCGCATGACCGACACCGAAGACGGCCCCAAGGACGACACCATCGAGCCGAGCGCTCACTACCAGCGCATGCGGCAGGCCTACTGGTCCGCCGCCGACGCCTTCCGCGAGACCGCCATCGCGGAGGTCTGCGCCCTCATGCCCGAGGGCGTCCACGCGGTCCTCCTCGAGCTCAACGAGACCCCGCGCCTCGCGGTCACCGACCTCGTCGACTCGGACTTCAACAGCCTCATGGAGAAGTGGGACCCCAGCCCGGAGCTCGACGCGATCGACCACGTCTTCTTCGAGATGGAGCTGCACACCTGGGACGACGCCGACAACCTCCTCCGTCGCCACGGCGTGAACGGCTTCATCGTCGAGCACGGGGAGGACTGCTGATGGGCGCGCTCAACGGCTTCTGGGCCCACATCGACGACCAGCTCCGCCGCATCCGCGAGGAGAAGCCCGACACCTTCGAGAAGCTCAAGGAGGTGCTCGACCCGCCCTCGTCCGGCGACGCGTTCTTCGCCGGCTCCGGCGGCGACGACCAGCTCGGCGACGCGATGAGCGACGCGGGCTGGATGGTGCACTGGCAGGAGGGCGACTACCTCTGGGTCGCTCACCACCCGATCACCGGCGCCCAGATCGAGTACGTCGAGGGCGACGTGTACGACCGGACGCCGCGATGAGCAGCGCGATCATCCTCCGCTGCGACGTGCCGGGCTGCACCTCCGTCTACGGCGACCTCAGCATCTACCCGGCGAGCAGCCTCTACACGGAGCGCCGTGCCGCTCGGAAGAGGGGGTGGTCGGAGACCCGCGTGCCGAGCCCGTTCCTGACCCCCGAGTCCGAGCCGTGGGAGCTCAAGACGTTCGTGCTCGACCGCTGCCCGGCCCACAAGAAGGTGCTGATGCGGCTGGCCCTGGGCGACCGCCCCAACACGTACCGCATCCAGATCAAGGAGAAGTGACCATGCCCCACACGATGGACGAGGTCGAGGCGCGCATCCGCACCGCGGCCGCCGAGGACCCGCAGGCGCTCGTGCAGCTCCGCGGCTACCTCGACACCTGGATCCGCCACGCCGAGTTCCCGAAGCTCTTCGTCGTCGAGCCCGACACCACGGAGCTGACCGCGCGCCGCGAGCGCGTCGAGGAGGCCTTCAACGCCGCCAAGGGGCACGACGCCCTGGACCTCGCCGCCGAGCTGGACGTGATCGACGAGGAGCTCGCCCGCACGCCGTGGCTGCGCTGCCCGGTCTGCGGCGACGACGTCGACCCCGACTCGCTCTTCGCCGTCGACGAGGCGCTGCGGGAGACCGCGGCCACGCGCTACGACTCCGAGGGCTACCCGCTGGTCGAGTTCGACTACGACGGGGACGCCGACTTCGACGGCCTCTACTACCGCCACGGCGACACGCGCTCGGCGCACGCCGTGCGGCTCCCGGACGGGTGGCACGAGGCATGAGCATGACCCCCGCCCAGCGCACCGCGCTCAGCGACGCCGACGACAACGGCCGGCTCTGGGAGCGCGCCGCTGGCAAGGACCCGTCGCCCCACACGGCGACCGCCCGCGTGCTCAACTCCCTCGTCCGCCTCGGCAAGCTCATCCCCGAGACCGTGCGCGGCATGGGCCCGCAGAGCTACCTCGTCGCCGACTCCGCCGCGGGCCGCGCGACCAAGCAGCGCTTCACCGAGGCGGCCGACGCCGTCAAGGCGCAGCTGCGCCAGTCCGACACCCCGATCTACGACAGCCTCAAGAAGGAGACCCCGTGACCGACATCCGCGAGCTGCTGCGTCGCTACGACGCCCTGGCCGCCGAGCGCGCCGACTACAACGCCGCCGAGGAGACGGCCGAGCCGGCGACGGCGAGCGAGTGGGAGCGCAA
Source organism: Pseudolysinimonas sp. (assembly GCF_051954455.1). Classification (GTDB taxonomy): domain Bacteria; phylum Actinomycetota; class Actinomycetes; order Actinomycetales; family Microbacteriaceae; genus Pseudolysinimonas. The sequence goes on along the minus strand of NZ_JBQCHS010000016.1, from coordinate 10,880 downwards.
CGACGAGCAGTTCGTCCTCATCGCCGACGAGCTGGCGGCCGCCATCCGCGAGCACGCCGTCCTGACCCCGCAGGCCCTCGCCGACCTGCTCACCGACGCCGTCGACGACTGGAACGCGCCGGGCTCGCTCGCCGAGCGCGACGTCGATGACTGGGCCCGGAAGGTCGCCGCGCAGGCGATCGCCGGCGACGACATCGACACGGTCGAGGAGGACGAGGACTGATGCTCGACGACGCCCCCATGTTCACCACCCGCATCTCGACCTCCGACCCGCACCACGTCGAGTTCGTCAACGAGGCGGCCCCGCGCGGCCAGCGCGAGCAGGGCATCACGGTCACCGCCGGCATGAGCACGATCGACCCCGACGTGAAGCTCGTGATGATCGACACCCAGGAGGGCACCGGCCGCGTCCGGGTCGTTCTCAACGACGACACGCTCTACGACGGCGACCCGGAGACCACGCCCGACCGCACCCCGGAGGAGGTGGTCGGCGCGGTCCTGCAGCGGTGGGTCGACGGGGCCGAGCACGCCGAGACGCTCTACATCCCCGAGTCGCTCGAGGGTCGCGCCCGGTGGTTCGACCTCCCCGAGGACCAGCTGCCGCTGCTGCTCGACATCGCCCGCGAGGCCCTCCGATGACCGGGCTCGGCGACCGCTGGTCGCTCGGCTCCTTCGGGCGCACCACGATCGCCTGGCGCGAGGACCGCGTCGTCGAGTTCTTCGTCGGCGAGGAGGCCCAGCGCCAGGCCCGCGAGTACATCGACCGGCGCATTGACGCCGAGCCGGGCACCCGCTGGCACCCGTTCCACACCACGCTCGGCAAGAGCGCGACCTTCCTCGCCGCCGCAGCGTCGGAGGTGCGCGAGCAGTACCGCCGCGAGTGGGCGCGCGAGCCCGTCGGGATCTTCCCGCGGCTCTACGTGCACCCCGACCACGTCGACATGCTCGCCGAGCGCGTCGTCGTCAAGCCCGAAGGAGTCCTCGTCGCGTGACCCGCGTCATCACCCTCGTCCGCATCCCTTACACCGACCCGTCGGACCTGGGCTTCGGCGACATCACCTGGGGCTACGCCGGCACGCCGGCGGCCGAGGACGTCGCCGACGACTACGCCGCCGAGGCGCACGCCGAGCACCACGACCACGTCGCGACACACGTCTCCCGCCTCCTTGACCTCGACATCCAGGCCGACGACGATGCCGGGGCGATCACCGACGCCCTGCATGGCCTGCTGCCCTTCATCGAGGACGGCGCGTTCGACCACCCGAGCTACCTGCTCGCCAAGCACGACCCCCGGAGGATCCCGTGACCAAGCTCAGCACCGAGGCCCTCGCGGCCGTCGAGACCACCCGCCAGCGTTGGCGCCGCTTCAAGGACATCGAGTCAAGTGCCGAGGCGATCATCCGCGCCCGCGTCGCCGAGGAGCTGGGGGAGCAGATCCACCAGGCCAAGCTCGACCTGGCCAACTCGCTGCGCGACGCCATCGCCGTGCCGACCATGACGAAGGTCGCGCTGCGCAGCGTCACGACGAAGCACCCCGGCACGCTCGAGAAGTACCTCAGCTACGGCAGCGAGCCGGAGCGGGTGCTCACCGAGGCCGTCAGCTCGGTCGGGCTCAGCATCGAGTGGTGGGAGCGCGACGGGTCGCTGCTCATCGTGCTCGACCCGCGAACGATCGTCTCCACCACCGTCGACCGCGACGAGCCGCGCTTCTGGCACGGCCACTACACGGTCATCACCCGCCAGGCCGACGGCATGCGCTTCGTGCGCCCCGTCGACGACGAGTCGGACACCGGCGAGGGCATCACGGAGTGGCTGCGCGATCGCTCCCACACCGAGGTCGTGCTCGACTGGGTGGACGTCCACCCGCGGTAGCCAGCTAATCGAGAGGAGGTGGCGCATGACGCTCACCCAGGTACTATCACAACCCGTGGACAAGCTACGGGCCATCGCCGAGGCTGGCCGCGTCTGGCGGGCCAACATCGCCGACCTCGCCGAGATGCGAGAGCGCATCCGGGCCGAGGCCGAGCGCCAGATCGAGGAGGAGACCGCGCGCCGCCGCGCCGTGGCCGCCGCTGCGATCCACGAGGCGATCGAGTCGGGCGCGAGCAAGGCCGCGCTGCGCGCCGAGACCACGAAGGACCACTGGGACTTCGAGGCCTACGTCGACCTCGGCAAGGAGCTCGCCGAGGGCAACGTCGACGCCCAGTGGACGAGCCGGAAGCGGGTGACGAAGTGAGCTTCTTCCAGCGCATGGACGCCCTCGCCGCCGGCGCAAAGCCGCCCAAGAAGCCGCGGGCCAAGAAGCCCGCCCCCAAGCCGGAGCCGGAGGTCGTCGCCCCCGAGGCGGCCCCGGCTCCCGAGCCCCGTCGCCGCGCGAACCCCGTCAAGGCGACCCACGTCCGCATGCTCGTGCGGCACATCGCCTCGGACGACCACAAGCCGCGCCGCGACGGCCTCACGCCGTGCTGCTCGAAGGTCATGGGCCGCGTGGTCCCCGGCGCCACCCAGCACGACTGGGCCGACGCGATCAACGACCACCCCGAGGAGGCAACGATCGGATGAAGTACGGCCCCTTCGACCCCCGCTACCCCGACGGCTTCCTCGAGGATGGCGAGACGCCGTCCGGCACGATCCGCGAGGACCAGGAGTGGAAGATCCAGCGGGTCTGCTCCGAGCCCACCCGCGGCGCGCTGATCGCCGACGACATGGGCAAGGGGAAAACCCTGATGGCGACGGAAATTGCCCTCCGCAAGATGGCCGCGGGGGAGTGGCGGCGCGTGCTCATCGTCGGCATCCGCGACACCGGCAAGCAGTGGGCCGAGAGCTTCCGCGAGCAGTCCGATGGCCGCGTGCAGCTGCGCCTCATGCGCTCCGACGAGGAGGGCGAGAAGAACTGGAAGGCGTTCATCGAGGACGGCGCGCCCGGCGTCTACTTCGCCGGCATCCAGTGGCTCACCTCGCGGGACTGGTCGTCGATGGAGGTCATGGACCACAACGGCCGCCCGAAGCTGCAGATCGACAAGAAGACCAAGAAGCCGATCCCGGTCCTCGACAAGGCCACGGGCGAGCAGGCGGTCGACGACGCCGGCGACCCGGTGTGGAAGATCGAGACCCAGTCGGTGCACGACAACGTATTCCGGTTCCTCAAGGCGAAGAAGCGCCACCTCGACGCGATGATCTTCGATGAGGTGCACAAGATGCAGAACCGCCACTCGAACACGGCGCACACGATCACCTCGATCAAGAGCGACTGGCGCATCGGCCTCTCCGGCACCTTCATGGGCAACCTCTTCGAGGGCGCCTGGAAGGTGACGCGCTGGATCTGGCCGGACGTCGTCGACGCCTCCTTCGTGCGCTGGAAGCGGCAGTGGGCCACGCTCGTGAAGCCGGTCGACGCGAAGGGCCGCGAGATTCCCGACACGCTCTACGGCGACAACTCCAAGATCACCGGGGAGCTCGTCGAGGGCGCCTACGTCAAGCAGCTCCCCTGCTACATCCGCGACGAGCCCGAGCCCGTGCCGCCGCCGCGCGTCGTGAAGGTGCAGCTCACGCCCGAGCAGCGCGAGCAGTACCGCCAGCTCGAGAAGCTCTCGATGACCTGGCTCGAGGCCCGCTTCGGCGACCGAGAGCCGCTGATCGCGGACCTGCCGATCACCCAGCGGCAGCGCCTGCGCACGGCGACGCTCGGCGAGATGCGCTTCGACGAGGAGATGAAGGTCTCCTTCGACGTCGAGTGCGCCAGCTCGAAGCTCAACACCGCCGAGTTCGTGCTGCGCAACATCTGGAAGGAGCAGCCGGTCCTGATCGGCGTGCACTCGATGGCGTTCGCCAAGGTCGCGGCCGCCCGGCTGCAGGTCCGCGGGCTCGGCGCGCAGGTCTGGCACGGCCAGGTGCCGAAGAAGGAGCGCGACGCGCTCAAGGAGCGCTTCATCGCCCGCGACCCGAGCGTGCGCTACCTGGTCGCGACTATCCCCTCGATCGGCACCGGCGTCGACGGGCTGCAGAAGGCCTGCAGCAAGATCCTCTGGCTCGAGCGGAGCGAGAACCGCGCCGACAACCTGCAGTTCGTCAAGCGGATCTTCCGGCCGGGCATGACGCTGGACTTCGGCGCCTTCGAGCACGCCGAGCTGGTGGCCGAGGGGACGATCGACGAGGGCATCATCGTCCGGCAGGACGAGATGAACCGCAGCATGACGGCGTCGCTCCGCGTGGCGGCTTGACTCGAATTGCCCGCTAAATGGTACGGTGGCCCGACCCGGGGCCGCCCACGCCGCCGATACACCCGCCGCGCCCGTCAGATAGCTGGCTATCCGCGCAGAGCAAGGAGCACCCCGACCATGGATTGGAGAGTTCACGAAGTGTCCGCCACCGAGACCGCCCCCTCGCCGACCGAGGCCACCGTCACCGCGCTCGAGAACCGCGACAGCCCCCGCGTGAAGCGCGCCGGCGACACCCGCCGCGCCCGCCAGGAGCGCGCCGCCGAGCTGCGCAACGTCGAGCGCCAGCGCCGCGCCGCCCAGCGCGCGGCCGAGGGCTCGAAGCCGGCGCTGCGCTTCTCCGCCGCCCACGCCTGGGTGCTCATCACCCTGCTCGTGCTCGCGGCCTTCATGGCGATCGCGTCGTTCGTCGTCAGCTTCGACGGGCTCGCCGGCGCCGCCCTCTGGGCCGTCGGGGACACCTGGCTCCGCTTCGCGGTGCCGGCCATGTTCGACGTCGCCATCCTCGTCTTCACGCTCAAGCTCTTCCGCGACCGCGAGGAGGGCCGCAAGGTCCGGTGGTCGTGGTTCTGGATCGCCGTGCTGGCGACCGTGAGCGCCGGCGCGAACATCCTGCACACCATCTCGATCAGCCCCGCCCAGAACCAGTGGCAGCTGGCCGTCGGGTGCGTCATCGCCGGCGCCGCGCCGTTCCTGCTCGCGCTCGTCTCCGACGTCGCCGCCGACCAGGTCTTCCGCCGGCCCGATGAGGAGGCGACCGCGTGAGCACCAGGAAGGAGCTGCGCCAGAAGCTCCGCAACGCCAAGCGCGACCTGCGGGTGACCAAGCAGCTCCGCCTCGAGTGGATCGCCGACGGCCTCTTCGACCGCGCCGAGTACCTCGCCTCGGTGGTGGCCAGCATCCGGCTCGACATCGCGCGGATCCGCGACGAGCTGCGCACCAAGCCGATCCTCCGCCTGCCCATCCCCGACTTCCGCCCCGCGGCCTAGGAGCAACACCGTGCCCACCCCCGAGGACGAGCAGGTCGAGCTGCTCACCGGCTTCGCCGCCTGGTCGAAGAGCCAGCAAACGAAGGATCCCGACTCGTCGCCCCGCGCCTACATCGAGTACCGGCGCACTCAGGAGGCCCTCCTGGCGTACGGCGAGGCGTCGAACGGGATCGAGCAGGTGATGGACACGCTCCGCACGATCCTCGACCTCGAGCCCCCCGCCGACGCGGCCGCGTTCCGCGGGGCGTGCCGCATGGCCCTCGGAGAGCTCGAGCGGCTCCCGCTGGCCATCGAGACGGCCGGCTGATGGGCGTCGCCAAGAGGCGCGCCCAGAGCCACATCAGGAACCAGGCGGACCACGAGTTCGAGGAGGCGCACGCCGAATCCGTCGAGCTCAAGTGCCGCAAGGAGGAGAACTGGCGCTACTACGTCGGCTTCAAGCCGTCGGAGCGCCCGAGCCCGGAGGGTGCGCACCGGCTCTGCCACGGCGTGGCCGGCGCCTCCGAGCCCTGCCCGCTGATCGAGGCGTGCAAGGCGTTCGCGCACAACCTCCCCGCCGGCGTCGCTGACGGCGTATGGGGCGGTCAGGTGTGGATCGACGGGATCATCCAGACCGACTAGTCGGCCCCAGGAGTAACGACTCGTCGACCCCCATTACCTGATATCCAACTGAATAGCGAGAAATCCGCATTGCGATTTGCCCGCTAAATCAATTAGCTTGTTGGTCACAGGCGGTCACACCGACCGCCCCAGATTGGAGGCTCAAGTGATTCGGCACATCGCCCGTAGGAGGTGATCGGCTCCCCACGACAATGACGACGCGAGGGAGCTGCGCAGATCAGGACCACACCGCGAGCGGCCCGAGGAGCACGAACATCCTCGGGCCGCTGCCGGTATTCAACCCCAGCCCATCACCAGGAGGAAGCCACTGTGAGCATGACCCCAGACGAGATGAGGGACTTCACCGTCCGTCTCTTCAACCCGCGCACCGAGCGCGACGCGCAGGTCGAGGTCGGAGCCTCGAACCTGTCCAACCCCTGCGACCGCTGCCGCGCGTTCGAGATTGCCGGCACCGAGCGCAGCGACCGCATCATGGACGGCGCCTGGGGCGGCCGTGTGATCGGCACCTCCATCCACGGCCGACTCGACGGCAACGCCAAGACGGCGATCGAGACCGCCAACGAGCACGGCGACGACCTCGCGCAGCTCGGCTGGCTCTACCCCGGCATGCAGGCCGAGCGCAAGATGTGCCTCGGCGAGCTGCTCCCCGGCCGGCCGATCTGGTCGAGCACGGACCTCTACATCGAGTCGCGGGCCGTGCTCGTCGACTACAAGAACACCGACCTGCGCAAGCTCGCCTTCCTCGTCGACGCGCTCGGCATCGTGCGCGGCACGGGTCCGGTGTTCGGCCGCGACCACCAGATGGTCGTCGTGCTCGAGCCCAACGTCGTGAAGAGCGGCGCCAACAAGGGCTCGATCGTCTACCGCAAGGCCGTCGAGGGCGTCTCGGAGCGCGTCTACGCGGCCGAAATCGCCCACGCGCTCTACAAGATCGAGCGCTACTCCCGGCAGCTGCACCTCTACGGCATGGGCCTCGAGAACGAGGGCCTTCCCGTCGAGCAGCTCTTCCTCAACTTCATCGCCCGCGACTCCGCCATGACGGTCGACAACCGCCAGAGCGAGCGCTACATGGATGAGGCCGCACCGCGCGGTGTCCGCTCCATCGCCTTCGGCTACAGCCGCGACTACGCCGTCGGCATCTGGAAGGACGCGCAGGCGATGGCCAAGGCGCTCGAGGACGGCACGAAGACGCCGCTCGACTACGCCAGCCACCCGCACTGCGGGGTCTGCGCCGCCGAGGCCAAGAACGAGGCGAAGCTCGCCCCGGTCGCCGCGATCGATACGCCGGTTAGCCAGCAATCCGCCGGCGACCCGTGGGCCGCGCTGGCCGCCGAGAAGGCGGGGGTGGCGGCGTGAACTGCCTCGACTGCGGATCCGGCGACACGGAGGTCTATGAGGGCGAGTACCCCGGCGAGCCCGACGTGCTGCACTGCTACGACTGCGGCGCGGACGAGGAGCTGTGAGCGGCACCGCCGGCGGCCTCCTCGAGGTCGTCGAGACCACGCCCGTCGCCGCCCCGCGCGAGCCGGGCGACCACGACACCCTCGCCCACTACGCGCGCAAGGAGGCCATCCTCGAGGCGCGCGTGCTCGGGATCCCGTGCGAGGCCCTCTGCGGCAAGCTCTGGATCCCGTCGAGGGACGAGACCCAGTACCCGGTCTGCCCGGAGTGCAAGGACAAGTACGAGCAGCTGCTCGACGAGTGACGAAGGAGACCACCATGGAGAAGCTGAGCGACAAGCTCATCAACTGGGCCTCGATCCTCGAGCCCGACACCAAGGAGCAGGCGCTGCGCACCTCGCGGCTCCCGTTCGTGCAGCCGCACATGGCGCTCATGCCGGACGCCCACCTCGGGCTCGGCGCGACCGTCGGCTCCGTCATCCCGACGGAGCGCGCGATCATCCCGGCCGCCGTCGGCGTCGACATCGGCTGCGGCATGATCGCCGTGCGCACCCAGTGGACGGAGGACGAGCTGCGGTCGAAGATCGACCTCAGCTACCTGCGCCGCTCCATCGAGGCGCGCATCCCGCTGAGCGCCGGCAAGTACAACCAGCGCATCGAGTGGGACCCCGCGGCCAAGCGCGTCGCCTCGCTCGAGCTGCTGGCCGAGCGCAGCGGCCTCGACATCGACCAGGTCGCCGGCAACTGGCGCCTGCAGCTCGGCTCCCTCGGCTCCGGCAACCACTTCATCGAGGTGAGCGTCGACGAGGCGAGCCGCGTCTGGCTCTTCCTGCACTCGGGATCCCGCGGCGTCGGCAACAAGCTCGCCCAGCAGCACATCAAGGTCGCTCGTGACCTCGCCGAGCGCTACTACATCCCGCTCGAGGACCCCGACCTGGCCTACCTCGTCGAGGACACCGACGAGTTCTGGGCGTACATCCGCGCGCTCCGCTGGGCGCAGGACTTCGCGCTCAAGAACCGCGAGGAGATGATGGACCGCGTCATCGCCCAGCTCGAGCTGGCGACCGGCGAGGACGTCATCGAGGAGCAGCGCATCAACTGCCACCACAACTACACCGCGAAGGAGAAGCACTTCGGCCGCGACCTCTGGGTCTCCCGGAAGGGCGCGATCGACGCGCACCTCGGCGTGCCCGGCCTCATCCCCGGCTCCATGGGCACCCGCTCGTACGTCGTCGAGGGCAAGGGCAACCGCGCCGCGCTCTGCACCGCGCCCCACGGTGCCGGCCGCGAGTACAGCCGCTCGAAGGCCCGCAAGACCTTCACGATGGACCAGCTCGAGGAGGCGATGACCGGCATCGAGTGGAACCGCAGCGAGGCCTTCCTCGACGAGATTCCGTCGGCGTACAAGGACATCGACCAGGTCATGGCGGACGCCGACGACCTCGTCGACATCCAGCACGTCCTGCGGCAGATCGTCAACGTGAAGGGCGACTGATGTCCACCGCCGCCGAGCAGCGCGCCGCCCACGAGCGCTCGCCCTTCAAGGGCCTCACCCGCGACCCCCGCGACGTGCAGGCCCCGCCCGGATCCATCAACGCGCAGCTGCTCGAGCTGCCGGAGCAGCGCTTCTACACGCACGACGTGAAGGGCATGCTGCTCCTGCTCCCGCGTACCGGCCTGATCGTCGTGCCGTTCCAGGAAAGCGGCGACAGCCACTGGTCGTGCGTCGTCGTCGACGGCAGCGCGGTTACGAAGGAGGACGGCAGCCACCCGTACCCCCGAGGCGGCTACCACATCGACGTCTCGGAGCTCGAGCTGACCACCGCGATCGAGCTGACGGTCGTCCGCTGATGGCCGGCCGCAGGGCCGAGCTCAAGAAGATCCTCGACGGGCTCGCCGCTCAGGGGGCCACGATCCGCCGGAAGAACGACGACTCCTTCGTCGTCTACCCGCCGAACGGATCGCGGCCCCTGAGCCTGCACACCACCCCATCGGACAGGCGCGCGAACCTCAATGACCGCGCCATGTTCCGACGAGCGGGCTTCCACTGGCCGCTCGACCCCATCCCCGACCACTAGATGTGGGAGCGACACACCGACCCCACCACCAGGCTTGATTAGCCAGCAAATCGCAGATACCGTGACGAACCCAGGAGGAAATGACATGACCGACACCACCGCGGCCCCCGAGGCCGCCCCGAAGCTGAGCCTCGCTGCACTGGCTGACGTCCTCGGCGCCAAGACCAAGAACTCCGCCACGCTGGGGAAGCCCTCGTGCATGGCGTTCATGGGCGAGCCGGGCACCGGCAAGTCCACGCTGCTCGGCGGGATCATCAAGGTCCCCGCCTACAAGGACGCGAAGGTCGCCTACGTCGACGTCGAGAACGGCACCGACGTGTGGGCGCTCGACCCGCAGATCACGCACGCCGTCGAGACCGGCCAGATCCAGGTCATCAACATCGACAAGACCGACCCGATGACCTCGAAGCCGCTGCTCGACCAGCTCCTCGGCTACACCGACGCGAACGGCCAGAAGCACGTCGGCGCGCTGCTGTCCGACTCGGTCGACGTCGACGTCATCGCGCTCGACACCTTCTCGACCCTGCAGGAGATTGGCCTCGCGTACTTCATGGCCACCTGCAAGACCACGGACGGCCGCCAGGACCCGCTCGCCGCCTACGGGGCGCTCGCCACCTGGACGAACGACATCCTGTGGGCCCTGCAGAACGGCCGCCCGCTCGGCCTCGTCTCCTCGCACACGATGGAGAAGAAGGACAAGAAGACCGGCATCGACAAGATGACGATGAAGCTCGCGGGCTCCGCGAAGGACAACGTCGCCGCGATCCCGGACCTCGTCGCCCACATCGGGTGGGAGGAGCGCGAGGACGAGGAGCCCCGCTACTCGCACCTCGTCGCGAACATGAGCCAGAGCCCGTACATCACGGTGAAGAACCGCTACGGCTTCACGGAGCCGTTCTGGGACTTCTCGCTCCCGTCGCTCTTCGCCGCCATCGACGAGAAGATCGCCGGCACCCACGCCGTGATCGCCGCCGTCACCAAGTCCACCAGCAAGTAACCCACCAACAGGAGGAACAGCCACCATGGCTCTCTCGCAGGCAACGCTCGACGCCCTCAACAAGGGCAACGGCGGCGGCGGTCGACAGGCCGCGCTCCCGGACGGAACGAGGGTCCCCGTGACCATCGCGCCGTCGAAGAAGGACATCGGCTACATCGAGCGCGAGCCGCACGCCAAGTCCGGCCCGAACGCCCAGATCACCGCGATGCGGATGCGCTTCGTCGTCCCGGCGGGGCACCAGTACGCCAACCGCAACTTCTTCGCCAACGTGCCGACGTCGCTCGAGCAGTTCGGTCGCGACGGCAGCATCGTGCCGTCGTACCAGTCGATCGGCCTCATCAAGGCCCTCGGCTATGAGGTTGAGGACATCGACGAGGACACCCTCGCGAAGCTCACCGACCGCGAGCTGCTGAACAAGCCGCTCGAGCTGGTGCTCGGCGTCGAGGACGACCCGCGGTTCGACCGCACCAACGCCGACGAGGTGGCCAAGGAGGCGCAGAACCCGCTGTACGCCAAGCGCAACTTCGTCCGGTTCATCAACCGCCCGTCGTCGACCGCGCCCACCGCGGCCCCCGCCG
>NZ_JBQCHS010000015.1:0-210575 GCF_051954455.1 Pseudolysinimonas sp. | reverse complement strand
CGCCGACGGCCTGGTGTGCTCCCGGCTCTTTGTGACCGCGAAGCCTTCCCTGGGGGCTTGGAAGAATACGTCGGGTATCTGATCCCCGCCGCCGCCGCCCGTGTTTGGGGGGGGGCGGCGGCTCCCCCTCGATAGCCCTCGACGCGAAGGACCCTCCCATGAGCGAGTCAGCGCAGTCCCTCGACACGGCTCCGGCAGCGTCGCCGGCCCGCGTCGCCCCCGCCCGCCCGAACCTGGGGCGCGGGATCCAGCGATGGAGTCTCCCCATCGTCTTCGTCGCCGCGATCGTCCTCTTCTCGATCCTGCGGCCGGACGTCTTCCCCACCGTCAACAACCTCGTCTCGGTCCTGCAGCAGAATCTGCCGCTGCTCCTCGTCGTCGCCGGGCTCTGCCTCGTGCTGTCGCTGCGGGAGTTCGATCTCTCGTTCGGTTTCATCGCCGGCGCGGCCGCGGCCCTCGCGGTCCAGTCGATGGTGCTCTGGCACGTCCCGCCCGGCGTGGCCGTGCTCCTCGCGTTCGCGCTCGGTGGCGTCCTCGGACTGGTCAACGGTCTCCTCGTGGCCTTCACGCGACTCCCGTCGTTCATCGGGACGCTCGCGACCGGGGCGGCCATCGAGGGCGTCATGCTCGCGATCTCCACCCAGACCGTGTTCCAGGGGATCCCGGAGTCCTACATCGCCCTCACGAACGTCAAGGTCGGCGGCGTCAACGTCGACATCGTTGTCGTGGCGGTGCTGGTCGCCGTGCTCGCGTTCGTCCTCCGGTTCACGGTGTTCGGGCGCCAGGCGACCGCCATCGGCGACAACCCGGCCGCCGCGCGCATCGCCGGGGTCAACGTGCGACTCACGCAGGTGGTCAGCTTCACGCTCGTCGGCATCTGCGCCGGCCTGGCGGGTGTGCTCATCACATCGCAGGCCGCCCAGTACTACCCGGATCCGGCGTCGGGGCTCACCCTGCCCGCGTTCGCGGCCGCCTACCTGAGCCTCTCACTCGGCCGCGGCTGGCGATTCAACGTCCCCGGAGCGATGCTCGGCGGCCTGTTCCTCGCCGTCATCCAGACCGGCGTCACGATGCTCAATCAGCCCACCTGGCTCGGCCAGCTGCTGCAGGGCGTCATCCTGCTCGTCGCGATCCTGGCCCTCAACCGTCGGCGGGCGGCCTGATGGCCGGACGGACAACGCCGCCGGAGCCCTGGCTGCGCGCCGTCGGGCTCACGAAGACCTTCAACGGAGTCGTCGCGATCGGCGATGCCGACCTCGAGCTCCGCGTCGGGGAGGTCCGCGGGGTGGTCGGCCCCAACGGCGCGGGGAAGTCGACTCTCATGCAGATGCTCGCCGGCATCCACCGCATCGACGAGGGTCAGCTGCTCATCGACGGCACCCCGGTGCGGTTCCGCGGCCCCCAGGAGGCGCTCGCCGCCGGGATCGCGCTCGTCCCGCAGGAGATGCAGCTCGCGATCAATCTCTCGGTCGCCGGCAACATCGTGCTCGGCCGGGAGCCGCGACGCGGCGGGGTGGTCTCCGCGGGGCGTTCGCGTCGCCTCGCGGCCGACGCGCTGCGGCGGGTGGGCAGCTCGATCGACCCGGACGCCGACGTCAGCTCGCTGTCCACGGTCGAGCGTCGGCTGGTGATGGTCGCCCGCGCGCTCGTCGCCGACGCGCGCCTCATCATCCTCGACGAGCCCACCGCCGCCCTCGCCCCGAGCGAGGCGACGGCCGTGCTGCGGATGGTGTCGACCGTCGCCGAGGGCGGCGTCTCGGTGCTCTACGTCTCGCACCGCTTCGACGACATCTCGGCGGTCGCCGAATCGGTCACCGGTGTGCGGGACGCCCGTGTCGTCGCCGACCTCGGCCGCGAGGAGATCACGCACCGCCGTCTCGTCGAGCTCGTCACCCCGGTCGACGCCGTCTCGCACCGCGTCCCCGAGACGGCCCGCGGGGCGCGCGTCGACGGGGAGCAGGTTCTCGTCGTGGACGCTCTCGGGGCGGGTCCGCTGCGCAACGCGTCGTTCACCGTGCGAGCGGGCGAGATCCTCGGGGTCGCCGGCCTCGCCGGATCCGGGGCCGACGAGCTGATCCGCGCCGTCGGGGCCATCGAGCCGCGCCGCACCGGCACGGTGACGGTGGGCGGTGCGGTGCTGAAGTCCGGCGACCGCCTGCGCGCGGTGCAAGCGGGTGTCGCCTACGTGCCCGGTGACCGCACGCTCGCGACGTTGCCGAGCCACGACATCGCGTCCAACATCTCGATCTCCGATCTGCGGGCCGTCGCCACCCTCGGGGTCGTCTCCCCGCGCCGCGAGCGTCGGCTCGCCGCCGAGACCGCCGCACGGGTCGATCTCGCCGGGTCCCTGGGGCGCGCGCTGTCGTCCCTCTCCGGCGGCAACCAGCAGAAGGCCGTCTTCGCCCGGTGGATCGCGACGCATGCGCGGGTGCTGCTGCTGCACGACCCGACCGCCGGCGTCGACGTGGGCGCGCGCGCCGAGATCCACCAGCGCGTCCGCGAGCTCGCCGCCGACGGCGACGCCGTGCTCCTCGTCACCACCGACCTGCCGGAGCTCGTCGAGCTCTGCGACCGGATCCTCGTCGTCGACCGCGGCGAGGTCGTCGACGAGATCGACGGCGCCGATGCGAGCGAGAGCGGCGTCCTGGCCGCCATGACCCGCGGCGGACGCCCGCTGTCCGCCGCTTCCTGACCCCACCCCTCGAAAGGATCGACATGCCCGAGTTCACCCGCCCCCGTCACTGGATCGACGGCGAATGGGTCGCCTCCACCGGCTCCGAGATGCGCGACCTCATCAACCCGACGACCGAGGAGGTGCTGGGCGCGATCCCGATGGGGACCGCCCAGGACGTCGACCTCGCCGTCCGTGCGGCGGCCCGCGCGTTCGAGACGTGGTCCGTCACGACGCCCGCGGAGCGCGCCGCACTGATCGCCCGCTTCGCCGAGGGCATGGAGCGCCGCGGCCCCGAGCTCGCCGAGGTGATCACGGCGGAGGTCGGTGCCCCGGTCAGCATCTCGCTGCCGCACCAAGTCGGCTTCCCGCTGAACGTGCTCAAGTCGCACGTGCCGATCCTCGAGAGCTTCGAGTTCACCGACCGGATCGCGAACTCGCTCATCCTCAAGGAGCCGGTCGGCGTCGTCGGGGCCATCAGCCCCTGGAACTTCCCCATCCAGCTCGTGATGGCCAAGCTCGCCCCGGCGCTCGCCGCCGGCTGCACCGTGGTGCTGAAGCCCAGCGAGTACACGCCGCTGACGGCCTTCATCCTCGCGGAGATCCTCGAGGAGGCCGGCCTCCCGGCGGGCGTCTTCAACATCGTGACCGGCGACGGGCCGACGGTCGGTGAGGCGATCAGCCGGCACCCCCTCGTCAACATGGTGTCGATGACCGGTTCCACCCGTGCCGGTCGGCAGGTGTTCGCCGCTGCCAGCGAGACCATCAAGCGCATGCACCTCGAGCTCGGCGGCAAGAGCGCGAGCGTCATCCTCGACGGCGCCGACTTCGAGAAGGCCGTCCGCATCACGATCGACCAGGCGTTCTTCAACTCCGGTCAGGCGTGCCTCGCCTGGTCGCGCATGCTCGTGCCGGCGCACCGGCAGGACGAGGCCGCCGACATCGCGAAGGACCAGGCGGAGTCCTACGTCGTCGGCGACCCGACCGACGCCGCGACCAACCTCGGACCGCAGCAGAACCTCGCGTGCTACGACCGCGTGCAGGACTACATCAGTGCCGCCCAGGCGTCGAACGCGCAGCTGGTCACCGGCGGCCTCGGGCACCCGGAGGGCCTCGACCGCGGCTACTTCGTGAAGCCGACGGTGTTCCGCGACGTCCGGCCCGACGATCGGATCGCACAGGAGGAGGTCTTCGGACCCGTCATGGCGATGCTCCCGTATCGCGACGAGGACGATGCGGCGGCGATCGCGAACAACAGCTCGTTCGGGCTGCACGGCGCGGTGTGGGCGGAGGACGACGCGACGGCGGTCGAGTTCGCGAAGCGCGTCCGCACCGGGCGCATGGACATCAACGGGGCCCCTCTCAACCTGGTGTCGCCGTTCGGCGGGTACAAGCAGTCGGGGTTCGGCCGCGAGCTCGGGGTCTACGGCTTCGAGGCCTACCTCGAGGTGAAGTCGCTGCAGCTGAGCGGCGACACGGAGGGGCTGAAGACCGGCATCCGTGTCAAGGAGGCCCAGGGCTGATGCATCGGACGAAGAGGGAGGCCAAGGGATGACCGGACCAGAGGTGAGACGGCCGGCAGCAGCGGGCAGCAAGGCGACCTCCGGGTCGGAGAGCGCCCGCAAGGTGCTCTCTCTGCTGCTCTCCTTCAGCGAGGAGGATCCGACGCGGAGTGTGCAGGAGATGGCGACGGCGCTGGATGTGCCGGTCAGCAGTGCCTACCGCTACGTGAGCCTGCTGCGCGAGTTCGGGCTCCTGGAGGAGGCCGAGTTCGGCGGCTACCGCGTCTCGCTGCGCGCGGTGGGCCTGGCCCGCGCCGCCCGCGCCGGTGCCGCCGGCCTGTCGGACATCGCCCACCCCGTCGTGCAGGAGCTCGCCCGCGAGACCGGCGAGACCGCGCTGGTCATCCGACGCCTCGGTCAGGCGGTCGTCGCCGTCGACATCGAGGAGTCGGCCCAGCCGGTCCGGCTCACCTTCGAGCGCGGCGTCCTGATGTCGCTCAATCGCGGCTCCGCCGCCCGGCTGCTGCTCGCCGCCCTCACCCCGAAGGAGCGGGCCGACTACTACTCCTTCCTCCGCACGGTGGAGAACGACCCCGAGCTGCCGGGGGAGGAGGAGCTCGCCGCGATCGCGGAGCAGGGCTGGACCGAGAGCTTCGGCCAGGTCTCCGACGGGATCTGGGGCTGCGCCGCCGCCATCACCGTCAACCGTCGGGTCGTCGCCGCACTGAGCGTGGCCGGCCCGCTCTTCCGCCTGGACGACGCGCACCGCGCGCGGATCGTCGAGGCGGTCCGCCGCCGCGCCGACGAGATCAACGCCGCCGTCGCCGGCACCGAGTTCTGACCTGGATGCATCGATGACCCTCTCCCTCCCTCTCTGGATCGGCGGCCGCGCCGTCGCCGGCACCTCCGTGATCACCCGCGAGAACCCCGCGCGCCCGACGGAGATCGTCGGCCAGGTGGCCGCGGGCGACGCCGCCCTGACGGCCGAGGCGATCGGTGCCGCGCACGCGGCCGCCGGTCCGTGGGCGGCGACGCCCGTCTCCGACCGCACCCGCCTCGTCCGCGACGCGATCGAGGCGGCGTCGGCCGCGAACCCCGAGCGCGCGCGTCTGCTGGCCTCCGAGCTCGGCAAGGTGGTGACCGACGCGCTCGGCGAGCTGGGGTTCGCCGCCGCGCTCGCGCGCTACGCGGCGCCCCTCGCCGAGCGGCTGTGCGCCGACGTCGTGGTCGAGGACGACGAGGGCCGTCTCGTCATCGTCCAGGAGCCGTTCGGCGTGGTCGCCGCGATCACGCCGTGGAACGCGCCGGTCATCCTGGCGTCGCTCAAGGTCGTCCCCGCCCTCATGACGGGCAACACGATGGTGCTGAAGCCGTCGCCGCTCGCGCCGCTCGCCGTCACGGAGTTCCTCTCCGCCGTGGCGGCCGGGCTGCCGGACGGCGTGCTCAACATCGTCAACGGCGGCGCCGACGTGGGCGAGGCCCTCGTGAGCGACCCGCGCGTCGCCAAGGTCACCTTCACGGGCGGGCTCGTGACCGCGCGGTCGATCGCATCGACCGCCGCGAAACGGGTGACCCCGACGGTCATGGAGCTCGGCGGCAACGACGCGGCGATCTTCCTGCGCGACGCCGAGTACACGGAGGACATGTACATCCGCGCGGTGTTCGGCGCCTTCCTCACGAGCGGGCAGGTCTGCATGGCCACCAAGCGGATCTTCGTGCCGCGCGAGCGCCACGACGAGTTCGTCGCCGGCTTCACCGCGGCGGCGGCCACGGCGCTGAAGGTCGGCGATCCCCTCGCGGCCGAGTCGACGATGGGTCCCGTCGTGACCCGCGACCACCAGGAGCGGCTCCACGCGCTCATCGCGTCCGCCGAGGCCGCGGGCGGCGTCCTGCACCGGATCGGCGACGTGGAGATCCCCGACGCCGACGGCTACTGGGTCCACCCCGCCGTCGTCACCGGCCTCGCGGACGACCACCCGCTCGTCGCGGACGAGCAGTTCGGCCCGGTCGTGCCGATCCTCGCCTACGACACCGAGGACGAGGTGATCGAGCGGGCCAACGCCGTCGAGCAGTCCCTGGCGTCGTCCGTCTGGTCCACCGACGAGGCGCACGCGCAGGCGGTCGCCCGGCGGCTCGACGTCGGGTTCACCTTCCTGAACTGCGCCAACCGCGCCGGCACCTCGCTCCGCGCGCCCTTCGGCGGGCGCGGGCTGAGCGGGCACGGGCGCGAGTTCGGGGAGGCGGGCATCGCCGAGTACCTGCAGACGCACGCGATCAACTACCCGAACGCGATCCGCACCGGGACCGCGCGCGGCAACGCCTACCCGGTGCCCGCGTGAGCGCCGTCGCCGAGCCGCGGGTCGGCGGCCGGGTCCTGACCCTCACGGCACCGCGCGAGCTCCGCCTGGTGGAGTCGCCCGCCCCCGAGCCGGGACCCGGCGAGGCGCGGGTCCGCATCCGCGCGGTGGGGATCTGCGGCACCGACGTGCACGGGTATCTGGGTCGCGCCGAGCGCTTCCCGACGACGCTCGGGCACGACGCCGTCGGCACGGTCGACGCGCTCGGGCCCGGCGTCACCGGGCCGGAACTCGGCGACCGCGTCACGATCGATCCGACCATCGCCTGCGGCGCCTGCCCCTGGTGCACCGCCGGCGGTCCCCAGCTTTGCGCGACGGGCAGCTACCTCGGCATGACCTCGGCCGGCACCATGGCGGACCTCGTGGTCGTGCCCGCGGATCGGCTCGTCGCCGTTCCCGCGGCCCTCGATGACGTCGACGCGACGGCCCTCGAACCCGTCGCGGTCGCCCTGCATCTGCTCGATCGGATCGGCGACTTCGCGCCCGCCGGGCGGCACGCCGAGGTCGTCGGCGGCGGTCCGCTGGGTGTGCTCCTGGCCCAGACCCTGCAGGCGCGCGGCTGGACGGCGCTCCTGCACGAGCCGCAGCCCGCCCGCCGCGCGATCGCCGCGGATCTCGGCCTCGCGGTCGCGGACGGCTCGGCCGCGGCGGCCGCCGCCGAGGGCCCGATCCTGGTGGTCGACACGTCCGCCTCGGCGCCCGGGATCGAACTCGCCCGGCGCCTCGCGAACCGCGGATCCGTCATCGCGCTCATCGGGCGCGCGTCCGCCGACATCCCCGTCCCGCAGATCCTCGGCGACGAGCTGACGGTGGTCGGCGTCAAGTCCGGTGCCGGCCGATACCCGGAGGCCATCGAGCTCGTCTCCTCCGGCGCGGTGACGCCGCGGGCCACCGTCACCCACTCCTACGACCTCGCCGACGCCGACCGGGCGTTCGCCGAGGTGACCGACCCGGCGGCGCAGGTGATGCGCGCCGTGCTTCGCACCGACACCGCAGACAAGGACCGTCCATGACCCTCGACGTCACCGGCTACCGCAGCAAGATCGGGGTCATCGTGCCCTCGACCAACACCGTGGTCGAGCACGACACCGCGATGCTCGCGCCGCACGGCATCACGTTCCACACCGGGCGCATGTACATCGAGCACCCGTCGATGGACAGCAACGAGAACTTCGACAAGCTCCGGCTCCAGATCAACGCGTCGATGGACACCGCGCTGCGGGACGTCATGACCTGCAAGCCCGAGCTCATGATGATGGGGATGTCGGCCCAGACCTTCTGGGGCGGCGTCGAGGGCAACGAGAGCTTCATCGAGCACGTGCGGTCCCTGACCGGCGGCCTCCCGGTCACCACCGGCGCCACCGCCTGCCGGGCCGCGCTCGAGACGCTCGACGTCAAGCGCATCGCCGTGTTCTCCCCCTACCAGCCCATCGCCGACGTCAACGTGCACCGCTACTTCACCGAGGCGGGGTTCGACGTGGTCGCCATCACGGGTCTCCGTGCGTCCAGCGCGACGGCCATCGCGGAGATCACCCCGGAGGAGGTGATCCGCACCCTCAAGGAGATCGACTCCCCGGACGTGGAGGCCATCGTGCAGGTCGGCACCAATCTGTCGTTCGTCCGCACCGCCGACGAGGCGGAGCACTGGCTCGGAAAACCGGTCATCGCCATCAACGCGGCGACCATCTGGCACACCCTGCGGCAGGCCGGCTTCACCGACACCTGGGGCGGTGCCGGCACCCTGCTCCGCAACTTCTGACCATCCCGCCGCCCCTTCTCCCGGAGAACCACACGCCATGAGCGACCCCACTGCCACCGGTCCCGCCGTCCCGCCCCTCGACGCCGACGTCATCGTCGTCGGCGGGGGCCCGGTGGGCGCGACCACCGCCCTCAAGCTCGCCCGCGGAGGGATGCGCGTCATCGTCCTCGAGCAGCGCGAGGCGACCGGACTCGAGGAGCGGGCGACCACGTTCCACCCGCCGACGCTCGAGATGCTCGACGACCTGGGTCTTGCGGAGCCGCTCATCGAACGCGGCGTCCGCGCCGACTCCTACCAGTTCCGCGACGCGAAGCTGGGCAAGATCGTCGACCTGCGGTTCGACATCCTGAGCGGCGACACCCGGTTCCCGTTCCGCCTGCAGTGCGAGCAGAGCGTCATGACCCGAATGGCGATCGCCGCGCTCGACGAGGAGCCCCTCGCCGAGTACCACCCGAACTCCCGGGTGGGCACGATCCGCCGGATCGACGGCCACGTGGAGGTGGACGTCCAGTCGGGTCCGCGCCGCGGCACGATCCGCGCCGCGCACCTGGTCGGCGCCGACGGGATGCGCAGCACCGTCCGCGAGCAGCTCGGCATCGGCTTCCACGGGCACACCTACCCGGAGCGCTTCCTCGTCATCTCGACGCAGGTGCCGCTTCAGGAGGAGCTTCCCGATATCGCCTACGTCAACTACATCGCCGACCCGGTGGACTGGCACGTGCTCATGCGCAACCCGAGCGGGTGGCGGATCCTGTTCCCGGCACCGCCCTCATGGGGTTCCGACGAGGACGTGCTCGCCCCCGACAACGTCCTGCGTCAGTTCCGGCGCGTGCTGCCGGACCGGGACGCCGATGCGATCGACTGGGTCACCCTCTACGAGGTGCATCGCAAGGTCGCCGACCGGCTGCGGGACGGGTCGACCTACCTCGTCGGCGACGCCGCCCACGTCAACAATCCGATGGGCGGGATGGGGATGAACAGCGGGGTGCACGACGGCTATCTGCTCGCCGAGATCCTGCTCCGGGGACATGCGGGCGAGGAGGTCGACGCCGACCTCGACCGCTGGGCCGAGCGTCGCCGCGCCGTCGCCCTCGACTTCGTGGGCAAGGAGACCGAGGGTAACTGGTCAGCCCTGCGCGACGACGACGAGCAGCGTCGCGCCGCGCAGCGGGCGGCCTGGGAGGCGCTGGGCGCCGACGACGAGGCGCGTCACGAGTTCCTGCTCACCTCCTCGATGCTGTCGAGTCTGCGGGGCTGAGCGGCGGATGGAGAGCTTCACGGTCCACGTCGGCGTGGGCGTGCCGCTGCGTGCGAGCAACGTCGACACCGACCAGATCCTGCCGTCGCGATACCTCAAGCGGATCTCCCGCTCGGGATTCGAGGACGCCCTGTTCGCGGCCTGGCGCCGGGAGCCGGATTTCGTGCTGAACGATCCCGCATTCAGCGGCGGGACGGTCCTGGTCGCCGGCCCCGATTTCGGCACCGGCTCGTCCCGGGAGCCGGCGGTGTGGGCGCTCCAGGACTACGGCTTCCGAGTCGTCATCTCACCGCGGTTCGGCGACATCTTCCGCAACAACGCCGGCAAATCGGGCCTGCTGGTGCTCACGCTGCCCGAACCGACGGTCGAGCGCCTGCTGGACGCGCTGGAGGCGGAGCCGGGGCGCGAGATCACGGTCGACCTCCGGCGCGGAGCGGTGCGCTGCGGCGACCTGGAGACCGCGTTCGAGATCGACGAGTACACGCGGTGGCGTCTTCTCAACGGCTTCGACGACATCGCGATCACGCTGGAGTCGAGCGCGGCGATCGCCGAGTACGAGGCGCGCCGCTGGCGCCTGATGCCGCGGATCCAGGAGGCTGCACGGTGAGCGCACGCGACGAGGTCATGACCGACGCGGACGCCGGGTTCGCCGGCCGGCTGCCGCTCGGCGCCCGGCCCGCTCTGGTCGTCGTCGACATGGTGAGGGCGTACTTCCAGCCGGGCGCCCAGCTGTACATGGGGCGCGACGACTGCCTGCGCGCCGCGGCCGAGCTCCTCGCTGCCGCACGCGCGGCCGGGATCCTCGTGCTGCACACCCGGGTCTCGTTCGTCGAGGGGGGTCTCGACGGCGGCCGCTTCTTCCAGAAGGTGGGCGCTCTCGCCGCCTTCGTCGGCGACAGCGACGAGGCGGCGATCATGCCGGAGGTGCAGCCGCTGCCGTCGGAGCCGGTGCTGGTCAAGCAGTACGCCAGCGCGTTCTTCGGGACGAGCCTCGCCTCCACCCTGCAGGCCAACGGCGTCGACACGCTCGTGATCGCCGGGGTCTCGACCAGCGGATGCATCCGCGCGACGGCGGTGGACGCGATCCAGCACGGTTTCGTCCCGGTCGTCGATCGCGAGGCCGTCGGCGATCGCGCGGACGGGCCCCACGAGGCGAACCTCTACGACCTGCAGGCGAAGTACGCCGAGGTGCTGCCGCATCGATCGGTGCTCGAGTACCTCCGGGGCGCGAAAGGGGGAGCCGCATGAGCGCGCCCCGGACGATGGTCGAGAAGATCTGGGATGCCCACCGCATCGAGCGCGATCCGCACCTGCCCGACCTGCTCTATGTCGACCTGCAGTTCGTCCACGAGGTCTCGAGCCCGCAGGCGGTCGACGGTCTCCGCCTCAGCGGGCGGCCGGTCCACGGTCCCGATCTGACGCTCGCGACCGAGGACCACAACGTGCCCACCGACACCCTCGAGCTGCGCGACCCCGTCAGCCGTGCGCAGGTCGAGGCGCTGCGGCGCAACTGCGAGGAGTTCGGGATCAGCCTGCAGCGGCTCGGCACCGCGGGGCAGGGGATCGTGCACATCATCGGGCCGGAGACGGGACTCACGCAGCCGGGGATGACGATCGTGTGCGGCGATTCCCACACCTCGACGCACGGGGCGCTCGGCGCCCTCGCCTTCGGTATCGGCACGAGCGAGGTCGAGCATGTGCTGGCGACCCAGACCCTGCCGCAGACCCGGCCCCGGACGATGGCCGTCACCGTGACGGGGGAGCTCCGACCGGGGGTCTCGTCGAAGGATCTCGCCCTGACCCTCATCGCGACCGTCGGGACGGGTGGCGGCCAGGGCCACGTGGTCGAGTACCGCGGGTCGGCGATCCGGGCCCTCTCGATCGAGGCGCGGATGTCGCTGTGCAACATGACGATCGAGTGGGGAGCGCGCGCCGGCCTGGTCGCGCCCGACGCGACGACGCTCGCCTATCTGGCGGGGCGCCCCTACGCGCCGACCGGGTCCGACTGGGACGAGGCGGCGGAGCGCTGGCTCGAGCTCGCGA
Organism: Pseudolysinimonas sp.; assembly: GCF_051954455.1. Classification (GTDB taxonomy): domain Bacteria; phylum Actinomycetota; class Actinomycetes; order Actinomycetales; family Microbacteriaceae; genus Pseudolysinimonas. The sequence continues at coordinate 198,985 of NZ_JBQCHS010000015.1, read as the reverse complement.
GCGACGACGGCGCGGTCTTCGACCACGAGTTCGTGCTCGACGGCTCGGCCATCGAGCCGTTCGTCACCTGGGGCACCAACCCGGGCCAGGGAGTGCCGCTCGATGCGGCCGTCCCCGATCCCGACGGCATCGACGACCCCGTCGGTCGGGCGGCCGCCGAGCGTGCGCTCTCGTACATGGGTCTGCAGGCCGGCACCCCGATGCGCGACATCGCGATCGACACGGTGTTCATCGGCTCCTGCACCAACAGCCGCATCGAGGATCTGCGCATCGCGGCCGCCGTCCTCGACGGCCGCCGGGCCGCCGACGGCCTCAGCCTCCTGGTCGTCCCGGGGTCGATGGCCGTGAAGCGGCAGGCGGAGGAGGAGGGTCTCGACCGCGTGTTCCGGGAGGCGGGCGCCGAGTGGCGCTCCGCCGGCTGCTCGATGTGCCTCGGGATGAACCCCGACGTCGTGACGCCCGGCCGGCGGACGGCCTCCACCTCCAACCGCAATTTCGAGGGGCGGCAGGGACCGGGTGCGCGCACGCACCTGGTGTCGCCCGCCGTGGCCGCCGCCACCGCGGTGCGGGGACGGCTGTCCAGCCCCGCCGACCTGGAACCGCTCGGGAGGGCGTCGTGAAGATCACCGGAGCCGTCCTGGAAGAGGTCGGATCGGCCGCGCCCTGGAGCGTGTCGCGTCCCATCGTCGTCCGTGACCTGGAGCTCGGCGATCCGGGCCCCCACGAGCTCCTCGTGCGCATCGAAGCCGCCGGCGTCTGTCACTCCGATCTGTCGGTCGTCAACGGCGTCCGTCCCCGGGCCGTTCCCTTGCTGCTCGGGCACGAGGCCGCCGGCGTCGTCGAACGCGTCGGGACCGAGGTGGCCGATGTCGCCGTGGGCGATCGCGTGGCCATGACCTTCCTCGCGCGTTGCGGGGAGTGCGCGTCCTGTCGCTCGGGGGGTCGGACGCCGTGCGAGCCCGGCTCCGCCGCCAACGGGTCCGGTCGGCTCCTCGACGGGGCGAAGCGGATCCGCGATCACGGTCGGGTCGTCGACCACCATCTCGGCGTCTCGGGATTCGCCACCCACGCCGTCGTCGACCGCCGCTCGGTCGTCGTCGTCGGCGACGATGTGCCCGCGGCCGTCGCGGCGATCATGGGCTGCGCCGTGCTCACCGGCGGAGGCGCGGTCATCAACGCCGCCGACGTGCAGCCCGGGGAACGGGTGGCGATCGTCGGCCTCGGCGGCGTCGGCATGGCCGCGCTCCTCGTGGCGCTCGCGGTCGACGGCGTGGAGGTCGTCGCCGTCGACGCCAACGCCGAGAAGCTCGCGACCGCGATCGAGCTCGGGGCGGCCCGGGCGCTCACACCGGACGACGCCCTCGCCGAGGGGATCACGGCCGCCGCGGTCATCGAGGCCGTGGGCCGCGCCGCCGCATTCGAGACCGCGGTGCGGCTCACGGCGGCGGGAGGGCGCACCGTCACGGTCGGGCTGCCCGCGCCCGACGACCTCGCGTCGCTCTCGGTGCTCGCGCTGGTGGCGGAGGGCCGGCGGATCATCGGCAGCTACCTCGGCAGCTCGATCCCCTCGCGCGACATCCCGCGCTTCCTCGACATGTGGCGAGCCGGGCGTCTGCCGGTCGAGCGCCTCATGTCGTCGCGGATCGGTCTCGACGACCTGAACGAGGCGATGGACGCCCTCGACAGCGGTCGAGCGCTCCGCCAGATGATCCTGTTCGATGAGAAGGAGCCCGCATGACCGTCCCGACCCTCCGCCAGCAGCTCACCGACACCTCGCGGCCCGCGGTGATCCCGGGGGGCGGGACGCCCTTGGAGGCGCTCGCCACCCAGGCCGCAGGGTTCGGCGGCTTCTACCTCAGCGGGTACGCCGTCGCCGCCTGGCGGCACGGCCTCCCCGACATCGGACTGCTCGGCGCGACCGACCAGCTCGATGCGCTCCGCGCGGTTCGCCGGGTCGTGCCCGAGCTCCCGGTCATCGTCGATCTCGACACCGGGTACGGCGACGAGACCTCGGTCTGGGCCAACGTGCGTCTGCTCGAGGAGGCGGGCGCATCGGCCCTCCAGATCGAGGATCAGGTCTGGCCCAAGCGCTGCGGTCACATGGCCGGCAAGGAGGTCATCGACGCGGACACCGCCGTCCGCAAGATCGCCAGCGCGGCCGCCGCGCGCCGGAATCCCGAGACCGTGATCATCGCGCGGACCGACTCTCTGGCCCCGCGGGGTCCGGATGAGGCGCTCGCCCGGTGCCGTCGGTTCGCGGACGCGGGCGCGGACGTCCTCTTCATCGACGCGCCCGATCACGAGCAGCTGCGGCGGATCGGCACCGAGCTCCCCGGCCCGCTCATGGCCAACATGAGCGAGGGGGGACTCACCCCGCTGCTGTCGGCGGGCGAGTTCCACGCCCTGGGATTCCAGCTCGTCATCTATCCGACGACCACGCTGCGGATCGCGTCCCACCAGATGAGCGGCTTCCTCGCGGATCTGCGCCGCTCGGGCGATTCCGCCCCGTGGCGCCCCCGGATGGACGGGCTGGACGAGCTGAACGCCCTCGTCGGGCTGGACGAGTACCTGACGATCGGCGATCGGGTCTCCGCGCCGTCCGGGAGCTGAGGGGATGAGGGCGAGCGGCAACACGATCCTGGTCGCGGGAGGGACCTCGGGGATCGGCCTGGGGCTCGCGCTGCGCTGGCGCGACGCCGGCAACGTCGTCGTCGTCGCGGGACGGCGCGACGACCTGCGCGCGGCGATCGAAGCCGAGCACGGCCTCGCGACGCTTCCGCTCGACGTCGCGGATCCGGCCTCCATCGACGAGCTCGCCGCTCGGGTCGCCCGCGACCACCCCGATGTCGACGCCCTCGTGTGCATGGCGGGCATCATGCTCGCCGAGGACCTCACCGATCCGGGTCACCTGGACATCGCCGAGCGCACCGTCGAGGTCAATCTGCTGGGCACGATCCGGCTCGTCCACGCGATGCTGCCGCAGCTCCTCGCCCGCGAGTCGTCCGCGATCATGACCGTGTCGTCCGGGCTCGCCTTCGTCCCGCTGCCGGTCACCCCGACCTACAACGCGACCAAGGCGGCGATCCACTCGTACACGCAGAGCCTGCGGGTGCAGCTCGCCGGCCGGGGCGTGGAGGTCGTCGAGCTGGTCCCGCCGGGTGTGCGCACGACGCTCTTCGGTCAGGAGGAGGCCGGCTCGGGGATGCCTCTCGACGAGTTCCTCGACGAGGTCATGCAGCTCCTCGCGGTCGAGCCGCCGCTCGAGGAGATCTGCGTGGAGGACGTCGGCTACTTCCGATACGCGGAGGCGCGGGGGCAGCATGCCGAGGTGCTGCGGGTGCTGAGCGGCGCCTGATCCGGCGCCGGCCTCAGTTCAGCCGGCGCGCGAGGTGCACGGTGACCTCGTCGCCGTCGGACTTGCCGATCCGCCGGCGGATCGCCGCCGCGACCGGGAGCTTGTGCGTGCCGTCGCCGAGCGCCATGAACGCCCCGCGGAACGGCTCGCCGTCCACGGTGCCCTCGACTTTGACGAGGCCGTGGGTGCCGAGGATCGTGGCGGAGCCGGGCATCTGCACGCAGGTCCAGGTGTCGCCCTCGCGGACCCTGCCGAGCGTCGCGGTGAAGGTGATGTCGAGATCCGCCGGCTCCGTCGCCGTCATGGCGACCAGTGTGCTCCCGATCGAGCCCGAGGACCACCCCCGGCCCGCGGACGGAACACGAACCACCGCATGGCGCAGTACATGAAGACGCCCTCGCCGGCGCCCGCGATGATCCTCGCCAGCTGGTACTGCACGCCGATCGCGCTGAGACCGGTCGTCAGGCCGAGCAGCAGCACGAGGAAGTTGACCGCGACGACCCCGACGTACCGGGCGACCTGGCCGCCGACCGGCGCGTGCGAGCGGAAGTTGAACCGGCGGTTCAGCACGAACGAGACCGTGAACGCGATCGCGTAGCCGACCGTCACCGCGACGGGGACCGGCCACCCCCACACCCCGTGCGTGAGCGAGACGATCCCCAGGTCGAGCGCGAACGTGCAGCCGTTGATGAGGACGAAGCCGATGATCGTCCGCAGGTTGCCGGGCACGGTCGGACCGTAGGGCAGCCGGGTGAACTCCGGTCGACGCGGGGATTGACCGTGTGCTTGTTTTTTGCAAGTGTGGTTCCCGTCCGACACGGACTCCGACGAGAGGAACCAGCCATGATGTTCGTCACCCTGCCGGTCACCGACCTGGATCGCGCCGTCGCGTTCCACACGGCGATCGGCGGCACCGTGAATCCCGCGTTCACCGACCACAACGCCGCCTGCATCGTGATCGAGGAGGACCACAACTACTTCATGCTCGTGACGCGCGACTTCTTCCAGACCTTCACCGACCTGCCGATCGGCGACAACGCGAAGAACCCCGCCGTCGCGATCTCGCTGTTCTACGACAGCCGGGAGGAGGTCGACGCCGTCGCCGGGAAGGCGCTCGCCGCGGGCGGCACGGAGCCGCGGCCGGCCTCCGACTACGGCTTCATGTACCAGCGCGGCATCGCCGACCCCGACGGCAACCAGGTGGAGTTCGGCTGGATGGATCCGAAGGCCGCCGCGGAGGGCCCCGCGGCCTACGCGGCCGAGCACCAGGCCTGATCGGGGACCGGTCATGGCCGCGCGCGACTACGGGCAGTACGACGGCGTGACCCGCGGGCTCGAGCTCGTGGGCGAGCGCTGGGCGCTGCTCATCGTGCGCGACCTGCTCGTCGGGCCGCGCCGCTACGGGGAGCTCGCCGCGGGTCTGCCGCGGATCCCGAGCAACATCCTGGCGGCGCGGCTCAAGGAGCTGCAGGCGGCCGGCGTGATCCGTCGCGCCCCGCGCTCGCGGATCGTCATCTACGAGCTCACCCCCTACGGCCGCGAGCTCGAGCCGATCGTGCTCGGCCTCTCGGCGTGGGGGTTCAAGGCGCTCGGCGACGCCCGCGAGGAGCAGATCATCACCCCCGACGCGATGACCGTCGCGCTCCGCTCCGCCTTCCGCGCCGACGTCGCGGCGGGCCTGCCCGCGACCGCCTACGCGGCGCAGCTCGGTTCTGCGGAGCTCCGCATCCGCGTCGACGGCCCGGCTCTCGACGTGCGCCGGGGCGCGGGCGAGGATGCGGCCCGCGGTGTCGACCTGGCGTTCGCGGCCGGCCCCGAGATCCGGCGTCTCCTGTCGGGGGAGCTCGCCCCGGCCCGCGCGATCGCGACCGGCGCCGTGCGCGTGCTCGGCGGTCGCGGCGAACTGCTCGACCGCTTCGCGAGCACCTTCCACCTCGCGGCCTGACCCGCTCGGCCGCCTCACGTCCCCGGACGAATGACGGAGATCGCGCGCTCGCGGGAGGTGGGAACCACGGATCCCCGGTGATGCGGTCGTACCGGACGACGCAATCTCCGTCATTCGTCACACCGACGGGAGCGGTGGCAGCAGGGGGAGCACGAGGGAGACCGCCACGCCGAACATCACGGCCGCGATGACCGCGTCGAGGACGCGCCAAGCGAGGGGACGGCGGAAGACCGGGCCGAGGGCGCGCGCCCCGAAGCCGAGCAGAGAGAACCACAGGATGCTCGCCATGGCCGCGCCGACGCCGAATGCCCAGCTCAGGTCGCCGTGCGTGCCCGCGATGGAGCCGACGAGCACCACGGTGTCGAGGTAGACGCCCGGGTTCAGCCAGGTGAAGGCGAGGCAGGCGGCGACGACGGCGGCGCGGGTGCCGGGGCCGGCCTGGGATCCCGCGACGAGAGCGGCCGCCCGGATCGCGCGCCGCACCGCGAGCACGCCGTAGGCCGCGAGGAAAGCGGCGCCCGCGATCCGCGCGACCACGATGAGCCACGGCACGGCCCGCACGAGCGTGCCCGCTCCGCCGACGCCGAGGGCGATGAGCACGACGTCGGAGCCGGCGCAGATCGCGACGACCAGCGCCACGTGCTCGCGGCGAAGACCCTGCCGGAGCACGAACGCGTTCTGCGCGCCGATCGCGACGATGAGCGATGCCCCGAGTGCGAGGCCCGCGAGCGCGGCGGTCAGGGCGGCGAGCACCCCTCGACCGTAGGGGTCCGGCGTGTCGCGAGGATAGCCACGCCGCCGGCGCCCGCCTAACCGGCCGCCCGCTCCCGCGTCTCGGCGCGCACCGCGATCGGCAGGGCGACCAGCGCGATGACGGTCGCGAGGAGGATCGCGACCGGGAATCCCAGCCCCGCGGCGCCCCCCGCGGTCGCGAACGCGAGACCGCCGAGCGCGATCGCGGTCGCCCCGCCGACCGACTCGATGTTGCTGAGCGCCGAGCTGTTGAATCCCTGGTCGGCGGGCGCCGAGTAGCCGAGCATCATGGTGCTGAGTCGCGGGTACATCGTGCCCATGCCGCCGGCCGCGATGAGCCACCCGACGCCCGCGACCGCGGGGTGCAGCGTCAGCGCGGCCGTCACCAACTGCAGTGCGATGCCGGTCGCGAGCAGGCAGGCGCCCACGACGAGCGCGCGCGTCTCGCTGATCCGGTCGCCGAGCCGCGGCTGGACGACCGACGCCGCGGCCCACGCGACCGCGCCGATCGTCAGGATGAGGCCGGCCGCCCACGGCTTCCAGCCGTAGTGCGCCTGCAGGAGGTAGGGCAGCCGCACCTCGGTCGAGAAGAAGGCGGCGGCGATCACCCCGCGGAGGAGGATCGTCGCACCGAGCCCGCGCCGCGCGGTCAGCGCGCCGTGCGGGAGGAGGGGTCGGAACAGCAGCACCGCGGCGACCACGCAGACCGCGGCGACGATCCATCCGACCGCGAGCGGCAGCTCCTCCGCGGCGCTGATCCCCACGACCGCGAGGGCGAGGAGCGTCGCCAGGACGAGGTCGCGCGCGGTGCGCGAGAGCGGCGTCGGAGCGGCGCCCTCGTGCACGGGCGGCGGCTCGCGTCGCAGCCGCACCAGCGACGGCCCGACGATGCCGAGCGCGACGACCACGAGCACGCTCACCCCGACGAAGACCCAGCGCCACCCGACCGCGTCGGAGACGGCGCCCGCGGCGACCGGCCCCACGAGCCCCGGCACGACCCACGCGGCGGCGAAGGTCGCGAACACCCGGGTGTGCAGGGCCGGCGGGTAGGCGCGGGCGATGATGACGTAGATCGACACGATCGCGGCGCCCATCCCGAGCCCCTGGAGGAACCGGCCGAGCACGAAGAGCGGCATGGCGGTGGCGGTGGCGGCGACCACGAGCCCGGCGACGAAGATCGCGACGGCCGCGACGAGCGGCGCGACCGGTCCGCGGCGGTCGGACCAGGCTCCCGCCGCCACGGTGCCGATGACCCCGGCGGCGAGCGTCGAGGAGAACGCGGCGGAGTACAGCGCGGCCCCGTCGAGCTCGCGTGCGACGGTCGGCATGATCGTCGTCACCGCGAGGGCATCGAACGCGGCGAGGAAGACGATCGCGTTGGCGCCGAGCGTGAGCCACAGGAGCCGCCCCGACCAGATCCCGGCGCTCGCGGGCGCAGGCGCGGCGGCGGAATCGGCGGTCACTTCCCCACGCTAGCCGCGTCCGACGCGGTGCCGCCGGGATCGGTCAGCGCCGCGGCGCCGGTGCGGGCCCGGTCGACCCGCGCTCGATGAACAGCGCGGTCGGCTCGGTCGGGACGCCCGGTCCGGCGGCCGCCGCGGGGTCGATGCGCTTCAGCAGGCGCAGGAACACCCCCTCGCCCTGGGTGAGGAAGTCCAGGCGCACGGTGGAGAGCGGCGGGCGCAGGTAGGCGGCCTCCGGGATGTCGTCGACCCCGGTCACCGACACGTCCTCCGGCACCCGGACCCCGTGCTCCTCCAACCCGCGGAGCGCCCCGAGCGCCATCTGGTCGTTCGAGGCGACGATCGCGGTCACGTCGGGTGGCAGTTGCGCGACGGCCGCGTACCCGGAGGCCGACGACCAGTCGCCGGCGATGGTGGCGGCCGACTCCAGCCCGTGCCGCTCGACGGCGGTGCGGTAGAACGCCTCGCGGTTGCGGGCCGCGACCCAGCCCGGGGGGCCGGCGATGTGCACGAGGCGGCGGTGGCCGAGCGCGGCGAGCCGGGCGACCGTCCGGTCGAGGGCGCGGCCGATCGACTGCTCGACGGACGCGCCGCCGTCCTCGTCGATCGAGAGCTCCACGGGCACGCGGAAGCGCGCCTGCGCGTACGCCTCGGCCATGTCGTCGGTGGAGGCGAAGACGATGATGCCGGCGAGGTCGTGCTGGGTCATCAGCTCGAGGCTCTCCTCGATCGAGGCGCGATCGGTCGCGTCGAGCGTCACGATGTCGAGCACGTAGCCCGCCTGGCGCGCCGCGCGGGCGGCGCCCTGCACGATCCGGCTCGGTCCCACCTGCTCGAACTCGTGCATGACCGCGCCCACGCGGTGCGAGCGGCCGGTGATGAGCGATCGGGCGGTGAGGTTCGGGCGGTAGTCGAGGGTGTCGAGCGCGTGCTGCACGCGCTCGCGGGTCTCGGGCCGGATGCCCTCGAAGCCGCGGAGCATGCGCGTCACGGTCGCGTGCGACACCCCGGCGAGCCGCGCGACGTCGTAGATGGTGGCAGCCCGCGCGGGCTCGGCCACCGGGCCGCGGGCGTCGTTCATCGTGCGCCGACCCTAGCGGGCCGGACACGGCCCGGATGTTGCGCTCGTCGTCGCGCGTCGGTTACGGTCATGGCACTCGCTCGATGTTAACGACAACATGCGGAATGTTGTCGATAACATCCCTCACGAAAGTCGATGATGACGGCAGCTCCCCGCTTCTCCGGTGTTCTCTACGGAGCCGCGTATTACGCGGAGTACCAGCCCGTCGACCGCACCGAGCGCGACCTCGACCTCATGCAGGAGGCGGGCTTCACCGTCATCCGGGTCGGAGAGTCGGTCTGGTCGACGTGGGAGCCGCGCGAGGGGGACTTCGACCTCGAGTGGCTGCTGCCGGTGCTCGACGGGGCGCACGCGCGCGGGATCGGCGTGATCCTCGGGATGCCGACCTACGCCGTCCCGATGTGGCTCGCCCGCCGCCACCCGGAGATCGCCGCCGAGAGCGCGACCGGGCAGCGCGTCGGCTGGGGCGGGCGGCAGGAGATGGACCAGAGCCACCCCGCATACCGGTTCTTCGCGGAGCGGATCGTGCGGAAGGTGACCGAGCGCTACGCCGGCCACCCGGCGGTGATCGGGTACCAGGTCGACAACGAGCCGGGCCTCCTGCTGCCGCACAACGAGGGCGTCTTCCAGCGCTTCGTCGACTGGCTGAGAAGCCGCTACGGCACGGTCGAGGCGCTCAACGAGGCGTGGGGTCTCGTCTACTGGTCGCACCGGCTCTCCGACTGGGCCGATCTCTGGCGCCCGGACGGCAACTACCAGCCCCAGTACGACCTGGAGTGGCGGAGGTTCCAGTCGACGCTCGCGACCGAGCTCATCTCGTGGCAGGCGGACGTCGTGCGGGAGTACGCGCGCGACGACCAGTTCATCACCACGTGCATCTCGTACCCGCGCCCGCAGGTCGCCGACGACCAGCTCGTCGCGAACCTCGACGTCGTCGCGGGCAACCCCTATTACCGGATGCAGGACGCGCTCGATCAGCCGGCGACGGTCGCGGCGTCGCCCGAGCGCTGGTGGCACACCGGCGTCTGGGCGCTGCACCAGTGGGGCGACCGCGCCTGGTCGTCCGCCGACTGCCAGTACCTCGTCACAGAGACCGACGCCCAGTCGATCGGCGGCCCATGGAGCAACCACCCGCCGTACCCGGGACAGCTGCGCCAGGCGGCCTTCGCGCTGCTCTCGCGCGGCGGCCGGATGGTCGAGTACTGGCACTGGCACACGCTGCACTTCGGCACCGAGACCTACTGGGGCGGGGTCCTCCCGCACAGCGGCGAGCCCGGGCGCGTGTACCGCGAGGTCGCCGAGATCGGCGCCGCGTTCCGCGCGATCGGGTCGGCGCTCGACGACTACACGCCCGACGCCGATGTGCTGATGCTGTACTCCACCGACACGAAGTGGTCCTACTCCTCTTACCCGCCGCTCGCGGACGCCGCCGGCGGCCCCGACCGGCACGCCTACGAGCACATCCTCGACGCGTACTACCAGGGCCTCTTCGAGGCGGGCGCGCAGGTGCGCTACCAGCACGTCGCGCGGTTCCTCCGCACCCCGGTCGAGGAGCTGGTGCGGCGCCACCCCGTCCTCCTGGCTCCGGCGCTCTACGTCGCCGGTGACGAGGTGCTCGCCCACCTGCGCGCGTACGCCGAGGCCGGCGGCCATCTCGTGCTCGGCATCCGCACCGGCTACGGCGACGAGCTCGCCCGGGCGCGGGCCGAGGTCGCCCCGGCACGGCTGACGGACGCCGCGCGGCTCCGCTACGACGTCTACAGCAACCTCGAGGCGCCGCTGCCGGTGACCTCCGACGCGCTGGAGCTCGAATCGGGGGCCGCCGGCGAGCACTGGATCGACGTGCTCGAGCCCGAGGGCGCCGAGGTGCTCGCCCGGTTCACCGCCAACGAGCTCGGCGCGGAGGCGGCGCTCACCAGCGCGCCCTTCGGCGCCGGGCGGGTCAGCTATCTGCCCACCGTGCCGAACCCCGCGCTCGCGCGCAGCATCGCCCGCTGGCTCGTGCCGGATCGCGCGAGCGCCGCGTGGTCCGCGGGCCCGAGCGTCTCGGTCGCGACCGGCGTCTCGGCGGGGCGGCGCATCGCCTTCGTCTCCAACTGGTCGTCCACCGCGAGCGAGGTCGTCGTGCCCGCCGCGATGCGCGACCTCGTGACCGGCGCGCAGCACGCCGCCGGCTCCCCCCTGCTCCTCGCGCCGCGGTCCGCCGTCGTGCTCGAGGCGACGGACTCCTCGACCGAGTAGTCCGACCCCTTCACCGAAAGAGAACCATGAGAAGCGCACGCAAGACAGCAACGCTGCTGGGCGGGCTCGCGGTGGTCGCCGCGCTCGCGCTCACCGGCTGCTCGGGCAACACCGGCTCCGGCGGCTCCAGCGGCCCCGTGAGCCAGTCCGACATCGACAAGGCGATGAACACCCCGACCACGATCACCATGTGGAGCTGGGTGCCGAACCTCAAGAACGAGGTCGCCCTGTTCGAGAAGAAGTACCCCAAGATCAAGGTCAACCTGCAGAACGTGGGATCGGGCGCCGACCAGTACACCAAGCTGCGCACCGCCCTGAAGGCGGGCAAGGGCGCCCCGGACGTCGCGCAGATCGAGTACCAGTACATCTCCTCGTTCCGCCTCACCAACAGCCTCGAGGACCTGTCGAAGTACGGCGCCGACAAGCTCGGCAGCCAGTACGTCGACTGGGTGTGGAACCAGGTGTCGGACGGCGGCGTGTGGGCGATCCCGCAGGACTCCGGGCCGCTCGGCAACCTCTACCGCACCGACATCATGTCGGCGGCCGGCGTCACCACGCCGCCCGCGACGTGGGACGAGTACGCCAAGGACGCGGAGGCCGTGAAGTCCAAGACGGGCTCCTACATCTCCAACCTCCCGGGCAACGACCCCGGCCAGATGGTCGGCTTCTTCTGGCAGGCCGGCGCCAAGCCGTTCGGCTACGACGGCAAGAAGGGCGTGAAGATCGACCTGAACAGCGCCGACACCCAGAAGGTCGTCTCCTACTGGAACGACCTGCTGCAGAAGGACCTCGTCTCCAACGACGCGGACTTCAACGACAACTGGTACCAGGGCTTCAACTCCGGCAAGTACGCCGGCTGGCCGTCGCCGGCCTGGGCGCCGGTGTTCCTCCAGGGCTCGGCCAAGGCGACCGCGGGCAAGTGGGCCGCGGCGAAGATCCCGCAGTGGAACGCGGGCGATGACGTCTCGGGCAACTGGGGCGGGTCGTCGGACGCGGTCCTGTCGTCGTCGCAGCACAAGATCGCGGCGTACGAGCTGGCCAAGTTCATCAACAACGACAAGGAGTCGACGCTGAAGCTCGCGAACGAGCAGTTCCTGTTCCCGACGCTCAAGTCGACCCTGCAGGACTCGTCGTTCGTCGACCAGAAGGCCGACTTCTACGGCGGCCAGCAGGTCAACAAGCTCTTCACGGGCATCTCGGACACCGTCGACGTGAAGTTCCAGTGGCTGCCCTTCATGGACTACGTCTACTCGAGCTACAACGACACCCTCGGCAAGGCGATCTCGGACAAGACCGATCTCAAGAAGGGCCTGTCCGACTGGCAGGACGCGGTCGTCGCGTACGCCAAGAAGCAGGGATTCACGGTCACCCAGTGACCTCCCGCGGGGGTCGGGATCCGTTCCCGGCCCCCGCGCCCCCTACCCGTCCGTCCAAGGAGATGCGATGACCGCCGCACCCGCCGTCGCCCGTCCCGCGCGTCCCGCGCGCCGGCGCGCCACCCCCGCCAAGCGCCGCCAATGGATCGCGGCCTACGTCCTGATCATCCCGTTCCTCGTCGTGTTCATCGCGATGCTGGTCGTGCCGCTCGTCTATTCCGGCTGGCTCAGCCTCTTCACGAGCCAGCTCATCGGCGGGCAGCAGTTCGCGGGCCTCACCAACTACGTCAACGCGCTCACCGACCCGAAGTTCCTCTCGAGCGTCGGCCGCATGGGGCTCTTCCTGCTCGTGCAGGTGCCGATCATGCTCGCGCTGGCGCTCTTCTTCGCCCTCGCGCTCGACAGCAACCGGGTGCGCGGCAAGCGCTTCATCCGGCTCGCGATCTTCGTGCCCTACGCGGTGCCGAGCGTCGTCGCGACGCTCATGTGGGGCTACCTCTACGGCAAGGACTTCGGCCCGATCTCGCAGTTCTTCCAGGCGATCGGGCTGGGGACGCCGGACCTGCTGTCGAACCAGACGATCTTCGGATCCCTCGTCAACATCGTGACCTGGGAGTTCGTCGGCTACAACATGATCATCCTGTACGCCGCGCTGCGGACGATCCCGGCGGAGCTGCTCGACGCGGCCGAGGTCGACGGCGCGGGCGCGTGGCGGACCGCGTGGAGCGTGAAGATCCCGGCGATCCGCCCGGCGATCCTCCTCACCGTGATCTTCTCGATCATCGGCTCGTTCCAGCTCTTCAACGAGCCGAACCTGCTGCACGGCGTCGCGCCGAACGTGATCGGCACGAGCTACACGCCGAACCTCTACGCGTTCAACGTCGCGTTCATCAACCAGGACGTCAACTACGCGGCGTCGCTCGCCTTCATCCTCGGGATCGTCATCATGGTCGTGTCGTACGTCGTGCAGCTCACCACCAACCGGGCGGAGCGGAACCGATGAGCGCGGTGGCGACCGCGCGGCCCGCCGGGACGGCGACCCGCGCGAAGGGACGCAAGCGCAAGGCCCTCGCCCGCGACGACCGGCGGAGCACGCTGCTCACCATCGTCATGTGGCTCGCGGCCGCCTACTTCCTGCTGCCGCTCGTCTGGCTGCTGATCTCGGCCACGAAGAGCACGGGCGACCTGTTCTCGACGTTCGGGTACTGGTTCGCGCCGCACTTCGGGCTGTGGGACAACATCGTGCGCACCTTCACGTACGAGGACGGTGCGTTCGGGCGCTGGATCCTCAACACGATCCTGTACGCGGGCGCGGGCTCGATCGGCGCGACGATCCTCTCGACGATGGCCGGCTACGCGTTCGCGAAGTACGACTTCCCGGGCGGCAAGGCGATCTTCAGCGTCGTGCTCGGGTCGATCATGATCCCGCTCACGGCCCTCGCGATCCCGACCTACCTGCTGTTCTCGGGCGCGGGGCTCACCGACACCCCGGCGGCGGTCATCATCCCGTCGCTCATCAGCCCGTTCGGCGTCTACCTCATGCGGGTGTACGCCGCCGACTCGGTGCCCGACTCGATCCTCGAGGCGGCGCGGATGGATGGCGCGGGCGAGTTCCGGATCTTCCTGCAGGTCGCGCTCCGACAGCTCGGCCCCGGCGTGGTCACGGTGTTCCTGTTCGCGCTCGTCGCGACCTGGAACAACTACTTCCTGCCGCTCATCATGCTCAACTCCTCGCAGTACTTCCCGCTGACCGTCGGCCTCGCACACTGGCAGGCGACGGCCACCAACCCGAGCGGCGGCAACACCCCGCTGTTCGACATCGTCATCACCGGTTCGGTGATCTCGGTGCTGCCGCTCGTCGCGGCGTTCCTCTACCTGCAGCGCTACTGGCAGTCGGGCCTCGGCACCGGCGCCGTGAAGGGATGACCGCCGGCATGGCGATGGACCGCATCTGGTACGGCGGGGATTACAACCCGGAGCAGTGGCCGAGCGAGGTCTGGGACGACGACGTGCGCCTCATGCGGCGCGCCGGCGTCACGGTCGCGACGGTCGGCGTCTTCTCGTGGGCGCTCCTCGAGCCGGAGGACGGTCGCTTCGACTTCGCCTGGCTCGACGACGTGCTCGACCGGCTGCACGCCGGCGGCATCCGGGTCGACCTCGCGACGGCGACCGCCTCGCCGCCGCCGTGGCTCGTCGCGGAGCATCCCGACATCCGCCCGGTGACCGCCGACGGCGTTCCGCTCGGGATCGGCAGCCGGCAGTCCTACTCCCCGAGCTCCGCCACCTACCGCCGCTACGCCGACCGCCTGGTGCGCGCGATCGCCGAGCGCTACGGCACGCACCCGGCGCTCGAGGCCTGGCACGTCAACAACGAGCTCGCCTGCCACGTGCGGCACGACTACTCCGAGGAGTCGGGGGCGGCGTTCCGCGCCTGGCTGGAGGCCAAGTACGGCACGATCGACGCGCTCAACGCGGCGTGGGGCACGGCCTTCTGGTCGCAGCACTACGGCTCGTTCGCGCAGGTCGAGCCGCCGCGCGCGATGCCGACCTTCGTCAACCCGGGGCAGGCCCTCGACTGGGACCGCTTCTCCTCCGACGCGTGGCTCGGGGTCTACCGGGCCGAGGCGGCGATCCTCCGCGAGATCACGCCCGACGTGCCGATCACGACCAACTTCATGGGCTTCTTCGCGGGCGCCGACTACTGGCGCTGGGCCGAGGAGATGGATTTCATCTCCGACGACCACTACGTCGACCCCGCCGACCCGGCCGCCGCCGCGTACGCCGCGATGAGTCGCGACCTCATGCGCTCGCTCGCCGGGGGCGCGCCGTGGATCCTCATGGAGCAGTCGACCAGCGCCGTCAACTGGCGCGCGCGCAACGCGCCGAAGCCCCCGGGGATGCACCGGGCGCTCTCGCTGCAGGCCGTGGCGCGCGGCGCGGACGGCGTGATGCAGTTCCAGTGGCGGCAGTCGGCGGCGGGAGCCGAGAAGTTCCACTCGGCGATGGTGCCGCACGCCGGCGAGGACACCCGGGTGTTCCGGGAGACCGTCGCGCTCGGCGAGGAGCTGGCCGGCCTGGCCGACGTGGTCGGCTCGCGTCTCTCGGCGCGCACCGCGATCCTCTTCGACTGGGACAGCTGGTGGGCCCACGAGCAGTGGGCGACCCCGTCGCGCATCGACTACGTGCGCACGGTGTTCCGCTGGTACCGGGAGCTGTGGCGGAAGGGCGTGCTCGTCGACTTCGCGCGGCCCGGTGCGTCGCTCGGCGGGTACGAGGTCGTCGTGGTGCCGGCGGCGGTCGTGCTGTCGCCCGCCGCGCGGCAGGAGCTCGCGCGGTTCGCGCACGACGGCGGGCGGCTCCTCGTCACCTACCAGTCGGCGATCCTCGACGAGGACCTGCACGTCGTCCTCGACGGCTACCTGGGTGAGCTGCGCGAGACCCTCGGCCTCCGCGTCGAGGAGTTCGCGCCGCCGGCCGAGCCGTCGCTGAGCGGCGGCCCGGTGCCCGCGCTCGAGATCGCCGGTCTCGCCGCGGGCGCCGCGCACGAGTGGGGGGAGGTCGTGCGCGCGGAGGGCGCCGAGGTGCTCGCGACGTTCGTCGGCGGGATGCTGGACGGGATGCCCGCGATCACCCGCAACGCGATCGGCACGGGAGCGGCGTGGTACGTCGCGACCGCGCCCGACGACGCGGCGGCGGTGCTCGACGCGGTGCTCGAGGACACCGGCATCGCGCCGGTCGCGGCGCCGCCCGCGGACGTGGAGATCGTGGAGCGCGGCGGGCGCCGCTTCGTGCTCAACCACGGCGCCGA
This sequence comes from Pseudolysinimonas sp., assembly GCF_051954455.1. Lineage (GTDB taxonomy): Bacteria > Actinomycetota > Actinomycetes > Actinomycetales > Microbacteriaceae > Pseudolysinimonas. The sequence goes on along the minus strand of NZ_JBQCHS010000015.1, from coordinate 182,963 downwards.
TCCGGTGGTCGTCGACGGCGTCGAGATCGAGGGGCACGGCGCCGTCGTCTCCTGAGCGGCTGGCGCGCCTCCCGAGCGCGGTCGGCGTGACGGAGTCAGCCGGCCGTCTCGTCCAGCCGCTCGACGATCGTGTCGACGAGCTCCGCCGGCGTCGGCCCGATGTCGACGACGATGCCGCGCTCGTCCGGCTGCAGCGGCTCGAGCAGCGCGTACTGCGATCCGAGCAGGCTCGCGGGCATGTACTCGTGATGGCGGTGCGCGACGCGCTCGACGATGGTCGCCGGGTCGCCGGCCAGATGGACGAAGAGTGCGCCGGGCGCCGCGAGCCGCAGCCGGTCGCGGTAGACGCGGCGGAGGGCGGAGCACGCGACGACGGGGGTCGGCGCCGCCGCGAGCCGCGCGCCGACGGCGTCGAGCCACGGCCAGCGGTCGTCGTCGTCGAGCGGGATGCCGGCGGCCATCTTCGCCTTGTTGGCCGCGGGGTGCAGGTCGTCGCCGTCGACGAACGGCATGCCGAGGCGCTCGGCGAGGAGCGCGCCGATCGTCGACTTCCCGCTGCCCGAGACTCCCATGACGACGAGCGGGGTGCGGTCGGACGGAGCCGTCGGGGTCATTCCGGCAGCGTACGGCGTCGGGCCGGGCGGCTCGCGCGGTCAGGCCCGCATCGCGACCCCGCGCCGCCAGTAGCCCATGAACGCGACGCGCCGCCGCGGCAGGCCGAGATCGGTGACGAGCCGGCGGCGGAGGGTCGTGACGACGCCGCTCTCGCCGGCGATCCAGACGTACCCGGTGTCGAGGGGGTCGTCCGCCGGGAGGACGTCGATGGCTCCGACGGCGGCCCCGTCGCCGGCCGGGAACGCGGGCGTCTCCCAGACCAGCTCCTCGCCCTCCGGCTCGCGCGCCCCCGCATCCGCGTCCGAGCCGAGGTGCGCGAGCACCGCCGGGATGAGCGCCGCGCCGTGCTCCGCCCCGTCGCGCGGGAGCCAGTGCACGTCGACGCCGGCCGGGGCCTCGACGTCGAGCGCATCGGCCGCGTGTGGCACCTCGATGAACGCGGCACCGCGCAGCCCGGGCCCGGCATCCTCGAGGATGCGGGCGATCGCGGGCGCCGCGGTCTCGTCGCCGGCGAGCAGCACCGTGCCCGCGTCGCCCGGGTCGAACTCGACGCCGCCCGCGTCCGGCCGCCCGCGCCGCGGCCCGATGAGCAGCACCTCGTCGCCGGGAGCCGCGGCCTCGGCCCAGAGCGACGCCGGCCCGGTCGCGCCCGCCGCGAGGTGACGGACGAAGTCGACGACGATCCGCGTCGCGGTCGGGCCGACCTCGAGCGACCGGATCGAGTAGGTCCGCATGGAGCCGCGCTCCTCCTCCGGCACGGCGAGCCACGCGCTCCACCAGTCGTCGTCCTCCGGAAGGCGAGGGACGGCGCCGCCGGGCGGCGGGAACACGATCTTGATCCGCTGGTCGAGCACGGGTCCGGGCCCGCCGATGTCGTGGAGCTCGGGGCCCGCGAAGGTCACCCGCGCGAAGGTCGGCGAGATCCGCTCGATCCATTCGACGCGGGAGCGCGCCAGGGCGAAGGCGCCGTCAGGCATGGTGCCTCCCCACCGGGAGCACGAGCGGGGCGCCCGACACGGGATCGGGGATCACCCGGCTCGCCAGGCCGAACACCTCCTGCACGAGTGCGGGTGTCACGATGTCGCCGGGCGCCCCGCTCGCGAGCACCCGCCCGTCGCGCACCGCGACGAGCTCGTCGGCGTAGCGGGCCGCGAGGTTGAGGTCGTGCAGCACCATGACGATCGTCGTGCCGCGCTCGCGGTTGAGGTCGGTCAGCAGGTCGAGCACCTCGATCTGGTGGGCGACGTCGAGGAAGGTGGTCGGCTCGTCGAGCAGGAGGATGTCGGTCTCCTGCGCGAGCGCCATCGCGATCCAGACCCGCTGCCGCTGGCCGCCCGAGAGCTCGTCGACGGGGCGCTCGGCGAGGTCGAGCGTGCCCGTCGCCTCGAGGGCCGCGCCCACCGCGGCGTGGTCGGCGACGCCGAAGCGTGCGAGGAGGCCCTGGTGCGGATGCCGCCCGCGTCCTACGAGCTCGGCCACCGTGATGCCCTCGGGCGCGACCGGGCTCTGTGGGAGGAGGCCCAGCATCCGGGCGACCTCGCGCGACGGACGGCGGTGCAGGGCCTCGCCGTCGAGCACGACCCGCCCGGCGCGCGGGGGCACGAGGCGGGCGAGCGCACGGAGCAGCGTCGACTTGCCGCAGCCGTTGGCGCCGACGACCGCGGTGATGCGGCCGGGCGCGAGGGCGAGGTCCAGCTCCTCGACGACGACGCGGTCGCCGTAGGCGAGGGTGAGGTCGTCGGCGGCGAGCCGACGGGCGGTGGTCACAGGGATCCTCCCGAGCGATGGGTGCGGACGAGCAGGAACAGCAGGTACGGGGCCCCGATCGCGCCGGTGACGATGCCGACCGGGTAGCGCACACCGAGCGCGGTCTGGCCGACGAGGTCCGCGACGAGCACGAGCTGGGCGCCGACGAGTCCCGCGGGCAGCAGCAGCCGCGCGCCGGGCCCGACGAGCCGCGCCGCGATCGGTCCCGCCATGAGGGCGACGAACGCGATCGGCCCCGCCCCCGCGGTCGCGAAGGCGAGCAGGCACACCGCTCCGACCACGGCGACGGCGCGCACGACGCCGACCCGCACGCCGAGTGCGGCGGCCGCGTCGTCGCCGAGCCGCAGCAGTCCGAGGCCCCGTTCCTGGAGGAGCAGCACCGGCACGATCACGACGCCGGCGACGGCGAGCGGCCCGATCTGCGGCCACGCGGCCGCGTTGAGGCTCCCCGTGAGCCAGCGCATGGCGGTCTGCAGGTCCCACTGCGCGGCGCCGGCGAGCACGTAGGTGACGACGCTGTCGAGCAGGGCCGCGACGCCGATGCCGATGAGGATGAGGCGCGCGCCCGCGAACCCGCCGCGGCGTGCGAGCAGCGCGATGACGAGCGCTGTCGCGAGAGCACCGCCGAGGGCGAGGAGCGCGATCGCGGCGCCGCCGAGCCCGAGGACGACGATCCCGACGACGGCGGCCGCGCTCGCCCCGGAGCTGATGCCGATGACGTCGGGGGAGGCGAGCGGATTCCGCAGCATGGTCTGGAACGTCGTGCCGGCCATGCCGAAGGCGAGGCCCGCGAGCACGCCGAGCGCGACCCGCGGCAGCCGCAGCTCGCCGACCGTGAAGGAGGCGCCCGGGACCGTCTGCCCGAGCAGCACCCGGATCACCTCGTCCGGCCCGTAGAAGGTGTTGCCGACCATGAGCGAGGTCGCGGCGACGACCACCACCGCGGTCGCGAGGGCGACGGTGACGAGCGCCCGACGTCGTGTGCGGCGTCGTCGACCCGCCGCGAGCGCCGGCACGGCGAGGGCGGTCACAGTTCGCGCACCTTCCGCCGGCGCACGATCGCGATGAACACGGGTGCGCCGATGACGGCCGTCACGATCCCGACCTCGATCTCCTGCGAGGGCACGACGACCCGCCCGACGACATCCGCGGCGACGAGCAGGATCGCGCCCGCGACCGCCGAGAACGGCACCAGCCAGCGGTGGTCGCCGCCGACGAGCAACCGGCAGAGGTGCGGGACGACGAGGCCCACGAAGCCGATCGGGCCGGCGATCGCGGTCGCGGCGGCGGCGAGCAGCACGGCGCCGCCCGCCGCCACCAGCCGGGTGCGCAGGACGCGCGCGCCGAGTCCGGCGGCGAGGTCGTCGCCGAGCGCCAGGAGGTCGAGGCCGCGGGCGGCGACGAGGCACACGACGGCGCCGAGGAGGAGGAACGGGGCGACCACGCCGATCCGGGTCCAGTCCGCCCCGCCGACCCCGCCGACCTGCCAAAACCGGAACACCTGCATCGCGTCGGTCCGCGGCAGCAGGAGGGCGCCGATCAGCGACGAGAAGGCGGCGGAGGTCGCGGCCCCCGCGAGCGCGAGCTTCAGCGGCGTCGCCCCGCCGCGCCCCGAGCTCCCGATGACGAACACGATCACGGCCGCCGCGATGGCGCCGCCGAGCGCGAGCGCGATGTAGGCGTACGGGTTCGAGATGCCGAGGAACACGATCCCGGCGACCACCGCGACCGCGGCGCCGTTCGAGACGCCGAGGATCCCGGGGTCCGCGAGCGGGTTGCGGGTCACCCCCTGCATCGTCGCGCCCGCGATGCCGAGCGCCGCCCCCACGAGGGCGCCGAGGACGGTCCGCGGGATCCGGGCGCGGACGGCCGCCTCGCCGATCGTCGCGTCGTGCCCGCCGAGCGCACCGAGGATCTCGTCGACGGGGACGAGCCGGTTGCCGAGCGCCAACGACGCCGCGAGCGCCAGCGCGAGGACGCCCGCGGCGGCGAGCAGCCATCCCGCGCGGACCGCCGCCGGACGCCGCAGCCGGGTGTCGGGCGCGGTCGTCGCGGCGGCGGGCGCGGAGGTCGTCGTCGTCACGCCCCGGGCTTCAGCGCCGCCGCGAGCACGTCGAAGTACCGGTCGATCCCCCAGCCGATCGAGAGCGGCGAGGGATTCGCCGACGCGGCGAGCGGCGTGGAGTCCGGCAGCACCGCGACCGAGCCGCGCTTGATCGCCGGTATCGTGCCGAGCAGCGGGTCCGCCTGGAGGCGCTTCTCCAGATCGCCCTTCGGGTCGCCGTAGGTGACGATCAGGTCGACGTCGTCGAAGCGCGGCGCCTGTTCGGAGCTCACGTCGACGAAGAACGCGTCGGTCTTCTTCGACTCCTCGGCGACGATCGCCGGAGTCGGCATCCCGAGGCCGGTCAGGAAGCCGGGCCGGGTGTCCTTCGCCGTGTAGAAGCTGATCGAGCTGAGGTCCGTCGGGTCGACGAAGGCGAACAGCACCTTCGCCGACGCGAGCTGCGGGTGCTCGTCGAGCGCCGCCTTCGACTCCGCGTCGAGCCGGTCGATGAGCTTCGCGCCCTCGCGCGACAGTCCGAGCGCCTTGGACTCCAGGGTGATCATCTCGTCGACCGAGGTGCCCCAGGCGACGTCGGGGAACGAGACCACCGGGGCGATCTTCGACAGGGTCGTGTAGTCCTGCTTGCTGAGCCCGGAGTAGGCGGCGAGGATCACGTCCGGCCGGGTGTCGGCGACCGCCTCGAAGTCGATGCCGTCGGTCTCGTCGAAGAGGACCGGGGTCTTCGCCTTGAGCTGCTTCAGACGGTCCGCGACCCACGGCAGCACACCGTCCCCGTCGTCGTCGCCCCAGGTCGCCTTGCTCATGCCCACCGGCACGACGCCGAGGGCGAGCGGGACCTCCTGGTTCATCCACGCGACGGTCGCGACACGGGTCGGCTTCTTCTCGATCGTCGTGGTGCCGTACGCGTTCTGGATGCGGACCGGGAACGCGGCGTCGTCACCGGGCCCGGCGGGGCCGCCGCCGGAGGAGGCGGGGGCGGCGCAGGCGGCCAGGGCGAGGGTCAGGCTCGCGGCGACGAGCACGGCGATCAGGCGGGCGGGTCTCACGGGGGATCCTCTCGTCAGGTGAGGACACCCTAACTCAGGTATGCCTTACCTAACCAAATTCCCCGGGATTCCCGCGCCCGTCGACCGGGGAACCCGCGGTCCGTACGCTGGCCGCATGCGGACGCTGATCGTCACCGAGTTCATCAGCCTCGACGGCGTCATCGACTCGCCCGGCGGCGACGACGGCCACCCCCACGCGGGCTGGACCTACAAGGACGTCGCCTTCGATCCTGCCGCCTACGAGCTCAAGGGCCGCGAGCAGGAGGAGGCCGAGACGCTCCTCCTCGGCCGGGTGAGCTACGAGCTGTTCGCGCCGGTCTGGGGCGGGATGGACGAGTTCGCCCGGTACAACGCGATGCCGCGGTACGTCGTCTCGACGACCCTCGAGGGCGACGACCCGCGCTGGCCGGCGACCGTGCTGCGATCGCTCGACGAGGTCCGGGTGCTGCGGGAGGGCGAGGGCGGCCCGATCATCGTGCACGGCAGCTCGCGGCTCGCGCAGTCGCTCGCCGCCGCCGGACTCGTCGACCGGTACCACCTCCTCGTCTTCCCCGTCCTGCTCGGGTCCGGGGCGCGGCTGTTCGGCGACGACCCCGACGCGTACGCGAAGCTCGCGCTCACCGAGCACGAGGCGTACGGCAACGGCATCGTCAAGCTCGTCTACGACATGCAGCGCTGATGGACCTCGCGCTGCTGCGCGAGGCGGCCCGCGCCGCGATCGCCCCCGATGCGTGGGCGTTCTACCAGGGCACGGCCGACGGGCTCGCCGACCCCGAGCGCGACGCCCGGGCGTGGGACCGCTGGGACTTCGTGCCCCGCGCGATGACCGGCCTCACCGCGATCGACACGACCGTCGAGCTCGGCGGCCACCGGCTCCGGTCGCCGATCACCATCGCGGCGACCGCCGCCCACGGCGGCGCGCACCCCGACGCCGAAGCCGCGACGGCGGCGGGGGCGACGGCGGCCGGGGTGCTCATGGCGTACTCGCACAACGCGACCCTGTCGGTCGAGGCCTTCGCGGCCGCGGCGACGGGACCCTGGTGGGCGCAGACCTACCTGCAGCGCGACCGGGCGGCGACCGACGACTACGTCGCGCGGAGCACCGCGGCGGGCGCCTCGGCGATCGTGCTCACGGTCGACGTGCCCGGCATCCTCGCCGACGCCGCGTTCCGCCGCCAGCCGGTGACGGGGCCGGTGCAGGTGCGCGGCAACGTGCCCATCACGGGCGGCGGTGCGGGCACCGCGGCCGAGACCGCGATCACGCCGGACGACGTCGCCCGCCTCGCCGCGACGGCCGGCGTCCCGGTCTGGGTGAAGGGCGTCATGGCCGCGGAGGACGCGGTGCGCGCGCTCGACGCGGGGGCGGCCGGTGTCGTCGTCTCGAACCACGGCCGCCGGCAGCTGCACGGCGTCGCCCCCGTCGCGACCGTGCTCCGCGGGATCGTGGAGGCGGTCGACGGCCGCGCGCCGGTCATGGTCGACGGCGGCATCCGATCCGGCGCCGACGTCGTGCGCGCGCTCGCGCTCGGCGCCGCCGCGGTCGGCATCGGCCGGCCGGCCCTGTGGGCACTCGCCGCGGGAGGCGCCGACGGCGTCGCCGGGCTGCTGAGCGGGCTGCAGGAGGAGGTCGCGGTGACGCTCGCGGGCGTCGGCGTGGGGCGCATCGCGGATCTGACGCGGGAGATGGTGCGGCGGAGCGACTGAACCTCGGGCGCTCGAGAACGTGATCGTCGGAAGGGGAGCGCGCATCCCGATGTTTCCTATACCTTGTGGCGCAAGGTATCCTTCGGTGCATGGCCAACGGCACGATCACGCAGCTGCGCCGCGGCGTGCTCGGCCCGTGCGTGCTCGCGCTGCTCGCGCGCCGTCCGCGTTACGGCCTCGAGCTGGCGCGCGAGCTGGAGGCGGCCGGCGAGCTGCTGACGAGCCAGGGCACGCTCTACCCGCTGCTCGGCCGGCTGCACGACGCCGGGCTCGTCACCAGCCGCTGGGAGCTCGGCGACACCGACCGACCGCGGCGCTACTACGAGATCAGCGCCGCCGGTCGGCGCGAGCTGGCGGAGTTCCAGCGCGAGTGGGCGGCGTTCGCCGGGGCCGTGACGGCGGTCGCCGGGCCGCCGTCGGAGGGGGAGTCATGATCGCATCCGAGGACCATCCGCTCGTGCGCGCGTGGCTGCGCCGCTTCGACGCCTCGGCGGTGCGGCTTCCCGAGGTCCGCCGCGCGGAGCTGCGCGCCGAGGTGGCCGCGCACCTGCACGAGGCGACGTCGCCCGACATGCCGGACGGCGCCGTCCGCGACGTGCTCGACGAGCTCGGCGAGCCGGCCGCGATCGTCCGCGAGGAGTCGGCCGAGGTCCCGTCGACCCGGCGCGTGCCGTGGATCGTCGGCGGAGCGCTGCTGATCCTCTCCGTCGTGGTGCAGGGGGTCACGCAGTACAGCGGAACCGGCGGCGTGCCGCTCCGCGAGCTCGTGTGGGCGGCCGGTCTCCTGGTGCTCGCCCTCGCTCGGCCGTCGGTCACCGCCCGCCGACCGCTCGGCACCGGCGCGATCGTGGGACTCGCGATCTGGAGTGTGGCGTCGACCATCGTCGGCGGCATCATCGCGCGCAGCGTCGCGGGCGTGGGCGGCGACACCGCCGGCCTCGTGACGTGGGGCTACGTCGACAGCGCGGGGCTGTTCGTCCTCGCGCTGATCGCCGTCGTGCAGATCAGCCGCGTCGAGGCGGTCCGCCGACCGTGGCGATGGGTGCCTGCGTGGGTGCTGGGCGTCGTCACGGCCGTGTGGCTGCTCGACCTGCTCGTCGGGGCGCTCGCCGGGCCCGCGGCCGTCGGCTACTTCGGCGTCGGCCTCGGCGGTCTCGTCATGACCGGCGGCACACTCGTCCTCGGCATCGTCGCGATCGGGCTCGGCGCGGGCGTCCTGCGGCAGCAGGGCGGCACGCCGCCCGCAGCCGACGACGCCTGAATCGGCTTCTCAGCCCTCGGTCGCGACCGGAGTGCCGATCCCGGCGCTCTTCGCCACGGTCGTCCGGGGCTCGTGCACGGCACCCGGGTGCGGATGCGTCCGCTCCAGTGCCGCGCCCTCGATGTCGACGTGCGGCAGGATCCGGTCGAGCCAGCGCGGCAGCCACCAGGCCGCCCGCCCGACGAGGTGCATGAGCGCCGGGATCAGCACCATGCGCACCACGAACGCGTCGAAGAGCACGCCGGTCGCGAGACCGAAGCCGAGCGGCTTGATCGCCGCGAGGTGGGAGAACACGAATCCGCCGAAGACCGAGACCATGATGATCGCCGCCGCGACGATCACGGCGCGCGCATTGCGGAACCCCGACGCCACCGCCGCCCGCGCCGGGACGCCGTGCGCGTACGCCTCGCGCATCCCCGAGACCAGGAACAACTGGTAGTCCATCGCGAGGCCGAAGAGCACGCCGACGATGATGATGGGCGCGAAATTCAGCACCGGGCCGGGATCGTGGACCCCGAAGACCGCGCCGAGCCATCCCCACTGATAGACCGCGGTCATCGCTCCGAGCGCGGCCGCGAACGAGAGCACGAACCCCGCGGTCGCCATGACCGGAACGAGCAGCGACCGGAACACGATCAGCATGATGACCAGTGACAGGGCGACGACCACCGCGAGGTAGATCGGCAGGACGCTCGCGAGCTTCTCGGAGATGTCGATGTTGGCGGAGGCCTGCCCGGCGACGCCGACCTTCACGCCGCTGCCGAGGTCGACGCCGCGCAGGTGGTGCACGAGCTGCTCGGTGCTGACGCTCGACGGTCCGCCGGTCGGCACGACCTGGAAGGCGATGAAGTCGCGCGCGTCGTTCGTGCCGATCGGGGCGACCCCGGCCACGTGGTCCTGCTTCATGAGGATGCCGACCAGGTCGGCCTCCTTCGCGGTCAGGTCGTCCTTCGCGACGGCGGACGGGAGCTGCGCCGTGACGAGCAGCGCGCCGTTGCGACCGGCGCCGAACTCCTTCGCGACCGTCTCGTAGGTGCGGTATTGCGTGGTGTCCTGCGCCTCGGCCGAACCGTCGGGGAGCCCGAGCCGGATCGAGAGCGCCGGGATCGCGACCACGAGGAGCGCGATGATCGCGACGAGACCGGTCACCACCGCGCGCACCGTGCGCATCGGCTTCGGGGTCGCGTCGGCGTGCTCCGGGTGGCCGATCCGGCTCCGCGCGCGCTTCGACAGCACGCGCATGCCGAGCATCCCGAGGAGGGCCGGCGTCAGCGTGATCGCGACGAGCACGGCGACGAGGACGCACGCCGCCCCGACCACGCCCATCAGGGCGAGGAACGGGATGCCTGTGACGGTCAGCGCGAGCAGCGCCACCAGCACCGTCGCGCCCGCGAACACGACCGCGGAGCCGGAGGTGCCGTTGGCGAGCCCGATCGACTCGGCGAGCGGGGTCCCCTGCTTCAGCTGCCGGCGGTGCCGGTTGATGATGAAGAGCGCGTAGTCGATGCCGACCGCGAGGCCGAGCATGACGCCGAGCACGGGCGTGACGGAGGTCATGTCGACGACGCCCGAGAAGGCGAGCGCCCCGGCGACGCCGACGCCCACGCCGATGAGCGACGAGATGAGCGGGAACAGGGCGGGCAGCAGGGTGCCGAACATCACGATCAGCACGATGGCCGCGATCACGACCCCGGTGATCTCGCCGGGGCCGATGATGCCGTCGGTGGAGTTCGCGATCTCGCTCGACCAGTCGACGGTGACGCCCGGGATCCGGGCGCCGCGCAGCTCGTCGGCGACGGCGGTCTTCACCGACGCCGGCATGTCGAAGAGCGTGTCGTGGAACTGGATGATGCCGAGCGCGGTCGAGCCGTCGCTCGAGACCATCCGCAGCTCCTTCGAGGCGGCGAGGAGCCGCTGACCGGCGTCGAGCTGGGTCGCCTGCGCCTCGAGCTTCGCGCGATTCGCGTCGAGCGCCTGCTGCTGCGTCGCGATCTGGGCGAGCGCGGCCTGCCCGGCGGCGCCGGCGGCCGAGGCCTGCGCCTTCGCCGCGTCGAGCTGCTGCTGGCCGGCGTCGAGCTGCGCGCGCGCGGCCGCGACCTGCGCGGTGCCGTCGCTCAGCTTCTTCTCGTTCGCCGCCATGGTCGCCGCCGTGTCGAACGGATCGACGGTCGCCGAGACGCCCTTCACCGTGTCGACCTTCTTCAGGAGCGCCGCGATGCCGTCCTGCTGAGCCGTGTCGAGCTTCGAGCCCTCGGAGCTGCGGAACGCGACGGTGCCGGTCGCACCGCCCACGCCCGACAGGTTCTTGTCGAGCTGCTGGGTGACCCGGTCGGTCTCGGTGCCCGGGATGCTGAAGGTCGAGGCGAGCGATCCGCCGAACGCCAGGAACGCGCCGCCCGCGAGCGCGAGCGCGATGAGCCACGCGATGAGCACGCGCCACTTGTGCGCGGCGGAGAAGCGGCCGAGGCGGTCGAGGAGGGAGGCCATGCGATGCCCTTCGGGAGCGATGTTCGGGTACGGCGCTCCATCGCGTCGCGCCGAGCATATGCGACACGTGTCGGAAAAACGACACCTGTCGCTGAAAGGTCACCGAGAGCTCATCGGCTGGCAGACTGACGGGGATGGATCCCCGGATCGCGCGCACGCGGCGCAGCCTGCAGGAGGCGCTGTTCGAGCTCGCGCGCGAGCGCCCGCTCGACGACATCACCGTGGGCGACATCGCGGAGCGCGCGGGGGTGAACCGGTCGAGCTTCTACCAGCACTACGCCGACAAGGAGACCCTCCTCGCCGACGCGCTCGACGCCGCGGCTGACGAGGCGGAGGCGAGCCTGCCGGAGGCCGTCGACCTCGCCGCCGCGCCGCCGGATGCGGCCTCCGCCTACTTCGGGCACATCGCCGACCACGCCGATCTCTACCGGCGGGTGCTCGGCGACCACGGCTCCGCGGTCGCGACGTCCCGGCTCCGCGAGCGGGTCGAGCGCATCGTGCGCGACGAGATCGCGCGCTCGGGCGGATCCGACTACCCCGACCTCCCGATCGACGTGGTCGCCGCCGGAGTCACCGGCTCGGTGCTCGGGATCATCGGCGCCTGGCTCGGGCGCGACCCGCTGCCGCCCGCCGAGACGGTCGCCGCCTGGGTGTGGGGCGTGATCCTCGGTCCGAACCGCCCGGCTCAGAAGACCGAGTAACCCCCGTCGACGGTGAGCACCGAGCCCGTCATGAAGCTCGACGCGTCGCTCGCCAGGAACACGATCGCGCCCCCCAGCTCCTCCGGGCGTCCGGCGCGCAGCATCGGCGCGTCCTCGATCCAGTGCCTCCGGAACCGCGGGTCGTCCACCGGCGCCATGTCGGTGGCCATGTAGCCGGGCGCGAGGGCGTTCACGCGGATGCCGAGCGGCGCCCATTCCGCGGCGAGGCTGCGGGTGAGGTGATGGACCGCGGCCTTCGACGCGTTGTACGCGGGCTGCCACTGGGGCCGGTTCACGATGGCCCCCGACATCGACCCGATGTTGACGACGACCCCGCCGCCGCGCTCCGCCATGTGCGCGCCGAACACCTGGCTCGGGATCCAGACCCCGTCGACGTTCGTGCCGAGCACCCGATGCCACTCGTCGTCGGTGACCTCGAGGGCCGGCCGGTGGATGCAGGTGCCGGCGTTGTTGACGAGGATGTCGAGCCGGCCGAACTCGGCGAGCACCGCATCCCGGATCCGCTCCACCTCGGCGCGGACCGTGACGTCGCCGAGCGCGACGAGCGTGCGCGCGCCCACGGCCTCGAGTTCCGCTCGGACCGTCTCGGCGGCCGCGGCGTCGCGCCCGTTGACGACGATCGCGGCGCCCGCGTCGGCGAGGGCGAGGGCCATGGCGCGGCCGAGGCCGCGGGTGGATCCGGTGACGAGCGCCGTGCGCCCGGTGAGGTCGAACTGCGACAGCATGCGGCGATTCTGACAGCACGACAGTGCCAGGCTTGAGCCATGAGCTACGTCGCTGATCCGGCCCGGTACGAGGGCGCCATGACCTATCGCCGGACGGGACGCTCCGGCCTCGACCTGCCCCTGCTCTCCCTCGGCTACTGGCACAACTTCGGCGACGACCGGCCGTTCGAGGTGCAGCGCGCGATCAGCCGCCGTGCGTTCGATCTCGGCGTCACGCACCACGACCTCGCGAACAACTACGGGCCGCCGTACGGCGCCGCCGAGATCAACTTCGGCCGGCTCATGCGGGAGGACTTCGCGCCGTACCGCGACGAGATGATCATCTCGACGAAGGCCGGGTGGGACATGTGGCCGGGGCCGTACGGGCAGGGCGGCGGCTCGCGCAAGTACGTCCTCGCGTCGCTGGATCAGTCGCTGCAGCGGATGGGCCTCGACTACGTCGACATCTTCTACTCGCACCGCTACGACTCGTCCACCCCGCTCGAGGAGACCGCGGCCGCGCTGTCGACGGCCGTCACCTCCGGCAGGGCCCTCTACGTCGGGATCTCGTCCTACGACGCGGAGCACACCCGCGCGATCGCGGAGCTGCTGCGCGCGAACGGCACGCCGCTCCTCATCCACCAGCCCTCGTACTCGATGCTCAACCGCTGGATCGAGACCGAGGGCCTGCTCGACGCGGCCGCCGAGGTCGGCGCCGGCGTCATCGGCTTCACCGCGCTCGCGCAGGGCCTGCTCACCGGCAAGTACCTGAACGGCGTGCCGGAGGGCTCGCGCGCGGCGGCGGGGACCTCGTTCGACGCCGAGTGGATCACCGACGACGTCGTGAACCGGCTGCAGCAGCTGAACGGCATCGCCGAGAACCGGGAGCAGACCCTCGCCCAGCTCGCGCTCGCGTGGGCGCTCCGCGACGAGCGCGTCACGTCGCTCGTCATCGGCGCCTCGTCGGTGGAGCAGCTGGAGCAGAACGTCGGCGCGCTCGACCGGCTCGACTTCACCTCGGAGGAGCTCGCCCGGATCGACGAGGTCGTCCGTGCTCCCGACGGCCGTGGCGCGGTCGACGTCGACCTGTGGCGCGGCGCGCGCAACGGCGAGGTGTCGTGAACGGCGAGGCAGCCGCGGGCGCGCGCGTCGCGATCACGGGGGGAGCCGGATTCCTCGGCGCCGCCCTCGCGCGCCGGCTGCTCGACGCGGGCTCCGTGTCGATCGGGGGCGCACCCGCCGCGCCGCTGGCGTCGCTCGTCCTCGCCGACATCGTGGCCCCGCCCGCACCGCTGGCCGACGACCCGCGCGTGCGCGTCGTGACCGGCGACGTGGAGCAGCTGGCCGCCGACCTCGGTGAGGTGGACCTCGTGTTCCACCTGGCCGGTGTCGTGAGCGGCGCCGCGGAGGCCGACTTCGACCTCGGGATGCACACCAACGTCGACGGTCTCCGCGCGATGCTCGAGACGCTGCGCGCCCAGCCCGGCGCGCCCGTGATCGTCTACTCGAGCTCCGGCGCGGTGTTCGGGCAGGACCCGGCGCTCCCGCCGCTCGGCGTGATCGACGACGACACCCTGCCGCGCCCGCAGTCGAGCTACGGCATCCAGAAGTTCCTGGGCGAGCTGCTCGTCGCCGACTACACGCGCAAGGGCTTCCTGCGCGGCCGCAGCGTGCGGCTGCAGACCGTCGCCGTGCGCCCCGGCAAGCCCAACGCGGCGGCGTCGAGCTTCGTCTCCGGCATCATCCGCGAGCCCCTCGCCGGCGAGCGGGCCGTCTGCCCGGTGCCGCCCGACATGCCCGTGACGCTCCTCTCCCCCGACCGGACCCTCGACGGCATCCTGCTCGCCGCCTCCGTCGCCGACGACGTCTGGGGCAGCACGACCGCGATGACCTTCCCCGCGCTCACGACGACGCCGCGCGAGATGGCGGCCGCCCTGTCGCGGGTCGCCGGCCAGCCGGTCGCGGACCTCATCGAGTGGACCGAGGATCCCGCGATCACCGCGATCGTCGGCACCTGGGCGGAGCGCTTCTCCACCCCGCGCGCCTCGCGCCTGGGGCTCGTCGCCGACGCCTCGGTCGACGAGGTGATCGCGCAGTACGCCGCCGCGCATCGGGTATAGTCGTGGGGTTGCCTGGCGGCAGCACGCGCCCGTAGCTCAACGGATAGAGCATCTGACTACGGATCAGAAGGTTGGGGGTTCGAATCCCTCCGGGCGCACCACCGAGAAGCCCGAGTTTCCGGCGAAGTTGCTTCACAGCGACACCTCCAGAGGCTCGGGCTTCTCGCTGTCTGTGCTCACGTTGTGTGCATACCGGGTTGGGAGCAGCGCCTCCGCCGCATCCGCAGCCGCCTTGTTCGCGTCTGTGAGCAGGTGTGAGTACAGGTCGCTCGTCACTGCGATGTTGCTGTGTCCGAGCCGCTTGCTGACGACCACGAGAGCGGTCCCGCCAGCGAGCATGAGGCTTGCGGCGACGTGCCGGAGATCGTGCAGACGTGCCGCGGGGAGCCCTGCGCGGGTCACGATGCGGTTGAACGCCTGAGTCATGGAGTGCGGCAGAACGGCGGTTCCATCCTCTCGGGTGAACACGCGGCCGGTGTCGACCCATGCGTCCCCCGCGGCCTCTTTCTCGGACTCCTGACGGATTCGCCACGCCATCAGTGCGCCAATCGCCTGCGGTCCGAGGCTGACGCGCCGATCCTGCCCTGCGTCCGTCTTGATCGACCCTTCGACAACCTGCTTGCCGACCTGCACGTGCTGCTTACGGACGATGATCTCCCCGCTCTCGAGGTCGACGTCCTCCCAGCTCAGGCCGATCAGCTCGCCCCGGCGCATACCGGTGAACACGGCCAGCTCGTAAAACGCGCCCAGCCGCTCGTGCGTGGTGGCATCCATGAACTTCGCGACCTGGGCCACGTCCCAAATGCGGATCTTGCCCTTGCCCGTGGACGGGAGGCTGATGTTGCGGGCCGGGTTCGACTCGATCAGGTCGAGCTTCACAGCGAACGTCAGAGCTGACGAGAGGGTCGCGTGGATGCGTCGCACGGTGGTCGCTCCGCGTGTCTTGCGAAGGTCCTGCACGAACGCATCCACGTTGTGCTTGCGGAGCTCTGTGAGGGGCAGTGCGCCGAGCGCCGGCACGATGTCCTGGTCGATATAGCGGCGGTACATGAACGCCGTAGAAGCGCGCATGCCGTCCTCGACGCGGCGCTCGATCCACTGCTGCAGGTAGGCGGCCACGGTCAGTTTGCGGTCGCCTGGGTAGCGGCCGGCGCGCATGTCCGCCCGAGCCTTGTCGCGCTCCTCGATGGCAACGGCGCGGGTCGGAAAGCCTGACTTGCGAGCCTGCAGACGCTTGCCCGTTCCGGGGTGTCGACCGCCCGAGACTGCGAAGCCCCAGGAGCCGTGCTTCGGGTTGGAGAGAAGCTGCGGGCAGGCTGCTGCGCGCTGTGCATCGGTCGGTCGCTCGACCAGTAGCCCGTAGTAGGTGCCGTCTTCGCGACGGCATCCGCAGCGGCGGAAGAGGTTAGCCATGGTGCTCTCCTGAGACTCCGGGACGCGCTGCGCCGAGCATGCCGGCCTTGCGGGCGTCGCTGAGAAGGCGGCTCACGTAGCCGCGTGCGTAGTTGAGCTGACGGGCGACGTCAGCGGTGGGGGAGTTGCTGCCGCGTGCGATGGCATCGCGGTATGCCTCGACCACCTGGGGGAGAACGGTAGAGCGGGGCTGTCGGGAGGCGCGCTCCTCTACGACTGTGGGGGTCGGGACGCTGATCTGCTCGCCGTCCACGAGGCGGTACGGGAATCCGAGGTCGGTCAGCATGCGCTCGAGGACCGCTGCCAGGGGAATCTCTCGGAGTGTCGTAGGTGACACCTTGGGGCCTCCGGGAATGGCGGAGACCTGGAAAAGCTCGCAGACGGGTTTGCGGTCGATGATCCGCATTCCGACTCTCAGGTTGTAGTCCCCGAAGCGGGCATCAGCGGTCACCTCACTGAACGGCAGATACACGCCTTCGGCAACCTCCGCGGGCTCTCCGGTCGGGTTGCTGGCGTTCACATGCCAGTTGTTCGGGATGGCTGCGCGGCGGGGACTCACGTCCGCAACGTATGCCGTGGGTTTCGCGTTTGTCAAGGGTGACACCTCCTGCACGAACGAGTGTAACCGATCGGTGCCACTTTTGCAATAGTGACGCTAAAATGGTGTTATGACCACGAAACAGACACAGCTCCGGCAGATTGCCGAGGTGCGCCGCATGTTCCGCGACGGTGAAGCCGAGCGCGTCCGTCGTGGTGCCGGCATCTCTCAGAGCGAGCTAGCGCGGACCATCGGAGTCGCCTCATCCACCGTTTCCCTGTGGGAGAGCGGGGACCGCGTGCCCCGCGCATCAGTCGCCCTCCTCTGCTGGCAGATCCTCTCCACCCTGCGCGGGCTTGGTCCGCGCGAGGACGATGCGCAGACCACGCGACGAGAGTCCTAGGAGGCGCTGCGCCGTGCTCCACGTCATCCCGCCGTCGACAGCCCTTCGCGCGATCTGGTCGCGTTCGGCAAGTGCCTCGCGCATGAGCCTGTCGAGCCGGTCGATGCGGTTTCGGATCCTCTTGCAGTCAGCTTCATCGTCCATGACACGCCACTGTACCCCGTACCCCAAAGAGTCGGGAGCATCGGCTACTGTTGCCACGGTACCGGGTACTCCGGTCAAAGACAGTGAAAGCCGGAAAGGAATCGAGCCATGAGTGCCGCCAACATCAGCACTGCGGAAGGGCTCACGCCGAAGCTGCGCGAGATCCTCAACGAGAACTTGACCATCGACGTAAAGACGACCGCGGCCATTTTGGGCATCGGATCGAATCAGGCCTACCAGGCCATTCAACGCAAAGAGATCGACGCAATCCGCCTCGGTGGGCGATGGCTCGTGCTCACTACCCCCCTCAAAAAGCTCCTAGGAGCAGACCACTAACCAACCCTCGATCATCCCCAGATCGGACCCGGAGTCCATTGCATGACAACTACGAAACCCACAGCACCGACTACTTCCCGCAGCCTCCCCGCCGCAAGCGCAGGCGTCGCCCCTCGACTGGCCGGAACGGCAACGGCGGCGGACGAGCACGACGGAAGTTCGATCACGCGGACCCGACCTGGGATGCGGTACTTCGCAGCATCCGCACTTCGCATGAGTTCTCTGCAGTCCTCGCAGACGGCTCCCGAGTGACCTTCCGGCCGGCTCAGATCCTCGCGCTCGCGAAGGTCGCGGATCGGCTCGTCACTCAGTACACGCGCAGCGAGCTCGTCGCCCTCCTGCGAGGTGTCGCATGACCATTCTCGAGACCCCCGCACAGCGCATCGGAGCCTCCGTCGAGGACGAGCTGTTCGCCACGCTCTGGAAGCTCGTGGCAGGCGAAATCGAACTGCACGACTGTTCGGACGCGCTGCAGGCGTGGTGGGCCGTCGCTCACGCAGACGGCTACAACGCCGGCTACGCCACCACGAACGAATGGCTCCGGCACGACCGGGACCGCTGGTATTTCGTCGCCTCGAACCCCGGCAAGAAACCCGGCGACTACCTGATCCACATCACCCACCGTCTCTGGGAAGAGGCCGACCGAGGAGAGGCGTACTGATGACTGACGACCTCGCGGAAGTGAGTTCCCTGACTCACCCGAGCCCGCTGAACGATGTTGAGACCTTCCTTCGTCGCTTTGTCTCGTACCCATCTGAGGAGGCTGTCGTCGCGCACGTTCTCTGGATCGCGCACACGCACCTCATCGACTGCTTCGACAACACGCCCCGACTCGCGGCCTGCTCCCCCGAACCCGGCAGCGGAAAAACCCGCCTCCTCGAGATGACCGAACCGCTCGTGCCCCGCCCAGTCATCACCGTCAACTCCACCCCGGCCTACGTGTTCCGCAAGATCAGCGACCCCGTGGGAAAGCCCACTCTCCTCTTCGATGAAGTCGACACCGTATTTACCGGAAAAGGTGATGCGAGCGACGAACTCCGGGGGCTGCTCAACTCCGGCTATCGGCGCGGCGCGACGGCCGGACGAGCAGCCGTTCGAGGCAAGGAAGTCGTCACCGAAGATTGGCCGTCATTCGCAGCCGTAGCGATGGCTGGTCTCAACGATCTCCCGGATACCCTCGCCACTCGCAGCGTCATCATTCGGATGAAGCGACGCAAGCCTGGGGAGTACGTCGAGCCGTATCGCAGACGGGTAGTCGCCCCGGAAGCCGAGGCGCTTTACGACCGACTCGCAGCGTGGGCCGCGACCCATGTGACCGATGTGACCGACTCCTGGCCGGACCTGCCCGAAGGCATTGAGGATCGCGACGCCGACGTATGGGAACCCCTCATCGCAGTCGCAGACGCTGCCGGAGGTGAATGGCCCACCAGAGCTAGGACGGCAGCAGTAGCACTCGTCGCCCAGGCACACGACCGCCCCGCCACCCTCGGGATTCGACTCCTCAGTGACATCAAATCTGTCATTGGGAAGGCGGACAGGATCAGATCCACGGAACTCCTCGCACGGCTTCACGCCCTTGAGACCGCCCCGTGGGCATCCATCAAGGGCGAACCGATCGACTCCCGATTCCTATCCCGTCAACTCGCCAAATACGGCATACCCAGTTCACACACCATCAGGTTCAGTGATGCGGGAAACGGAGCAGACACCGCCAAGGGGTACCTCAAATCCGACTTCGCAGACGCCTTCGCCCGCTATGTCCCGGAGATCGGTCACATCGGTCACACCACCGATGCGTCGACCTCAGCTGAAGGGGCAGGTGTCCCAAACTGCACCACCTGCGGCACACCGCTACACCCGATCCTCGCCGCTAAGGGAGACACAACCCACCCCAACTGCGAGGCAGCATGAACGCGAAACCGAGTCGTGGCCGGGCGGTTCATGCCCTTGCGGCGAACCTGCGAAACGCGCCGCGCGCGCGTAGGTCGACCCGGCAGCGTGCACACATCGCGTTCACACAGCCTCGAGAGGCCCGTATTTGCAGGGGAGTCGGGCTGTGCTTCTGACACCGAATCAGATTGTTGGGCGCTCCCGTCAGCAGCTCTACGGGGCTGTAGCTGACGCCGTTGAGGAGATCGATCCGTTCGCTGCAGCGATCCTCCGTGACTACGTGACCGCGCTGCGCCGTGAGGCAGCGGACTACCGCCGCCGACTGAACGAAAGGCCCCGCAATGACTGACAACCTCATCCCGTTCCCCGCACCCCCAGGCTCGCGAGGCATGAGCGCCGTAATCGTGGAGATCCTGCAGGACGTCGCAGACGACCGACAGGACCCCGAATGGGCGAACCGCGTCGAGGCGTGGGCAATGCGACAGGACGACCCGATGCGGGCGCTCAGCAACATCGCGGTCGCAGGCGTCCTCCTGGCCGCGTCCGTGCTGATCGACAGCGAGGGCGGAGACGCCCTACCGGCGTACCTCGGCCACGCTCGCAAGCACTGGCCGGGGGTGACCAATTGAGCGACGACTGGACGCCCGCGTTCCCCGGACAGCGGCCACCGTTCCGTCCCGGCAACAAGTGGCGCGTCGGTGCCGGGAATCAGCTCGCGCGAACCCACGGGGCCTACAGCTTCCGAACCGTCCAGCCTCGCGCTGAGCGCATCGTCCGCGACCTTCTCGCCATCCCTGAGCTCGGCTACCTCGCTGCTCCGATGTTCCACGAAACCCTCTGGAAGTACGCACGCGCCCAGGCACGCGCCGATCTCGCCGCGGAGTGGGCCGGCAAGATGCCCGGCTATGAGGCGTTCGTGTCGCCTCCTGGCGGTCGTCCCGCTGCAGAGGTCCACCTGGGCATGGAGGTGACCGCGCAGAACCTCGCAGACAAGCTCGGCCTGTCGCCCGTCTGGGCGGAGTTCTTCGCTGACGACATCGCCGCCGCGTGGGAGCAGATCGGAGGCAAGCCCGATGCCCTCGGATGAGATCGAACCTGTGGAGAATTCCACACCTGACCTGACTGTCGAACGGGTCGAGCCGATCGCGCAGGCCTACATCGCAGAGGTCCGCAGCGACCCCGGCACGCAGTACCTGCAATCACCCCGCTTCGCATCCGCCCTCTGGCATTGGGCACAGGCACAGGCCAAGGTGCAGCTCCTCACCGAATGGGTGGACTCCATGTCCATCGCCCAGGCAGCAGACAGCGCACGCGGCCAGACGTCCGCTCTCGAGCTACTGCGCAAGTGGATGAGCACAAGCCAAACCTGGGCTGCACGCCTCGGCCTCGACCCCCTAAGCGCAGCCAAGCTCGGCAAAGACGTAGCGCAGGGCAGACAGGCAGACGCAGCCACCATGCTCAGCCGCCTCAGGGCCGAGCACGAAGCCGCCACCCGCGACAGCGAGGACGAATCGTGACGGGGGGTGGGAGCCCCCTTTTGCATGCGTGCGCCCTTCGATACACCCGCGTCGGTATTGGGTGCGTCGGCAAACTCGGTTTTGGGTCGGCTTCCGAAAATTTGCGCGGGACTTTTTCTGATTTTCGGTTTTGGCTGTGAGTGATCTTGAGGAGTTGTTGCGGGGTCGTGTGGCTCATGGTGTCCTGTTGGCGACGATGGGTTTTTTGCGTCGGCGGTGGGAAGTGGATGGCTCGCCGTTTCCTTCTTGGGCTAAGCCGGTTTTGGAGGCGTTGGCTGTTGCGGCCAATCAGCCTGATCCTGATATGTCCGAATTCGGACGTGCTGTTGGGACGATGGATTCAACCAATTGGGTGACCGTCCGGGAGGCGGCACGTTTGGTGGGGCGCAGCGAGCGTCATGTTCGCCGTCTTGCTCAGGAACGCCGGGTGCGTTCTCAGCGCGAAAATAACTGGCTCTGGCTGGTCGATATCGACAGCCTAAAGAACGTTTTGGAGAGGTCGAATGTCGAAGGTCGAGGAGCAGGATCCTGACCGGATTGTCGCGGATGCGGAAGAGCGCGCCCGGGAGGCGCAGGCTTTGGTCACGGCGATCGAGGATCGGATTATGGCCGGCGATACGTCGGTGTCGCACGAGGACTTGTCGAGTCAGATCTCCGTGGCTCGGGCGCTGGCGCTGGTCGTTGAGGGCGCTCGGACGAAGGCCGCTCAGATTCGCGAGCAGTCGCGGGGGAAGGCTCTGGAGGCGCTAAGGGCTGAGATCGAGTCTCGTGCGCCGGAGTCAGGGGCGGAGCTTGTGACGAGGCTCCGGGCGGTGGAGGACGCTGCTAGGGAGTATCTGGCGGTGGCTGAGGCGTATTCGTCGCTGTATGAGGGTTGGCGGCTTCGGTTGGGTCAGCTGGACGTGAAGCCGGGGAGGCTGGATCACGGCGTCGGCTATACGGAGTTCGGCGGGATTCTGACGGACGAGTTCACGCTGCAGCGTGAGGACGGCGGGAAGTACCTGCACATGATCTTCAATGCGCCGTATGGGGAGCCGGCTCGTCTGCTGCTGACGCATGACGAGAAGCGCCGCGATGACGTGTACCGGATTCTCGGGAACATCGGGAAGGCGGACGCCTGATGGCGGGGACTGAGCCGATTGTGCAGCACTCTGCGGAGTGGCTTGCGGCGCGTCCTGCGCAGCGAGATGAGGCGTGGCTTGTGGCGAATAAGTCGAACGCTGCTGAGGTCGTGCGAGCCGCTGCCGCGGGTGAGCTCGATGTTCTGATGGGGCGGGTTTGAGGGGCGATTCGGCTCCTCAGTTCTCGCGTGCGTGGCTTGATTCGGCTGCTCCTGCAGCGCGTTGGGAGGCCCATCATGCGGGCAATCTCGACGTGGTGTTGGGGCATCGGGCTTTGGCTGAGGGGGAGTCGTTCCAGGACCCTGCACCTGAAACGGATGTTTCACCTGAGGCGAATGCCTCAGCTGAGCCTGCCGCTCCTGTAGGTCCGCCGCAGCGTGACGAAGCCTGGCTGAACGCGCACCTGTCGGACCCCGAGGAGATCACCCGCGCCAAGAATGCCGGCGAGCTGGACGTGCTGTTGGGGCGTGGTGGTCATGGAGCCTGACTGGTACGTGCTGCTGACCCTAGACGGCGGTATCGAGTTGCGTGTTTCCGATCTCGAGGATTCAGCGTCTGCGCGCGCCGGGTGGGAGACGTCTTTGCGGACGGGCAATTTCGATCCGGCTCGGGTCCGGGTTGCGATCACGATTCCGTCGACTGAGGCATATCCGTGGCATCAGCCGAGCGATATCCGTGACCTGATTATGAGCCGCTATTCCCGTAGCCGTGAACGTGTTTTCCAAGATCCTCCGAAGGTGGTAGCAGATGTCTAAGTTCGAGGACTTCTCCGAGATTTATGAGCCGCTTGTGCTCCCGGTGAACGGGAAGAGTTACACGATCCGTCCGGTTGTCGGGGCTGAGGGTGAGAAGTTCAATGCCGCTATTGCCGGTGGTGACAATGCGCCGGAGTTCTCGGACGTTGATCTTGAGGCGATGCTGCTCGGCCCCGAGTTGAAGCAGCGGCTTCTCGACGACGGCGTTTCGGACGCGGCGATCAAGCGCATCCTTCTGACTGCTCTGGCGGAATTCCAGGGCGGTCGTGCGATGGCGGAGATCATGTGGGCCACGGGTGGCGAGACTGCCGCGATGGCCGATTACGTGAAATCTCACGCCCCGAACCGTGCCGCGCGTCGCGCAGCCCCGAAGCAGAAGTAATCCCCCTCTACCCACCCCCTCGATCATCCCCAGGACCGAGCAGATGAATTGGCAACAGAAGGTGCGACGACCGTTGGCGCGATCAACGCGAAGATCGGCGCGACGCTCACGGAGCTGCAGGAGAAGGTCGCTGAGGCCAAAGCTCTCGCGAAGGAGCTGACCTCAACTCCGACGAACGTCAAGATCGGCGCTGACGTCTCGGAAGCGATCACGAAGCTGTCCGCGGTTGAGGCTGCGCAGCGGAAGGCCGGACTCGCGCTCGACAACTACAAGCTCGCCTATCAGCGCCTCGACGAGGTGCAGGCGAAGGGTGGCGCGTCCGAGTCACGGCTGATGGCGCTGCATCTAGCGGCCACGAAGGCGGACAACGCGCTCACTGACGCGGTCTTGCGGCTGCAGGCGGCTGAGGCTGCGGCAACCGTAGTTGAGGACGAGAACACTGCCGCCACTGAGCGGTCGAACACGGCGCAGAAGCAGAACCTGCAGCGCTGGCAGGCGATCGCTCTGGCGGTCGCTGCACTGGTGCCGTTGCTCGGGCCTTTGGCGGGCTATGCGGCGGGTGTCGCGGGCGCGTTCGGTGTCATGGGCGCTGCGGGTGTTCTCGCGGTCCTCGGCATCAAGAACGCGATGTCTCAGGGCACCGCAGCCGGCAACAGCTACTCCGCGGGGCTGCAGGTTCTCAAGGGTGACCTGAACGAGCTGAGCAACACGGCCGCGGTGTCGATGCTGTCGTCGTACTACGTCGCTATCGGGCAGATCAACGCGGCGATGCCGAGCCTCAACAGTTCGACGAAGCTTTACGCGCAGCAGCTCGGGACGGCCGGCAACTTTCTCCTCGGGACGCTCGTCACGGGCCTGAAGGTTGCGCAGCCGCTGCTGCTCACGGCAGGGGTGTACGTCGAGCGGGTCGCGGCTGGGTTGCTGTCGTGGACGAAGGACGGCGGCTTCCAGTCGTTCGTGCAGTACGCGGTCGGGCAGCTTCCGAAGGTGTCGGCCGCTCTCGGTCAGATCGCGGATCTCGCGCTCCGTTTGGTGCAGGCTGCAAGCCCGATCGGTTCGGTGGTGTTGCCGATTCTGCAGGGCGTGACGTGGGCGCTGAGCCAGATTCCGATCCCGATCCTCACAGCCCTGATCTCGGTTGTGGGTGCCGGGTTCATCGCGTTCAAGGCGTGGCAGGTCATCCCGGGCATCGTCGACGGAGTGCGGGGCGCTGTCACGGCGCTGGGTGCCGCAATGGACACATCGCTGGGGCCGATCGGGATCGCGGTCGCGCTGCTGGGGACGCTCGCGGTGGCGGTCGGCGCGACGGTCGCTTCCACGCAGGCTGCTCGCGCGGCGCAGCTCGACTTCACCTCCGCAGTTCAGCAGGACGCGGGCGTGATCGGTGAGCACACCCGACTGCAGGTCGCGCAGAACCTCGTCACGGAGGGGGCCTACAAGACCGCTGACAAGCTCGGGATCTCGCAGAAGGAACTCACCGCGGCGGTCATCGACGGGGGCAAGGCGCACTCGGAGGTCACGGCCAAGATTCGCGCCGCGTCCGAGGCTGCCGACAAGGCGGTGTCGTCCTACGGGTCGATGGCTTACGGCAACAACG
This sequence comes from Pseudolysinimonas sp., assembly GCF_051954455.1. GTDB lineage: Bacteria > Actinomycetota > Actinomycetes > Actinomycetales > Microbacteriaceae > Pseudolysinimonas. The sequence goes on along the minus strand of NZ_JBQCHS010000015.1, from coordinate 158,373 downwards.
GGGCGTCGGCGGCTGAGCAGAAGCATGCGCAGTCTCTGCACGATCTGCTGAACGCGATCGAGCAGAACCGGGGCGGTATCAAGTCGCAGATTCAGGTCTACAACGAGATCCAGAACGCGATCGGCGGGATGACGATCTCCACAGAGGCGCAGCTCCGGGCGGAGAAGGAAAACGCGGCGCAGTACGGGGTGTCGCTTCCGACGTATCAGTTGGCGAAGCAGGCGCAGAAGCAGACGCAGGATCAGCTCGAGCAGACCACCACCGCCATGCAGTTGCAGAACGATGCAGCTGGTTTGCTGCGGAACGCGCTTGACATCCTCAACGGCAAGACGCTCGGTGTCGCTCAGGCTCAAACCGGTCTGGCTGGTGCGAACAACTCCTTGGTCGATTCGCTGAAGCAGAACCATGACGCGGTTGACGGGACGTCGAAGGCGGCGGTCGCGAATCAGCAGGCGATTCAGCAGTCGATTCAGGCGGCTCAGCAGTATGCGGAGGCTGTCGGCAAGTCCACGGGTTCGAGCGTTCAGGCGCGTCAGGCGCTGATCGATTCGAAGACGCAGATGGAGGACACGCTCCGGTCGCAGGGTTTGCTGACGGACGGTGTGCAGGCGTACATCGACAAGATCTTCCAGATCCCGGACGTGAAGAACACGAAGGTCGACGTCGACACCGACGCTGCAGCGGCGAAGGTCGCGGCCCTGCAGAAGCAGCTCGAGGCGCTGAATTCCATCGCCGGCAGTGCGCAGGCGAAGCTCAACGCCTCGGGTATCGCTACGGGGACGTTGCTGCATCAGGCGACCCAGAACCGTGCGAACGGTGGCTCCATCTACGGGTACGCAGGCGGCGGTTCACCGGGTCTCTCGGGGACCGTGTTCGGTCCGGGATCGTCCACGTCGGACTCTGTGCTCGCACGGCTGTCCGTGGGCGAAGAGGTGACCAAGGCGAGCTCGGCCAACTACCCAGGGGTGCGTCCTCTGCTGAAGTCGCTGAATTACGACGCGCCCGGCACGATGGCAGCGCTCTCGACCCGGCCAGCGTCGCAGAAGACGACGGTAAACAACTGGTACATCACGAACGCTGTCGACCCGGCGCAGGTCGCTGTCGAGGTGCAGCGGCGAGTCAACTTGAGGGTGACATGACCGCGCGCTCATCGATGGCCTACGTACATGTTGGGGAAGAGGAATACGGATGCGATCAGCAGCGCGCCGAAGAGGAGGAACCCAAACATCAGGCGACGGATTCGGGCTGGGTAGATGGTGGAATCAGCGATGGATTGGCCCCAGGCTCGACGCATGAGCCGGTGATTGAGTCGCACCATCCAGCGGCTGCGTAAGAGTCCGATAGCTCCCCAGGCGATGCAGATTGCCGCCAGCAGTAGCGCGAACACGCTGTAGATGGTCAGGGTCACGGGCAGAGCGTACCGATGGCTTTGCGTGTCGCGACATTCGAAACTATGTTCGACGCTATGTTGGTGCGCCGGATGCTCCCGCGGTCAGGTCGCGATCGTGAGGAGCGGTTCGAGGTCGCTGATGAGAAGGGCCGCCCGCTCGGGTGGATCCGCGTGTGGACGTCGTCTCGAGGTCGGCGCTTCTACGACGCCCGCGTGACGAGCCCGAAGAACGAAGAGGTGTCCCTCGGGTCCGACACGGACATGTGGACTCGGCTCGAAGCGATCGAGCGGTTCGGTCTCGACCCCGAGCAATTCAGGCTGGTGTGGGCGCGCGAGTACAGCGGCCACGTCGACGACCCGTCGCGAGTCGTACACGGCCCCACGGCTACCGAACTCTGACCGGCCTCTGCGTGCGTCGATTTCTTGTCATAATCCGAGCATGGCTGACAACGACTGGTGGGACCGCTCACCACTAAAACCGTTGGCCATGCTGGTGGGGATCGCTGCCGGTCTCTGCACGATCGGGGCCGCGATCTACACGTACGGGCCCGGTCTCACACATTGGCTCGAGAGCTTGGACGAACCAAGTGATGCCTCATCTCTCGCCGCAACGCCCACCCCAACCAAGTCGCCTTCGGGAGCTGTAAATCTCTCATTCCGGCCAGCTGATGACAACCTTCGCGCCGCAGGCCCCTCTGATTTCGTCATCGCGAAACCTCAGAAAGGGGGGCGATACGACGTCATCGTCACATTCGAGCCGTCTGTAGATGCTTCGGGCTGGAAGGACGACTGCACGACTGTTGTCTCCGCAACGACAGTCGCCCCTTATCGCACCAGCCTGTGCTCAAACGCCAACGATTTCGGCACGCTCTCAATGCCACTGACCAAAGGGCCAAACATCGTGACCGTAACAGTTACGCACGCCGGGCAGCTGTACTTCGGTCAGGTGAACGTCCAGGTCTACGCGGACGGCCACTGACGAGGGCTTGCCGCCCCCGCTGCCTCTCCGAACTTTGAGGCTTGCCCCGGTCGCGCGGTGACCCGACATTCCTCGCACCACCACGCCGTCACAGTTGGCTCCATCGGCTCGAGGCATCCTGGACAGTTAGGCCCGATTGCGTCATCGAGCTCATTCACCCGCGGATTGAATCACGCCCGTCTGGCCGCCCACACAGGTCTATCCACAGCCGACCCGAATCGGCGCGAGTTTGAATCATGGGAACTCCTCCGTGAGCGCTCTGACTGTAGAGCTAACGAGTCTTGCTCGGCTAGTCCCAGGGGGGGAGCGGGCGGGACGCAACCCTGACAAGAAATGCCCCGCCCGTCCCGGCACTAGGGGAGGTTTTCTGCTCCTCGCGGAACCGCAGCCAACCGAGCGCGTCGTGCTTCTCGCTCAGCCTTCTCCGCGGCCATCATGCAACCGACGCAGGAATCTCTTTGCGGTTCGATCGGCTCTCCGCAGTTACACCGCTTCGGCAAGATCTCCTCCACGAGCTGGCACGCGCGAAGGAGCGCCTCTCCGAGAGCACGCGCCTCCGCAACTGTGAACGTCTGCGAAGTCCGCGGAGGCCACCCGGGCTCATCGTCGACACCTTGAACGCCGTGCCACATCCGAATCTGGGGCTCCCAGACCCCGCCAGAACTCGCGGTCTGCTGCACGGCCACTGCGGTCGGCCTGAGCCCGGGATAGCGGCGATAGAAGAGCTGCGACGCGGAGTGTTGGCCGAGGTACTTCACGTCCTCGACTCGGGCATGGTCATCGAGGAACTTGTGCGTCGTGGCCTTCGCGCCTCGGTGGTTCTCGCACCATTCCGGGCAGTCGACTTCGACGGGCAGCGACACGATCTCGTTCACGAGCGCGCCTCCCACATGGCCGAGGCGTTCCCGTACCGGGTCGAGCCGCGCTTCCCGCTGTCCCGCACCTGCCCGGCGATCACGAGCTCATGCCGGCGCGTGCGGAGGCTCTGCGGGCTCGCCATCGGCAGGTGCGGGTGCTGGGCGCGGTGCACCTGATACAGGCTCTCGATCCGCTCATCCGTACTCGGACCGTTCTCCCGCAGCAGCCGCAGAATCGCGGACTGCACGAGAGTCAGGTTCGACGGGTCGAGCTTCGCCGCCGCGTCCAGGGAAGTTCCCGGGTCGAGGACGGCCGGACGTGCCTGCACGAGGCCGCGGAGCCCGCTCACAGCGTCACCGCCGCGTTCTCCGGCTTCCACGTCGTCAGCAGCGCCTCGAGCTTGTTCGCGATCACCCGCAGGTCACGGATGCCCGCCACGACCGTGCCGGGCTCGAGGTCCAGGAAGTCGAGGTAGACGCTGAACGAGGTGTGACCGGTTGTCGTGTTGAGCAGTGCGGTCACGTCGACCGTCTTGTCACCGCCGCTGACGGTGCCGATGGTCCCTTGGTGCGCCTCGGCGGCGTCCTGCACCTCGGGTCCGTTGTGTCCCTTGCACCACGGCAGGGCTGCCGGGCACGGCTGGTTGTAGGTGTCGGCGGAGTAGCGATCTCCGGTGTAGGTAGCGTTCATGTTGTCCGTGTTCCTTTCTCGAATTCGGACGTCGCCCTCGGCCTGTTGGCGCAGGTCGGGGGCACCTTTTTTGTGTGCAGCGTTGTGTGCGTGATGCCCGTGACGGTCAGTGAGAGGTCGTGAAAGCCCCCTCCCCGAGAGAGGTCGGAGCCCCGTGAATACGGGGAAGTGGGGGTGCGTAGTGACCCGCGGTGAACCTCGACCGTTGACTACGGATCAGAAGGTTGGGGGTTCGAATCCCTCCGGGCGCACACACACGAAGCGGCTCGTGCATGCGGGTCGCTTCTCGCGTTTCAGACACCCGATCGGGCTTCGTTCTGCTCGGTCGACCGTCGACCGACTTGACGCCCCCGCCCCGACGCCGCTAACTTCGGCCGGCTCCCCGGCCCCTTCTCGTCTGTGGTGGAAGGGCTTCCACGAGGTCGCCGATGAGCGCGCCCCAGGATTGCGAGGAACATGGACCCGCTCACGTCTCCCGTCGGTGTCCCCGTGCCGCGCGGCGAGGTGGTCGTCTTCGGCAGCGCCAACGTCGATACGGCCTACGTCGTCGATCGCCTCCCTGCGCCCGGCGAGACGGTGCTCGGCAGGGTGGAGCACCGCGGGCCGGGCGGCAAGGGGTCCAACCAGGCGGTGGCCGCACGGGTCCACGGCTCAGCGAAGACCACGTTCATCGGGGCCGTGGGCGACGATGCGGACGGCCGCGCTGTCGCGCAGGCGCTGCGCTCACGAGGCGTCCGCGCCGAGCTGACGATCACGACGAGCGCGACCGGGTCGGCGACGATCCTCGTCGACGCCACCGGCGAGAACTCGATCGTCGTGGCCGCGGGCGCCAACGACGAGATCGACGCGGGCGGTGCGGCGACGGCGCTCGGCCGTGCCGCGATCGTGCTCGTGCAGCTCGAGGTGCCTGTCGAGGCCACGACCGCGGCGATGGCGGCGGCCGGAGGGTGGACGGTGCTGAACGCGTCGCCGATGGCGCGGGGCCTTCCCGCGATCAGGCCCGATCTGCTGGTCGTCAACGAGGGGGAGGCGCGCGAGGTGGCCGGACGCGCCGCCGACGCGCCACTCGGGCAGGTCGTCGCCGCGTTGCGCGGCATCGCCGACGAATGCGTCATCACGCTCGGCGGCGCCGGGAGCATCTACGCGTTCGGCGGCGGGATCCTCCGCGCGAGCGCGCCGCGCGTCCCGGTCGTCGACACGACGGGGGCCGGGGATGCCTTCGGCGGAGCGCTGGTCGGGGCGCTCGCCGGGGGTCTGTCCCGGGCCGAAGCGCTGCGGACGGCGGCCGCGGCCGGTGGCTGGACCGTGCAGCACCGCGGGGCCCAGGCTCCGGCGATGAGCCCTGCCGAGCTGTCCGAGCTCCGCGCGCAGGTGCGGGTCGACGTCCTTGACGCCTCCGCGTCGCGCGGCTAGTGTCCTCGGACCCTATGGGGGGGTGGAGCCGCTTTTGGAAACGATTCCAATCCACATAGGGAACGTTCAGTACCCGGAGCTCGAAGGAGAGATCATGCCGCGCGCGACACTCCACGACGTGGCCGAGGCCGCCGGCGTCTCACTCGCCTCCGCGTCGCGGGCGCTCTCCGGCGGCAGCGCGAGCATGAAGATGATCCGCAAGGTGCGCGCCGCAGCGCGCGACCTCAATTACCTGGCCGACAGCACGGCGCGCGCGCTGCGCGCGGGCGGGGCGACGCGGCGGGTCGCATTCGCCGTGGACGACATCGGCAACCCGAACTACGTCGCCATGCTGCGGGCCGTGGAGCGCACGTTCGGCGCGGACGGGCCACGAGTGAGCGTCACCTCGACGAGCGAGCCTGGACGCACTGCGGAATGGGTGCGGCAGCTGTCCCTCGGCGGCGCCGACGGCCTGATCCTGTCCTCGCTCCGCTCGGACGACGTCCTGCGCCGCGCGGTCGTCAACTCGGCGATCCCCGTGGTCGTGATCGGGTCGCTCGGCGACGGGCTCACGATCGACAACGTCCGGGTCGACTCGAGCGTCGCCGTCGAGCAGGCCACGGCTCACCTGCACGCGCTCGGGCGCCGCAACTTCGCCTTCGTCAACGGACCGCTCGACACGCAGCCGGGCTCGGTGCGCGAGCGGGGCTTCTATCGCTCCACGCGGAGGCTCGGGATCCCGGACGCGCACGCGTCGCAGATCATCGCATCCGAGTTCACGCTGGAAGCCGGTCGCGCGGCTGCCGCTCCGATCTTCTCGCGCTGGCATCGACAGCGTCGCCACGAGCGGGTGGATGCGGTGGTGGCCGCCAACGACCTGATCGCGCTCGGCGTCATCGTCGCCGCGCACGATGCCGGTCTGCGTGTGCCCGACGACCTCGCCGTCACGGGCATCGACGACATCGAGTTCGCCGCGATGTACAGCCCGAGCCTGACCAGCGTGTCGATGTTCGCCGCACGACGGGGCGAGATCGCGGCGGACCTGCTGCTGCGCCGGTTCGACGAGCCGACGCGTCCGTTTCAGACCGTCGAGGTGCAGCCGGAACTCGTGGTGCGCGACTCGACGGCCGGTTCGCTCTCCGGGAGGCGTGCCGGATGAGCACTACCGTCACTCGTCGACGCGCCACGATCGCGTCGACCCGACGCACCGAGGCCATCGCGCTCGCGCTGCCCTCGGCGCTGCCGATCATGATCCTCAGCGTCCTGCCGATCATCGTCGGGCTGCTGTACGCCTTCACCGACTCGACGATCATCAACCCGGATCCGCCGCAGTTCGTCGGGCTCAAGAACTTCGGGCGCGTCTTCGCCGACGCGCCGTTCTGGCAGTCCTTCGGCATCGGCGCCGTCTGGACGGTCTCCGTCACGGTCCTGCAGGTCGTGCTGGGCCTCGCCCTGGCCCTCCTGCTGAACTCGAACCTCCGCTTCCGCGCCTTCGTCCGCGTGCTCGCGATCGTCCCGTGGGCGATGCCGCCCGTGGTGGTCGCGATCATGTGGCAGGCCATCTACTCGCCGACGCACGGCCCGCTCAACTGGCTCATCGACGCGCTCGGCGGCCCGACGGACATCAACTGGCTCGGCAGCTTCAGCCTCGCGCTGCCGGCCGTCATCCTCGTCGGGGTCTGGGCGGGCATGCCTCAGAACACCGTCTCCATGCTCGCGGGACTCCAGCAGATCCCCACCGAGCTCGTCGAGGCGGCGAAGGTCGACGGAGCCAACGCCTGGTCGCGCTTCCTGCACGTCACGCTCCCCGCGATCCGGCCGGTGATGATCGCCGTCGGCTCGCTCAGCCTGATCTGGAACTTCAACTCCTTCGGCATCGTCTACGTGCTCACGGGCGGAGGGCCCGGCGGCCAGACCCTGCTCCCCATGCTCTTCGTCTATACAGAGGCCTTCCATAGCGGCGACACCGGCCTGGCGGCCGCGATGACCGACGTGATCCTCGTGCTGATCCTCGTGCTCGCATCCTTCACCTTGCTGCGGCGCCTGCGTCGGGGAGCCCGGGCATGAGCGCCCGGCCCGTCCGCCGGAGCGCCGGGGGCGTCGTCGCACGCGTGCTGCAGTACGTCGCGCTCGCCGCGTTCGCGATCTTCCTCGCGTTCCCCTTCGTCTGGCTGATCTCGACCTCGCTCAAGACCAGCCGCGACATCAACTCGCTGACCGTCAGCCTGTTCCCCCAGCACCCGACGTTCGACAACTTCGCGGTGGCGCTGCAGACCCAGGGCCTCGTCCAGGCCGCCATCAACAGCGTCGTCGTCGCCCTGTCGACGACGCTCATCGTGATCGTCGTCTCCGTCCCGGGCGCGTACGCGATGGCCCGCTACCGCGGGCGCGTGCGCAACCTCGGGATCGGGTGGATCCTCGTGAGCCAGATCATCCCCGTGCCGCTCATCATCATCCCGATGTTCTTCGTGCTCCGGGCTCTGGGGCTCATCGACAACCTCGGCGGACTGACCCTGGTCTACGTCGTCTACACGCTGCCGTTCTCGTTGTGGATGCTGCAGGGCTACGTGAGCGGCATCCCCGGCGACATCGAGGAGGCCGGCTCGATCGACGGGGCCGGACGGCTGCGCATTCTCTGGAGCATCGTCCTGCCGCTGCTGCGTCCCGGCCTGATCGCGACCTCCATCTTCACGTTCGTCTCCGCATACAACGAGTTCTTCTTCGCGCTGGTGATCCTGCAGTCCTCTCCGAACTACACGCTCTCGGTGACGCTCAGCACGTTCGTGAACGGGCAGGGGCTCTCACTGATCGGACCGCTTGCCGCGGGCGCGCTGCTCTCGGCGATCCCGAGCATCGTCTTCTTCTCGATCCTGCAGCGCCGACTGGCCGGCGGGCTCCTCGCCGGCGCGGTCAAGGGCTGAGACCCGACCAACCCTTCACCCAGAACCCAACAGATAGGAAGTGACATGAAAGCCCGTGGCTCTCTCGCGTTCGGCATCGCCGCCGTCGCGCTCGTCGCACTGAGCGGCTGCTCCGGCGGCTCGAACAGCACCGGCGGAGGCTCCGCGACGTCCGGCTCGATCACGTACGAGTACTTCAACAACCAGCCGGCGGCCATCGCCCAGACGAAGAAGCTCGTGGCCGACTTCGAGAAGAAGTACCCCAAGATCAAGGTGACCCTCGAGGTGGCGCCCGCCGACAGCCTCGAGCAGAAGCTGCAGACCCAGTACGCCGGGGGCGTCGCTCCCGACGTCGTGCAGAACGACGCCCCGGGCGACACCCTGCAGTTCTCGGCCTACCTCGCCGACCTCGGCAAGCTCCTCCCGAAGTCGACGGTCGCCGACATCCCGGCGAGCGTGCGTGCCGGTCTCGAGAAGGACGGCAAGCTGCTCGCCGTCCCCACCGAGCAGCAGAGCTACGTCGTGTTCGCGAACAAGGATCTGCTGGACGCCGCGGGCGTGCAGATCCCGACCGGAGACACCATGACGTGGGATCAGTTCGAGAACATCGCGAAGAAGACCACCACCGGTGGCGTGAAGGGTCTCGTCTGGGGCCTCAAGTCGCCCACGTCGAACTTCGCGAGCTTCGGCCTCGGCTTCGGCGCGAAGTTCTTCACGAGCTCGGACGAGACGAAGGCCAAGGCCGACATCGGCTCGGCGGAGCTCGCGGTCCCGTCGCGCGTCAAGAAGATGATCGACGCCGGATACGTCGACCAGACCGGGGTCACCCAGTCCACGTCGGACGCCCTTCCCACCTTCTACGGCGGCAAGGCGGCGATGACGGTGGCGGGTTCCTACCAGATCGCGAACATCGCGGCCGACGCGCCGGCGGGGTTCAACTGGATCGTGCTGCCGGCCCTCGAGGGCTCGAAGGGCGCGCAGCAGATGTCGGCTCCGATCACGCTCTCGATCACCAAGAAGTCCAAGAACCAGGCCGCCGCGGCGACGTTCGTGAACTTCTACCAGTCGGCGAGCAACCTCGCGGCGATCAACATCGCGGACGGGGAGATCCCGGCGACGACCTCGGCCCTCGCGGAGGCGTCGAAGCTGACCGCCGGCAAGAACGGCTGGGCGCAGGTGCTCGCCTCGGGCAAGCACCTCGTGAACCCGACCTGGAACACGTTCACGAAGTACGAGACGTGGAAGTCGACCGTGGCGACCCCGGCGTACCAGAAGTACCTCGGCGGACAGATCGACGAGAAGGGCCTCGCGTCCGCTCTCGAGACCGGTTGGCAGACCGTCAACGGCTGATCCCGACGGCGGCCCGGATCGACGCCGAGCCGCCGTCCCCGACGACCATCAAGGAGAGCAAGCACACGTGAGCAGCTGGATCGAGGATCGCGCCCTCGCGGTCGTCACGGGATCGGCGGTCGGCGACGCCCTCGGCGGCGCGACCGAGGGATTCACCCCGGAGGCCATCGAGGAGCGGTACGGCGGTCGGGTCGAGGGCATCGTCCCGCCCTTCTTCGCGGACTGGCAGACACATCGCCCCATCAGCCCGTACCACAAGGGCGACGGGCACATCACCGACGACACCCTCATGACCCAGGCGCTCATCGAGGTGTACGCCGAGCGCCGTGAGCACCTCGATGCGTTCGCCATGGCCGACGGCCTCGTGCCGCGACTGATCGGCGACGTGCGGTGGATCCCGGAGCTCGAGCGGGAGACGGTCCTGCTCAACAGGATCTTCCTCGCTGAGAAGTGGATGGTCACCCGTCTGCAGTACGGCCACATCGATCCCCGCGAGGCGGGCGTGGGCAACGTGGTCAACTGCGGCGCCGCGATGTACTTGGCTCCCGTCGGCGTGGTCAACGCGGGCGACGCCACCGGGGCGTATCGCGAGGCGATCGATCTGGCCGGCGCGCATCAGTCCAGTTACGGGCGCGAAGCGGCCGGCGCCTTCGCGGCCGCCGTCGCCGCCGCGCTGGCACCCGGGGCCGATCCGCTCGGCGTCGCGGACGCGGTGCTCTCGGTCAGCCATGACGGCACCCGCGCCGCGGTCGCCGCGGTGGTCGAGGCGGCGACGACGGTCGGCGACGCATCCGACCGAGAGATCGGAGCCCGCCTGCGCGACGCGATCCGGCCCTTCGACACGGTCGGCGAGCGCTATCGCGAGCCGGCGGCGGACGCCCGGATCCCCTCGCGGACCAAGTCCATCGAGGAGTTCCCGGTCGCGTTGGGCATGGTGATCGCTCACGGCGGCGACTACCGGCGGGCCGTGCTCGGCGCGGTCAACTACGGCAGGGACTCCGACTCGATCGCCAGCATGGCCGGCGCGATCATCGGCGCGATGCACGGCTCCCACGTCGTGCCCGCGGAGTGGGTCGAGGAGATCGGGGCCGCCAGCCGCGTGGACTTCGGGGTGCACGCCGGTCTGCTCGCGCAGGCCGCGAGCGACATCCTCGAGCGCGACCGGGTGCGGGCGCTCGCCGCGGTCGACCGCATCGGCGCCCTCGCGGACCCGGAGCGACTCGCCTCGTGAGACTCAGCTGGTCGCAACCGGAGGACCTCGTCGTCCTCGAGATCCGGCAATCCGGCGAGGAGGGCAAGGACGTCGCGTGGGCGGCGGCCGAGTGGGAGCGCGCGGGTGGCGACCTGACGGTGCTGCGCAACGGAGCCAGCGCAGAGGCAGCGAGCCCCGAGCTGCGCCTCCTCGCGGGCGAGCTGCTCGACCGGCTCGACGCGACCCCGGCGCCTCCCGCTCCCGACGAGCCGGACGAGCTCGGCGCCATCCTCGCCGATGCCCCCGACGGGGGCGCCGTCCGTCTCGACCGTGATCGCGCCCTCGGGGCCTGGCTCGGCCGGGCGGCAGGGTGCCTGCTCGGGAAGCCGGTGGAGAAGATCCCGCCGGAGGGCATCCGCGCGATCCTGGAGTCGACGGGCCGCTGGCCGCTGCGCGACTACTTCACCGCAGAGGGCCTCGACGCCGAGGTCGCCGGACGGTGGCCCTGGAACCGCGCGTCCGGCCCGACCTCCCTCGCCGAGAACATCGACGGGATGCCCGAGGACGATGACCTCAACTATGCGATCCTCGCGCTGCAGGCGGTGGAATCGCACGGAGCCGAGCTGACGACCGACGACGTCGCGCTCTCCTGGCTCGCCTCGCTCCCTGCCGGACGGGTCTTCACGGCCGAGCGCGCCGCCTACCGCAACCTGCTCGAGGGCGTCGACCCCGAGCGGGCGGCGCGACGCTGGAACCCGTTCCGCGAATGGATCGGGGCGCTCATCCGCACCGACGTCTACGGGTGGACCGCTCCCGGCGATCCGGCGGCGGCGGCCCGCATCGCCTACGCCGACGCGCGGCTCAGCCACACCCGCAACGGCGTCTACGGCGCCATGTGGGTCGCGGGCATGTCGGCGGTCGCGGTCGTATCGGGCGACTACGACGAGGTCGCCGGAGCCGGGGTGGCCGTCATCCCTCCCCGCAGCCGGCTCGCCGACGCGATCCGATTCGGCGACGAGCTCGGCCGATCCGACCTCGACCTCGACGCATCGCTCGCGGCGCTGTGGGAACGCTTCGCCGGCATGCACTGGGTGCACGTGCTCAACAACGCGGCGACCATCGCCTGGGCGCTCCGACGCGGCGGAGCGCGCTTCGACGACGCCGTCCCGCTGGCCGTGATGGCCGGCTGGGACACCGACTCGGTCGGCGCAACCGTCGGGGCGATCTGCGGGGCGCTCGCAGGCGCCTCGGCGATCCCCGACCGCTGGACCGCTCCGCTCCACGACCGGATCGCGACGAGCCTGCCCGGCCGGGACGGGGTCGCGATCAGCGCCCTCGCCGCCCGGACCGTCGCGGCCGCATCCCGCTCCTGACACCACGTCCCCGGGAGGACACCGACCCCATGACCGACCACACCACGCCGCCCAGTCGCCGTGCCCGCGCGCGGGGCGCGATGGCGGGCCTCGCCATCGGCGACGCCATCGGGCGCCCCGTCGAAGGGCTCTCCGCGGCCGAGATCCAGGCGCGCTACGGACGCGTGACCGGGTACCTCGCCGACACGCCGGCCGGCAGCGACGACACCGAATACGCCCTGTTGACGGCGAAGACCGTCCTGCGGGCGGGGACGAGCGCGACCCGCGACGACTTCGCCGCCGCCTGGATCGAGGACGTCCTGCCGCAGCGCGATGGCTTCGCGGGCGGAGGGTTCAGCGAGATGGCCGCGATCGACAACCTGCGGCGCGGCGTGCGCCCCCCGCTGTCGGGCGATCACATCCACGGGTGGAGCGACGGGCTGGCGATGCGCGTCGCGCCTCTCGGGATCGTCGCCGACGGCGACGTCGTGCTCGCGGCCCGGCTCGCCGTCGAGGACGGCGTGGTGAGCCACAGCGGCGAGGGCATCCACAGCGGCGTCGCGGTCGCGGTGGCCGTGACTGCGGCGATGGCGGGAGCCGACGCGGAGTCCGCGTTCGCCGCCGCGCTGGCGGCGATCCCGGCCGACTCCTGGACCGCGCGGAACCTCGTCGACGGTCGCGAGCTGGTGCACGCCCACGACGACCCCGACGCCCTCGCCATCGCGCTGCACGATCGCCTGGCGATCGTCGACTACTACTGGGCCGACATCGCACCGGAGGCCGCGGCGTTGGCTCTGTGCGCCGTCATCGCGGGCCGGGGGCGATTCGCCGACAGCACGCTGTTCGCCGTGAACCTCGGCCGGGATGCCGACACCATCGCCGCCATGGCGGGATGCATCGCGGGGGCGATCGACGGTGTCGACGCGATCCCGCAGGACTGGCTCGACGGCCTGCGCCCGGTCGAGGGGTCATGCATCCGGTCGATGGCCGGCATCCATCCGCTCGACACGGCGGACCAGCTCGTCGATCTCGTGGAGGGCACCCGATGACCACCGACCGCCTTCGTCTCGTCGCCCGCGGACTCCTCTGCGGCGAAGCGATCGCCTGGCCCGACGCCGGGTACCGGATCCGCTTGACGACCCCCAAGCGCCTCGCCCGCATGGAGACGCTCGCCGCGTTCGCGCGGGAGCACGGCACCACCACCCCCGCCGTCCCGTACGCGCACTCGTCGCCGATCGACCTGCTGCAGCCGGGCGCCGGGGAGGCGATCGAGTGGTTCGCCTTCACGGCCCGAGCTTTGCGGCGCGTCGCCGAGGAAGCCGGGCTGGAAGCCATCGACGACGAGTGGATCGCCGTCGCCGATCACGCGGGGCCGGCGCGGATCGGCACCCGCATCCCGATCGAGAACCTGCGTCGAGGTCTCCGGGCGCCGCAGTCGGGCAACGACAATCCGCACTACTTCGACGACATGCCGATGGTCCGCGCGGCCGCCGCAGCCGCGACCCTCTCCGACGAGACGGCCGTGCGCGAGGCCGCCCGTCGCGATGCCGAGCACACCGGTGCGCGTGACGGCGTCTGGTGCGCCGAGGCGACGGCGGTGCTGATCTCCCGACTGCTCGGCGGTGAGGGGTCGGAGCGCGCCATCGACGGAGCGCTCGCCGTGCTGCCGCCCGAGACATGGTCGCGACGCCTCGCGGAGTCGGCCCTCGCATCCGTGCAGGGCGCGACAGGCGCCCTCGACCGGGCCGTCCGGCTCTCGGCCTCGATCGGCGACGTGATCTACAGCTACGGCACGGTCGCGCCCGAGACGCTCGCGCTCCTGCTCGGTCACCTCGCGCAGGCGCGCGCCGCCGACGAGCTCCTGCTCGGAGCGCTGGCCCACCCTCGCAGTGCCGCCACCCTGCCGGCGCTGGCGGGAGCGGCCGCCGCCGCGCTCCACGGCGAGAGGTGGATGCCGGCCGGGATCACCCTGCGTGCGCGGGTCACCGGGATCAGCGTTCCGGCGCTGGCCGACGTGCCCCTCGACGAGGCGCTGGCCCTCGCGCGGTGACGATGGACGACCAGGCGATCGACCCCGGCCCGCTCGCGGACCTGCGCGTGCTCGACGTCGCCACCCTGTTCGCGGCACCGGGCGCAGCGACGATCCTCGGCGACTTCGGCGCCGACGTGATCAAGGTGGAGCATCCGTTGCGCCCCGACGGATCGCGGGGACACGGCGCCAGCAAGGACGGCGTCGGCCTCTGGTGGAAGTCCCTCGGGCGCAACAAGCGCACCATGACGCTCGACCTCTCCACCCCGCGCGGTCGCGACCTCATGCTGCGGATGGCCGCGGAGGCGGACGTCGTCGTCGAGAACTTCCGCCCCGGCACCCTGGAGCGCTGGGGACTCTCCTACGCCGAGCTCAGCGCGCAGAACCCGGGCCTCGTCCTCGTGCGGGTGACCGGGTTCGGGCAGAACGGGCCGATGGCGCACCGGCCCGCGTTCGGCACGCTGGCGGAGGCGATGAGCGGCTTCGCCAGCTCGACCGGCCAGCCCGACGGGCCGCCGACGCTGCCGCCTCTCGCGCTCGCCGACAACATCAGCGGGATCGCGGCCGCCCTCGCGACGATGATGGCCGTCCACAGCCGCTCGCGCACGGGCCGCGGACAGGTCGTCGACCTCGCGATCGTCGAACCGATCCTCGCCATGCTCGGCTCGCAGATCACGGTGTTCGACCAGCTCGGCATCGTGCCCCGCCGCACCGGCAACCGCTCCGAGAACAACGCCCCCCGCAACACCTACCTCACCCGCGACGGCCGGTGGGTGGCCGTCTCCTCGAGCGCGACGCCGGTCGCGGAGCGGATCATGCGTCTGGTCGGGAGAGAGGATCTGGTCGCTCTCCCCTGGTTCGCCTCTGGGCGGGAGCGTGCCGCGCACGCGGACGAGATCGACTCCGCAGTCGCGGGGTGGATCTCAACCCGCGACCTGGACGAGGTGCTCGCTCGGTTCGAGGAGGCCGAAGCCGCGATCGCCCCCGTCTACGACATCGCCCAGGTGATGGCCGACCCGCAGTACCGCGCGCTCGGCACGATCGCCGAGGTGCCGGATCCGGACCTCGGGAGGGTCAGGATGCAGAACGTCCTGTTCCGGATGTCGCAGACGCCCGGCCGGATCCGCTTCGCCGGGCGCGGTCACGGCGCCGACACCCTCGAGATCCTGAGGGAACTGGGATGCTCGGACGAGGAGATCGAGGAGCTGCGCCGGGAGGGGGTCGTATGAGCATCCACGAGGTCGTCGCCTGGCTCTACGCGCCGGCCTCACGGCCGGAGCTCTTCCCGAAGGCGCATGCCGCGGCCGACGGGGTCGTGGTCGACCTCGAGGATGCCGTCGTCCCCTCCGAGCGCGACCGCGCGCGATCCTCGCTCGCGTCGCTCGTCGAGCTGACCGGTAAGCCGGTGGTGGTGCGGGTCAACCGCCCGGGGTCGATGGACCTGGAGCGGGATCTGGCGGCCGTGGGGCCGCTCGTCCACGCCGGAGCCGTCCACGGGATCCGAGTGCCGAAGGTCGATGCCGCCGAGGATCTCGACGCGATCGGCGATGCCGTCGCGGGATGGCCGGTCGAGCGTCCGATCATCGCGCAGCTGGAGAGCGCCCGGGCGGTGGCCGATGCACTGCGGATCGCCGGGCACCCGACGGTGGGCGCGATCATGCTCGGCGAGGCCGATCTGCGGGCCGACCTTGGGCTTCCGCGCGGCGCCGGCGACGCCGGACTCGGGCTCGCCCGCCAGACGGTCGTGATGGCGGCGCGTGCGCAGGGACGTCCCGCCCCGGTCGGGTCCGCCTTCACCGACACCGCCGATGCCGACGGCCTCGCGACCAGCAGCCGCGACCTGCGCGAGCTCGGCTTCGTGGGGCGCAGCTGCATCCACCCCCGACAGGTGCCGGTCGTGCGGGCGGCCTTCCAGCCGGCCCCGAGTGAGGTCGCCTGGGCGCGGGACGTGCTGCGCACCGGGCACGCCGCGAGAGCGCACGGATCGGCCGCCGCGGTGGCCGAGGACGGCACGTTCGTCGACCCGGCCATCGAGCGCGAGGCCCGCGAGATCCTCCGGCGCATCTCGGCGCCGGGCTCGGGCTCGCTGGACACGCGCTGAGCCGCGTACCAGTGGATCGGCGCGGGGCCGCCTTCCGCTGCGCGCGAAGCGCGATCGGCTCACCGGTGCTCGCGGGAAGCCCGTCCCAGCTAAGGGCGACGGCCACAGTGCTTGCGACAGCAATGCCCTACGGGCTGACTCCCCCCTCCCGCGCGCCGACGCCGCCCGCCCGCGGCATCACCTTCACGAGCCGGAACATGAGGTCGGGTCCCTCCGCGCCGGCGTCCGGGTGATGGTCCTCCGGGTGGCCCGGGTGGAAGAACTCGACGATCGCGAAGCGGCAGCGGTTGACGTAGAAGTGGAGGTTGCGCTGGTCGAAGTACGGCGTGACCGTCTCCCAGATCGCGGTGCCGTCGTAGCGCGCCTCGATCGCCGACCAGGCGGCGGCGCCGATCCCGGCGCCGTGCCGCCCGGCGTCGACGAAGAGGAAGTCGAGCTCGCTGATGCCCGTGCGTCGGTCGGCCGTGACGACAGCGCCGCCGACCCGCTCGTCGCCGAGCACGATCTGGAGCGCGTCCGCGCCGGGCGCGTCGAGCGCCTCCGCGATCTCGTCGTCCGACGGGACCGGCTCGGAATCCTCGGGGAGGCCCGCGTCGGTCATCCCCGCGGCGAACGCCGTCTGCAGGCGCTCCGCGAACGCGAGGCGATCGGCGGGCTCGAGCGGCTCGAGGCGAACCCGGTCCGTCGACTCATCCCCAATCGGTGTCATCGTCCCAGCCCTCCTCGGGGTCCTCGTCGTAGGAGCCGGCGAGACCACCGTGCTCGGAGCCCGGTCCGCCTCGGAACAGGCTCGAGATCCCCTGCGCCACGAGCAGGCCGCCCGCGGCTCCCGCGGCGCCCGCGGCCGCCGTCTTCAAGAAGCTCGAGCCGCCGCCCGCAGCCGCGGCACCGCCGTCGGACCCCGGGAGTCGACCGAAGAGTCCCCGGGGCTGCGCGGGGGACGCCGCCGGCGCCGCGGCGGCGGGGAACGCCGGCTGGCCCGATCCGGCGGGTGCAGCGGCCTGCGCCTGGAGCGCCTGCTTCTGCACGAGGACCGTCTGCACCAGGAAGTAGAGCGCGTCGGGCTGGCTGCCGATCAGCTGCGTGATCAGCTGAGCCGCCTCCGGGTCCTTCGCGACGGGCGACGCATCCCGCACGGCCTGGGCGAGCTCCGAGATGAGCGTGATGTCGGTGGGCTGCATGATCTCCTCCGTCGTCGTCCGTCCCGCGGTGGGACGGCGTGAGGGTTCCATGGTCGACGGCGGCCGCTCGCGTGGACATCCGCCGGACGGCTGGTTCCGGAGCCGTTCGGCGGGGTCGCGGCGGCGCGAGCCGACCGCGAAGATCAGCCGGAAGGGGGATGCGTCCCCGCCATCGGCGGGATGTGCGGGTCCCGAGGGTCAAGGGATCCTCGAGGTATGCCACAGGAACGCGTCGTCCCGCTCCCGGACGCAGCCAGGATCGTCGTCGATGCGACGGCCGGGCGCGTCGTCGACGCCTGGCAGGTGACCTCCGCGATCCGTCGGGCGGTCGTCGCCTGCGACCCCGGCAGGCTGCCCGCCTCCTCGGGCGCACTACTGATGGACTTCCGCGCCCCGGACGGTCGGCAGATGTCCGGCGTCGCGCGCGTCCGCCGGCGCACGAGCCGGTCGGCGGAGGTGGTGCTCGACTACGCGGACCCCGTCCCCGCGCGCGTCCCCTTCTCCTCCGGGCGGCCGTCCCGGAGGATGAGCCTCCTCGCCGTCGCGACCGTCGAGCCCCTTCCGCCGGTGCCTGGGCGGCACGTGCTGATCGCGGAGGAGTCGACCCTCCCGCTCCTCGCCGCGCGAGCCCGCACCGCGGCGCCGGGTGCCGAGGCGGTCTCGTTCGTCCGCAGCGTGTGGTCCGACACCGGGGACTATCTCGACGCCGACGGCGTGCCGCTCGACGCGACGTGGTGCCCCGTCCGGCCGAACGGCAGCGAGATGCACCGGATCGCGGAGCAGATCGCCGCGCTCGACGGCCCGGTGCAGATCTGGGCCGCCGCCGACCCCGAGCGGGTCCGCGAGCTGCACCGGTCCCTGATGGATCTGGGCATCTGGATCGACGATCTCGCCCGGTCCGGGGCGGACGACCCCGCCGGCGCGCCCCGCGGGCGGGTCGCGTGAGCGCCGCGGTCGCCGCGGGGGTCTCGCTGCCGCATCGACTCTCGGGGGCGATCCGACGGCGCCCGGTCGCCGTCCTCATCGTCGGGGCGATGATCGGGCTCGGCGCGGCTCGGCTCGTCGTGCCGGGAGCCGGGCACGCGTGGAGGATCACCGCGGCCGGCCTGGTCGACGGCTCGGCGTGGTCGCGTCTCCTCCTCGCCCCGTTCACCGCCGCCCCCCTCGGCGGATGGATCGTGGCGGTGGTCGCCGCGGCGGTGGCTCTCGCGTTCGCGGAGCCGCGACTCGGCTCGCGCCGCACGGCTCTCGTCTGGGCGGTCGGCGGCGTCGTGGGCGCCCTGGTCGGTCTCGTGAGCGCCCTCGTCGGGGCGATGCTGCAGGCCGATGGAGCGCTCGAGGTCCGATCCGAGGCGTTCGCGGACGTGACCCCGGCCCTGCTCGCCGTGGTCGTCGCCGTCGGGATGCGGGACCGCTCCGGCCGGATGTCGTGGGTCCCGGCGGCCGCTGCGATCGTGGTCGGGGCCGTGCTGCTGTACTCGGGCGACCCGCGCGACATCGGTCGTCTGGCCGGGGTCGCGGTCGGCGTGATCGCGGGCATGGCCGCGGGCGGCCGGTTCGCGCGGTCACCGCGCCCGAGCGGGCGGCATGCCCTCGCGCGCCGCGTGCTCGCGCTCGCGACCGTCGGCGTGGCCGTCGGCCCTCTCATCGTGTTCTTCGGCCCACGGCACCCGGGCGTGCTGTCCCTCCTCGGCGGTGCCCTCGTCGCGCAGCCGACGTGGACCGCCGGCACCCTCGCCTCGGGACTGGGCGTGCTGAACGTGGCGGTGATGGTCCTCATGCTCGTGGCGGCCCACGGGCTCCTCGTGGGCACCCGCGCCGGGGCCCTGCTGGCGATCGCAGTGCATGTCGTCGTCGGATCCGTCGGCGTCGGGGGCTACATCGTGCCCGCGATCGCCGAGCACTGGTTCGCGTGGCGCAGCCTCGGGGACGTCGAGTTCGACGGCGCCCTGCTCGCGGTCGCGGTCGTCCCGCTGGGACTCGCCGCGGTCATCGCCCTGCGGCTGCGCGACTTCGAGGTCCGTGCGGCGCCGGGGATCGGGATCCGGTCGTTCGCCGCGATCGGAGGCGCGATCGTCGTCTCCGTGTCCGCGTACGCCCTCATCGCGGCGGCGGCCGGCGCGCAGCCCGACGAGATCCTGGCGGGCGTCAACTCCCGGTTCCTGCCTCCCGGCGTCCTGAACGTGCTCGGCCTCGAGCCCGTCACGCTCGACGCGACCGTCCGCGTCGTCGGTCGCTGGTGCGGCCTGGCCCTCTGGGCGGCGGTCGTCGTGGTCGCTCATCGGGCCGTGCTCTCGGTGGTGCCGGCGGGCGAGGACGCGGCCGCCGCCGCCGGGATGCGGTCCCGGCTCCGGCTCTACGGCGGAGGGACCCTCGGGCACATGGCCACATGGCCGGGGTGGCGCATCTGGCTGGACGACGCGGGCGCCACCGCCATCGCGTACCGCACGGTCGGTCGGGTCGCCCTCGCGCTGGGCCAGCCGGTCGGTCCGGCCGCCGACGAGGCGGGGGCGATCGCGCGGTTCTCGCGCTGGTGCGAGGACCGCGGGTGGAGCCCTGCCTTCTACAGCGCTCCGAGTCGTCTGCAGCCGGTCTTCGACGAGCTCCGCTGGCGGACCGTGTCCGTCGGCAGTGAGGCGACCGTGCGGCTGCCCGGCTTCTCGCTGAGCGGCAAGCGCAAGCAGAACGTCCGCACGGCCGTGAACCGCGCCGAGCGCGAGGGCATCGAGGCCCGGTGGCTGGCGCCCTCCGAGCTGTCGCCGCACCTCTGGGCCGAGGTGCGCCGGGTCTCGGAGGCCTGGACGGCGTCGCGCGCCCTGCCCGAGATGGGATTCACGCTCGGCGGCGTCGACCAGCTGCACGACCCGGAGGTCCGGCTCATGCTGGCCGTCGACTCGGACGAGCGGGTGCACGCGGTGACGAGCTGGCTGCCGATCTGGGAGGGGAACGCCCTCGTCGGCTACACCCTCGACGTCATGCGACGCGGCGGGGAGGCGATGCCGGGGGTGATCGAGTTCCTCATCGCGCAGACGGCGTTCCGCGCTCGGGACGCGGGACTGGACCGCATCAGCCTCTCGGTCTCGCCCCTCGAGTCATCGGTCACGACCCGGCGCGTCGACCGCTGGATCTCGCGGCTCGGCCGGCTGGTGGAGCCGCTCTACGGTTTCCGGTCGCTCGCGGCGTTCAAGGGACGTTTCGACCCGGTCTACGAGCCCGTGCTGCTGGCCTTCCCGGGGGAGGGCGCGATGCCCGTGACCATGACGGCGGTCGTGCGCAGCTACCTGCCCGACGTCTCGATCGGCGCGGCGCTGTGGGCGTCGCGGGGCGTGCTCCGGCAGCTGGCCCGCGCGTGAGGAGCGCACACGGCGTTACGGTGAGCCGATGGTGCTGAACCCCGCCGCGGTCCGGGTCGCGATCGTCGACGACGAGGCCCTCGTGCGGTCCGGGTTCAGTCTCATCCTCGACGCCGCGGAGGGGATCGACGTCGTCGGGACCAGCGACGGCATCGGGGCCCTCGCGCTGATCGCCGAGACGCAGCCGGACGTCGTGCTCCTCGACATCCGCATGCCCGGCGTGGACGGTCTGGCGGTGCTCCGCCAGGCGCGCCGGGCGCCGGCTCCGCCGGCCTTCCTCATGCTCACGACCTTCGACGCGGACGAGTACGTCATGACCGCGCTCGACGAAGGCGCCTCCGGCTTCCTCCTCAAGGACACCGACCCCGACCAGCTGCACGCGATGGTCCGGGCGGTCGCGGGAGGAGGGATCGTGCTGTCGCCGCTCGTCAGCGGCCGGTTGGTCGAGCGTCGGCGCGAGGTGACCGAGGCGGCGCCGGACCTGTCGGCCCTGACGCCGCGGGAGCGCGACGTGCTCGCGGCGGTGGGAGAGGGCCTCACGAACGCCGAGATCGCGCGGGCCCTGCACCTGAGTCCCGCGACCGTCAAGGACCACGTCAGCGCGGTGCTGTTGAAGCTCGGCGTCTCGGGCCGGGTGCAGGCCGCCCTCATCGCCCAGCGGGCGGCCGGAGCCCGAGCGCGACCGGACCGACCGTGATGCGCCCGTGGATGCTGCCCATGCTGGTCGACGTGGTCTTCATGGCGGCGGCCGCTGTGGAGCTGGCCCTCGGGGATCTCTCCGATCCGGTCCTCGCCATGGTGCTCGGGATCGCCGCCATCGCCGCGGTCCCGTTGCGGCACCGGGTGCCCTGGGTCGCGCTCGTCTTCACCCTCCCGGCGGTCACGGACCCCGGCGTCCTGACCCCGGCCCTCCTCGCCCTGTTCACCGTCGCTCAGGGGACCGTGCGACGGCGGTGGGTGCTCGCGCTCCCGTCGGCCGCCGTCATCGTGCTGTGGTTGGCGCCCTGGGATTACACGCTCCGGCTCCCGTTGGTCTACGGCGCCATCTACTCGATCATGTTCGGGATCACCCCCGTCGCGCTCGGGCAGCTCGTCCAGGCCCGGCGCTCGCTCGCGTCGCGGCTCGACGAGCTGATCCGGCTCCGCGAATCCGAGCGGAACGCCGTTGTCGAGCAGACGCGTGCCGAGGAACGCGCCCGCCTGGCGCGCGAGATGCACGACGTCGTCTCCCACCAGGTGAGCCTCATCGCGGTGCAGGCCGGGGCGCTGCAGGTTTCGGCGCCCGATGCGACCACGCGGAACGCCGCGGTCACGCTGCGCGACCTCGCGCGTCGGACCCTCGACGAGCTCCGTCAGATGCTGGACGTGCTGCGCGTCGCAGCTCCCGCCGCCGGCCAGATCGCGCCGCAGCCCGACCTGTCGCAGCTGCCGCAGCTCGTGCACGACAGCGGTGTCGACGCCCGCCTGACGACGGACCTCCCCGTGGATCTGCCCGTGCCGGTCCAGCGCGCCCTGTTCCGCGTCGTGCAGGAGGGGCTCACCAACATCCGCAAGCACGCCCCCGGCGCCTCCGCCGAGATCGCGATGTCGACGGCGGAGGGGATCCTCACGCTGCGTCTGCGGAATGGGCCGCCGACGCAGTCCGCGGGGCGCATCCCGGGAAGCGGTCACGGGTTCATCGGCATCCGGGAGCGGGCCGAGCTGCTCGGGGGCACCTTCCACGGCGCGGCCACCTCGGACGGCGGATTCGAGCTCACCGTGCTGCTTCCGCTACGCGATCGCGTGGGCTGACCCGGCCGGGTCAGCGCCCGACGGCGGTGCGGGCTCGACGCAGCAGTGCGACACCGACCACGAGTTCCGGGAGGAGCACCACGACCGCGACTGACGGCTCGACCGCGCGAGCGCGAAGCCCGCAGCGGCGCGATGAGGACCGCGACGATCGCCGCGGCCCGACGCGACGCGCGCCGGCGGCCGGTTCTCCGGATCATGTCTCGGATCAGCTTCGCGCGCGGACCCGCGGTCCCGTCCCCGCGACCAGACCGCGCCCTCGCGTGGCCACCACCAGAACCATCGCGAGCACCACAGGAGGCACCATCATCACCGTCGCGAGCGCCGTCGAGCCCGACCCCGCGATGGCGACGCCGAGCGTCAGCACCTCGTCGGAGCGCAGGAATGTGACGGCGACCATGTACTCGTTCCACGCCTGCAGGAACACGAAGATCGCCACCGGCACGAGTCCCGGCGCCGCCGCGCGGAGGACGATCCGCGCGAATCCCGCGGCGACCCTGCAGCCGTCGATCCAGGCGGCCTCCTCGAGCTCGATCGGCACCTCGTCGATCACGGCGGCCGACATCCAGGCCGCGACGGCGACCGTCGACCCCACGTAGACGATCTCGATGCCGGCGAGCGAGTCCGCCAGCCCCGCGCCCGCGATGAGGATGAAGAGCGGCACCACGACCACCACGATCGGCAGGGACTGGGCGCCGAAGAGCAGCAGCGCGTAGCCGGAGACCCATCGGCCGCGCGCGCGGGAGACCACGTAGCCGGCCGGCGCGCCGATCGCGAGGGAGGCCGCCGTCGTCGCGAGCGCGACCGTCAGCGAGTTGCCGAGCCACGTCGTCCCGGGGCCGTCGAGCGCAGTGCCGACCGCGGACGGCGTGGTGCGCCCGACGACGGCGGCGACGGGGATCAGGACGACGGCCGTGAGCACGACCAGGAGGAGCGTCCGCGCTCCGCGTCCCACCGCATCGCGGGCGCGGAACCGGCGTCGGGCCATGCGACGACCCTAGAGCGGGGTGCCCCTACTTCTTGAGCGCACCCTCGAGCCGGGTCTGCAGGGTCTGCAGCGACTCCTTCGGCGTCTCCTTGAGCGAGAGGACGTTCTGCGCCCAGTCGGTCATGGGGGTGGTGCTGTCGACGATGGTCACGTTCGCGAAGAGCGCATCGCCGCCCGGCGCCGCCCAGGTCTTGCAGATCGGCTGCCAGTCCGAGATCAGCTTCGCCGCGTTGGGATCGGACTTGAACTCCGGCGTCTCGGCGATCGACCGCAGCACCGGCAGCCCGATCCCGGTGTGCTGCGTCCAGAGCGGCGCCATGTTCTTGTAGTAGTACGTCAGGAACGCCTCGGAGCCCTTCTGGCTGGGGGTGTTCGTGTACATCATGATGTTGTTGGGGAAGAAGAGCGCCCCCTTCTTGCCGGTCGCCCCCGTGAGCGGGTCGCCGATCACGATGTCCTTGGTGAAGGTGCCGCCGAGGTTCGAGGCGAGCCCCGGCCCCTCGAACCCCATCGCGAACTTGCCGGCCTTCCACTGCGCCTGCGCGTTGTCGGTCGAGTAGCCCACGCTGCCCGGGTCCACGTACCCCTTGCGGATCATCTCGACCACGAACTCCAGGGCCTGCACGTTCTCATCCGTGACGCAGCGGGGCTTCTGCTCCTCGTCGAAGAGGCCGCCGCCGTTGTTGATGAGCAGCCCCACCAGCACCTGGAACCCGTTGCCCTGTGGCCCGGCGGAGATTCCGAACCCGTAGGCGCCGATCTTCTTGAGCGCCTCGCACGCGTCGAGGTAGGACTGCCAGTCGGTCGGCGCCTGGACGCCCGCCTTCTGCAGCAGGGGTGCGCTCAGCCAGAGCGCGCGCATGTCGAGGTTGTAGGGCACCGCCACATAGCCCTTGGGGGTCTTCATGGTGTCGAGGAGCCCCGGCAGGAAGTCGTCGTGGAGGCCGTTCTTCTTCCAGGAGTCGAGCAGGTCGTCGGCGTAGGCGATCTGGCCCTGCTCGGCGAACTGGAACGCCTGGGTGCCGCTGCCGCTGCTCACGGCCGGACCGGTCTTCGAGGCGATGGCCGACGCGAAGGTGGCGACGAAGTTCGCCCACTGCACCGCTTGGTAGGTCACCGGAGGCAGCCCGTGGGCGGGCCGGTACGCCTGGCTGATCTTCTTGTCGAGCGGGTTGAAGCTCACCCCGCCCCACGGCATGTTCCAGAATTTGAGCGGCTTGCCCGAGCCCGCGCCCGACCCGGAGCAGGCCGCGAGAGCGGCGGCGAGGCCGAGGGCCGCCGATCCGGCGAGCACCGAGCGGCGGGTGAGGAGGCGGGTGTCGTTCACGGGGTCCCTTCGACGGTGAAGAAGCTGCCGTCATGCTGACACTGCTTCGGACGCGGATCGCGGGACGCGGATCGAAGTTTGCGCAACTCCCGCGGTACGGTCGGCTCGTGTCCTCACCGCGGAAGGCCGTGACCCTCTCCGACATCGCCGCGCGCGTGGGCACCAGCGTGCCGACCGTGTCCAAGGTGCTCCGCGGGCGCACCGACGTCTCGACCGCGATGCGCCGCCGCGTGCTCGACGCAGCCCACGCGCTCGGCTACCTCCCCCAGGATCGGGCGACCTCGCGGTCCACTCCGCTCGCGCCGCTCGTGGATCTCGTCATCAGCAACGTCGAGGGCACCTGGGCGAACGGTGTGCTGTCCGGCGTCGAGGAGGCCGCGACCGACGCGGGGGTCGACGTCGTGCTCACGATCGCGCGGCCGGGGCGCGAGTGGGTCGCCCGACTCCTCCGCCGTCCCTCGGAGGGCGCGGTCATCATGCTCGTCGATCCGGCCCCCGCCGAGCTCGCCGCCCTCACCCGGGCCGGCATCGCCGTCGTCCTCGTCGACCCCATGAGCCCGGCGCCGAGCCACATCCCGACGGTCGGCGTCACCAATCGCGAGGGGGGTCGGGTGGCGGCGGAGCACCTCCTCGCCCTCGGTCACCGCGACTTCGGCATCGTCGCGGGCGCGCGGCGGCACCGCTACAGCACCGCCCGGGTCGAGGGATTCCGCACGGCGCTCGACGGGGCCGCAGCGCGCATCGTCTTCGGCGGCTGGGATCGCGCCACGGCTCGCGCCGAGGCCCGCGCCCTCTTCGCCGGCCCGCATCGCCCGACGGCGGTGTTCGCCTGCTCCGACCTCATGGCGCTCGGCGTGTACGACGCCGCGGCCGAGCTCGGCATCCACATCCCGGAGGATCTCAGCGTGGTCGGCTTCGACGACGTCCCCGAGGCGCAGTGGGCCTCTCCCCCGTTGACGACGGTGCGGCAGCCGATCACGGACATGGGCGCCGCGGCGCTGCGGGCGCTCCTCGTCGCCCGCTCGGAGCGGCAGCGCGCGACGGCGGCGCGGCTGGAGCTCCCGACCTCGCTCGTCCCGCGCTCCTCGACCCGGTCCCCGGCGGGAGCTCGCCGCTGAGCGGCCGCCCCTGAGCACGGGCCGAGTCCGTTCGCCGGGAGCGCCGCGGCACGGCACACTGGAGGCATGGCGAGCAACGCGAGCGGCAACCAGTCCGAATCGGCCCAGACGTGGGACGAGGTCGACAGCGGCATGTCCGACGACGTCGACAACAGCCTCACCGGCCAGGGCACCGCGGACCGCGAGATGACGAAGGACGCGGACCGCGACGAGGCGGTCGAGGACGAGGACGGCGGCGACGACCCGAAGGTCATCTCCGTCTCCTGACGGTTTACGCTCCCCGAACACGAGCCTGATCGGGGCGCGACGCGCGCGGCGGAGAGTCGTCGCCATGAAGACACCTCTCCTGATCGCCGCGCCCCTCGTGGCCGGCGCGTTGCTGGCCGGCGTCGCGACGCCGGCGTTCGCCGACGGCTCGCCGAGCCCCGCTCCTACCGCGACGCACGCCGCCGCCTCCCTCTCCGACATCCAGGCGAAGGGAGCCGCGGCCACCTCGAAGCGGATCGCTTCGCTCACCGCGGAGATCTCCAAGATCACGTCCGCGAAGGGCATCAGCTCGAGCGACCAGAGCACGGTGCTCGCGACACTCAACGCCGACGTGACCGGCATGAAGACCCTCGCGACCAAGATCGCGGCCGACACGAGCGTGTCGACGGCGCGCACGGACTACCGCAGCATCTACGAGACCTACCGCGTGTACGTCGTGGCGCTCCCGCAGGCGCGCATCACCGCGGCGGCCGACCGGCTCACCGGAACCGCCATCCCGCGGCTCCAGCAGGTCTCCTCGAAGCTCGCGACCAGGGTGTCGGGCAACTCCGACCTGCAGGCCAAGCTCGACGACCTCAACGCGCAGCTGAAGACCGCCTCCTCCGACACCGACGGTCTCGCGGCCGCGGCGCTCGCCGTGACCCCGGCGGACTTCAACGCGAACCACTCCGCGATGACCGGGCTGCACGACAAGGCGAAGGCCGCGCTCGCCGCGGTGAAGCAGGCCGCGCAGGACGCGAAGGCGATCCACCAGGGTCTGAAGCCGACCACGAAGTGAACCCCGGCGGGGCCGCGGGTACGGTGAGCGGGTGAACGCCGACCGCGGCCTCGTCGTCGTGCTCGAGGACGAGCGCGCGATCGCCGAGATGGAGCGCCTGTACCTGCAACAGGCGGGGTTCGGCGTGCACGTCGCGACCGACGGGCACGCGGGCCTGGCCGACATCCGCCGGCTCTCGCCGGTCGTGGTGCTCGTCGACATCGGGCTGCCCGGCTTGGACGGCCTCGAGGTCGTCCGACGCCTCCGTGCCGACGGCGACTGGGTGCCGGTCGTGTTCGTCACGGCGCACGACGGCGAGGTCGACCGGATCGTCGGGCTCGAGTTGGGTGCCGACGACTACGTGACGAAGCCCTTCTCACCGCGCGAGCTGGTCGCCCGGGTCAAGGGGCTCGTGCGCCGATCGGCGGCGCCCGCCGCGGCGACCGTCCGCCGGGCCGGCCGCATCGAGCTGGACGAGGGCACGCGCCGGGTGCGGGCCGACGGCGAGCCGGTGGAGCTCACCACCACCGAGTTCGACCTCCTCGCGCACCTGCTCTCCCGCCCCGGTCAGGTGTTCACCCGCGAGCAGCTCCTCTCGGCGGTGTGGGGGATGGCCGACTACAGCGGCACCCGCACCGTCGACGTGCACATCGCCCAGCTGCGGGCGAAGCTCGGACACCCCGATCCGATCCGCACGGTGCGCGGCGTCGGCTACGCGATCGAGGACACCGCGTGAGGGGGCCGATCCGTCGGCGGCTCCTCGTCGCGACCGTCGTGGTGGCGCTCGTCGCGGTCGTGGTCACGGCGATCGCCGCGCTCACGCTCGTGCGGAGCGTCGACGACTCGGCGGCGCGCGCCCAGCTCGTCGCCCAGGTCGAGCGACTGGTCGCCGCCTCGCCGACCGCTCGCAACGCCGCGATCGACGGGCTCTCGCAGCTCGACGATCCCGGTGTCGTCGTCGCACGTGTCGGCAGGAGCGGGGCGATCACGGGCTCCGCATCGTTCGTCGTCCTCCCGCGGATCGCGACGAAGCTCCGCGCCGGCGACGACGTGTCGACGACCGTACGACGGGGCGGTCAGACCTACGCCGTCGAGGGGCGGCCGACCAAGCAGGGCGGCGGCATCGTGGCGGCGCAGGACATCGCGACGGCCCGCACCCTCACGCCGACCGTACTGGCGCGCGTCCTGCTCGCGCTCGCGATCGGATTCGTCGTCGCCCTGATCGTGGCGGTCATCGCCTCGCGCGCCCTGTCGCGACCCCTGGTGCGCCTCGCCGGCGCGGCGCGGCGGCTCGCATCGGGGGAGCGCAACGTGCCTCTGGACCCCAGCCCCATCGACGAGGTCGCCGACGTCGAGTCGGCGCTCGGCTCGCTCGACCGGGCGCTCGCGCACTCCGAGGGGCGGCAGCGCGAGTTCCTGCTCTCGATCTCGCACGAGCTCCGCACCCCGCTCACCGCGATCCGCGGCTACGCCGAGGCGCTGCGCGACGGGGTCGTGCCGCCCGAGCAGCTGCCCGAGGTCGGTCGGACGCTCGAGGCCGAGTCCACCCGACTGACCGCCTTCACCGACGACCTGCTCGCACTCGCCCGGTTGGAGGCGGAGGACTTCCCGGTGCAGCCGGTCGACGTCGAGCTCGGCGCGGTCCTCCGCGAGGCGGCGGCCGCGTGGCTCGCCCGGGCCGCATCCGGGCACGTGGAGATCGACGTGGACGCGGTCGGCCCGGTGACCGCCCGCACGGATCCGGCGCGGGCACGGCAGGTCGTCGACGGACTGCTCGAGAACGCCCTGCGGGTGAGCCCCGCGGGGTCGCGCATCGTGCTCCGCGCCGGGAGGACGGACGGCGGCGCCGCGGTCCTCGAGGTCGCCGACGGGGGGCCGGGTCTCACCCCCGACGACGCCGAGCACGCCTTCGAGCGCGGGCGCCTGCGCGACCGCTACCGCGACGTCCGGCCGGTCGGAACGGGGCTGGGTCTGTCGATCGCGGCCCGCCTGGTGGAGCGACTGGGCGGCACGATCAGCGCGCACTCCACGCCGGGCGGTGCGGTCTTCCGGATCGTGCTGCCGGCGAGCTGAATCCGCGAGCTGATCTACGCGGCGACGAGCTCCTCGACCGGGGCCTCCTCAGTCGCGGAGATGTGGAAGCGCTCGAGCGAGTTCTCCACGATCCTGAGCCCCGACATGCCGGGCAGCTTCGCGATGTGCGAGTCCACGTCCTGGATGAGCTTGCGGCCCTCGGGCCCCGAGAACATCTGACGCATGACGTGCTCGACCTCGGAGTCGGGGCTGATGCCCGAGCCGACCGGCTTCCAGAACTTGTTGAGGGCGAAGCGCGCGATGACCTGCGCCTTCTTGGAGTCGGCGAGGCGCGCGCGCGCCTGCGAGGCGTAGAACGCGACGTGCTTCGTCTCCTGCGCCGCGATCCGCTTCAGCAGCTCGCCGAGCACGGGGTGGTTCTGCTGCTTGGCGAGGCGCAGGTAGGCGGCGTTCGCCGACCACTCGTTGACGGCTCCCCAGGCCATGTGCACGGCGACGAAGTCGTGACCGACCAGCCCGCCCATGAGCGACTGCTTGATCGGGTCGAGGCGGTCCTTCCAGCCGAGCTTGACGCGGTTCGCCTTCAGCTCGTCGAAGTCGAGCGTCATCCCGTGCTTGTTGAGCACCGCGGCGAGGGCCTCGCCGTGCCAGAACTCCTCGCGGTTCCACATCGTCATGAAGGCGCCGATCTCCGGCTCCTTGTGCGACGGGGTGGTCAGCAGATCGCGGAGGTAGCAGACGGTGTGATATTCCACATCGGCCATGTACCGGATCGTGCGCAGCGTCTGCGCGGGAAGCGGATCCGTGTCGAACGCGTCGAAGTCGAGGTCGCTCCAGGCGACGCTCTGCGAGTTCGTCGTGTACTTGTCGATGTCGAAGGCCATCTAGGCGTCCTGTCGTTCGGGCTCGGGTCGTTCTGTCGGCGCTGCCTCGATCTCATCACGCTTCGGTGAGTGAGCGCTGCGCTTCCAGCTGTCGATTCTCCAATGTCTTCGTTGCGCCTCGCGCTGCAGTTGGGTGTCGGGGTTGACCGCGTGCGGATGCCCGAGCAGTTCCAGCCAGCCGACGTCGGCATGCGAGTCGCCGTATCCGTACGAACCGGAGAGGTCGAGCCCGTTCTGGTCGGCATAGCGCTGCAGCCAAGCGGCGCGCGCCTCGGCGACGAGCGGCGGGCGACCGAGGAACCCGGTGAGGACCCCGTCGCGCACGTGCATGTCGCTCGCGACGACCTCGTCCACCAGGCCGGCGATGGGCTCGACGAGCAGGCCGATGGACCCCGTGACGAGAACCGTGCGGTGGCCCGCGTCGCGGTGCGCCTTGATCCGCGCGACCGCGTCGGGGCTGACGTGCCGGCGGAGGGTGTCGCCGTAGCCGCCCTGGACGATCCGCTCGAGGCGCGCCAGCGGCATGCCCTCGTAGCGCCGCAGGAACGACCGGATGAACTCGCCCCGGTCGCGGCGATCGGTGCGCAGGTACCCCGGCGCGGACGCGAGCAACCGCGCGAACTCCGCCGGCCACGCCGCCTTGCGCAGGCCCGCGGAGCGCACCCACAGGTACTGCTGGACGATGTTCGAGTCGACGACGGTGCCCTCGAGGTCGAACACCGCGACGACGTCGCTGCGCTGCGGCAGCTCGCGGCGGGGCTTCGACGACGCCGGCGTCGAGGGGCCCTGCTTCCGCTTCGAGTAGGCGCGCGTCATGCCGGTGATCGCCGGGAAGTGCACGTTCTGGAGGTAGTCCTCCCAGTCGATGCCCGGCACGTCGAAGCCGCGGTCGGCGCGCTTCGTCTTCGGGATCGCGTCGTTGAGGGCGCGTGTGTTGCTGTCGTCGAAGATGATCTCGGTCTGCGTGTACGCCCGGTAGAGCTGAGCGAAGTTGCGCAGGGTCTCGAGGTCGTGCGCGCCGGACTCCAGCTTCGCGAGGTTCTCACGGATGGCCGGCGTCTGCGGCAGGCGGCGCAGGAGCGCCGCTGCGCGGACCGCCGCCTTCTCGCGGCGGACGATCCCGCGCTCGACCTTGCGCCCGCCCGGGAACTTCCAGGTCGGCACGCGGATCTCCCCCGGCTCGCCCGGCTTCGGCATCGGGTGCTCGAGGAAGTAGCGGTTGACGTTCTCGAACATCCGGTGGAACGGGAGCGGATTGGAGGCGCCCGAGCTCACGTGGAAGTACTGCGCCTTCGCCTTGTCGGGGTTCGCCGCCGCCGCGAGGACGGTGTTGACGACGTAGTCGACCGGGATCAGGTCGAGGATCGAGTCGGGCAGGCCCGGGAACTCGGGCAGCTGACCGCGCCCGTAGGCGATGATCAGCGGGTCGGCGACCTTGAAGCCGTCGATCCACCCCGGGAACGGATGCTGAATCGCGGACTCGATGATGGTCGGTCGCACGATCGAGAGCCGATGGCCGTTGGCGGCCCACAGCTCCTCCGCGGCACGCTCCGCGCTCGCCTTGGTCAGGGTGTAGACGTCGGTCCAGCCGAGCGACTCGGCGCGGGTGCGGCCGGCGTCGACGAGCTGCGCCTCGACCCACTCGACGCGGGCGGCCTCCGTCGCCTTCGACACGGCCTGCGGGCCCTGCTTGCCGTGCTGATCGCGCGCCTTCTCGAGCATCGCGCGGAGCCGCTCCGGGCGGCGCGATTCGAGCTCGACCTCCTCGCGCGCGGCGCGGGCCGCGGCGTACTCGGCACGCCAGTCGACGTTGTGCTTGAGACTCGCCTCGGGCTGCACGCCCTTGCGGAGCCCCCCGACGTAACAGGTCGAGACATGGACGACGTGCGGGTCGCCGCCCGTCGCGAGCAGCGCCTCGTAGAGGTTCATGGCGCCGCCGACGTTGGTGTCGAACGCCTGGTCGATCGGCGGGTCGAACGAGACCGACGCCGCGGAGTGGATGACCAGGTCGAGGTCCGTCGGCAGCTCGGGGACCCGCGAGAGCGAGCCGTCGATCACGCGGACGCGCTCGGCGACCGCCGCGTCGACGGCCTCCTGGCCGACCCGCTCGCGCCAGGTCGAGAAGACGGGCTTGCGGAGCAGGGTGCGGAGGCGGTCGGCCCCGCCGGCGGAGCCCTTGCCGCGGATGAGCAGCGAGATCGTGGTGCCCGGGTGATCGGCCAGCAGGCGCTCGAGGATGGCCTGGCCGACGAACCCGGTGGCGCCCGTCAGCAGGACGTGCGCGGAACCGAGGTCGGTGGATGCGCGCTTCGGGGTCACGGAGCGAGCCTCGCCGCCACCACGGGTGCGACGGGCTGCATGCCGGGCAGGGACGCGATGAGCGCTCCGATGCGGTTGACGGCCGCCTGACCCTCGCCGCCGCCGAAGACGATGCGCTCGAACGCGTCGCGCTCGTCACCGGCCAGCTCGGTCGCTCCGACGGGCCACGCCATCCGGCTCAGCTCCCTGCGGGTGAGTCGGCGACCCTTGCGCGAGGACGCGAGGCGGCGCTGCGCCTCCTCGGCGAAGAAGGCGATGTGGCGCGACTTGACGTCGAGGACCATCTCCACGACGGAGCCGAGCGCCGCCGCCAGTTCGCCGAGCTTGCGGTAGGCGATCTGCCCGATCCACTCGTCGACGAGCTGGGTGGTGATGTGCGCGTCGACGAGCGCGGGGCCGGCGATGTTCGCGGCGATCGCGCGCTTCACCGGGCCGCGCCGCTCGACGCGCTCGCTCAGCGTGGTGCGCGGCGGCGCCGTGAACTCGGTGGCGGCGCGCTCCTCCTCGGCCGCGTCGAGCACGGCGTCGAGCGCGTCGGCGAGCCAGAACTTCTCGAACGCCCAGGTGGTGAGGAACGCGGTCACCCGCGCGTCCTTGTGGGTCGCGGTCACGAGCACGTTGCGCATGCGGTGCATGGTGGTGCGCTCGAGGTCGCGGAGGGTCCGGGTGAGCCGGACGGCGTCGAGCGGCAGCTCGTGCACCCCGCTCAGATCGAGCTCCGCGCGGTGGTTGCCGCGGGCGGTCCGCGCGAACTCACGGATGTCGAAGGAGTCGTCCATCGTGCGGGTCTCCGGGGTCGCCGACGCGAGCGTGGCGCTCGGAGCGTCGGAGTGCTGGGGGGTCATCGGAGCAGGCCCTTCCTGGCCGGAGCGGGGGTTCATCGGTGTCCCGGAACCGCGCGCGCTTGCACCGTATCGTAAGCCATATGGCCATCGCAGGGGGCATCGCGCTCGTCACCGGCGGCACCTCCGGCATCGGTGCCGCGTTCGCGCGCGCCCTCGCTCGCCGCGGGCACGATCTCGTGCTCGTGGCGCGCTCCGAGGGGCCGCTCGAGTCCATGGCGGCCGAGCTGCGGTCGCTCGGCCGCGAGGTCGAGACGATCGTCGCGGACCTCGCCGACGACGAGGCGACCGCCCGCGTCGCCGCCCGGCTGCGCGACGCCGAGCGCCCGGTCGAGGTCCTCGTCAACAACGCCGGCTTCGGCCTGCGCACGCGCATCCTCGGCGCGGACGTCGCCGAGCACGACCGCGCGTTCGACGTCATGATCCGCGCCGTCTTCGTCCTGGCGTCGGCGGCGGGCGAGGCGATGCGCGCCCGCGGCCACGGGACGATCGTGAACGTCGGCAGCGTCTCCGGCCGCACCTCGATGAACGCCTACTCGGCGACCAAGGCGTGGGTCAACACGTTCTCCGAGGTGCTGGCCAACGAGCTGCACGGCAGCGGCGTCACGGTCACGAACCTCGAACCCGGATGGGTGCACACCGAGTTCCATCAGCGCGCCGACCTGCGCTCGTCGAGCATCCCGAACTTCCTCTGGCTCGACGCCGAATACCTCGTCGACCGCTGTCTGCGCGACGCCGAGAGGGGCAAGGTCCTGTCCATACCGAGTGTTCGGTTCCAAGTGCTCACCTGGTTCACCCGACATCTGCCGAGCGCGGCGATGCGGGCGATCTCCCGCCGGATCGCGCTACGCCGGCGCGATACGGTTACCCCATGACCGGCGACGACGCGGCGAAGAAGCCCCCCCGCGATCGGTTCAACTCCAAGGGCCATGCGGCCGCCCGGTTCGTGGCGCAGCACCTGCTCCTGAAGCCGGTCGTCTGGTCGGTGGTGACCGTGCAGATCCACGGGCGCGAGAAGCTCAAGAAGACCAACGGCGCCTTCATCGTCGTCGCCAACCACTCCTCGCACCTCGACGCCCCGCTCATCCTCGGCTCGCTCCCGCGCAAGATGTCGCGCTACCTCGCGGCGGGCGCGGCCGCCGACTACTTCTTCGACGTGTGGTGGCGGCGCGGCCTGACAGCCCTCTTCTTCAACGCCTTCCCGGTCGACCGCACCGGCAACCACCCCCGCCGGGTGAGCGCCAAGGAGCTGCTGCAGCGCGGGGTCCCGCTGCTCGTCTTCCCGGAGGGCGGGCGCTCCAAGGACCTCAAGATGCACCCCTTCAAGCCGGGCGCCGCAGCGCTCGCGATCTCGGTCGGCGTGCCGATCGTCCCCGTCGCGCTCGTCGGCGCCGGCGAGGCGCATCCGAGCGGATCGAGCTGGCCGAAGCCCGGACGGCTGCCGGTCGGCGTCGTGTTCGGCGACCCCATGACGCCCGGTCCGGACGAGAACGCGGTCACGTTCATGACCCGCGTGCACGACGTCGTCGAGGGGATGGTCGAGGCGCACGGCCCGCGTATCCTCGCTTCGGAGAATTCGGCCGGAGGCGCGACGCCGCCGGACGACAAGGCTGGGACCGGATCCGGAGGAGCGGCCACATGAGCGACGTCAAGCACATGAAGTGGTGGGGGTGGGGCGTCGAGGGCGTCGGCTTCCACTGGCAGGACAAGCCGGGCTTCGCGCCCATCGTGATGAAGGCCATCGGCCTCGACCTCCACACCGCCAGCCCCGTCGAGAAGCCCGTCTTCGAGGACCTGTCCATCGCCGGGCCGGTCGTCTCCGACGACCTGCTGGCGACCCTCAAGGGCATCGTCGGCGACGACGACGCGACCATCGCCCCGATGGAGCGCGTCGTCCACACCTACGGCAAGAGCCTCCGCGACCTCGTGCGCATCCGCGCCGACGCGGTCGAGCGCTACGTCGACGTCGTGGTCTACCCGGACGACGAGCAGGAGGTCCAGGCGGTCGTCGACGCGGCGGTCGCGGCCGACGCCGTCATCATCCCGTTCGGCGGCGGCAGCAACATCGCCGGCAGCCTCGAGCCGATGAAGGACGAGACGCGCGCCGTCATCTCCCTCGACCTCGGACGCCTCAACAGGCTCGTCTCCATCGACGAGACGTCGGGCCTCGCCCGCATCCAGGCCGGCGTGCAGGGCCCCGACATGGAGGAGCAGCTGGGCGCGAAGGGCTGGACCCTCGGGCACTTCCCCGACTCCTTCACCCACTCGACGCTCGGCGGCTGGGTCGCGACCCGCAGCTCCGGCATGCAGTCGGACAAGTACGGCGACATCGCCGACATCGCCCGCGGCCTCCGGGTCGTGCGGCCGAGCGTCGACGGCACGGGCACGGACGGCACCCTCGTCATCCGCGGCATCCCCTCGGCCTCCAACGGGCCGAGCGTGCGCGAGATGATCCTCGGCAGCGAGGGACGCCTCGGCGTCATCACCGAGGTCACCGTGCAGGTCCACCGGCTGCCCGAGAAGCGCGACGTCTACGCCTACTTCTTCCCCAACTGGCGCACCGGCATCGAGACGATGCAGGAGCTCGCCGCCTCCGACGTGCACCCGTCGATCACGCGCGTCTCGGACGCCCGTGAGACCGAGTTCACCCTCGCCACGAGCAAGGAGCGGCACGGCTTCTCGAAGTTCACGGCCGAGACCGTGCTCCCGGCGCTCATGCGCCGCAAGGGCTGGAACCTCGACGAGATCTGCATCTCGTTCATCGCCTACGAGGGCGACACCGCCTACGCCAAGCGCCAGAAGAAGCTCGTCGAGGCGATCGTGAAGAAGCACGGCGGGATGGGCGTCGGCGCCGGCCCGGGCGTGCTCTACGACCAGAAGAAGTTCGACACCCCGTACCTGCGCGACTTCCTGCTCGACATGGGCGCCGCAGGCGATGTGTCGGAGTCGGCGATGCCGTGGTCGCAGGTCATCCCGCTCTACGACGCGGTGCGGAAGGCGGCCGATCAGGCGTTCGACGAGATCGGCATCCAGGGCTGGATCATGGCCCACATGTCGCACTCGTACCACTCCGGGGCGTGCCTGTACTTCACGTTCGCGTTCGTCTTCGGCGACGACCCGATCGGCGAGTACGACACCGTGAAGCGCGCGATCCAGCAGGCGTTCGTCGACAACGGCGGGTCGATCTCGCACCACCACGGAGTGGGCGTCGAGCACTCGCCGTGGATCGAGCAGGACATCTCGCCCCAGGGCGTCGCGGTCATGCGCGGGCTCTTCGAGGCGACCGACCCGAAGGGCACGTTCAACCCGCGCAAGGTGGTGCCGGATGCGGCGCCCGCGAGCAACACGGCGCGTCGGTCGGCGGGCGCGGCGGCCACGGTGACGGGCCCGGACGCGGAGCCGGTTGCCACCCGGACTCGGGCCACCGCGGGGTCGTAGCGAGACCGGGAGCCGGGATAGCGTTGTCCACGATGTCCCCCGATTCCCTCTCCGTGTCCCCCGAGGTCGCCGACGCGCTCGCCGCCGGGCGGCCCGTCGTCGCTCTCGAGTCCACGATCATCTCGCACGGGCTCCCGCGCCCCCGCAACCACGAGGCGGCGCGGGAGTTCGAGCAGCTCCTGCGCGACCGGGGCGTCGTACCCGCGACGGTCGCGGTGCTCGACGGGGTCCCGCACGTCGGCCTCGACGCCGAGGGCGTGCGCCGGATCGCGGAGGACGACCTCGTGAAGGCCAGCGTCCGTGACCTCCCCATCCTCGCCGCGCGCGGCGCCTCCGGCGCGACCACGGTCGCCGCCACCGCGCATCTGGCCGCCCGGGCCGGCGTCCGGGTGTTCGCCACCGGCGGCCTCGGCGGCGTGCACCGCGGCGCGGCGGAGACCTTCGACGAGTCGGCCGACATCCCGACGCTCGCGGTCACGCCGATCACGGTGGTGAGCGCCGGGGTCAAGAGCGTCCTCGACATCGCCGCGACGTTGGAGCGGCTCGAGACCCTCAGCGTGCCGGTGGTCGGGTACGGCACCACCCGCTTCCCCGCGTTCTGGCTGCGCGACTCCGGGCACGACCTCGACTGGGGCGTGGAGTCGGGCGCCGAGGTCGCCGCGATCATGGCCGCCCGCGACGCTTCGGGTTCGAGCACCGGCATCGTCGTCGCGAACCCGGTGCCCGCCGAGGACGAGTGGGAGCCCGCCGAGCACGACCGCGTGCTCGCGCAGGCGCTCGGCGAGGCCGAGGCGGCGGGCCTCCGGGGCAAGGCGGTGACGCCGTTCCTGCTCGGCCGGATCGTCGAGCTCTCCGACGGCCGCAGCCTCGAGGTGAACCTCGCGCTCGCCCGCCACAACGTCCGGGTCGCCGCCGACATCGCGACCGCCTGGGCCGACCGGCGGTGAGCGGGTCCGCACCGGGCGAGCGGATCGTCTGCTTCGGCGACCTCGCGAACGACGTCGTGGTCGCGCCGCGCGGCGAGATCCGGGCCGACACCGACACCTCCTCGCACATCCGGCACACCCCCGGCGGATCCGCGGCCAACACGGCGGCGTGGCTCGGCGTCCTCGGTGCGCCCGTCGACCTCGTGGCCTGCGCGGGCCGGCTCGACGTCGCGAACCACGTCGAGTGGCTGCGCGGTCAGGGGGTCGTGCCGCACCTGCACGTCGCGACGGGGCTCGAGACCTCCACGATCGTGATCGTGGTCGAGGGCGACCGGCGCACGATGCTCACCGATCGCGGAGCGAACCGGGCGCTCGGCGACGACCAGGTCACCGACGCTCTCCTCGACGCGGCCGGGTACCTCCACCTCACGGGCTACAACCTCATCGACGGGCCGCGCGCGGCCGGGATGGCGCGGCTGATCGCGCGGGCGCACGACCGCGGCATCCTGGTCTCGATGAATCCGGGCTCGGCGGGCTACATCGCCGACTACGGCGCCGATGCCTTCGTCGCGGAGACCGCGGAGGTGGACCTCATGGTCGCGAACGCCGACGAGGCGACGCTGCTCGCAGGCACGTCCGACGCGCCGGCGGCGGCGCGGCTGCTCGCCGACCGCCACGGGATGGCCGTGGTGACGCAGGGCCCGCGGAGCGTCCTCGTCGCCGCACGCGACGCGGCGCCGCACGAGGTGTCGGTGCCGGCGGCGCGCATGGTCGACCCCACGGGCGCGGGGGACGCGATGGCCGCCGGCTTCCTCAACAGCTGGCGGTCCCAGCGCGACCTCGTGCGCGCGGCGGAGGCGGGCATCCTCGTCGCGGCGCAGGCGATCCAGATGTACGGCGGCCGGCCCCCGTTCTGACCCGCGACCGATCCGTTCAGCGGGTCGTGCGCGCCGCCTTGACGTGCTCGAACGCCGCGAGCGCCTCGGCGCGCGACTGCTTCAGGTCGACGATCGGCTCCGGGTACTCGTCGCCGTCGATCTCGGGCACCCACTGCCGGATGTATTCGCGGTGCGGGTCGAACTTCTCGGCCTGCAGCTCCGGGTTGAAAACCCGGAAGTAGGGAGCCGCGTCGGCGCCCGACCCCGCGACCCACTGCCAGTTCGCGGGGTTGTTGGCCTCGTCGGCGTCGACGAGCGTGTCCCAGAACCACTTCTCGCCGATCCGCCAGTCGATGAGCAGGTTCTTGATGAGGAAGCTCGCCGTCACCATCCGCACGCGGTTGTGCATGTAGCCGGTGGTCCACAGCTCGCGCATGCCGGCGTCGACGAGCGGGATCCCGGTCCGCCCCTGCTGCCACGCCTCGAGGTCGGCCTTCCGCGGGTGCTCCCACGGGAACGCGTCGAACTCCTCGCGGAAGTTGCGATGGGCGAGCCCGGTGTTGTTGTAGAGGATGCTCCAGTCGAACTCGCGCCAGCCGACCTCGCTGAGGAACCGGCCCGCGTTCTTGCGCGCCGCCGCGGTGAGTTCGCCGTGGGCTCGATGCCAGATCTGCACGGGGCTCAACTCGCCGAACCGCAGGCGCGGGCTGAGGTGGGAGGTCGCCTCCTGCGCCGGCAGATCGCGCTCGTGGTAGTCGGCGAGCACCTCGCGGACGAAGTGCTCCAGGCGACGATGGGCGGCGTGCTCGCCCGGTTCCCACCGCTCGCGGAGGCCGCCGGCCCAATCCGGGTGCGTCGGCAGCAGGCCCCAGTCGTCGAGGTCGTCGGAGTCGACGTGTTGCGGCGAGGTCAGCTCGCGCGGGGCGGGCACGAGCTCCCGGACCGGCTGCTGCTGCGCCGCGCGCCAGAACGGCGTGAAGACCTGGAACGGCCGCCCCTGCTCGGTCTGGACGGTCCACGGCTCGACCAGGAGGTTGGCGGCGAAGCTCGCCACCTCGATGTCGTCGCCGCGGAGGCGCTCCTTGAGCCGCGCGTCGATCTCGCGGCTGGCGCCGTACCGACGGTTCCAGAAGACGGCGTCGGCGCCGGTCTCGCGCACGACGGCGGGCACGATCTTCTCCGCGGGGCCGCGGCGCAGCACGAGCCGCCCGCCGCGCCCCGAGAGGTCGTCGGCGAGCGCGGCCAGGCTGTGGTGCAGCCACCAGCGGGTCGCGCCGCCGAGCGGGCGGATGCCGGGGCTCTCCTCGTCGAACAGGTACAGCACGACGACCGGACCGCCGTGGTCGACCGCCGCGCGGAGCGCCGGGTTGTCGGCGATGCGCAGGTCGTCGCGCAGCCAGGCCAGGGCCGGGGCGGTCACAGCGGGTCGACCCCGTGCCGCAGCTTGTCGGTGAGTCGCGCCAGCTCGCGCAGCTCGTCCTGGTCGAGGGACGAGGTCATGATCTCGGCGATCGCGGCCGCGTGGCGGCTGCCGACCCGACGGAAGATCTCGTAGCCGGCTTCCGTCAGGGTCACGATCGTGCCGCGGGCGTCGCGGGGGTCGTCGCTCTTCGTGACGAAGCCGCGGGCCGCGATCCGGTCGAGCAGGCGGCTCACGCTCGGCTGGGTGAGCAGCAGCCGCCGGTTGAGGTCGCGGATGCGCGCGGCGTGCCCCGGCATCCGCGACAGGTTGAACAGGACGTCGTACTCGCTGACCGAGATGTCGTCGTCCGGGAACACGGTGCGGAGGCGGCGGAGGACCGTGACCTGCGCCCGGTAGAGCGCCTCCCACGCGTCGACGGCCTCGGTGCGATCGGTCACACGATCACCCTAAGGAAGTCCGCCGACTTAAATGATTGAGGGCCGGTCGCAGAGGCAAGCGACCGGCCCTCTCCCTTGCACCAAGAGTGTCCTGCAATCACATTCCGCGGTAGCTGCCACAGCAAACAACTAACGCTCTTGAAAGATATAACGGTCGGGTAACGGTGTCTAGTTATCCGTTCGTTATTTTTCCTGGGAAGTCGCCAACAGGACCGGCGGACCCGACGGGCGGCCGTCAGTCGACCGTGAGCACGACCTTGCCCGAGCCGTGCGGCGCCAGCTGGGCGGCGGCGGCGTCGGCGAGCGGCCGTTCCGCGGCGATGGTGGGGACGAGCTCCCCCGAGTCGGAGAGGGCGGCGAGCCGTCGCATGCCCTCACCGTCCGACTCCACGAAGAGTCCGACCGCTCGTACGCCTCGCTCAGCCGCCGCGGCGGAAGCGGCCGCCACCGACTGCGGCGCGAGGGTCACCAGCGTGCCCCCCGGGCTGAGCGTGGGGATCGCCCGCAACGGGTAGTCGCCCCCGACGCAGTCCAGCACGGCGTCGAGGTCGCGCAGCTCCGTCGCGAAGTCGGCCGAACGCGCGTCGATGAGCCGGCTCACGCCGAGCGCCCGCAGGTACTCGGCGTGATGCGCGGATGCGACGGCGACCACCTCGGCTCCGCGCGCGACGGCGATCTGCACGGCCAGGTGCCCCACCCCGCCGGCAGCCGCGGTGATGGCCACTCGCGAGTCGGCTCCGACGCCCGCGGTGTCGACCAGGCTCTGCCACGCGGTGAGGCCGGCGAGCGGAAGCGCCGCCGCCTGGACGTGCGTGAGCCGCTCGGGCTTGCGGACGAGCGCGCGGGCCGGGGCGACCGCGTACTCCGCGTACGCCCCCATCCCGCGCGGGAAGGGGAGCATCCCGAAGACCGGATCGCCGGGGCGATGGATCGTCACTCCGGGTCCGACGGCGTCGACGACCCCGGACACGTCCCACCCCGGCACGAACGGCACGGGGCGACCGAGCGGCGACCCCCGGCGCACCCCCACGTCGACCGGGTTGACACCGGCCGCCGCGACGCGCACCCGTACTTCGCCGATGCCCGGCGTCGGCCGCTCGATCCACCGCTCTTCGAGCACTCCCGTCTCGCCGGTATCGGTCACGAGCATCGCGCGCATGGTCTCCACGGTCGCGACGCTAACCGCCCACCGACCGCAGCGCTGCTGACGAGAATGTCACCTTCCATTACGATCACGCCATGTCCGCCGCAGCCCCCCATCGCGTCGTCGTTCTCGCCCAGGACGGCGCGTATCCGTTCGAGCTCGGGATCCCCGCCCGCATCTTCGGCGCCGCGGACGAGCCGTACGAGGTGCTCCTGTGCACGCCCGACGGTGGGCCGATCCGCACCAATGCGGGCTTCTCCGTCGCGCCCGAGCACGGACCCGAGGCCCTCGAGACCGCCGACACCGTGATCGTCGCGCCCGTCGACCCCACCCGGTTGCGCCGCGAGCTGTCGCCGGTGGTGGCGGCGGCTCTCGCCCGCGTCCGGCCGGGGACGCGCATGGCATCCATCTGCACCGGCGGCTTCACGCTGGCCGCGGCCGGTCTCCTCGACACCCGGCGCGCCACCACCCACTGGCAGTGCGCGCCGCTCTTCGCGACCTGGTACCCCCATGTCGACGTGGACGAGAACGTGCTCTACGTCGGTGACGAGCACGTCGTGACGTCGGCGGGTGCGGCGTCCGGCATCGACCTCTGCCTTCACCTGCTCCGCCAGGACCACGGGGCCGCCGCGGCCGCCCGCGCGGCACGCCGCTGCGTCGTCGCGCCCCACCGCGACGGCGGTCAGGCGCAGTACATCGAGCGCCCGGTCGCCGCCCTCGCCGACAGCTCGACCTCCGCCACTCGCGCCTGGGCGATGGACCGGCTCGGGGAGATGCTGACCGTGGCGACTCTGGCTCGGCACGCGCACATGAGCGAGCGCACCTTCGTGCGCCGCTTCACCGCGGAGACCGGGGTCGCGCCGCGCCGGTGGCTGACGCAACAGCGACTGCTCGCCGCCCGGGCCCTGCTGGAGTCCACCGACATGGGGGTCGATGCCGTCGCAGCGCACGTCGGCTACGCCACCGCCACGTCGCTGCGCAATCACCTCGGGTCCGCGCTCGGCGTCGCGCCCTCGGTGTACCGCCGCACGTTCCGCCGTCGCCCGTCCACACCCGGAGAGGCGTCGGACGACCTGGCCGGTTCGTAACGGACCCTGACGCTCGCGTCACTGTCCGCCGGGGCGCGGTCGACCTAGCCTCGAGGCGATCCGACCGCTTGCGAAAGGCCGACATTGCCCGCCCTCGATCCTACCGACCTCGTCGTCGCGTTCTACACACGCGCCTTCAACGACGGTCAGCCCGAAGCCGCCGCCGAGGCCGCGCTCGGGGAGAGCTACGTCCAGCACAACCCCGGCGCCCCCGACGGAGCCGCGGCGTTCATCGCCTACGTGCGCACGATGCGCGGGCAGTTCCCGCAGTTGCGCCTCGAGGTCAAGCGCACCATCACCGATGGCGAGTACGTCTGGACCCACAGCAGGATCACGCTGTCGCCCGAGCGCCGCGGGCTCGCGGTGGCCGATATCTGGCGCGTCGCCGACAACCGGATCGTGGAGCACTGGGACGTGATCCAGGAGGTGCCCGACCAGGCGGCGAACGGCAACACGATGTTCTGAGCCGGCCCCCCGCAGCCGCCCGCTTCCGGATGGCGGGCGGTGCGTGCACCATGAGCCTGTGGACGGTGAACGGCAGTCGGTCGGTCGAGCTCGGCTCGACGTGATCGTCGGCGAGCGGCTCGACGGTGCGGACGGCGCGCTCGTGGTCAAGCTGCCGGAGGAACGCGTGCGCGGGCTCGTCGACGCCGGTGAGGGCGACCCGATGACCATCCGCGACCGGACGATGCGGGAGTGGGTGCGGATCCCGCCCGACGGCGACTGGCAACCTCTCGTCGTCGAGGCGCACGCGTTCCGCGCCGTGTGACGATGGACCCGTGGCATCCCTCGAGCAGGCTCTGGCGCAGGATCGCGTCGTCGACATCACCACCACCGGGCGCACGAGCGGCGAGCCGCGGCGCATCGAGATCTGGTTCGAGCGGTTCGACGACCGCTACTGGATCACCGGCACGCCGGGGTCGCGCGGCTGGTACGCGAACCTCCTCGCCACACCGGATTTCACGTTCCACCTCAAGGAGTCGGCGCAGGCCGACCTGCTCGCCCACGCCCGCCCCGTGACCGGCGAGGAGAAGGCACGCGTGCTCGCCGGCATCATGACCGAGCTCCCGGCCTTCGCGGGGAAGCTCACCGACGCCAGCCCGCTCGTCGAGGTGACCTTCGACGGCATCCCCGGCAGCGGCGACCGAGACTAGAAGACGTCCGGCGACGGCGTCGAGGCGTAGCGGATCGCGACGTCGGCGTGCCGGTCGAAGCGGTAGCCGGCGCCCCGCACGGTCCGCACGATGTCCTCGTACGCCCCGAGCTTCGAGCGCAGCCGCCGCACGTGGACGTCGATGGTGCGCTCGTTCGGCGTCTCCTCGTCGTCGCCCTCGCCCCACAGCGTCGCGATGATCTCGTGGCGGTCGATGGTGCGCCCCTCGCGCAGCACGAGGAACTGCAGGAGCTCGAACTCCTTGTAGGTGAGCGGCGCGGTCTCGCCGTCGAGCAGCACGCGCTTGCGGGAGATGTCGATGACGACGCCCCCGTGCGGCTCGGGCGCGGCGGGCACCGGGGCGGACTGGCGGTGCTTGGCGAGGGCGGCCGGGTCCTGCAGCGCGAGCCGCACGACGTCGACGTCGCGGCCGCCCGAGCCCG
The DNA here is from genome assembly GCF_051954455.1 of Pseudolysinimonas sp. Taxonomy (GTDB): domain Bacteria; phylum Actinomycetota; class Actinomycetes; order Actinomycetales; family Microbacteriaceae; genus Pseudolysinimonas. The sequence goes on along the minus strand of NZ_JBQCHS010000015.1, from coordinate 114,352 downwards.
CCGGGGCGAGGGCGACGGCCGCATAGGTCTCGGCGCCGGGCGCCAGGTCGGCCAGGGCGCGCTTCAACGCCTGGACGATGCCGGGGAGGTCGGTGCCGGCCGCGGCCGCGGCGGCCTCGTCGATGCCGACGTAGAGCGCGAATCCGCGCGGCTCGGTGCCCTCGGGCACGGCGCGGAGGCGGCGCTCCGGCTGGGCGGGAGCGGGCGTCGGGGCGACCGAGATCGAGGCGGACGGGCGGACGGGGGAGAGAGCGGCGAGCGACATGGTGTCGAATCCTTGGTCTTCGGAGGCGTCGCTCGCGGAATGATCCGTCGCGGACGACGCGGTGGTGTCGGTGTGCGGTGGTTCGCCGGGAGAGTCCGGCGTGCGGGAGCTCACGAGAGGAACTCGGACGGGGCGGGATCCGTCAGGCGCACATTCGACAGCACATGACCGCGCTCGCCGGCATCATCGTGCCGGCGTTCCCGAGGGCCGAAGCGGTCCGGGTGCGCAGGTGGGCGGTCATGCGTGACATTGTCACACAGCGTGTGCTCCGCTGAGAAGCGGGGCCCATCCGGCCCGACCGCTCAGACCGTGCCGTACAGCCGGTCGCCGGCGTCGCCGAGCCCCGGGACGATGTAGCCGACCTCGTTGAGCCGTTCGTCCTTCGCGCCGAGCACGATCGTCACATCGCGGCCCTCGGTCGCCTTCTCGACGGCCGCGAGGCCCTCCGGCGCGCCGAGCAGGCAGATCGCGGTCACGTCGACGGCGCCGCGGTCGAAGAGGTACTCGATGGCCGCGATGAGCGAGCCGCCCGTGGCGAGCATCGGGTCGAGCACGAAGCACTGCCGATCCGAGAGGTCGTCGGGCAGGCGCTCGGCGTAGATGTCGGGCTGCAGGGTCTCCTCGTTGCGCACCATCCCGAGGAAGCCGACCTCCGCGGTCGGGACCAGCTTGACCATGCCGTCCAGCATCCCGAGACCGGCCCGGAGGATCGGGACCACGAGCGGGCGTGGGTCGCTGATCGCGAGCCCCTGCGCCTCGGCCACGGGCGTCTGCACCGTGACCGGCGTCGTGCGGACGTTGCGGGTCGCCTCGTAGGCGAGCAGCGTGACGAGCTCCTCCGCGAGGTTGCGGAACGTCGGCGACGGCGTGGTGCGGTCGCGCAGCACCGTGAGCTTGTGGGTGATCAGCGGATGGTCGGCCACGTGCACGCGCATAGGGTCAAGGGTATGGCCGCGGCCCTCGACCTCGAAGCCCCGATGCGGGCGGCGCTCGCCGAGGCCGAGCTGGCGCGGCGGCACGGCGACGTGCCGGTCGGGGCGGTGCTGCTCGACGCCGACGGATCCGTGCTCGCGACCGGCCGCAACCGCCGCGAGGAGGACCGTGACCCGACGGCGCACGCGGAGGTCGTCGCGATCCGCGCGGGGGCGGCGATCCGCGGGGACTGGCATCTCGACGACTGCACCCTGGTCGTCACGCTCGAGCCGTGCGTGCTCTGCGCGGGCGCGATCCTCGCGGCGCGCATCCCGCGGGTGGTGTTCGGGGCGTGGGACGAGAAGGCGGGCGCGGCCGGCAGCGTGCACGACCTGCTGCGCGACCGGCGCCTGCCCCATCGGGTGGAGGTGATCCCGGGCGTCCTCGCCGAGGAGACCGGGGCGGTGCTCCTCGAGTTCTTCCGCGGGAGGCGCGGCTCCGAGCTCGACTAACCGGCGAGCGGCTGCCAGCGCCCCATCCCCTGGCCGCCCGAGGCCTCGATCCGCTGGCCGGTGACCCACGCGAGGTCCTCGGAGAGGATCGCGGCGACCGCAGCGCCGATGTCGTCGGGCCGACCCGCGCGGCCGAGCGGGCTCGAGGCGGCGATCGCGGCCTGGTACCGCTCGTCGTCGCGGATGACCCCGCCGGCGAAGTCGGTCGCGGTCGCGCCCGGGGCGATCACATTGACCCGGATGCCGCGCGGACCGAGCTCCTTCGCGAGGTAGCGCGTCCACACCTCGACGGCCCCCTTCATCGACGCGTACACCGCGTACTGCGGGTTGACGAGGTTCTGCGTGAGCCCCGTCGACACGTTGAGGATGCGGGCGCCCTCGCCGAGCAGGGGGCTCAGCTCCTGGGTGAGGAGCAGCGGCCCGGTCAGGTGCACCGCGACCAGCTCGTCGATCTGCTCCTTCGTGGTGCTGCCGAAGGGGGTGTCGCCCGCGAAGCCGGCGTTGTTCAGGAGGACGTCGAGCTCCTCGCGGCCCCACCGGTCGCGGAGGACGGCGCGCAGCTCGGCGGCGAAGGCGGCGAAGGTCGCCGGCGTCGTCGTGTCGAGGCGGAGGGCGAGGGCGGTCCGTCCGAGCTCCTCGACCTCCGCGACGACCGCGGCGGCCTCGTCGGCGGCCGAGTTGTAGGTCAGGACGACGTCGACGTCATGAGCGGCGAGAGCGAGCGCGGATGCGCGACCGAGGCCGCGGGATCCGCCGGTGATGAGAGCGATGCGTGTCATGACCTCGATCGTGCGCGCCTCGCCGCGGAGCATCCAGGACCCGCGGATCGGGGGATCGCGGATCCCTGGCACGCGCGTCGCCGGCGCGGGAGCATGGACGCGTGGAGACCGATCGCGCCCAGCTCGCCGACTTCCTGCGCACCCGGCGCGAGGCGCTGCAGCCGGAGGACGTCGGACTCCCACGCGGGCCGCGCCGGCGGACGGCGGGGCTGCGGCGCGAGGAGGTGGCGCAGCTGGTCGGGATGTCGGCCGACTACTACGGTCGCCTCGAGCAGCAGCGCGGTCCGCAGCCGTCGGTGCAGATGCTGCAGGCGATCGCCCGCGGGCTGCACCTCAGCCGCGCCGAGCGCGACCACCTGTTCCGACTCGCCGGGCATCCGGCCCCGACCCGGCCGGGCGACCTGGACCACGTCGCGCCCGGCATCCTCCGCATCATGGACCGGCTGCGCGACACCCCCGCCCTCGTGCTCACCGAGACGGGCGAGACCCTGCTGCAGACCCCGCTCGCGTCGGTGATCCTCGGCGACGCGTCCCAGCGCCGCGGGTTCGAGCGCGCGACCGGTTACCGCTGGTTCACCGACCCGTCGTCCCGCGCGATGTACCACCCGGACGACCACGAGCTGCACGGCCGGGTCTGGGTCGCGGAGCTGCGCGCCGCGCTGTCGGCGGGCGGCCCGGGCTCGCGCGCCGCGGAGCTGGTCGCCGCGCTGCAGCGGGAGAGCCCCGAGTTCTCGGCGATCTGGGCCGAGCACGAGGTCGCGGAGAAGGCGCTTCGCACGAAGCGGTTCCGGCATCCGGAGGTCGGCGACTTCGTGCTGGACTGCGAGACGCTCCTCGACACCGAGACGCAGCAGCGGCTGCTGGTGCTCACCGCCGCGCCGGGCAGCGACTCCGCGGAGAAGCTCGCCCTGCTCGCCGTCGTCGCGGAGGCGGGGCTCGTCAGTCCGTCGACTTGATGACGATCGCGTCGGTCGCCATGTCGCGCACCTCGACCGGCCGGTAGACGTCGGGCTCGATGTAGATGAGGCGTGCGACCGGGATCTGCGCGCGGATGTCGGCCTCCATCTGGTCGATCGCCGCGGCGAGATCGACGGTCGTCGTCGCGCGCGGGAAGGCGACCTTCGCGGCCACGAGCATCTCCTCCGGCCCGAGGTAGAGCGTCTTCAGGTGGATGAGCGCCTCCGTCCGGGGGTGCGCGTTGAACGCGTCGCGGATGCGCTCGACGACGTCCGGCTCCGCCCCCTCGCCGATGAGGAGGCTCTTGGTGATCGAGCCCAGGACGATCGCGACCGCGACGAGGAGCAGGCCGATCAGCAGCGTGCCGATCGCGTCGAAGACGGGGTTGCCGGTGATCACGGTGAGGCCGACGCCGGCGAGGGCGAAGAGCAGGCCGAGAAGGGCCGCGCTGTCCTCGAACAGCACCACCGGCAGCTCCGGCGCCTTCGCCCGGCGCAGGAACGAGATCCAGGAGCCCGTCCCCTTGAAGGGCAGCGACTCCTTGCGCGCGGTGCGGAACGAGAAGCCCTCCAGCACGATCGAGATGAGGATGACCGTGATCGGCAGCCACCAGTTCTCGATCGCGTGGTGCTCCTCGGTGAGCTTCTGGATGCCCTCGTAGACCGAGTACGCGCCGCCCACCGAGAACAGCACGATCGAGACGATGAAGGCGAAGAGGTAGCGCTCGCGTCCGTAGCCGAACGGATGCTCCTGGTCGGCCGCCTTCTTCGCGCGCCGGCCGCCGACGAGCAGCAGCACCTGGTTGATGGTGTCGGCGAAGGAGTGCACGGCCTCGGCGAGCATGGCCGCGGAGCCGGAGAACAGCGCCGCGACGAGCTTCGTCAATGCGATCCCCAGGTTGGCCGCCATGGCCGCGATGATCGCCTTGCCGCCGCCCTCTGCGCTCACGCCCCCACGCTAGCGCTCGTGCCCTCGCATAGGATCGCGGCCGTGACCGCCTCGCTGCCCCGGATCGCCCTGCTCGGAGCCGGCTCGATGGGGGGTGCGATCCTCGCCGGCCTGCTCGCCTCGGGCGCGCCGCACGGCGGCATCACCGTCACCAACCGGACCGCGGCGAAGGCGGATCCGCTCGCCGGCGACGGGGTCGACTCGCTCGCTCTCGAGCGGGACCCGGCGGCCAACCGCACCGCGGTCCGCGGCGCCGGGCTCGTCGTGCTGGGCGTCAAGCCCGCGATGATCGGCGACCTGCTCGACGAGATCCGCGACGACCTCACGCCCGACGTGATCGTGGTCAGCATCGCGGCGGGCGTGACGATCGCGACCATGGAGGGGCGGATCCCGAACCCCGTGCTCCGCGCGATGCCCAACACGCCGTCGCTCGTGCGGCTCGGGGTGACGGGTCTCGCCGCCGGACCGCGCGTGACGCCGGAGCAGACCGCCGTCGCGCGCGCCCTGTTCGAGACGGTCGGGGCGGTCATCGAGCTGCCGGAGGACCGCATCGACGCGCTCAGTGCGGTCTCCGGCTCGGGCCCCGCCTACGTCTTCCTGCTCATGGAGCAGTGGACCGCCGCCGCCCGACAGCTGGGGTTCGACGAGGGCGACGCGCGCCTCATGGTCGAGCAGACCTTCCGCGGCGCGTCGGAGCTGCTGGCCGGCTCCGACGTCGACCCCGCGGAGCTCCGCCGCCGCGTCACGAGCCCCAAGGGCACGACGGAGCGGGCGATCGGGGTGCTCGAGGAGGGCGACCTGGTCGGGCTGTTCGGGCGCGCGATGGACGCGGCGCTCGAGCGGGCGCGGGCCCTCTCCCGCGGCGAGGCGTAGCGCCGCGGCGACACGATGTCCGTGTGAAGACGTTTGACACATCGATCTGACGTGTAAAAAGAACCGCCAAATATTTACACGTCTGGAGAGCGCGTCCCTAGACTTGGTCCATGAGTTGGGCTCCGTCGGCTCCCTACAACGACCTTCCTCTCCTACCGCCCTCGGTCGAGGTCGAGACGCGCGAGGTGCTGAAGCTGACCGTCGAGGCGCGGTCGGCGATGGCGAGCCTGGACCAGGCGGTGCGCCGCATGACGAACCCCCGGGTTCTGCTGAACGCGATCCCGCTGCTCGAAGCTCAGGCCAGCTCTGAGATCGAGAACATCGTCACCACGGCCGACGACCTGTTCCGCTTCGCGCAAGATGAAGGCGCGGCCACCAATCCGGCGACGAAAGAGACCCTCAACTATCGTGCGGCATTGTTCGAGGGCGTCGCCCTCATCCGCGCGCGTCCCTTGTCGGCCAACACGGCCATCGACGTATGCACCGTCGTCAAGAGTCGCGAGATGGATGTGAGGAAGTTGCCGGGGACGTTCATCGGAAACCCGGCTACCAGAGAGGCGATTTACACCCCGCCGATGGGTGAGAAGGTGATCCGCGGCCTGCTCTCAAACTGGGAGCGCTTCGTGCACGGATCGGGTGATCTCGATCCCCTCGTCTCGATGGCCATCGCGCATTACCAGTTCGAAGCGATCCACCCCTTCGAAGACGGGAACGGCCGTACCGGAAGAATTCTGAACGTCCTGATGCTGATGGAGGTCGGTCTGATCGCGGAACCGATCCTCTATCTCTCTCGATACATCATTCAGAACAAGGACGAGTACTACCGACTCCTGCTTGCGGTGACCGAGGGCGGCGCGTGGACGGACTGGGTGCTGTTCATGGTGGAAGGGGTCCGACAGACCGCCTTGAGCACGGTGCAGAAAATCGATCAGATTCAAGCTCTTCAGCTCGAGACGCTCGAGTCGATCCGAGCGGTGACAGGAGGGGCCAATGCCGACCTCCTGGCTGTCCTCTTCGAGCAGCCCTATTGCCGCATCGCCAACGTCGTCCAGCGTTGCCGGGTCTCGCGTCCGACCGCGACGAAGTGGCTGAACGATTTGCAGGATGCCGGGGTCCTTGTCGATGTGCGTGCCGGGCGTGAGCGCCTCTTCATCAACACCCGCTTCTTCCAGCTTCTCGTCCGGGCCGACTCCGCGCCGCCGATCGGCGAGCCGCGGCTGTTCTGAGCTACTTCAATCGCGCGAACCGCTCCAGCGCGTCCGAGGCGCCGCTGACCAGCACGATGTCGTCGTCGTGCAACACCGTCTCGGTCGTCGCGTAGGTGAAGTCGCTGCCCGGCGACTTCACGCCGACGACCGTCACCCCGTGCTTCGAGCGGAGCCCGCTCTGCCCGAGCGGGATGCCGCGGAGCGGCCGCGGGGCGCGCATCTTCACGATCGCGAAGTCCTCGTCGAACTGGATGTAGTCGAGCATCCGGTTCGAGACGAGGTGCGCGACCCGCTCGCCGGCCTCCGCCTCCGGGTAGACGACGTGGTGGGCGCCGATCCTCGACAGGATCGTGCCGTGGGCGTGACTGACGGCCTTCGCCCAGATCTGCCGGATGCCGAGGTCCACGAGGTTCGCGGTGATGAGCACGCTCGACTCGATCGACGAGCCGACCGCGACCACCGCGACCGGGAAGTCCTTCGCGCCCAGCTGCCGGAGCGCCTCGACGGAGCGTGCGTCGGCCTGCACGGCGTGCGTCAGCCGATCGGCCCACTTCTGCACGAGCGCCGCGTCCTCGTCGATGGCGAGCACGTCGCGGTCGAGTCGAGCCAGCTGGCCCGCGGTCGCGGCGCCGAAGCGGCCCAACCCGATCACGAGCACGGGGGCGTCGACGGGGATGTCGTCGAGGGTGAATGCGTCGTCAGCCAACGATGGGCCTCTCCTCCGGTCGGCGGAACAGCTGGCGCCGCGTGCTCGCGGCGAGCGCCGCCGCGATGGTCACGGTGCCGATGCGTCCCAGGAACATGGTCGCGGCGAGCACGTACTGCGCGGGCTCCGACGCGCTCGCCGTGAAGCCGGTCGAGAGCCCGCAGGTCGCGAACGCGCTGATGACGTCGAACAGCACGAAGTCGAGTCGGGCGCCCGTCATGACGAGCAGGGTGATGGTCGCCGCCGCGACGGTCGTGGCGCCCCAGAGCACGACGCTGACGGCCAGCCGCATGACGTCGCTCGGGATGCGGCGGCGGTAGGCCTCCATGTCGTCGACGCCGCGCGCCTCCGCGATCGCGCCGAGGAACAGGATCGCGAGCGTCGTCACCTTGATGCCGCCCGCCGTCGAGGCGGAGCCGCCGCCCACGAACATGAGCATGTCGGCGACGAACAGGCTCGCGCCGTCGAGGTGCGCGTAGTCGACGGTCGAGAACCCGCCCGAGCGGGCCATCGACGACTGGAAGAAGCTCTGCAGGATGCGCTGCCCGGGGTCGAGGCCCGCCTGCTCCCCGTTCCACTGCAGCGCGAGGAAGGCGACGGCGCCGCCGACGAGCAGCAGGAGGAACGTCGCGATCGTGAGCTTGACGTGGAGGCTCCAGGTGCGCGGCCGCCGCAGACGGCGCGCGAGCGTGTGGATGACGGGGAACCCGATGGCCCCGAACCCGACGGCGAGCATGAGCACGACGAGGAACCACGCGTCGTGCGCGTACGGCGCGAGCCCCTCGCTCGACGGGAGGAATCCGGTGTTGGTGAACGCCATCGCGGCCGTGTAGACGGACTGCCAGCCCGCGGTCCACGGGTCGGCGCCGGCGAGCAACATGCGCGGGAAGAGGAGCACGGCGGCGGCGAGCTCGATGACGAGCACGCTGATCGCGACCGTGATGACCAGCCCGCCCGTCTCCCCGAGCTTCAGCGCCTGGCCGTCGGCGCGGACGCCCCTGCGCAGGCTCAACGGATTCGCGTCGCCCGCGGCGAGGAGCTTCTGCCGCAGCCCCAGCTTGCGGCTGATGATGAGGCCGAGGATCGAGGCGAGCGTGAGCACCCCGATGCCGCCGATCTCCACCCCGACGAAGACGAACACGTGCCCGAGCGGTGACCAGAAGGTCGCCATGTCGACGGTCGAGAGCCCCGTCACGCAGACCACGGAGATCGCGGTGAAGAGCGCGTCGACGAGGGGTGCGCGGTCGCCCGACGCGGTCGCGATCGGGAGGGAGAACAGGATCGTGAAGACGGCGGTCAGGCCGGCGAAGACGAGGATCGCGAAGCGCGCGGGTGTGGCGATCGAGAAGTCGCCGATGGCGTCGGCCAGCCGCGCGGTCCACGGGCCGCTGCGCGCCGGCATCCCGCCCATCCCTGGATGCTACCGGCGCGGTATGGGACCCTGGTCGGATGAGCGACATCTTCGACGTCCTCGCCGACGGCACCCGTCGCGAGCTGCTGCGCACCCTCCGTGAGCGCGCGGGCGAGGTGAGCGTCGGGGAGCTCGTCGAGCAGCTGGGCATCAGCCAGCCGACCGTCTCCAAGCACCTCAAGGTGCTGCGCGACCACTCCCTCGTGGCCGTGCGCGAGGAGGGGCAGCACCGCTACTACCGCCTGGACGCGGAGCCGCTCGTCGAGGTCGAGGACTGGCTCGCGCCGTTCGCGGCGGCGGCCACGCGGCCGGGCTCCGACGGCGCCGGGACGATCGTCGAGGGCGGTGCGTTCACCGCGTGGGCCGGCGCCGAGGTCGGCGACCGTGTCGGTCGCGCGGCGGCCGACACCGCGCACCAGGCGCGAGCCGCTCTGGAGGCCGCTCAGGAGAAGCTGCAGGGGGCGCAGCGGGCGCTGGCTGGGCGCCTTCCGGGTCGCCGCCGATCCCTGTAGACACGGGGGCTCGGCGTCCCCTACATTGACGCAGGGCCACTTGCGTCACAGGAGTCACACAGACCACAGCAAGGGGCGAGACAAGGGGGAGGCGATGGCCGACCTGTCGGATGTCCGCTTCCTCACCGTCGCCGAGGTCGCCGAGATGATGCGGGTCTCGTCCATGACGGTGTACCGGATGGTGCACGCGGGCGAACTTCCGGCCGTGCGCTTCGGGCGCTCGTACCGCATCCCCGAGTCGGCCGTCGCGCAGCTCGTCGCGAATCCGTCCTCGGACGCACAGGCGGGCTGAGCTAGACTTCTGCGGTTGACTTCCCACGCGGTTCGATCGGACGCCGCTGGTGGTCCGTTTCGAATCGAATGAGGTGAACTATGGGCTCCGTCATCAAGAAGCGCCGCAAGCGCATGGCGAAGAAGAAGCACCGCAAGCTGCTGCGCAAGACGCGGCACCAGCGTCGCAACAAGAAGTAGGCGAGAACGCCCGGCTCCGGCCGGGCGTTCTGCGTCTTCGGGGTAGCGCTCCCGCGCCCACCCTCTTCCCGACCCGAGATGCCGCTTCGGGCCGTCCTCACGCGACGGCAGCAGCCCGACGTGGCGACTCGCCTCTCCGCGGGGTCAGCGGCGGGAGGGCTTCTTCGCGTCCTTCGCCTCGCGGCGGAGGCGTCGACGCGCCTCGCGGATGCTCGACGGCTTCATCCGCATGATCGGCCAGTGGTGGTCGTGGGCGTGCTTCAGCAGCGCGACGTCCGGATTCACGACCGTGGGGTGCCCGACCAGCTCGAGGAGCGGGATGTCGTTGCGGCTGTCGGAGTAGGCCCAGCTCTCCGCGAGGTCCGCGCCCTCGCGCTCGGCGAGCTCGCGCACCGCCTCCGCCTTGCGCTCCTTGTGCATGATGTGGCCCACGATCTTGCCCGTGTAGACGCCGTCGACCGACTCGAAGTGCGAGCCGATCGCACCGGTCAGACCGAGCTGCTGCGCGATCCGGTTGCCGATCTCCCATGGTGTCGCGGAGACGAGCCAGACCTGGTGGCCGCGCGCGATGTGATCCTGGGCGAGCTTCACCGTGTCGGGGTAGAGACGCGGCCTGATCCGGTGCTCCCAGATCTCGTCGGCGATCTCGAGCACCTGGGCCTGGGATGCGCCGGAGGCGAGCCCGAGCGCCCGCTCGCGCGCCGCATCCAGGTGGCGGTTGTTCTCGCCGACCATGATGAAGCGGATCTGCTGCCAGCCGAACACCGCGATGTCGCGCCCGCGGATGAGCTTGCGCTTCCAGGCCTCCCGCCCGAGCTGGAAGAGACTCGTGCCGCGCATGAGGGTGTTGTCGACGTCGAAGAGCGCCAGGATCGGCCGCTCGCTCGGCGTGGTCGACTCCTCGGGCATCGGTCCATCGTATCGGGGTGCCTACCCTGGTCCCATGCCGAGCCTCACCCTCCTGACCCGACCGGGATGCCACCTGTGCGACGATGCGCGCGCGGTCGTGGCGGACGTGCTGCGGGGGTTTCCGGGGGTCGCGTTCGAGGAGCGCTCGATCGTCGGCGACGCGGAGCTCGAACGTGCGTACGCGGAGGAGATCCCGGTGGTGCTCATCGACGACCGGGTGCACACCATCTGGCGCGTCGACCGCGCGCGCCTGGAGAAGGCGTTGGTCGCGGTCGGGGGGTGAGTCGCTCGGGGATCGAGTCCGGCGGGGATCGAGCCTGTCGGAATCCGTCCGACCGCACTACCCTCCGAGCATGGCTCGATTGCCGATCCTCGCCATCTGCGGGAGCCTGCGGGCCGACTCGCTGCACCGCGGGCTGCTCCGCGCGGTCGAACGCCGGGCGCCGGGCCTGCAGCTGCTGGGGGAGGACCTGGTGGGCGAGCTCCCGCTCATGGACCCCGACCTCGACACCCCGAACCGGATGCCGTCGGCGGCGCGCGAGTTCCGACTCCTCGCGGAGGCCTGCGCGGGTGCCGTCATCGCGTCGCCCGAGTACGTGCACTCGGCGTCGGGCGTGACCAAGAACGCGCTGGACTGGCTGGCCGGCTCGACCGGTCTGTACGGCAAGCCGGTGCTCTTGATGTCGGCATCCCCCGGGCAGACCGGCGGCATCCGCGGGCTCGCGGCGCTCGTGCCGACGCTGCTCGCACTCGATGCGACGCTGGTGGACCCGGTGACGGTGTCGCGGGCGCCGTCGCGGATCCGGGCTGACGGCGAGGTGCTGGAGGCGGGGCTCGACCTGCGCCTGGACATCGCGGTCGAGCAGCTCCGCGACGCCCTCGCGGTGTCCGCGGTCGCGGCGCGCTGATGTACGCCCTCTACGGCAGCGACAACGAGGCCGGCGAGCCCTACGTCGTGCCGCCGTGGCTTCGGCAGCCGGAGGACGAGATCCCGGTCGTGCTGCCGATCGGGGCGGTCGCGGCACGCACCGAGGGCACGGTCGTCAGCGTCCCGCGGGTCGAGGTGTACTCGACGGGCACGGTGATCTGCGCCGACGTCGTGATGCGCCGTCGCGAGGAGACGGATCGCGACTGGAGCTGGCTGATGCACGGCCGCTTCGAGCATCGGCCCGGGGAGGGCGACCTCCGCTGGAGGGTCGAGCTCGGCGACGGGTCGACCGCGGAGATCGGCGAGCTGTATCGCGGCCACCCGACAGTCGACCGGCCTCCCGAGGGGTGGACCCTCACGCCGGCGAACGGCACGGGCGGCGGGGGCGGCGGCGGAGAGCTGTGGGAGCAGCACCACGGATTCTGGCTCTGGCCTCTCCCGCCGGCAGGTCGGCTCGATCTCGTGGTCGAGTGGCGTGAGCGCGGGATCCCGGAGTCGCGCGCGGCGCTCGACGGCGACGCGATCCTCGACGCCGTGGCGCGCGTGCAGCCGCTCTGGGCGTGAGGGTCTCGAGACGCCGGCGGGGCCGGCTGCTCGACCCGCGCAAGGCGGTTTACGGCTCCAGGCGGTTCGGGCCGCGGAAGAGGTAGATGACCTCGCGGATCGACGGCAGGTGCAGCAGGAGCATCAGGACGCGCGCGAGGCCCATGCCGAAGCCGCCGTGCGGCGGGACGCCGTACTTGAAGAACTCCAAGTACTCGCCGATCTCGTCCGGGTTCGCGCCCTTGTCGCGCGCCTGCTCCACGAGCACGTCGATCCGGTGCTCGCGCTGGGCGCCGGTGGAGATCTCCGCGCCGTTGAAGATGAGGTCGTAGCTGTAGGTGAGCGACGGGTCGTCCTCGTGGCGGCGGTGGTAGTAGGGCCGGATGCTCGACGCGTAGTCGGTCAGGAACACGAACTCGTGCCCGTACTGCTCCGCGACGTACTCCGAGATCCGCCGCTCGCCCTCGGGGTCCATGTCGGCATCGTGCCGCGGCACCACGTAGCCCCGACCGGCGACGATCTCCTTCGCCTCGGCGAGCGGGATCCGCGGGAACGGCAGCGCCGGAACCGTCACCTCGACGCCGAACAGCGCCTCGATCTCGGCGCCGTGCTTCTCCTTGACCGCGGTCAGCGCCGCGACGAGCAGCTGCTCGTGCATCTGCATGACGTCCTCGTGGGAGTCGACCCAGCTGATCTCGGCATCCACCGACACGAACTCGGTCGCGTGGCGCGAGGTGAACGACGGGTCGGCCCGGAACGCCGGCCCGACCTCGAACACCTTGCCGAAGCCGGCGGCCTGCGCCATCTGCTTGAAGTGCTGCGGGCTCTGCGCGAGGTAGGCGGTCGTCTCGAAGTACGGCACCTGGAACAGCTCGGCGCGCGACTCCGACGGCGACGCCATGAGCTTCGGGGTGTGGATCTCGATGTAGCCGTTGTCGACCCACCAGGTGCGCATCGCGTGGAGCATCGTCGTCTGCACCCGGAAGACGAGGTTCATCTCCGGTCGGCGCAGGTCGAGCCAGCGGAAGTCGAGGCGCTTGTCGATCGACGAGTCCTCCGCGATGGGGGAGTCGAGGGCCGGAGCCGCGACCTCCAGCTCGCCGACCCTCACCTCGAGTCCGCCGAGCTTCACGCGCTCGTCGTGCTTCAGCTCGCCGCCGACCCGGACGAAGGCGCCGGTCGTGAGCGCCGAGATCGCCGCGGCGACGGGGTCGGGCTGCGGGTCGTCGCCCGTGTCGGTGCGCGGGTGCACGAGCTGCACGGCGCCGGTCTCGTCGCGGAGCACGACGAACTGCACCTTCTTCTGATCGCGGACCGTCTCGACCCATCCCGCGACGGAGACGGGCCCGTCGGTCGAGGCGGCCAGATCGGCGACGAGGGTGCGGGAGGTCACGGGGGCCGAGTCTACCGAGCGCACCCGCGCCGGAATCCCTCAGCAACCCGACCGTAGAATTCAGCGCGTGTCCGCCGATCTCGTCCGTCTGGTGCGCCACGGCGAGGTCCACAACCCCGCCGGGGTGCTCTACGGGCGCCTGCCGGAGTTCCATCTGAGCGACCGCGGCCGCGAGATGGCGGCGCGCGCGGCGGAGTCGCTGGCCGGCCACGACATCCGTCGCGTGATCGCCAGCCCGCTCACCCGCACCCGGGAGAGCGCCCAGCCGTGGCTCGAGCTGTTCCGCGGCACGCTGGTCGATCCGGGCCTCGCGATCGACGAGCGCCTCATCGAGCCGACCAACGTCTTCGAGGGCGTCAACATCAAGCGTGCGGTGCGCGCGAACCCTCTCCTCGCGCGGCACTTCCGCAATCCGTGGAAGCCGTCGTGGGGCGAGCCGTTCGCCGACATCGCCGCCCGGATGATGGCCGCGATCCGCGACGCGCACGCGTCGGTCGACGGCGGCGAGGTCGTGCTCGTCAGCCACCAGGCGCCGATCTGGACCGTCGCCCGCGCCGTGCAGGGCAAGCCGCTCGCGAGCGACCCGCGGAGCCGCCGATGCGCGCTCTCGAGCATCACGACCGTGGCCTTCCGCGACGGCGCGTTCGTCGAGGTCGACTACCAGGAGCCCGCCGCCGAGCTGCTCGCGCAGGCGATCGACCTGGGGGCGGTGTGATGCGCCGCCGCGCCCTGGCCGCGCTGGCCGTCGGACTGGTCGCCGCCTCCCTCGCCCTCGCCGGCTGCAGCTCGAGCGACGGCATCGCCGGCACCGACAAGGGCGGCGTCTACACCTCGGGCGACGGCGCCACGACGACCTTCTCGGAGAAGGACCGCGCCGCTCCGGTGAGCTGGAAGGCCACCGAGGCCGACGGCTCCGCGATCTCGAGCAGCGAGCTGCTCGGCAAGGTCGTCGTCCTCAACTTCTGGTACGCGCAGTGCGGCCCCTGCATCGCGGAGGCCCCGCGGCTGCAGTCGCTCTCGCAGAAGTACGCGGGCGACGGCGTCCAGTTCGTCGGTGTCAACGTGCGCGACAACGCGGGGCAGGCGCAGGCGTTCGAGAAGACCCACGGCGTCACCTACCCGACGACCCTCGAGGCGCCGCACAACGCCCCCATCACGGTGGCGTTCACCGGCAAGGTCTCGACCAACACGACCCCCACCACCCTCGTGATCGATCGGAAGGGCCGGGTCGCCGCGCGCTTCAGCGGCGAGATCACCAAGGAGCAGGAGCCCGTGCTGAGCGAGGTCATCCAGACGACGCTCGACGAGAAGAACTGATGGGCATCGGCACCATCGTCACGAGCGGCGGCCTCTGGCTGGCGGTGCCCATCGCGCTCGCCGCGGGTCTGGTGTCGTTCCTGTCCCCGTGCGTGCTGCCGCTCGTGCCGGGGTACCTCGGGTACGTGAGCGGCGTCGCGAGCGGGGCGGTCCAGACGCGCCGCCGGGTGCTGCTCGGGGCCGCCCTCTTCGTCCTGGGCTTCTCCCTCGTCTTCCTGCTCGCGACGATCCTCGTGGGCACCGTCGGGGTCTTCGTCGCGCAGTGGACGGACCTCATCCTCCGGATCGCGGGCGTCGTCGTGATCGTCATGGGCGTCGTCTTCATCGGCCAGGTGAGCTTCCTGCAGCGGACGGTCAAGCCCGCGTGGCAGCCCCGCACCGGCCTCATCGGCGCACCGCTGCTGGGCGTCATCTTCGCGGTCGGCTGGACCCCGTGCGTCGGCCCGACCCTCGTCGCGGTCACCTCGCTCGTGCTCGACCAGGGCGACCTCGGGCGGGCGGTGCTCCTGGGCGTCGCCTACTGCCTCGGCCTCGGGATCCCGTTCCTCCTCGTCGCCATCGGCTTCGGCTGGGTCGGCGCCTCGGTCCGCTGGGTGAAGCGCCACATCCGGGCGGTCAACATCGCGGGCGGCGTGCTGCTCATCGCGATCGGTGTGCTCATGGTGTCCGGCGTCTGGGGCTTCGTCATCCACTCGATCGGGGCGGGGACCGATGTCCCGCTCTGATCAGCTCGACCTGCGTCCGGACGACCATGCCGACTCCCCCGAGCCGGAGCGCGGCGACCGGATCACCCAGCCGCGGCTCGGGCCGGTCGGCTGGCTGCGCTTCCTCTGGCGGCAGCTGACCAGCATGCGGACGGCGCTGCTGCTCCTGCTGCTGCTCGCGGTCGCCGCGATCCCCGGGTCGCTCGTGCCGCAGCGCACCTCCGACCCGAACGGCGTCATCCAGTACCAGCAGAACCACCCCGAGGCCTACAAGATCCTCGACTCGCTCGGGGTGTTCTCGACCTTCGCGTCGCCGTGGTTCTCGGCGATCTACCTGCTGCTGTTCGTCTCGCTCGTGGGCTGCATCATCCCGCGCACGCGCCACCACCTCCAGGCGCTCGTCTCGCGGCCGCCGCGCACACCCATGCGGCTGCAGCGGCTGGTCGGCTACCGGGAGGCGTCGTCCGCGGCCGACGTCGAGACCGCGGTCACGGCCGGCCGCACGGTGCTCCGGCGGCTCGGCTACCGCGTGGAGCGCTACGGCGACTCGGTGTCGGCCGAGCGCGGCTATCTGCGGGAGACCGGCAATCTCATCTTCCACGTCGCGCTGGTCGGCATCCTCCTCACGGTCGGTGTCCTCGGGAGCTTCGGCTACACCGGGCAGAAGATCCTGGTGCAGGACGGCGGCGTCTTCACCAACGTCGGAGCCGACTACGACTCCTTCAACCCCGGCCGGTTCGCCTCCGTCGACGACCTGACGCCCTTCCAGATGAAGCTCGACTCGTTCACCGCGAGCTACTCGTTCAACCAGACGACGGGCAACTGGGATCCGCACGACTACGTCACGAAGCTCCGGACCCGCGAGCCCGGGCAGAGCTGGACGCAGCAGACGCTCAAGATCAACAGCCCGATCTCGATCGGCGGCACCGAGGTCTACCTGCTCGGCAACGGCTACGCCCCGGTGCTCACGATCCGCGCGCCCGACGGCACCGTCGTGAAGGACGAGCCGACGCCGTTCCTCGCGCAGGACGCGAACCTCACGAGCACGGGCGTCATCAAGGTCGTCGACGGGCTGAAGCAGCAGGTCGGGATCCAGGGCTTCTTCCGCCCGACACCCAACCCCGACGCGACCAAGATCCTCTCCTTCGCGCCGCAGCTCTCGAAGAAGGCCGACGTCTTCCTGTCGGTCTACGTCGGCGACCTCGGCCTCGACGGCGGGACCCCGCAGAACGTCTACACGCTCAACGTCGACAAGCTGAAGCTCGCGGCAGGCCGCGACGCGGCGACCGGCGACAAGGTCGGCGGCGGCCCCATCGACCTGACGCTCGGGCAGAAGGCGCAGCTGCCCGACGGTCTCGGCACCATCGAGTTCAGCGGCATCAAGCGCTACGTGAGCCTCGACATCCACCACGACCCGACGCCGACGCTCGCGCTCGTCTTCGCGCTGCTGGTGCTCGGCGGGCTGCTGCTCAGCCTCTTCATCCCGCGCCGCCGGGTGTGGATCACGGCCGAGTCCGGCCCGGACGGCACTGTCCTGCGCTACGCGGGCCTCGCCCGCGGCGAGGACGCGAACCTGGCCGGCGCCGTCGCCGAGGTGGCCGAGCGCCACCGGACCGCCCTCGGCGACGAACCCCCTCCGGGCGGCGCCGCGGACGACCTCGCGCCGCCTGAGAACCCGAAACCTAGGATGTGACCGTGACCGACACCCTCGCCGCGTACTCGCTGCTGCTGGCGTACTCCGCCATGGCGGTCTACGCGATCGCGTTCGTCATGTACGTGCTCGACCTGAGCCGCCGTACGGGCACCGCCGAGGCCGCGGCGGTCGCCCGCACGCCGGCCTCGACGACCGCAGCGGCGGGCGCCCGCGGCGGGACCGCGCTCCTCGAGCGAGTGGGCACCATCACCTCGCGCGTCGCCGAGTCGCAGTCGCGCAGCGTCAACAAGGCCACCCGCTTCCAGCGGACCGCGTTCGCGCTCACCATCGTCGCGGCCGTGGTCCACCTCGGCGCGATCGTGCTCCGCGGGCTCGCCGCCGACCGCGGCCCGTGGGCCAACATGTACGAGTTCTCGCTCACCGGCACCGGGATCATCGTCGTCGTCTTCGTGGTGATCAACCTGTGGCGCGACGTCAAGTTCCTCGGCGCCTACATCACCGGCTTCGTCGTGCTGCTGCTCGGGCTCGCGGTCACCAACTTCTACGTCGCGGTGACGCCGACCCCGCCGCCGCTGCAGTCGTACTGGCTCTACATCCACATCTCGGTGGCCATGCTCGCGACCGGGTTCTACGCCGTCGGGGGCGGGCTCTCGATCGTGCAGCTGCTGCAGTCGGCGCGCGAGAAGGGGCGCCTGGCCAAGTGGCGCTTCCTGCAGACCTTCCCGTCCTCCGCGTCGCTCGAGGTCATGGCGTCGCGGCTCATCATCGTCGGCTTCGCTTTCTGGACCTTCACCCTCATGGCCGGCGCGATCTGGGCGTACCACGCCTGGGGCCGGTACTGGGGATGGGACACCAAGGAGGTCTGGACCTTCATCATCTGGGTCGTGTTCGCGGGCTACATCCACGCGCGGGCGACCCGCGGATGGCGCGGTACCCGCTCCGCGTGGCTCGCGATCATCGGCCTCGCCGCGGTGCTGTTCAACTTCACGATCGTGAACCTGTTCTTCCAGGGCCTGCACGCGTACTCGGGGCTCACCACGAGCTGACCGCGGCTACTCGACCCGCGTCAGGTGCGCGTGGGTGCGCGTGAGGCGCTCGCGCCACCACGCGGTGCGCTCGGGGGACGCCGCGAGGGCGTCGAGGGCCACCGTGTCCGGGACGGGACGCGCGACGGGGATCGCCCCGTCGACCGGCACGAGCGGCTCGGCGACGACGTCGCGCTCGAACAGACCGACCGTCGCGAGGCCGCAGTCGTAGGGCAGCTCCGGCAGCGCCGCCGCGAGGTGCGCCCCCATCGCGATCCCGATGCTCGTGTCGAGGGCGCTCGAGACGTTCACCGGGAGGCCGGCCTCGGCCACGACCTCCATCGCACGGTGGATGCCGCCGAGCGGCTGCGCCTTCACCACCAGCAGGTCGGCGGCGCCCGCCCGCGCGACGGCGAGCGGATCGGCGGCCTTGCGCACGCTCTCGTCGGCGGCGATCGGGATGTCCCAATCGTGCAGCCGCGCGCGCAGCTCGGCGAGCTCCTCGACCCGCGCACACGGCTGCTCCGCGTACTCGAGGTCGAACGGCGCGAGGGCGTGAAGGGCGTGCTCGGCCTCGTCGACGTTCCAGCCGCCGTTGGCGTCGATCCGCACCCGGCCCTCCGGGCCGAGCAGCTCGCGCGCCCGCGCCACCCGGGCGATGTCGTCGGCGAGCGTCTGCCCCCGCTCGGCGACCTTCACCTTCACGGTGCGGCACCCGGGGTAGAGGGCGAGCACGCCGGCGACGGCGTCGGGCCCCACCGCGGGCAGCGTCGCGTTCACCGGGATCGCGTCGCGGAGCGGAGCCGGTGCCGGGTTCCAGCCGAAGTCGATCGCGCCCGCGAGCCACGCGGCCGCCTCCGCATCGTCGTACTCGACGAACGGCGAGAACTCGGTCCAGCCCTCGGGCCCCTCGAACAGCATCGCCTCGCGCTCGTCGACCCCGCGGAACCGCGTCCGCAGCGGGATCGCGACGACGCGCGCGGTCGCCAGCAGCTCCTCGAGGGCGGGCGGCGGCACGGGCCGGTCGGACATGCCCTCAGAGTAGGCTGGCGTCCGTCAGGAGGGGCCGATGAGCTACTCGCCGCAGCAGTCGCGCCGGCCGGCGCCGCCGGCTCCCGGGCAGCTGATCGCGCCGCAGTCGCGGGCACCCGTGCCGACGCAGCGGGGCGGATACCGCCCCCAGACGACGGCGACCGCTCCGCAGCGCGGCGGCATCCCGCCGATCTCGTCGACCTACACCCACGCTCCGACGCTCGGCCAGTTCTGGCGCAGCGATGTGCGCCGCACCCGCGCAGGACGCACGCGCTGGCCGGGTCTCCTCGCGTTCCTCGGCGGCCTCGCGGCGCTCATCCTGCTCATCGCCGCCCTCGCGGTGACGTCGGTCGTGATCGCGTCGGTCGCCCTCGCCTTCAGCGTCGTCGCCGGGTTCTTCGCCCTCGTGGCGATCATCGCGGGGCTCGGCCGCGGCCTCGGCGTCCTCGGCCTGCTCCTCGCGCTCGCGGGCAACGTCTACCTCGTCGCGCCGTTCCTCGGCCGTGGCTGATCCGACGCGCGCGGCCGCCGCGAGCGAGCCCGTATCGGCGCCGGAGCCCGTGCGCACCCCCGCGCAGGCCCCGGGCCCCGTGCAAGCGCCTCACGGCGTGCCGACCGCGGATTCCGCGCCGCTCCCGGACTCTGCGGCGGCGCCCCCGCATCGCGGCGAGGCGGAGCATCGCGTCCCGCGCGAGCGCCGCCCGACCCCGTGGGGCCGCACCGCGCTCGTGCTGGCCGTGCTCATGGTCGTCGTGCTGACCTCGGCCCTCGTCGTCAACGCACCCGGCCGCTACCTCGAGTCGACGATCCTCGCCCTCATCGCCGACGGCCTGAGCGTGCTCGCCCTCATCGCGGGCATCGTCGGGATCGTCGCGCGACGCGATCGCGGGGCGGCGATCGCGGCCGTCCTGATCGCGGTGCTCGGGAATCCATTCGTCCTCCTCTACGGATTGGGAGCCCTCACATGACCGCCGGCCAGGTCTCGGAGATCTTCGACCCCGCCCGCTGGCGGGGCGTCGACGGATTCGCCGGTCTCGAGGACGTCACCTACCATCACGACACCACGGGCCGGATCGCCCGCGTCGCGTTCGACCGGCCGGAGGTGCGCAACGCGTTCCGTCCCCAGACGGTGGACGAGTTGGCGCGCGTGCTCGACGACGCCCGGATGAACCCGCGGATCGGCGTCGTGCTGCTGACCGGCAACGGCCCGTCGCCGAAGGACGGCGGATGGGCGTTCTGCTCCGGCGGCGACCAGCGCGTGCGGGGGAGGGCGGGGTACGAGTACCGCGACGGCGAGCCCGCGGGCGCCGGCCGCCTGCACATCCTCGAGGTCCAGCGGCTCATCCGGTTCATGCCGAAGGTCGTGATCGCGGTGGTGCCCGGATGGGCGGCGGGCGGAGGGCACTCCCTCTACGTCGTGTGCGACCTGGCGATCGCGTCGGCGGAGCACGCCCGGTTCAAGCAGACCGACGCCGACGTCGGCAGCTTCGACGCCGGCTACGGGAGCGCCTACTTCGCCCGGCAGGTCGGCCAGAAGGTCGCGCGCGAGGTCTTCTTCCTCGCCGAGGAGTACAGCGCACAGCGCGCCTACGAGATGGGCGCGATCAACCGGGTCGCCCCGCACGCCGAGCTCGAGGCGGAGGCGCTCGCCATGGCCGAGACGATCCTCGGCAAGAGCCCGACCTCGATCCGGATGCTGAAGTACGCGTTCAACGCGGTCGACGACGGGCTGGTCGGGCAGCAGCTCTTCGCGGGCGAGGCGACGCGCCTCGCCTACGGCACCGACGAGGCAGCCGAGGGGCGCGACGCGTTCCTCGAGAAGCGCGCCCCCGACTGGTCGCCCTTCCCGTGGCACTTCTGACCCCGCCGGCATCGCCCAGTCCGCTCGAGTGCGCCGTCGGGAGCGTGCGGTGACGCGGCGGGTCGAGGTCGTGCGCGGCGGCGCGGTGCTGCTGCGCCTCCGCGACGCGCTCGCGGGCGGCCCCGCGATCCTCCCGGCCGCGCCCGGCGCCGAGCCGCTCGATCCCCCCGCCGAGGTGGAGCAGCGCGTCGCCCTGATCGTGGAGACCAGCGGCTCGACCGGGCGCCCGAAGCGGGTCGCGCTGAGCGCCGACGCCCTCCTCGCGAACGCGGCGGCCAGCACGTCGGCGCTCGGCGGCCCGGGGCAGTGGGTGCTCGCGCTGCCGACGCACTACATCGCGGGCCTCAACGTGCTCGCCCGCTCGTTCGCGGCCGGCATCGACCCGGTCGCGGTCGAGGGGGAGCACTTCACGGCGGACGGCTTCACCGCCGCCGCCCGTCGCATCGTCCAGCCCGAGCGCCTTGTTGCGCTCGTGCCGGCGCAGCTCGCGACGCTCCTGGACGACCGGGAGGCGCTGAACGAGCTCCGCCGGTTCCAGGCCGTGCTCGTGGGCGGCCAGTCGACACCGGCGGCGCTCGCCGACCGCGCCCTCGACGCCGGCGTGCGACTCGTCCGCAGCTACGGCTCCAGCGAGACGAGCGGCGGCGTCGTGTACGACGGGCGGCCCGTCGGCGGCACGGCGGTGCGCGTCGAGGACGGCGAGGTCTGGCTCGGCGGACCGAGCCTCGCGGAGGGCTACCTCGACGATCCCGGGCTCACCGCCGAGCGGTTCGTCGAGAGGGACGGGAAGCGGTGGTTCCGCACCGCCGACGGCGGCACGTGGGACGGCGACCGCCTCACCGTCACCGGCCGGCGCGACGACGTGCTCATCTCCGGCGGCGTCAAGGTGGCGCTCGCCGCGGTGGAGCGGGTGCTCCGGGAGCAGCCCGGACTCCACGACGCGGTCGTCGTCGCCGCGCCCGACGAGCGCTGGGGCCAGGTCCCGGTCGCGTACACGGTCGCGCGTCTCGACGACGCCGGGCGCGCGGCGGCGATCGCGGCCGTGGGCGAGGCTCTCGGCGCCCCCGCGCGACCGGCGCGACTCGAGACCCTCGACGCGCTGCCGGCGCTGCCGAGCGGCAAGCCCGACCGCCGGGCGCTGACCGGGCTCGCGAGCCGGGAACCGTAGACTCCGTTCCCGTGGCACGCCCGAAGCAGCAGCGCATCGACCCGCGGACCGTCGAGAAGCGGGTCGCGGCACCCCGCCCCGCCGGCAAGGGCGGCGCACCCGCGAAGCAGCGCACGCGGGGGCGCAGCGGACGACCCGGGGGACGCCCCGCCGCCGAGGCCCGCCCGGCCACGCTCGGCACCTGGATCGCGGGCGCGCGCCCGCAGACGCTCGTCCTCGCGCTCGCCGCGGTCGCGCGCGGGTACGGCGCCGCCTCGCCGACGTTCGGTCCGTCGCTCGCCGACCACTGGCTCCGCGGGCTCGGCTGCCTCGTCGTCGCCGTCGCGCTGCAGATCGGGGTCAACTACGCCAACGACTACTCCGACGGCATCAAGGGCGTCGACGCGAACCGCGTCGGCCCGGTGCGGCTCGTCGGGTCGGGGCGGGCGAAGCCGCGGCACGTGCTGATCGCCGCGCTCGTGTTCTTCGGGATCGCGGCGGTCGCCGGGCTTCTCGTGGTCTGGAAGAGCGGCCAGTGGTGGCTGCTCGCCGTGGGCGTCGTCTG
This sequence comes from Pseudolysinimonas sp., assembly GCF_051954455.1. GTDB lineage: Bacteria > Actinomycetota > Actinomycetes > Actinomycetales > Microbacteriaceae > Pseudolysinimonas. Next base: position 91,720 of record NZ_JBQCHS010000015.1, on the reverse strand, counting down.
CATCGCGGCCGCCTGGTTCTACACCGGCGGCAAGCGCCCCTACGGGTACCGCGCGCTCGGCGAGCTCGCGGTCTTCATCTTCTTCGGGATCGTGCCGGTCGCGGGCACCGTCTTCGTGCTCTCCAGCAGCCCGGCCCGCCCCGGCACCGTGAACGCGGAGGGATGGGTCGGCGCGGCCGCGTTCGGGGCGCTCGCGACGGCGGTCGTGCTCGTCAACAACATCCGCGACCGGGAGCGCGACAAGGCCACCGGCAAGCGCACGCTGAGCGTGCTGATCGGGCGGATCCCGTCGCTGGTCCTCTACATCGTGCTCATGGTGCTGCCGTTCGGCGCGCTCGTGTTCTTCACGCTCTTCTACTCGAACGCCGGATACGTCTTCTTCACGGCGCTCGTCGCGGTGCCGGCGATCGTGATCGTGATCTTCGCGAAGACGCCGCGGGAGCTCGTGCTCGCGCTGAAGCTCACGCTGCTGACGGGCCTGCTCTACGGAGTCGGGCTCGGCGCCGCGCTGCTGTTCCCGCCGGCGTAACGGTCGGCCCGCTACTCCACGCCGGCGTCGCGGGCGCGGTCCTCGGCGTCCTCGTCGGAGCCGGCCTTCGCCGTGCGCGCGCGGGACCGCTCCGACATCTCGGCCGCGACGCGGGCGCGCAGCTTGCCGAAGAAGATGTACGAGATGCAGAACGCGAGGAGCGCCGCGATGACCGCGGCCCCCGCCCAGGCGAGCGATCCGAGCGGCGCGGTCACCGCGTAGAGGACCGCGAACAGGACCGCGAAGAGCCCGACGCGCACGATGGTGAAGAGGACCCAGGCGCGCACCCCGTCATCCTACGAGCGGGTCGCTGTGCCTAGACTCCGAGGGTGATCCGCTACCTCCCGTTCATCGTCGAGGTGATCCTCGTGGTGGTGGCGCTGGTCGACCTCGTCCTCATCGATGCATCCCGCGTGCGCGGGCTGCCGAAGTGGGGCTGGATCATGCTCGCGATCATCCTGCCGGTCATCGGGCCGATCCTGTGGTTCGTGGTCGGGCGCGAGCGGCTCGAACCGCGCAACCACGGGCGGTACGCGAGCGACGGCTCCGTCGAGCGCGGGCCGCGGAGCGCGCCGCGCGCTCCCGACGACGACCCCGAGTTCCTCCGCCGGTTGAGCCGGGAGCAGCAGCAGGCGCAGCGCATCCGCGACCTGGAGCGCCAGCTCGAAGAGCGCTCAGCCGACGACCAGAAGCCCGACGACACGAAGCAGGCCGAGTGACGGACTCCCCCGCCGGCGAGTACGCGGTCGCGCTGCTCGCCGAGTTCGTGCGCGCCGGCGTCCGCGACGCCGTCGTGTGCCCCGGGTCGCGCTCCCAGGCACTGGCCCTCGCGGCCGCCGCGCTCGAACGGGCCGGACTGCTGCGGCTGCACGTGCGCATCGACGAGCGCTCGGCCGGGTTCCTCGCCCTCGGTCTCGCGGCAGAGTCGCGGACGCCGGTGGCGATCGTCACGACCTCGGGCACGGCGGTCGCCAACCTGCATCCCGCGGTCCTCGAGGCGTCGCACGCCGGGATCCCGCTGCTCCTGCTCACGGGCGACCGGCCCGAGGAGCTGCGCGGCATCGGCGCGAATCAGGCGACGATCCAGGACGGGATCTTCGGCTCCGCGGTGCGACGGGCGTGGGACGTGCCGCCGGCCGGGTCGGCGGAGGGCGCTGCGGCGCTGGCGCGCGAGGCGGTCGCGGCGACGACGCTGCGCGGGGGCGGGCCCGTGCACCTGAACCTCGCCTTCCGCGAGCCGCTCTCAGGCGACATCCGCCTGCCCGAGATCGAGCCCGGGCGGTGGTCGCCCGCTCCGCCGAGCTCCGACGTCGTGACGCTGCGCCCCGGCCCGGGGATCGTGGTGGTGGCGGGCAGCGGAGCCGGCGAGCGCGCCGAGGAGGTCGCCCGCGAGCTCGGCGCCCCGCTCCTCGCCGAGGTCGCGAGCGGCGCGCGCTTCGGCCCGAACCTCGTCGCGGCCTACCGCGAGCTCCTCGACACCGGCAACTTCGGAGACCGCGTCGAGCGCGTGGTGGTGTTCGGGCACCCGACGCTCAGCCGCGAGGTGCCGGCGCTCATCCAGCGACCCGGGGTGGAGACCCTCGTGGTCCGCACGCCGGGGCGCGACGACTACGCGCCGGGCCGGGCGGTGCGGCGGTTCGCGGATGCCGTGGTCGTCGAGCCCGACGGGGCGGGGCTCGAGGCCTCCCGCTCCTGGGTCGGGCGCTGGGTCGCGGCGTCGCGGCGGATCCTCGACGAGGCCGCCGCGGCGGACGAACCGCTCGGCGCGGTCCTCACCGACGACGCCGTCGCGCGCGCCCGGTGGGCCCGCGAGCAGGTCGCGCAGCTGCGGGAGCCGGTGTCCCGTCGCCTCCTCGTCCGCGCCGTGTGGGACGCGACCTGGCCGCACGACCGGCTCGTGCTCGGGGCGTCGCGCCTCATCCGCGAGCTCGACCGCCTCGCGCCGGGCAAGCGAGTCCGGGCTCACGCCAACCGCGGGCTCGGCGGCATCGACGGCACGATCGCCACGGCGTCGGGCATCGCGCTCGCGAGCGCCGACCGCGGGACGACGCGCCTGCTGCTCGGCGACCTCGCGCTCCTGCACGACGCCGGGTCGCTGCTCGGGTCGGGCGGCGCCGAGGGCGAGGGCGGCCGGATCCAGGTGGTCGTCGGCGACGATCACGGCGGCTCCATCTTCGACACCCTCGAGGTCGCGAGCGCCGACCCCGAGCTCTACGGGCGCGTCATGCGCACGCCGCAGGACGTCGACGTGGAGGCGCTCGCCGCCGCGTACGGCTGGGAGTTCCGGCGGGTCGAGCACCGCGGCGACCTCACGCCGGCGCTGACCGACGCGGGAGCGGCGCGCACCCTCGTCCACGTGCCCCTCGCCCGCTGAGCCTGCGGAACGGGTGCACGTCGCGGCGGCGCTACGCGAACGCCTCCACGATCGGTCGGAACTTGAGCCGCGTCTCCGCCAGCTCGCGCTCCGGGTCGGAGTCGGCCACGATCCCCGCGCCGGCGTAGGCGGTCACCGTGCCGTCGGCTCCGATCTCGGCGGAGCGCAGGGCGATCGCCCACTTGCCGTCGCCGTGCGCGTCGACCCAGCCGACCGGGCCGCCGTAGCGACGGCGGTCGAGGTGCTCGAGCTCCGCGATCTGAGCCAGCGCCGCCTCCGTCGGATGCCCGGCGACCGCCGCGGTCGGGTGCAGGGCCGCGACGAGGTCGAGCGACCCCGAGCCGTCGGCGAGCGTCCCCTCCACGTCGGAGGCCAGGTGCCACAGGTTGGGGAGCTTCAGCGCGAACGGCATCTCGCTCGCGACGACGCCGCGAGCGTGCTCGCGGAGCGCGCCCAGCACGCTCTGCACGGCGTAGCGGTGCTCGTCGAGGTCCTTCGTCGACGTCGCGAGGGTGAGCGCCGCCGCGTGGTCGGAGGCCGCATCCATCCCGCGTGCGGCGGACCCGGCGAGCACCCGCGCGGTGACCGTTCCGTGGTTGACGCGCACGAGGGTCTCGGGGCTGGAGCCGATGAGCCCGTCGACCGCGAAGGTCCAGGTGTCGGGGTAGCCGAGCGCGAGGTCGACGAGCACCCGGCGGAGGTCGGCCCCCTCGGGCAGGTGGCCGGCGAGGTCGCGGGCGAGCACCACCTTGTCGAGCCGCCCCGCGAGGATCCGGCGGACCGCCTCGGCGACCGCCTCGCGGTAGCCGTCGGGCGAGAGCTCACCCGGTCGCAGCGGGATGCGGTACTCGGCCCCGAGCGGACGCGCGGCGATGCGGTCGTCGGCGTCGTCGACGCGGGTGACCCACGCGACGCCGTCGCGCAGCCCGACCGTGACCCGCGGGACGACGAGGACGCTCGGCCGATCCGACTCCGGCGCGAAGGTGAACGCGCCGAAGGCGATGAGGCCCGACCCCGAGAGTCGCACCGGATCGTCGATCTCGGCGTCCGCGACGATGCGCCGCCAGGCGTCGGCCGCCTCGCGGATGCGGTCGGGCCCGTGGAACTCGAGCCGCAGCGCCTCGCCGAATCCGGCGACGCCCTCGCCGCGCCGCACGAACAGGAGCGGGCGGGCGGGATCGAGCAGCGGGAGCAGCGACGCCGGCGCGTCGATCGGCCGGGTCGTCACACGCACGGTCCCCAGCTTAGGTTCGCCCCGGATCAGTAGGCTGGCAGCCGTGGCGAGGGCCGAGATGGACAAGCAGCCGGGCGCCGTCTCGGGCATGTTCGACGAGGTGGCGCGCGGCTACGACCGCACGAACGCGATCATGTCGCTCGGCAACGACGCGCTGTGGCGGATCGCGACGGTCCGGGCCATCGGCGCGAAGCCGGGCGAGCGTGTGCTCGACATCGCCGCCGGGACCGGCACGAGCTCCGCGGCCATCGCCCGCGCGGGCGCCGAGGTCGTCGCCCTCGACTTCTCCGCCGGCATGATCGCGGAGGGGCGGCGCAAGCATACCGACCTGGAGTTCGTCGAGGCCGACGCCGAGAAGCTGCCGTTCGACGACGCCAGCTTCGACGCCGTCACCATCAGCTTCGGGCTCCGCAACGTCGCCCACCCGCAGACCGCCCTCGCGGAGATGTACCGCGTGCTGAAGCCGGGCGGCCGCGTCGTGATCTGCGAGTTCAGCCACCCTCCGACGCCGCTCATGCGCACCGGCTACGCCGTCTACACCCGCTTCGTCATGCCCGTCGTCGCCCGGGTCGTGAGCACCGATCCGGCGGCCTACGACTACCTCGCGGAGTCGATCGAGGCCTGGCCGGACCAGCACGTCCTGACCCAGTGGATGCGCGGCGTCGGCTTCTCGCGCGTCGCCTACCGCAACCTGACCGGCGGCGTCGTGGCCCTGCACCGCGGGCACAAACCGGCCGACGCGGCGATCCTCGCGCGCACCGCGAAGCGCATCGCGCCCCGCCGCCGGCCGGCCGCCCCGTCGTCGGCCCCGGCCTCCGCGGGCACACCGACCGCGACCTCCGCGCCGAAGGACCTCACGTGACCCCCGCCGTCCCGCTCGCCCGTCGGCGCAGCACGCTCAGCTCGTCGCTCGGGCTCGGCGAGAAGCTCTTCGCCTCGGGCGAGGAGCGCCAGTTCCTCGACGCGATCGAGCGCGGGCTCGACGAGGTGGAGTCCGGCATCCTCGGCGAGGTCTCCTTCGCCGACGACATGGCCGACGCGACCGGCCGCTACCTGCTCGAGGCGGGCGGCAAGCGCGTGCGCCCGACGCTCGCGCTCCTCACCGCGCAGCTCGGCGACGGCGCGACCACCCAGGTGATCACGGCCGCCCGCGCGGTCGAGATCACCCACCTCGCCTCGCTGTACCACGACGACGTCATGGACGAGGCGCAGCTGCGTCGCGGGGTGCCGAGCGCGCAGAGCAAGTGGGGCAACTCGGTCGCGATCCTCACCGGTGACCTCCTGTTCGCCCGTGCGTCGAAGCTCATCGCGAGCCTCGGCGACAAGGGGCTCGCGCTCCAGGCCGACACGTTCGAGCGGCTGTGCCTCGGCCAGCTGCACGAGACCCTCGGACCGCGCGAGGACGAGGACCCGGTGGCCCACTACATCCAGGTGCTCGCCGACAAGACCGGCTCGCTCATCGCCCTCGCGGGCGTGCTCGGCGTGATCTTCTCGGACGCCGATCCGGCCTACGAAGAGCCGGTGCGCGCGTTCGGCGAGCGGGTCGGCGTCGCGTTCCAGCTCGTCGACGACGTCATCGACCTCTCCCCGCGATCGGGCGACACCGGCAAGATCGCCGGCACCGACCTGCGCGCCGGGGTCGTCACCCTGCCGCTGCTCTACCTGCGCGACGCGGCGACGTCGGATCCGCGGTCCGCCGAACTGCTCGCCCGGATCGAGCGCGCCGGCTCGGCCGACGACGCGGAGCTGGACGCGGTCGTGACCGCCCTCCGCGAGCACCAGGTGACCCGCGCTACCCTGACCGAGGCGCGCCGCTGGTCGGCGCTCGCCGTGGAGGCCCTGACGCCGCTGCCCGACGGGCCGGTGAAGAAGGCCCTGACGAAGTTCGCCGAGGCGATCGTGGAGCGATCCGCGTAATCCGCCCCTCGACCCGTCCGCAGGTCGAGCCCGTCGAGACCATCCCGAGAGGATCCGTGTGACCAAGCTGCGCCTGGCCATCGTGGGAGCCGGCCCCGCCGGCATCTACGCCGCCGACATCCTGCTGAAGCGGGAGCGCCCGTTCGACGTCTCCATCGACCTGTTCGACCACCTGCCCGCGCCCTACGGGCTCGTACGGTACGGCGTCGCACCCGACCATCCGCGCATCAAGGGCATCATCACGGCGCTGCGCGACGTGCTCGACCGCGGCGACATCCGCATCTTCGGCAACGTGCGCTTCGGCACCGACATCACCCTCGACGACCTGCAGCAGCACTACAACGCCGTCATCTTCGCGACCGGAGCGGTGCGCGACGCCTCGCTCGACATCCCGGGCATCGATCTGCCGGGCAGCTACGGCGCCGCCGACTTCGTGAGCTGGTTCGACGGCCACCCCGACTACCCGCGCGAGTGGCCGCTGGAGGCGGAGTCGATCGCCGTGATCGGCAACGGCAACGTCGCGCTCGACGTGGCGCGGATGCTGACCAAGCACCCCGAGGACCTGCTGCCCACCGAGATCCCCGCCAACGTCTACGAGGGGCTGAAGGCCTCCCCGGTGACCGACGTGCACGTCTTCGGGCGCCGCGGCCCGATGCAGGTGAAGTTCACGCCGCTCGAGCACCGCGAGCTCGGCGAGCTGCGCGACGTCGACATGATCGTCGACGAGGAGGACTTCGACTACGACGAGGCGTCGAGGAACGCGATCGCGTCGAACAAGCAGATCTTCGTCATCGACAAGACGTTCACCCAGTGGCGCCAGCGCGAGACCGGCCAGGCGTCGCGCCGGCTCCACCTGCACTTCTACGCGAAGCCGCTGGAGGTCGTGGCCGGCGCCGACGGGCGGGTCGCCGCCTTCCGGTACGAGCGCACCGAGCCCGACGGCGCGGGCGGCGTCCGCGGCACCGGCGAGATCCGCGAGGTGCCGGTGCAGGCCGTGTACCGCGCGGTCGGCTACTTCGGCTCCCCGCTGCCCGGCGTCCCGTTCGACGAGAAGCACGGCGTGATCCCGAACCACGAGGGTCAGGTCCTCGGCGACGACGACCGCATCGTGCCGGGCGTCTACGCGACGGGCTGGATCAAGCGCGGGCCGGTCGGTCTCATCGGCCACACCAAGTCGGACGCGATGGAGACCATCGAGCACCTCGTGCACGACCAGGCATCGTGGTGGACGCCGGCCTCGCCGTCCGAGGAGTCGGTGGTGGCCCTGCTCGAGGAGCGCGGCATCGCCTACACGAACCTCGACGGCTGGCACGCCCTCGACGCCCACGAGATGGCCCTCGGCGAGGCCGAGGGGCGCACCCGCATCAAGGTCGTCGACCGCGACGAGATGGTCGCGATCTCGCGCGGCGAGCGGGTCGAGTAGCCGCGCAACGGCGGATCGAGAGATCCCTCTCCCGGGAACCCTCTGGGCGTCCGACCCGGCATCGGCGACGCGACGTACCGTCGCCCCATGAGCGACACGACCCTCCCCGACGAGCCCTCCCGCGACGACCGCGTGACCCCCGAACCGGAGACGCTCGGCGCCCGGGGCGACGACACCGCCACCTCGGCGAGCAAGGACCCGTCCGAGTGGGTCACCGGCGACGAGCCGATGACGGGCGCCCAACGCAGCTACCTCGACACGCTCGCCCGCGAGGCCGGCGAGGAACTGCCGGCCGACCTCACGAAGGCGCAGGCCTCCGAGCACATCGAGCGCCTGCAGGCGAAGACCGGGCGCGGCTCCGCGAGCTGAGCGCTACTGCAGGACCGCCGTCAGCCGCATGAGGTTGTCGAGGATCGAGGTCCAGCGCCCGCGCCTGCGCCACACCTCGAGGGTGAGCTCCGAGCTGTTCGCGCGGAAGTCGTCCTCGATGGCGCGGAGCCGCCGCAGGAACGAGGCGCCGCGCACCATGACCGAGATCTCGAGGTCGAGCGAGAACGACCGCATGTCGAAGTTGCTCGACCCGATGACCGAGAGCTCGTCGTCGATCGTCATCGACTTCGCGTGCAGGATCGTCGGCGCCTTGTAGAGGAAGATCCGGACGCCGGCCTTGAGCAGCCCGTCGTAGTAGCTGCGCTGCGCGTGGTAGACGCCGAACTGGTCGCTGATCTCCGACACGAACAGCTGCACCTCGATGCCCGACTGTGCGGCAGTGGTCAGTGCGTAGAGCATGGAGCTGTCGGGCACGAAGTACGGGCTCACCAGGTGGATGCGCTCCTGCGCCGCGTAGACCAGCGAGTTGAACATCTTGAGGTTGTTCTCGTCGCTGAACCCGGGTCCCGACGGCACGACCTGGCAGTCGAGATCGCCGTCGCCGACGGTGCGCACCGGAGCCGCTTCGCGGGTGAGCAGCTCGTTGGTCTCCGAGTACCAGTCGGTGACGAAGAGCGCGTCGATGCCGGCCACGACCGGTCCCTCGAAGCGGGCCATGAAGTCCCGCCAACGCAGCCCCTTCTTGCGGTTCTTGCGCTTCTGGTACGGCTCCTCGATGACGTTCTGCGAGCCGGTGAACGCGACCTGTCCGTCGACGACGAGGAGCTTGCGGTGGTTGCGGAGGTCGGGTCGCTGTACGCGGCCGCGCAGCGGCTGGAACGGCAGCATGAGGTGCCACTCGATGCCGGCCCGGGTCATCATCCGCTTGGCCGGTCCGAATCCGGGATAGCCGGCGTTGCCGAGGTGGTCGAGGAGCACCCGCACGACGACCCCTCGAGCCCGGGCGCGGGCGAGCGCCTCGAAGAACGGCCGCGTGGTGTCGTCGAGCGACAGGATGTAGAACTCGGCGTGGACCGTCTTCTCTGCCGCGTCGATGGCCGCCGTCATCGCGTCGAGCGCGTCCTGGTCGTGGTCGTAGAGCTCCGCGACGTTGCCGCCGACCAGCGGCATGGAGCCGAGGTTGCGGTTCAGCTGCACCACCGGCTCCAGCCAGGTCGGCCACGGCGGGTCGATCTGCACCCGGTCGATGCCCTCGGTGGTGTCGAGGATGTACTGGTTGATCTCGCGCTGCTTGTTGCGGCGCGTGCGGGGCAGGCGGGCGCGGCCGAACACCAGGAAGAACAGCAGCCCGAAGTAGGGGATGAAGTAGATCGCCAGCAGCCAGGCGACCGCCGTCTGCGGGCGCCGGTTGCGCGGCACGACGATGAGGGCGCCGATCCGGATGCCCAGGTCGACGACGATCAGCGCGAGCAGGACGAGGAAGGCGAGCAGTCCGCCGTCCAGTTGGATCACGCGCTCAGTATGCCGTGAGCGCGTCGCCTCGCCGCGACGCGGCGCCTCGAGAGCCCTCCCAGGTCAGCGGAAGTTGACGAACTGGAGGGCGACGTCCAGGTCCTTGCCCTTCAGCAGGGCGATCGTCGCCTGCAGGTCGTCGCGGCTCTTCGACTGCACCCGCAGCTCGTCGCCCTGGATCTGGCTCTTGATCGACTTGGGCGCCTCGTCGCGGATGATCTTGGAGATCTTCTTCGCGTCGTCGCTCGAGATGCCCTCCTTGATGGAGGCCTCGATGCGGTACTCCTTGCCGCTCGCGAACGGCTCGCCCGCGTCGAGCGAGCGCAGCGAGATGCCGCGCTTGATGAGCTTCGACTCGAAGACGTCGAGCACCGCCTTCACGCGCTCCTCGCTCGAGGCCTTCAGCACGAACTTCTCGCCCGACGCCTCGATGGAGGCGCCGACGTTCTTGAAGTCGTAGCGCTGCGCGATCTCCTTCTGCGCCTGGTTCAGCGCGTTCTGCGTCTCCATCGGGTCGACCTTGCTCACGATGTCGAAGGAGGAATCTGCCATCAGGCCATGCTAGAACCGACGATCGTGGCGGGCCGCGGACGAGTCGTCGCCGGGGTGCTCGGCGGAGCCGTCGGCGTGGTCGTCGTCGTGCTGCTCGTGCTGGCGCTCGTGCCGCGGGCGGGCGGCGGATCCGCGCTCGCCCCCGCCCCGACCCCCGCGCCGTCGTGGGCGCCGCCGGCCGCGCTGCCGCCGCGGGCCGCGACGCCCGGTCCCCTCGGGATCGGCGGGCTGGCCGACCCGGTGTGGGTCGCCGATACCGCGCGGAAGACGGGCATCCCGGCGCGCGCGCTCGCCGCCTACGCGGGTGCCGCGCTGAACCTCGCCGAGGTGAAACCGCAGTGCGGGATGTCCTGGAACCTGCTCGCCGGCATCGGCCGCGTCGAGAGCGACCACGGACGTCACGGCGGCTCGTCGATCGGCGCCGACGGGACCGTGTCGCCCCCGATCTACGGGCCGGCGCTCGACGGCAACGGGGTCGCGCTCATCAAGGACTCCGACGGGGGCGCGATCGACGGCGACGCCCAGGCCGACCGTGCGGTCGGGCCGATGCAGCTGATCCCCGAGGCGTGGCGCAACTGGCACATCGACGGCAACGCGGACGGCAAGGAGGATCCGCAGAACATCGAGGACTCCGTGCTCGCGGCCGCCCGCTACCTCTGCCGTGCGTCGACGGCGCTCCAGACGGAGCAGGGCTGGCGCGCCGCGGTGTCGGCCTACAACGCGCCCGCCTTCTACCTCGCCGAGGTCGCCCGATACGCCGACCAGTACCGCCGGGAGGCCGGCGACTGACGACCCCCGATGCCTCCGGATCGCGTGGTCGGCGGGGTGCCGCGATCCTTGTATCCTTGTGCGGTGCCTTCGGGCGCGCCCGGCGAGTTACCCAAGCGGCCAAAGGGATCTGACTGTAAATCAGCTGGCTTTGCCTTCGGGGGTTCGAATCCCTCACTCGCCACATCAGAAGGCCCCCGGAATCATCATGATCTCGGGGGCCTTCGCCTCGGGTCGCGCCTCAGCGGGTGTGCGGCACCGGCGTGACGGTGAATCCGTCGAGGCCGTGGACCGTCGCGCGGACGCGGTCGGCGGCGGTTTCGGCGAGGCGGGTGGCCGCGCGCAGATCGCCGTGATCGATCTCGATCGTCGCGCTCCCGGTGAGACGGTGCCCGATCCATCGCAGTCGCAGCTCGGTCACGTGCTCGACCCCCTCGGTCGTCGCGAGAGTGCGTTCGGCGCGGGCCAGGAGCTCCGGCTCCACGCCGTCCATCAGTCGCCGCCCGACCGATCGGATCGTCCCCCAGAGCAGCACGAGGATCGAGGCGGCGATCAGGAGGCCGATGATCGGGTCGGCGAGCGGCCAGCCGAGCAGCACCCCGACCGCACCGAGCACGACGGAGAGCGAGGTGAATCCGTCCAACCGCGCATGGACGCCGTCGGCGACGAGAGCCGCCGATCCGATCCGCCGACCGACGCGGATCCGGTAGAACGCGACGGCCTCGTTGCCGGCGAACCCGACCAGCCCCGCCCCGATCAGCAGCCACGGGTTCGCGACGGGGTGGGGATGGATGACGCGGTCGATCGCCTCCCATCCGGCGACCACCGCGGAGGCGGCGACCACGAGCACGATGAAGAGCCCCGCCAGATCCTCCGCCCGGCCGAATCCGTAGGTGTAGCGACGCGTCGCCGCTCGGCGCCCGAGGGCGAAGGCGATGAGCAGCGGGACCGCGGTCAGCGCGTCCGAGAAATTGTGGATCGTGTCCGCGAAGAGCGCGACCGACGAGGTGAGGGCAGCGATCACCGCCTGGATCGCGGTGGTGGCGAGGAGGATCACCAGACTGATCCACAGGGCCCGTACCCCCGCGCGGCTCGCCTCCATCGCATCGTCGATCGCGTCCGCCGCGTCGTGCGAGTGCGGCACGAACATGTCGTGCAGCAGACCGCGGAGACCCGCCGGGTGGTCGTGGTCGTGGTCGTGGTCGTGGTCGTGGTGGTGCTCGTGCGAGCTCATGCGCGGTCCGTCCCGACGTGGTGGTGGCGCGGCGTCCCGCCGAGCGCGTGCTCGGCCTGGAAGATCGCGTCGGTCACCAACTGCTGGGCGTGCTCATCGGCGAGCGCGTAGAACACGCGGGTCCCGTCCTGCCGGGTCGTGACCATGCGCGCCAGTCGCAGCTTGGCGAGATGCTGCGACACCGCCGCCGGGGACTTGTCGACGATGTCGGCGAGGTGGTTCACCGAGAGCTCCCCCGTCTCCTTGAGCGCCAGGATGATGCGCACCCGGGTCGCGTCGGCGAGCATGGCGAACACCTCGACGGCGAGTTCGACGAACTGGCTGTCGGGCTCTCGCCCGCAGAGCGCTCTATCTGCATCCATACGCAGATACTTTCATAACCAGCGGGGACATGTCCGTTGCGCGGGCTACGAGAGATCCTCTACGGTGTGATCACCCGAAGCCCGAGAGATCATCACGACGGCCCACGGCATTCCATTGGCGGGGGACGAAGAAAGAGATCCATCGGTGTCGAACATTTCGGCGCGCCCGTTTCGCGCGCCTGACCGCCTCACACGGCGCCTGCTATCGGGAGCCGTCGCCGTCCTTCTGGCGTCCGGCTTGGGTCTCGCGAGCGCGGGCGCCGCGCATGCGGACGGCACGACGGCCCTGACCGCTTCGGACGTGCAGGCGACCACCCGCCAGGGCCAGGCCGTCACAATCCAGTTGCAGGGCAGCGGCCCCGCCGGCGACGCGCTCACCTACGGAGTCCTCCCTCCGTCCGGGAGCGCTCACGGGACGGTGACGACCGGCGGGTTCATGTCGCCGACGGTCACCTACACGCCGACGGCGGGCTTCGTGGGGGTGGCCTCCTTCCAGTACAACGTGTCCGACGCGACGTCCTCGTCGGCGTTGGCGACCGTGACCGTGACCGTGACGCCCGCCTCCCCGGACAACCATGCTCCAGTGGCGGCGCCGGGGGCGCTGACCGTGCAGGGCGGCGATCAGGCGTTGCTGCCGTTCGCGGCGACGGACGTCGACGGTGACCACCTCACGTACCGCATCGTCTCGCCTCCGCTGCACGGATCCACGCTGGCCGTATCCGGGGGCGTCCTGTACACCCCGAACGACGACTACGCCGGGCCAGACTCGGTGAGCTTCGTCGCCAACGACGGCGTCCTCGACTCGGCTCCGGCGACGATCTCGATCACCGTGACGCCGGCGCGCCCGAACACTCCGCCGACGTCGACGCCGCCCTCGATCACGACGCCGGAGAACACCGCCGTGCAGTTCACTCTGACGGCGACGGACGCCGACGGTGACCCGGTGTTCTTCTCCGTCGGCGGAGCCGATCACGGAACGGTGACGTCCGGGCAGGACGGTCGGGTCAGCTACACACCGGACCTCGGGTTCACGGGTCAGGATCGGATCTACTACTTCGTCACCGACAACCGGTCCTCGTCGCCCGACTACTGGGCTCAGATCACGGTGACCCCGACGGGTTCGACACCGCATGCGCCGGCCGTCCAGTCGTTCCACGTCCAGGCGCAGTCCGCCGTCGGTCAGCCTCTGACCCTGCAGGGCACGGATCCGGACGGCAACGCACTGACCTACACGGTGGTCACGCCGCCCGCCCACGGTGCTCTGACGGGGACCGGTGCGGACCTGGTCTACACCTCGGCCACCGGTTATTCCGGGCCGGACTCGTTCACCTACACGGCCAGCGACGGCGCCCTCGTCTCCGCGCCCGCCGCCGTGGAGATCGACGTCGTGCCGGTCTTCCCGCCGCCCGTCTGGCCGTTCCCTGACGCTCAGGTGTCGACCGATCAGTCGAAGGCCTCGAGCAGACTCGTCTCACCGGCGATCACGTCGACCGACCCCGGCGAACTCTTCGTCGCGTTCGTCGCCGCTGACGGGCCGGTACCCGGTTCCCAGAAGGTGGCCTCGCTCTCGGGCGGCGGCCTCACCTGGTCGCTCGTGAAGCGGAGCAACGGGGCCGGCGGGACGGCCGAGATCTGGGCGGCGCGCGCTCCATCGCCGGTTCGGGGGGCCGTCGTGACTGCGAAACTGGCGAACCCCGGATACGACGGATCGATCACGGTCGCTGCGTTCGGGCACGGCGCGTCGGTCGGCACCGCGGTCGGCGCCTCCGCCACTCATGGGTCGCCTGCACTGAGCGTCCCGGCGGGTCCCGGCTCCGCCGTCTGGTCTGTCGGTCACGACTGGAGCACGGCCACACTGCCCACACCGGTGGAGGGACAGCGGCTCGAGCACACCTTCCTCGACCGCCGCGTTGGAGACTCCTTCTGGACTCAGAGCTCTCAGGCGACGGCAGCGGGGTCGATGCCGGTGGGTGACTCTCTCCTCTCGGGCGACCGGTGGGAACTCACCGCCGTCGAGATCCATCTGGACTGACCACGAGCGGTGATGGGGAGGAGGAGAGGTGCCCCGCCCCATCACCGGCGCGGCAGACTGGACCCATGGAACTCCTCCGTCTGGGCCCCGTCGGCCACGAGATCCCCGCCGTCCGTCATGACGGCGTCGTCTACGACCTGCGCCCGGTGACCGACGACCTGCAGGGCGAGTTCTGGATCGACGGCGTCGACCGCGTGCGCGCCGCGCTCGAGGAGGACGCGCTCCCGGAGCTGCCCGACGCCGACGCCCTGCGGGTGGGCGCCCCCGTCGCGCGGCCGACCGCGATCCTCTGCATCGGGCAGAACTACGCCGCGCACGCCGCCGAGTCGGGCAGCCCCGCGCCGACCGACCCGATCCTCTTCTTCAAGCACCCGAACACGCTCGTCGGGCCGAACGACCCCGTGCTCCTGCCGCCGGGCGCCACCCAGCTCGACTGGGAGGCGGAGCTCGCCGTCGTGATCGGCCGACGCGCCTCCCGGCTCGCGAGCCCGGAGGAGGCGCTCGCGCACGTCGCCGGATACACCGTCGCCAACGACGTCTCCGAGCGCGTCTGGCAGCGCGAGCGCGGCGGTCCGCAGTGGGGCAAGGGCAAGTCGATGCCGACCTCCAACCCGCTCGGGCCGGCGGTGATCCCCGCCGACGAGATCGACCCGCAGGGTCTGCGCATCTGGTCGCGGATCAACGGCGAACCCCGCCAGGACTCGTCGACCGCCGACATGGTGTTCCCGGTCGCTCAGCTCGTCTGGGACCTCTCGCAGTACCTCACGCTCGAGCCCGGCGACGTCATCGACACCGGCACGCCGGAGGGGGTCGCGATGAGCGGCCGGTTCCCGTTCCTGCAGGTGGGGGACCGCATGGAGGTCGGGATCGACGGGCTCGGCGCCCACGACACGACGATCGCGGCCGGCTGATCGTGGCCGACGAGCTCCTGCGCCTCGCCCGCGGCATCGCGCTGGAGGCGGGGGCGCTCGCCGCTCGCCGGCGCGTCGAGGGCGTCGAGGTGGCGGCGACCAAGTCGAGCATCGTCGACGTCGTGACGGCGGCCGACCGGGAGGTCGAGCAGCTGATCCGCGACCGGATCCTGGCGGCGCGGCCGGACGACGCCATCCTCGGCGAGGAGGGCGGCGGATCTCCGGGCACGAGCGGGCTGACCTGGGTGGTCGACCCCATCGACGGCACCGTCAACTACCTCTACGGCATCCCGCACTACGCGGTGAGCATCGCCGTGGTCGAGGGCGACCCCGATCCGCTCACCTGGCGGGCGCTCGCCGGCGCGGTCGCATCGCCGGCGGCGGGGGAACTGTTCCACGCCGCGGCGGGCGGCGGCGCGTTCCTCGGTGACGCGCCGATCGCCGTCAACCCGGCGCCGCCCCTCGAGCAGGCGCTCGTCGGCACCGGGTTCTCCTACGCCGCCGCGTCGCGCGAACGGCAGGGCGCCGTCGTCGCGGGCCTGCTGCCGCGGGTGCGCGACATCCGCCGCCAGGGCGTCGCCGCGCTCGATCTGTGCGCCGTGGCATGCGGGCGGCTCGACGCGTACTTCGAGCGCAACCTCAACCCGTGGGATCAGGCGGCCGGGGCGCTCATCGCGCGCGAGGCCGGGGCGGTCGTCAAGGGGCGAGGGGACGCCGGCCCGAGCATCGACTTCGTCCTCGCCGCGCCCCCCGGGCTGGCCGCGGAGCTGGAGGAGGTGCTCGGACGCCTGGGGGTGACCGACTGGACCCTCCCGGCCTAGGATGACCCGGTCATGAGCGAGCCGGGATCGGAGCCGTCCACGCGGCGCGAGGCGCTCGCACGTGAGCGCGCGGCGGCGGCGGCCGCGGCGCCGGCTCTGCCGCCGGCTGCACCCCCGGCTCCGAGCCCGGCATCCGCTCCCGTCGTCCGAGCGACCGCGCCGCCGCGCCGGACCCGTTCCCGTGCCCTGCACCAGGTGCTGGCGGGCGGCGCGCTGCTCTTCTGTCTCGCGCTCGTCGTCGGGCTGTCCGTGCCGGCGAACGTCCTCACGACGCCCGATCAGGCGGCCGCCGCATCCGAGCCCGGCACGCGGATGATCACCGGCAAGCAGTCCGAGACGGTCCCGGGCGACATCACGATCCCGACGACGACCGACGACTACACCTCGTCCACCCGTGCGCAGCTGCTCGCCGCGAAGTGGCGCGGCGGCGTGGGCGGCGAGTTCCACGGCCCGGTGCGGTGGCCGTTCCCGTACCGGGTCGCCGTCATGAGCCCGTTCGGGCCCCGCGGCCCGGTGGCCGGGTGCCCGACGTGCGATCCGTTCCACCACGGCGTCGACCTCAACGGCGGCAACGGCAACCCCATCTTCTCGATCATGGACGGCACGGTCGTCCAGCGGACCGGTGGCAGCTGGACCTTCGGCAACTACGCCGTCATCGTCGGCCATTACCAGGGCCACGAGGTGAAGGCGATCTACGAGCACATGCAGGCCGGATCGTCCGAGCTTCAGGTCGGCGACGTGGTCCACGTGGGCGACTTCGTGGGGCTGGTCGGCGCGACGGGGGAGACGACGGCGCCGCACCTGCATCTGGAGCTCGATGTCGACGGCGTGCAGCTGGATCCCATCGGCTGGCTCGACGCCAACGCGAGCTGACCGCGCTCCGGCCGTCATGTGACAGCCGATGTGACATTCCGTTAGCAATCCGTTACATGTGACCGTTTCGCTCGGAACGATTCGGGTCGTAGCGTTCGCGTGCCGACTCACAGTTGAGACCGGCGGGGCGAAACTTTCGCCCCACACCTCACAGCACGAAGGAGTGCCATGAAGAAGACCCTCATCGCGGCGGTCGTCGTCGCGGGAGTCGCCTCGCTGGCCCTGGCCGCCTGCTCCGGCAGCGGTTCCGGCTCGGGCTCCGGCGGCGCCAAGGCGTCGACCCGCGCCTGCGTCATCCTGCCCGACACCGCGTCGTCCCCCCGCTGGGAGAACGGCGACCGCCCGGCGATCACCAAGGCGCTCAAGGACGCCGGCTTCGACGCCGATGTCCAGAACGCCCAGGGCGACACCAACAAGTACGCGACGATCGCCGACCAGCAGCTGACCAAGGGCTGCGGAGTCATGATCCTCACGGACTACAACGGCGCGGCCGTCGCCGTGACCCAGAAGGCGCAGAAGCAGGGCATCCCGGTCATCGCCTACGACCGCCCGATCACCACGGGCAAGGGCGACAGCACGAAGATGCTGGCCGACTACTACGTCTCGTTCGACAACGTGAAGGTCGGAGAGCTCGAGGGGCAGTCGATCGTCGACGGCCTCAAGGCGGCGGGCAAGGACCCGGCCACCGCCGTCGTCGTGTACATGGGCGGCGACCCGACCGACGGCAACGCGGCGCTCTTCCACGAGGGCGCGGTCAAGGCCATGAGCGCGGCGGGCATCAAGCCGGCCGCCGAGCCGACCGGTGTCTGGGACGGCGACAAGTCCGCGACCAACTTCGAGCAGGCGCTGACCTCGCTCGGCGGCAAGGTCGACGCGGTCTGGTCGGCGAACGACACCAACGCCGCGGGCATCATCACGGTGCTCGACAAGAACGGCCTGAAGGTCCCGGTCTCCGGCCAGGACGCCTCGACGGCGGGTCTGCAGAACGT
This sequence comes from Pseudolysinimonas sp., assembly GCF_051954455.1. Classification (GTDB taxonomy): domain Bacteria; phylum Actinomycetota; class Actinomycetes; order Actinomycetales; family Microbacteriaceae; genus Pseudolysinimonas. Next base: position 73,859 of record NZ_JBQCHS010000015.1, on the reverse strand, counting down.
GCTGCTCGGCAAGCAGACCGCGACGGTCTACAAGCCCTACAAGCTCGAGGCCGACGCGGCGTCGCAGCTCGCGATCACGCTGCTGAAGGGCAAGAAGCCGTCGATCTCCGACAGCCTCTACGGCAAGCCGTTCATCGCCCAGACGCCGATCCTCATCACGGCGGACAAGGTCGAGCAGGTCGTCACCGCGGGTGACGCCAAGGCGTCGGACATCTGCACCGCCGACGTCGCCGCCGCCTGCGCGCAGTACGGCGTCAAGTAGTCCCACACCTCGAGGGCCCCGCTCCGGCATCGCGCCGGAGCGGGGCCCATCAGCCTGATCAGAAAGAGAGGACGGCGCCATGGCGGAGCCGACCGCATCCCCGCGCCCGCTCATCGAGCTGGTGGACGTCAAGAAGGGCTTCGGCCCGGTCAGTGTGCTGAAGGGCGTGCACCTGCGCGCCTATCCCGGCAAGGTGACCGCGCTGGTCGGCGACAACGGCGCCGGCAAGTCCACCCTCATCAAGGGCCTCGCCGGCGTGCAGCCCTACGACGAGGGCCAGGTGCTGTTCGACGGCGAGCCCGTCACGCTGCACTCGCCGCGCGACGCCGCGTCGCTCGGCATCGAGGTCGTGTACCAGGACCTCGCGCTCTGCGACAACCTCGACATCGTCCAGAACATGTTCCTCGGCCGCGAGGAGACCGAGTGGGGCACCTTCGACGAGGGCCGCATGGAGCGCGAGGCGTCCGAGACCCTGCGCTCGCTCTCGGTGCGCACGGTCAAGTCCGTGCGGCAGAAGGTGTCGTCGCTCTCCGGCGGACAGCGTCAGACCGTCGCGATCGCGCGCTCGGTGCTCAAGAAGGCCCGCCTCGTGATCCTCGACGAGCCGACCGCCGCCCTCGGCGTCGCGCAGACCGAGCAGGTGCTGAACCTGGTCAAGCGCCTGGCCGAGCAGGGCGTCGCGGTCATCATCATCAGCCACAACCTCGCCGACGTGTTCGAGGTCGCCGACTACATCAGCGTCCTCTACCTCGGGCAGATGGTCGCCGAGGTCGACGCCCGGAGCACCAACCGCGACGACGTCGTCGGCTACATCACCGGATCCAAGACCTACGCAGGAGAGGCAGCATGAGCTCGCCCAACGCTCCCGAAGCGCCCCTCCCGGTGACCGACACCACGAACCTCCCCGTCCCCACCGACGAGGGCTTGATCGGCTCCGGCATGGAAGGCGGTCTCGTCGACCAGACGCGCGCCTACCTGCTGCGCATCCGCAGCGGCGACATGGGCGCGCTGCCGGCCATCGCGGGTCTCGTGGTGCTCGGCGTCCTGTTCACGCTCCTGAGCCCCTTCTTCCTCACCGAGCGCAACTTCGCGAACCTGCTCACCCAGGCGGCGCCGCAGATCATGCTGGCGATGGCGCTCGTGTTCGTCATCCTGCTCGGGGAGATCGACCTGTCGGCCGGCACCACGTCCGGCGTGGCGATGGGCTCGTTCGTCGTGCTGTCCGACCCGGGCGGCATCAACATGAACTGGATCCTGGCGCTCGTCCTGTCGTTGCTGGCGGGCGTCGTGATCGGCGGGTTCATCGGGTTCTTCGTCGCGCGCGTCGGGATCCCGTCGTTCGTCGTGACGCTGGGCCTGTTCCTCGGGTTCCAGGGGCTCGAGCTGCTGATCATCGGGACGGGCGGCCTCTACCGCGTCCAGCAGCCCGAGATCCTCGCCATCCAGAACAACAACCTGCTCCCGTGGCAGGGCTGGGTGATGCTCGCCGTCATGCTGCTGATCTCGTTCGCGACGTCGATGCTCGACCGCCGACGGCGCACGCGAGCCGGGGTGCCCAACCGCACCATCATCCTCATGTGGATCAAGCTGGCGCTGATCCTCGTCATCGGCGGCGTCGTCGTGTTCCTCCTCAACGAGAACCGCGGCCAGGTCAACGTCCTGAACGGCAAGGTCGTGTCGGGCCAGGTGATCGAGGGCGTGCCCATCGTCGTCCCGATCGTGCTGGTGATCCTGTGGGCGGGCACCTTCCTGCTCGATCGCACCCGGTACGGCCGCTACCTCTACGCGATCGGCGGCAACGCCGAGGCGGCACGGCGCGCCGGCATCAAGGTCATCGGCATCAAGTGGATCGCGTTCGGGATCTGCTCCACCCTCGCGGTCGTCTCCGGCCTGTTCAGCGCATCCAAGGTGGGATCCGTCGACGCCTCGTTCGGGCACGACACGGTCCTGTCGGGTGTCGCGGCCGCCGTCGTCGGCGGGGTCTCGCTGTTCGGAGGCCGTGGGCGTCTCGTCCACGCCGCGGTCGGCGCGATGGTCATCGCGATCATCACCAACGGCCTGGGTCTGCTCAACCTCGGCGGCGGCATCAACCTGCTCGTCACCGGCGGCGTGCTGATCCTCGCGGCGACGGTGGACGCGGTGTCGCGGGTGCGCTCCGGCGGTTCGTTGTTCCGACGATGACCCTGCGCTGGGCCGGGCGCGCTTCTGGTGGGCGCCCGGCTCAGCGCAGCCAGACCGTCGTGTCGCCCGGGAGCCGACCCGGCGCGACCGGCCCGCTCGCGACGAGCACCTCGCCGTCGGGCAGCACCGCCTCCTCCGCGCCGACGTTCGCGACGACGGTGACGTCGCCGACCCGGAACGTCAGCACCTCCCCGGAGCTCGGCAGCCACTCCAGCTCCGCCGCACCCAGCCCGTGCTCGCGCCGCGCCGCGAGCGCGGCCCGGTAGAGCTCGAGCGTCGAACCGGGGATCCCGTCCTGACCGTCGCGGGCGTACGACGCCCAGCTCGACGGCTGGGGCAGCCACGAGGAGTCCGTGGGACCGAAGGCCTGAGACGGCGCACCCGCGGTCCACGGGATCGGCACCCGGGCGCCGTCGCGCCCGTAGCTCGCGCCGCCCGTGCGCGCGAACGTCGGATCCTCGCGGGCGGCGTCCGGGATGTCGATGACCTCGGGGAGCCCCAGCTCCTCGCCCTGGTACACGTACGCGGAACCCGGCAGCGCGAGCATGAAGAGCGTCGCCGCCCGCGCCCGCCGGAGGCCCACCGACTCGTCGGGGTGGTACGGGGAGCGCGGGCCGAGGCCCTCGCCCTGCGGCGGCGGCGGGGTGAGCGCGAAGCGCGTGGCATGCCGGATCACGTCGTGGTTCGAGAGCACCCACGTCGACGGGGCGCCGACGCGGGAGAACGCGGCGAGCGATCCGTCGACCACCTCGCGCAGCTGGGCGGCATCCCACGGCGTCTCGAGGTAGACGAAGTTGAACGTCTGGTGCAGCTCGTCGGGGCGCACCCAGTCCGCGAGCTTCGGCAGCGGATGCACCCAGGCCTCGCCGACGAGCGCGCGCGGCGGGTCGTACGCGTCGGTCACGCGCCGCCAGTCGCGGAAGATCTCGTGCACGCCCGGCTGCGCCCACATGGGCGCGTCGACCGTGTCGCCGCCCATGGAGCCCCCGGGAGGCGGGGTGAAGTCCGGCAGGCCGGCCGCCTTCACGAGCCCGTGCGCGACGTCGATGCGGAACCCGTCGACGCCGCGGTCGAGCCAGAACCGCAGCACGTCGAGGAAGAAGGCCTGGACTTCGCCGTTCGTCCAGTCGAAGTCGGGCTGCGACGTGTCGAAGAGGTGCAGGTACCACTGTCCGGGGCGCCCGTCCGCCTCGACGACCCGGGTCCAGGCCGGGCCGCCGAACACCGACTGCCAGTTGTTCGGCGGCACGTCGCCCCCGACGCCGCGCCCGTCGCGGAACAGGTAGCGCGCCCGCTGGGGCGAGCCCGGGCCGGCGGCGAGCGCCGCCTGGAACCAGGGGTGCGCGCTCGAGCTGTGGTTCGGAACGATGTCGACGATCACCTTGAGGCCGAGCCCGTGCGCCGTGGCGAGGAGCCGGTCGAACGCCGCGAGGTCGCCGAACAGCGGGTCGACGTCGGTGTAGTCCGCGACGTCGTAGCCCGCGTCGTGCTGGGGCGAGACGTAGAACGGCGAGAGCCACACCGCGTCGGCGCCGAGGCCCGCGATGGCGTGGAGCCGCGCCGTGATCCCGTCGAGGTCGCCGACGCCGTCGCCGGTCGAGTCGGAGAACGAGCGCGGGTAGACCTGGTAGATGACGGCGGTGCGCCACCAGTCGTTCGCGGGAGTCGGCATCCCTCGAGCCTAGATAGCGTGAGGGGCATGGAGCGCCCCCTCGCCGACCGCCCCCACCACGACGGCTCGCCCCTCTACGTCTCGACGCAGACGCCCTCGCTCGGCGACACCGTGCGCGTGCGCGTGCGGGTGCCGCGGATCTGGGGCGACGCGGTCGTCGTGCGCACCCGATCCAACCCCGACCGCGAGCCGCGCTTCGACGACGCGGTCGTCGTGCACGAGGACGCCGCGGCGGTGTGGTGGGAGGCGGCGCTGCAGGTCGAGAACCCGGTGCACGGCTACCGGTTCCTGCTCGAGCGCGCCGACGGCGCGACGCACTGGCTGACGAGCGCCGGCCTCTCGCACACCGAGACGCGCGACGTCGACGACTTCCGCATCGTGTGCTTCGCGGCGCCGCCGGAGTGGGGGCGCGCGTCGGTCATGTACCAGGTGTTCCCGGACCGCTTCGCGCGCTCGGCGGCGGCGGACGAGCGGACGCCCCCGGAATGGGCGGAGCCCGCCGCGTGGTCCGACCCGGTGCAGCTCGAGGGGGAATCGCGCTGGCGCCAGTTCTACGGCGGCGACCTCGCCGGGGTGCAGGAGCACCTCGACCACCTCGCCGATCTCGGCATCGATCTGCTGTACCTCACGCCCGTCTTCCCCGCCGGATCGAACCACCGCTACGACGCGCACTCGTTCGAGGTCGTCGACCCGCTGCTCGGGGGCGACGGGGCGCTCATCCGGCTGGTCGAGGCGGCGCACGAGCGCGGCATCCGCGTCATCGGCGACCTCACGACCAACCACTCCGGCGACACGCACGAGTGGTTCCGCGCGGCGTACGGCAACCCCGAGGCGCCCGAGAGTGCGTTCTACCTCTGGCTCGACCAGGGCCAGACGAGCTACGTCTCGTGGATGGGGGTGCCGAGCCTGCCGAAGTTCAACTGGCAGGCGGAGGAGCTGCGCCGCCGCTTCATCGAGGGTCTCGACTCGGTCGTCGCGAAGTGGCTGAAACCGCCGTACTCGCTCGACGGCTGGCGCGTCGACGTGGCCAACATGACCGGCCGGTGGCGCGACGAGGACCTCAACGAGGCCGTGCGCCGGGCGGTCCGGCACACGATGGTGCAGGTCTCGCACGACACCCTCCTCATCGGAGAGTCGACCAACGATGCGGCCTCGGACTTCCCGGGCGACGCCTGGCACGGCGCCATGACGTACGCGAACTTCACCCGCCCGCTCTGGAACTGGCTCTCGGTGCCCGGCTCTCCCGCGGGCGGCGGCCTCGGCATGACGCTCGGCCGCACGAGCGACTACACCGGCATCGACTTCTACGACGCCCACCGCGAGTTCGCGGCCGCGTTCCCGTGGCGCACCCGGCTCACGACGATGAACGCGCTCGACACGCACGACACCCCGCGCTTCCTCACCTCGGCGCGGGAGGGCGCCGTGCCGGTCGCGTTCGGGCTCGCCGTGAGCATGCCCGGCATCCCGGTCGTGTGGGCGGGCGACGAGTTCGGGCTGACCGCGCGCGACGGCGAGGAGTCGCGCACGCCGATCCCGTGGGACCGGGCGGGCGATCCGACGGTCGCCGCCACGATCGCGCTGTACCGCCGGCTCATCGCGCTGAAGCGGGCGCACCCGGCGCTGAACGGCGGCGGCATCCGGTGGCTCGCGGTCGCGGACGACGCCGTCGCCTTCGTCCGCGAGACCGCGGAGGAGTGCGTGCTCGTCGTCGCGGCGCGCGCCATCACGGTGCTCGACCTCGGCGACGAGCTGCCGGACGACGCGGAGCTCGTCGCGTCCGAGGCGCCGGGCGACGTGGCGTGGGAGGCGGGCCGCGTGGCCGTCCCGGGGCCGACCTTCGCCGCGTGGAGGTTGCCCGGTGTCGCGCTCCCGGCGTGGGAGGCGGGCGACGTTCCGGCGGCTTAACCGGCCGGAACCGGATGCTAGAGTTTTCCGGTTGCCGCGCGCGTCGCGGAACGCCCCGATAGCTCAGTGGTAGAGCACTTCCATGGTAAGGAAGGGGTCGTCAGTTCAATCCTGACTCGGGGCTCAGAGCCCCTGTCGGTGCACCACGCGGCGGTGGGGGTTCCCCCTTGTGGCTGAGTAGCTCAGTTGGTGAGAGCGCACGACTCATAATCGTGAGGTCGCGGGTTCGAGTCCCGCCTCAGCTACCACGTATCGATCATGTCGGCGACGCACGCCGGTGAGGGCGACGCACGCCGGTGAGACCGACGACTTGCGCCGGCGAGGTCAGCCGAGGTTCTGGGCGATGATCCCGATCGTCACGAGCACCAGGCTGCCGGCGGTGGCGACGAGCCCGACGATCGCCGTGATGCGGGCGAGTGGGGTCCACGAGTCGGTGGGGGGAAGGAACTCGGGGTCGGTCATGAGGGTGCCTCGATTCGCTGAGGTCCTCAGGATATGTCGGCACCCCGCCCCGGCGAACGCCCCGAGATTCAGGGGCACGAGGCGACCCGATCGGAAGCGCTACCGGCCTGACGCCTGGACGCGAGCCGGGAGGCGAGCCGAGCGCCCCCGACCCCGCTAGCGTCGGAGTCATCGACACCGAGCAGCAGGCCGCGCCCCTCGCGGTCATCACGTACAACCTCTGGGAGGGGCGCGCCCAGGGCGAGCTGACCGACCTCGTCGGCCGCCGCGATCCGGACGTCGTCTGCGTGCAGGAGGCGCGTGCCGCCAGCCTGCCCGAGCGCGTCGGGGGGCTGCACCTCGCGGTGGCGACCTCGCGCAACCGGTTGGGCGTCGCGCTGTACGTGAAGGCCGAGCGGCTCGAGATCGAGGAGGCGCTGACCGTGCAGCTCGCGACCTCCCGGCACGACCGCTGGGTCGGCGGCACCGACCACCGGCTCGCCGCGACGCGGGTGCGGGACCTCGCCACCGGCCGAGGGGTCGTGCTCGGCTCGTTCCATGCCACGCCGTTCACCGACTCCAACGCGGCCCGGCGCCGGCAGGTCGACGACGCCCACGACGCCCTGCGGCGGCTCGGCCCCGGCCTGCCGTCGATCATGGCGGGGGACTACAACCACCCGATCCTGCTGTTCATGCTCAACCAGCACTTGCAGCGGCGCGGATTCGCGATGGCCCGGACCGCCTCGAGCACCTACCGTCGAGACGGCAACCTCATGCGGGGCAAGTTCGACGTCGCGACCGTCCACGGGTTCGAGGTGGAGGAAGCGGTGACGCTGCCGCAGGGCGTCTCCGATCACCTCCCCGTGCTGTTCCGGATGTCCTACGCGGCCTGAGCGCGGAATGCCGCCGCGACCGCCCCGAAGGCATCCGCGGTCGGGTCGATGACGTCGAAGTGGTCGGCGTCGAGCAGCTCGAGCCGGATGCGGTCGTCGCGCGCGGCGTACCGCGTCGAGTGATCCGCGGGCACGACGTCGTCGCGGCGCCCGTGCACCAGCACGACCTCGCCGTCGGGGAGCTCGAGCACCATCGGATCGATCGCGGCGATCCGCACGGGATCCGGGTCGCGCTCGCCGAGCAGGGCCGCGACGGCGCCGTCGGACAGCCGCGCGCGATGCGCCGCCGCGACGTCGAGCACGCCGGCAAGCGCGACCACGCGCCGCGGGGGCGTCGCGGCTCCGACGGCCGCGAGGATCGCGAGGTGCCCGCCCGCGGAGTGGCCCCCCACCACGACGTCGCCGGGGTCGACCCCGAGCAGGGGCGGCACGTCGCGGAGGATCCGCCGGGCGTCGTCGAACGTGCCCGGGTCGCCGCCGCCCGCGTCGCCCACGCGCCGGTACTCGGGCAGCGCGACCCGGTGACCGAGGCCGGCCAGAGCGGCCGCGAGGTGGCGCAGATGACGCCGGTCGTAGGCCGCCCGCCAGAACCCGCCGTGAAGGAGGATGACCGCACCCCGCGGCGGACCGGCCGGGTCGAAGAGGTCGACGACGCCCGTCTCCCCGTCCGCGTAGCGCGCCGTGGCATCCGGCTCGGGCGCCGGGCGGTCGAGCACGTTCACCGGGCGGGGGAGCCGACGGCGCGGGCGAGCTCGGTCGCGATCCGACGGACGGCGCCGTCGACCTCCGAGAAGGAGGTGCTGAGCGGCGACATCCCGAGACGGATGCCGTCCGGCCGCCGGAAGTCCGGCACGATCCCGCTCCGCCAGAGCGCCCCGATGAGCTCCGGGAACGCCGGGTGGTCGACCGTGATGTGCCCGCCGCGGAGCGCCGGGTCCCGCGGCGTCGCGAGCCGCGCCCCGAGCGGCGCGAGGAGCTCGTCGTGCAACCGGACGGCGTGCTCGGTGAGGGCGACCGACTTGGCGCGGATGCGGTCGATGCCCGCCTCCTCGATCAGATCGAGCATCGCCGCCATCGGCTGCATCGCGAAGACCGGTGGCGTGCCGCTCACGTACCGTCGGATGCCGTCGGCCGGTGCGTACTCCGGCCCCATCACGAACGGGTCGCGGGCGCCCATCCAGCCCTGGATCGGCTGTGCGGCGTGCTCGACGAGCCCCGCGCGCACGTAGAGGAAGGCGGGCGAGCCCGGGCCGCCGTTCAAGTACTTGTAGGTGCAGCCGGTCGCGAAGTCGACGCCCCAGGCGTCGAGCTCCATCGGCACCGATCCGACCGAGTGGGAGAGGTCCCACACGACGAGGGCGCCGGCCTCGTGCGCCGCCGCGGTGATCCCGGGGACGTCGGCGATGTGACCCGAGCGATAGGCGACGTGGCTCAGCACGACCACCGCGGTGTCGTCGGAGAGGGCGTCGCGCACGTCGTCCACGGTGACCCCCGCCGACGGATCCGGGTCGAGCCAGCCGATCGTCGCCCCGCGCTCGGCCGCGATGCCCTGCACCACGTACCGGTCGGTCGGGAAGTTGCCGCGATCGACGAGGATCGTCCGCCGGTCCGGCCGCGCCGTGAGCGCGGCGCGGATCAGCTTGTACAGGCTCACCGTCGTGGAGTCCCCGACGATCGTCTGGCCCGGCGCCGCGCCGAGGGCGAGGCGGGCCAGCCGGTCGCCGAGCGTGAGCGGGAGGTCGAACCAGCCCTCGTCCCAGCTGCGGATCAGCCGCTCGCCCCAGGCGTGCTCGACGAAGTCGGCCATCCGGGCCGGCAGTTCGCGCAGCGGGCGACCGAGCGAGTTGCCGTCGAGGTAGAGCAGGTCGGGATCGTCCGACCCGACGAAGCGGTCGCGGAAGGCGGCCAGCGGGTCGGCGGCGTCGAGCTCGGCCGCGGCGGGCGCGCTCACGGCGCCTCGATCTCGGTCCGGAGCGCGAACAGCTCGGGGAAGAAGGAGAGGTCGAGGGCGCGGCGGAGGAAGTCCACGCCGCTCGATCCGCCGGTGCCCTGCTTCGATCCGATCGTCCGCATCACCGTCCGCATGTGGCGGAACCGCCAGAGCTGGAAGTTCTCCTCCAGGTCGACCAGTTCCTCGCAGGCCTCGTAGAGGTCCCAGTTGTCGTCGGCCGTCTCGTAGATCCGGGCGAGAACGTCGCGGAGCCCGTCGTCGAGCACGTGCGCGACCGTCACGTCGCGGTCGAGGATGCGCGTCGGGATCGGCAGCCCCCGCCGGGCCAGCAGGCGCAGGAACTCGTCGTACAGGCTCGGGGCCTCGAGCGCCTCGCGGAGCATGGCGGCGTTCTCCGGCTCGCCCGCGAACACCTGCAGCATGCGGGCGTTCTTGTTGCCGAGCACGAACTCGACCGCGCGGTACTGGGCCGACTGGAACCCCGACGACCTCGCGAGCGAGTCGCGGAACTGGACGTACTCCGTGGGCGTCAGGGTGGCGAGCACCGACCACTGCTCGATCATCGAGCGCTGGATGTGCTTGACCCGGGCGATCTTCTTGAGCGCGTCGCGAAGGTTGTCGGCCGCGAGCGACGCGCAGGCCGCGCGCAGCTCGTGCAGCACCAGCTTCAGCCAGAGCTCCGTCGTCTGATGCTGGATGATGAACAGCAGCTCGTCGTGGTGCTCGGGCGTGCTGAGCGGGTGCTGGGCCGCGAGCAGGGTGTCGAGCTCGAGGTAGGACCCGTAGGTGAGCTGGTCGCGCAGATCGGTGACGATCGACGCCTCCAGATCCCGCGTGTTGGACTCCGACGTCATGGGGTCCATCCTCGCGCTCCCTCAGCCGAGGGTGACGCCGCGCTTCGCCATGAACGGGACCGCGTCGACGGCCTTCGTCGAGATCCGGGTCTCGAAGTGCAGATGGCAGCCCGTCGCGGCGCCGGTGCGACCGACGCGGGCGATCTCCTGCCCCGCCTCCACGTTCTGCCCGACCTTCACCTCGGTGCCGCCGTTCACGATGTGGGCGTACCCCGTCTGGATGCCGTCGCCGTGCTCGAGGAGGATCCAGTTGCCGTAGGTGCCGTCCGGCTCCGCCTGCACGACGGTGCCCGCGGTGGCGGCGTGGATCGGTGTGCCGCACGGCGCGGCGATGTCGGTTCCCGCGTGGAAGTCGCGGGTGCCGGCGACCGGGTGGTTCGGGCGCGGGCCGAAGCCGTCGCTGATCATGCCGACGACGGGGAGCGCCCACGGCTGACCCATGAGCTGACCGTTGTCGAGCACCCGCTCGTCGCCGACGGCCGCCGAGTCGACGAGGGCCTGCGGCTCGTCGGCCGAGTAGTCGTCGCGGGTGAGCGCGGTCGTCAGGTCGTCGACGGAGGCCCGCTGGGCGGTGCCGGGTGCCGCGACCGCGCCGCTCGCCTCGGCCGGTGACCCGGTGGTCGCGAGTACCGGCACGGCGGCGACCCCGAGCAGCCCGAGCGCCGAGACGGCGGCCAGGAACACGTGCGCCGGCCGATGCGGATGCGTGGCGCGGCCGCGACGCGGGGTGGCGGCGGACCGACGCCGGCGGGACCGCACCCGCTCGTGGGCGAGGCGCTCCTTCCGGGTCGCGAAGGAGGGAGAGATGTCGATGGGCATGCCCTATCCACGGTAGCCGGGCACCCGCCGGCGATGCTGGCAAGCACCCGGACGCCGATACCCTGGAGGCTCCCGATCCGATCCCGACGAGGCCGACATGTTCTACGCGTTCCTGAAAAACGTCGCGATCGGACCGTGGGTCCGGGCGCTCTGGCAGGTATGGCAGAAGGGGCTCGACAACATCCCGCGGCACGGCGGGGTGATCATCGCGAGCAATCACCTGTCGTTCCTCGACCCGGTGTTCCTCCCGCTCATGCTGCGCCGGCCGATCAGCTTCCTCGCCAAGAGCGAGTACTTCACCGGGCGCGGCCTGAAGGGCTGGCTCGTACGCCGCTTCTTCTTCGCGGTCAAGCAGCTCCCGATGGACCGCTCGGGCGGCCAGGCCTCGTCGAGCTCGCTCGGCGCCGGGCTCGAGCACCTCGCCAAGGGCGGCCAGCTCGGCATCTACCCCGAGGGCACCCGGAGCCTCGACGGCCGCCTGTACAAGGGCCGCACCGGCGTGGCCCGGATGGTGCTCCAGGCCGAGGTGCCGGTCGTGCCGATCGCCATGGTCGGCACGTTCGAGGTCATGCCGTCCGGGGCGAAGCTCCCGCGCCGCCGGAAGGTCGGCATGATCGCGGGGGAGCCGCTCGACTTCAGCCGTTTCTACGGTCGGCAGAACGACGGCGACGTGCTGCGTCAGATCACCGACGAGATCATGCAGGCCATCCAGAAGCTCTCCGGGCAGGAGTACGTCGACGAGTACGCACCCCGGCGCGTGACGTCGGGCGCCGCGCGGGGTCAGAGCCCGCGGCCGCCGCGGCGTGCGTAGTACACGACCACGACGACGACGAGGACCACCAGCACGACCGCCGGGATCGTGAGCCATCCGAGGTCGGGGCCCGTTCCGGTGTCCTGGCAGTCGACCCCGCCAGCGCACGACGTCGGAGGCAGCGCGGTGAGCGCAACGCCGGGCATCTCAAGCACGACTCGAGTGTCCTCCCCCGGGGCGACACTGTCACGATGGACGCGGTCGAGGATCTGCTGCCCTACCCGTGCCTCGTCTGCGGCTCGCGCGTGGGGGTGCGCTACCCGTCCGGCTGGATCTGCGCGGTCTGCGAGTGGCGGCACGGCGAGGTCCCGGACGGCGACCTCGCCCCGCCACGGCTCGACGTCGTCTACTACCTGCGCCAGGACGACCGCATCAAGATCGGCACCACCGCCAATCCCCGTCAGCGCTTCGGGGCGATCCGGCACCAGGAGCTGCTCGCCTTCGAGCGCGGCGACCGCCGGCTGGAGCGGCGGCGGCACGAGCAGTTCGCCGTCGACCGGTTCCCGGGGTCCGAGTGGTTCCGGCTCACGCCCGCGCTCGCGGCGCACATCGACGTGGTCGCGGCCGGCCGCGACCCGTGGGACGTGCACGCCCGCTGGCGCAGCGAGCTGCTCGCGCTCCGCGGCCTCGGAGCGTAGACGAGGTCGCTAGGGGCGCAGCGACGGGATGAGCGACACCTTCACGGAGCGACCCGCCGAGTCGCCCACGAGGTCCAGCGCCTCCTGGAAGCTCTCGAGCGGGAACTGGTGGGTGCAGATCTCGTCCATCGGGAGGGTCTGCGCCTCGAGCAGCTTGATCGCCGCGGGCCACGTGTGCGGGCCGAGGTGGGCGCCGCGCACGTCGAGCTCCTTGTCGTCGGAGATGATCGACCAGTCGACGGTGGCGGCGTCCTTGAACACCGAGTACTCGACGAACCGGCCGAGCTTGCGCAGCAGCGCGAGGCCCTGCGGGATGGCGGAGGGATGCCCGGTCGCCTCGATGTAGACGTCGGCCCCGTAGCCGCCGGTGAGCTCCTTGATGCGCGCGACCGCGTCCTCCGTCGTGATGTTGACGACGATGTCCGCTCCGACCTCCCGCGCCAGCTCGAGCTTCTCGTCGAGCACGTCGAGGGCGATGAGCCGCAGGGGGTTCTTCTGCCGCGCGCCGGCGATGGCCGAGAGCCCGATCGGGCCGGCTCCGGCGACGACCACGGTGTCGTCGAAGCGGATCTCCGCCCGCTCGACGGCGTGGAACGCGCACGACAGCGGCTCGGCGAACGCGGCGACCTGGCCGGGCAGCTCGCGCGACACCGGGTGGGTGAGCGCGCGCGGCGGCACCAGGACGTACTCCGCCATCGCGCCGTCGTAGCCCTTGAAGCCGAACATGTCGTGCACGTCGCACATCCAGTACGAGCCCTCGCGGCAGTACAGGCACTCGCCGCACGGCACGATCTGCTCGGCCGCGACGCGATCACCCAGTGCGACCCCGCGTCGCTCGAGCGCGGCGGGATCGCCGGCGACGATCGTTCCCACGAACTCGTGACCCGGGATCCGTCCGCGCTCGACCCACTCCGGCCGCCGCTCGTCGCCCCAGAACTTCGCGGCGCCGTGGTAGCACTTGAGGTCGCTCGCGCAGATGCCGACGGCGTCGACCCGGAGCAGCAGCTCGCCGTCACCGGGTTCGGGCACCGGGCGCTCCTCCAGGCGGTAGTCCTCGGGGCCGTGCATCACGACGGCGCGCATCGTGGCGGGAAGGGAGTCGGCGACGCTGCTCATGGCAGCACCCTACGGCGGGGCGCTCAGCCCGCGAAGGGCAGCGGCGGAGCGCCCGCGACGTCGGTGCGGATCGCGTAGAGCGAGCCGGCCTGCGGCTCCTCGTCGTCGCCGAGGCCCTCGCGCGACGTCGTGATGTAGAGGGTGCGGAGGTCGGGGTCGCCGAACGCGCACGCCGTCACCTTCGTCGCGCCCGGGACCGCGATCTCCTCGACGAGCGCGCCCGCCGGGTCGTAGTGCCGGACCGCGCCGCCGCCGTAGAGCGCGACCCAGAGACCGCCCTCGACGTCGATCGCGAGGCCGTCGGGGCCGCCCGGGGTGCCCTCGATCTCGACGTGCGAGCGACGGCCGCTCCAGGCTCCCGTCGCCGGGTCGACGTCGACGCGGTCGATGCGGCCGGTGGGGGAGTCGACGTAGAACGCGGTCAGGCCGTCGGTCGAGAACTGCAGCCCGTTGGAGACGGTCACGCCCTCCAGCACCGTCGTGACGGTGCCGTCCGGGGCGACCCGCTGCAGCGATCCACCCGCGGGGGTGGCGCCGTACGCCATCGACCCGATGAGGAACGCGCCGAGCGGATCGCACCCGCCCTCGTTGAGGCGCACGCCGTCGCCGACGAGACCGGTGGCGATCGGCGAGAACGCCGTGAGGCCGGCGTCCGCCGCGAGCACGTCGCGTTCGGTCGCGACGACGAATCCGCCCGACGCGCGCCGTCGGACGACGGCCGCGACCCGCGACGGCACCGCGTGCCGCTCGATCCGACCGCTCTCGTCGCGGCTCACGATCGCGCCGGCGAGCATGTCGACGAGGAGCAGGCGGGAGCGCTCCGCATCCCAGAACGGCCCCTCGCCGTGATAGGCGATCGGGTCGGTCAGGCGTTCGGCGGCGGTCATGCCCCCAGCCTGCCCGATCGTCTCCGGTCGCCGGGCGTCACCCGAGGTCACGCGGCGTCACGTGTTTCCGCCCAGCGGTCGCCGCGGAGCATCATCGGGGCATGGCAGCAGACGGAGCGCGCCCCCTCACCGTCGTCGGCGTGAGCGGGAGCCCCACCCGGCCCTCGCGCACGACGGCCCTCGTCGAGCACGTCACCGACGTGTTCGCGAGCGAGCTGGGCGGCGAGGCCGTCCTCATCGAGCTCGCACCGCTCCTCACCGACCTCGGCGCCGGCCCGTACCGCAGCGACCTCGGGCCGGCCGCGATCGGGGCGCTGGAGACGGTGGAGCGCGCCGACGTGCTCGTCGTCGGCTCGCCCGCGTACCGCGCGACCTACACCGGCCTGTTCAAGCTGTTCTTCGACCACATCGGGCAGTACGCCCTCACCGACACCCCGATCGTGCTGACCGCGACGGGCGGCAGCGACCGGCACGCGCTGCTCGTGGAGCACCAGATGCGGCCGCTGTTCGGCTTCTTCCAGTCGCTCACCCTGCCGCTCGGCATCTTCGCCAACGAGGGCGACTTCACCGACTACCGCGTCGACTCCGCGGAGCTGTCCGGCCGCATCGAGCAGACCGTGACGCGCACCATGCCGCTGCTCGCGTCCCACCTGCGGCTCGATCCCCGGATCGCGGCCGCCGCTCCGGAGTTCGCGCGCCCCGACTGGGCCTGACTCCTCTCGCCGTCTGCGCCATGATGTCCCACATGCCCGCGGTCGGAACCCTTCTGACGTTCTCCCTGGCGTCGCTGATCCTCATCGCGATCCCGGGCCCCGCCGTGCTGTTCGTCGTCGGCCGATCGCTCGCACTCGGACGACGGGGCGGCCTGCTCAGCGTGATCGGCAACGAGCTGGGCGCCGTGCCGCTGCTCGCGATGGTCGCGCTCGGGGTGGGAACGATCGTCGCGGAGTCGGTGCCCGTCTTCACCGCGATCAAGATCGCCGGCGCGGCCTACCTCGTCTGGCTCGGCGTGCAGGCCATCCGGCACCGGAAGCAGGGCATGGACGGCGCGGACGAGGTCGGGCGGCCGCCGGCGCGCTCGTTCACGCTGATCCGTCAGGGGTTCGTCGTCGGGGTCACGAACCCGAAGACGATGGTGTTCTTCGTCGCGGTGCTGCCGCAGTTCGTCGACCTGCGCGCGGGCGCCGTCCCGGTGCAACTCGTCGTGCTCGGTCTCGTGTTCCTCCTCATCGCGTGCCTCTGCGACAGCGTGTGGGCCCTCGCGGCGAGCACGGCGCGCGGGTGGTTCGCGCGCTCGCCGAAGCGCCTCGCCGCGATCCGCGCGACGGGCGGCGGGATGATGATCGGGCTCGCCGGCGTGCTCGTCGCGACCGGATCGAAGAGCTAGTCCGCCGCGCGGGGTGCCCGGTCGCGAGGTAGCGTTTCAGGGACCCTCGACGAAGGAGTGCGGATGGGCAAGCTGGTCGGCGGCGCCGCCGACGCGGTGCGCGCCGTGGCCCGTGACGGGATGACCGTGGCGGTCGGCGGTTTCGGCCTCTCGGGCAACCCGACCACGCTGATCCGGGCGCTCGTCGAGAGCGGCGTGCGGGATCTGACCGTCGTCAGCAACAACATGGGCGTCGACGGCAAGGGCCTCGGTCTGCTGCTCGAGAACCGGCAGGTCGCCAAGGTGCTCTCCTCCTACGTCGGCGAGAACCGTCTCTTCGCCCAGCAGTACCTCGACGGGGAGCTCGACGTGGAGTTCGTGCCGCAGGGGACCCTCGCCGAGCGGCTGCGCGCGGGCGGCGCCGGCATCCCCGCGTTCTTCACGCCCACCGGCGTCGGCACCCCGATCGCGGAGGGCAAGGAGGAGGCGGAGTTCGACGGCGTGCGCGCGATCCTCGAGCGCGGCATCGTCGCCGATCTCGCGCTCGTGCGCGCGTACCGGGCCGACCTCGAGGGCAACCTCCGCTACCGGCTCACCGCGCGCAACTTCAACCCGCTGGTAGCGACCTGCGGCCGGGTGACGATCGCGGAGGCGGACGATGTCCTGCCGGAGGGCTCCTTCCTCGATCCCGACGACATCCACACCCCCGGCATCTACGTGCATCGGCTGGTGCAGGCCGACCCGTCCGACAAGCAGATCGAGCAGAGGACCGTTCGCGAGCGTCCGAGCGGCGCGGTGGTGAACTGATGTGGAGTCGTGACGAGATGGCCGCGCTCGCGGCGGCGGAGCTCAAGGACGGCCAGTACGTGAACCTCGGGATCGGCATCCCGACCCTGGTCGCCAACCACCTCCCGCCGGGCGTGCGGGTCACCCTGCAGAGCGAGAACGGCATCCTCGGAATCGGGCCCTTCCCGTTCGACGACGAGGTGGATGCGGACCTCATCAACGCCGGCAAGCAGACGGTCACCCTGCTGCCGGGGGCGTCGATCTTCGACTCGGCGACGAGCTTCGGCATGATCCGCGGCGGCAAGGTGCAGACCGCGATCCTCGGCGCGCTGCAGGTGGCGGCGAACGGCGACCTCGCCAACTGGACGATCCCGGGCAAGCTCGTGAAGGGCATGGGCGGCGCGATGGACCTCGTGGCGGGCACCCCGCGGGTCGTCGTCATCACCGAGCACGTGGCCAAGGACGGCACCCCGAAGATCGTCGAGCGCTGCACGCTGCCGCTCACCGGCGTCGGCGTCGTGAACCGGATCATCTCGGATCGTGCGGTGTTCGACGTGGTCGACGGAGGATTGGTGCTGCGCCGCCTGGCCGACGACCAGACGGTGGATGAGCTGCGAACGCTGACGGGGGCCCCGTTCCGCGTCGCGATGGAAGGGGATCCCTCATGAGCAAGGCCGTCATCACCGGGTACGCGCGTACGCCGTTCACGCGCTTCACCGGCAAGCTGGCGACGATCCCGGCGGTGGCCCTCGGCGGCCACGCGGCTCGGCACGCGATGGAGCGCTCGGGCGTCGGCCCGGCGGCCGTCGAGCGGGTGTTCGCGGGCCAGGTCCTGCAGGGCCTCGCCGGCCAGAACCCCGCTCGGCAGGCCGGCGTGCAGGGCGGCCTCGGGATGAACGTGCCCGCCATGACGCTCAACGCCGTGTGCCTCTCCGGTCTCGAGGCGGTCGTCGCGGGCGCCGCGCTCATCGAGGCGGGCGGAGCCGACGTCGTGCTCGCGCTCGGGATGGAGTCGATGTCGCTCGCCCCGCACGCGTTCCCGGGGCGCACCGGCACCAGGTACGGTGCGATCGAGCTGGTCGACACCCTCGACCACGACGGCCTGACCGACGCGTTCGAGCACGTCTCCATGGGGTCCTCGACCGAGACCGGCAACGACGCGCTCCACCTCGACCGGGCGTCGCAGGACGCCTGGGCCGCCCGGTCCCACCAGCGCGCCGCCGCCTCCCGCGAGTTCCTCGCCGAGGAGATCGCGCCGGTCGACGCGCCGGCCGGCCGCATCGCGGAGGACGACGGCGTCCGCCCCGACACCACGGCCGAAACGCTCGCTCGGTTGCGGCCCGCCTTCCGCGAGGGTGGCACGATCACCGCGGGCAATGCGTCGCAGATCACCGACGGCGCGGCGGCGCTCGTGCTCATGAGCGAGGCGGCCGCGGCCCGCACCGGCGCGACGCCCATCGCCCGCGTGCTCGCCGCGGCGCTCGTCGCGGGTCCCGACATCCAGCTGCACCACCAGCCGTCGAACGCGATCCTCGCGGCTCTCACGAAGATCGGCCGCGATGCGTCGGCCCTCGCGCGGGTCGAGATCAACGAGGCCTTCGCGTCGGTCGCCCTCGCATCGGTGGACGCGCTCGGCGTCGATCCCGACATCGTCAACGTGCACGGCGGCGCGATCGCGCTCGGGCACCCCATCGGAGCGTCGGGCGCGCGGCTCGCCGGGACTCTCGCGCGGCAGCTCCACGAGCCGGGGGTGTCGGGTTTCGGCGCGGCGGCGCTCTGCGGCGGAGGCGGGCAGGGCTCCGCGGTCATCCTCGAAGCCGTCTGAAAGTCAACCCCTGCACGGCGTTCGTTCAGGCACGTAAAGTTCTGGGAGTCGAGTTCCGTTTGACGTGGACGGCCTCCCCAACACCCCGGCGATCTGCCGGCGTTCGGAGGACGTCCCGGTTTCTCGGCGAAGAGCAGCCCGTGCGAAGACACCGCGCGCGGCAGGAATCGAGGCCGACATGGCCATCATCCCCTTGACCCTCACCTCCTGGGGTCTCGCCGGCTCCGACTTCTGGTCGGGCTCCGCCGGCGGCACCTACCTCGGATGCGTCGAATCGTTCGGCCCCCGCTTCCGCGCCCGCGACTCCAAAGGCTGGTGGCTCGGCGACTACCCGTCGCTCAAGATCGCCAGCTCGATCATCGAGCGAACGGGAGCGCGCCTGGCGGTCTCCTGAAAGACCGAGGATTCCTTGACGCGTGCGTCCGATTCGCCTAGACCTGAGGGAACGGTCAGGATCAGGGCCGATCGGAGCCAGGACACCGAGCGGATGACCGAGGCGGCCTCACCCGTCGCCGTCGGCGGGGGGACGTCTTCCAGGGGATGACGCCCCTCCGTCGATCACCCCCTCGTCTACTTCCGTTCGAGCCAGGGAGCACCTAGGGTCGCTCGAAGGTCCGGCTGGTTACCGGGCCCAGGCGGGGACCCCAGATCCCTGATCCCTGCGGGTCCCCGCCGCTCACCGCCGTCGTCGGTCGACGCAGGCCACGCACCGGGTGCGCTCCGGCTGGAGTTCCAGCTGCGCGTCGGGGATCGGCCTCCCGCAGACGACGCACACCCCGTACCCGCCGTCGTCGATGCGCGCGGCGGCCGCATCGAGCTCTCGGAGCACTCCCTCGAAACGCGCGCGGCTCCCGGCCGCCTGCGACCACTCGTGGGTGAGGGCGAAGCCCTCCGGATCGTGCTCCTCGTCCGTCCAGTCGCCGCGCGCGGCGCGCACTTCCACGAGCCGGCGGTCGACGTCGGCGAGCCGCTCCGCGATCTCGCGGCGGCGGCGATCGACGAGCGCGCGCGCGGCGGCGGCGTCCATCAGGCGACCGAGGCGATCAGATCGGTCGCGCCCGGGGCTCCGGCGTACTCGGTGATGCGGCCGTCGGCGACGCGGAGGATGCCGAACTCGGCGACGTTGACGTGGCGCCCGCTCGCCCGGTGGGTGCCGCCTGCGCGCAGATGCACCGCGATCCGGTCACCCTCGACGAGGAGCGCGACGCGCTTCCAGCGGAAGTCGGGGAACGCCCGGAACAGCTCGTCGAGGTCGGCGACCCACGCGTCGCCCCCTCCCGGCAGGTGCGCGCGCCGCACGGCCGGGGCCACGAACCCGCGGATCGCGACGAGGTCGTGGCGGTTGCACGCGTCGAGGTAGTCGGCGTGCCACGCGCGGAGCTCGTCGGGGGTCACCCCGCCATCCTCGCCCGTCCGACCGGTGCTCGCCGGATGGGTCGGCCTCAGTCGGCGGAGCCGCCCGAGGTGGTGTCCTCGCTGCTCGCGGGGTCGTGGTGCCCCTCTTCGGCGCGCGCCGCGTCCTCCTCGGCGGGCGACGGGGTTCCCGCGTCCTCCAAGGTGTCGTCGGATCGTGCGATGGCGGGGCCCTCGTGGTCGCTCATCCGTTCACGCTCCTCCGGATCGCGGGCGAGGTCCAGGGGTTGCGCGATCGGGCGCGACGCGCGACGCGCGACGCGCGAGGCGGGCCGGCGCGTTGCCTGGACGTCGGAGGGCGATGCGTCGGAGCATCCGTACGGTCGGCGCATGACCGCACCCTCCGATGCCCCCGCCGACGCCGCGCCGCGGTCCGGATCCAAGCTGAAGCAGGGCATCACCGGCCCGATGCTCTTCCTGTTCATCCTGGGCGACGTGCTCGGCGCCGGCATCTACGCGCTCATGGGCACGCTGTCGAAGGAGGTCGGCGGAGCGCTCTGGGCACCGCTCGTGCTCGCTCTCGTGATGGCGCTCTTCACGGCCGGCTCCTACGCCGAGCTGGTGACGAAGTACCCGAAGGCGGGCGGCGCGGCGATCTTCGCCGAGCGGGCGTTCAAGGTGCCGATCGTCTCGTTCCTCGTGGGGTTCTGCATGCTCTCCGCCGGGGTCGTGAGCGCGGCGGGGCTCGCCCTGGCGTTCGCGGGCGACTACCTCCAGACGTTCCTGCACGTGCCGTCGGTCGTCGCGGCGATCGTGTTCCTCGCCGTGGTCGGGGCGCTCGACGCCCGGGGCATCCGGGAGTCGGTGGGCTCGAACGTCGTCATGACGATCATCGAGGTCAGCGGCCTCGTGCTCGTGGTCGTCACCGTCGGGGTGATGATCGGCGGCGGGGGCGGCGACCTCGGGCGGGTCGGCGAGTTCCGTGCCGACGTGAGCCCCGCGATCGGCGTGCTGGGCGCGGCGATCATCGCGTTCTACTCGTTCGTCGGCTTCGAGACCTCGGCCAACGTCGCCGAGGAGGTCAAGCACCCGTCGCGGGTCTACCCGCGCGCGCTGTTCGGGGCGCTCATCACCACCGGCGTCGTGTACGTGCTCGTGGGCCTCGCGTCGTCGATCGCGCTGCCGCCGTCGGCGCTCGGCAGGTCGTCGGGCCCGCTGCTCGCGGTCGTCGGCGCGACGGGGGTGGCGATCCCGACCTGGCTGTTCAGCCTCATCGCGCTGATCGCGGTCGCGAACGGCGCGCTGCTCACGATGATCATGGCGAGCCGGGTGACGTACGGGATGGCGGAGCAGGGGCTGCTCCCGTCGGTGCTGTCGCGCGTGCTCCCCGGGCGGCGGACGCCGTGGGTCGCGATCGTCGCGACGACCGCGATCGCGATGATCCTCGTCCTGGTGGGCGATCTCGCCACCCTGGCATCGACGGTCGTTCTCTTGCTGCTGTTCGTCTTCATCGCCGTGAACGTCGCGGTGCTGGTGCTGCGGCGCGATCGGGTCGAGCACCGGCACTTCCGGGTGTGGCGGGCGATCCCGGTGCTCGGGATCGCGTCGTGCGTCGGGCTGCTCACGCAGCAGAAGCCGCTGGTGTGGCTCTTCGCGGCCATCGTGCTCGTGGTCGGCGTCGCGCTCTTCTTGATCGCGCGTCTGGTCGAGCGCCGCCGCCGCGACTCCTGACGGCATGACGAGGGGGAGGGCGCCACGCACCCTCCCCCTCGTCGCCGACGATCAGTTGCCGGTGGCGTCCGGCGCGCGGTCGACCTCGCCGCGCCAGCCGTCGCCGATACGGCCCTTGCCCTCGACGAGGTCCTTGTAGCGCCCGAGGTCGCGGCCGATCTGGATGTCGTCCACCTGCAGCGCCGCGCCGACCTTCTCGACGAAGCCCTCCGGCTTCCAGTCCATCTGCACGGTCACGCGGGTCTTCGCGTCGTCGAGTCGGTGGAACGTCACGACACCCGCGTGCGCCTCGCCGTCGGTGGACTTCCACGCGACGCGCTCGTCGGGGTGCTGCTCGGTCACCTCGGCATCGAACTCGCGCTCGACCCCGCCGACCTTGACCTTCCAGTGCAGGTGGGTGTCGTCCTGCTGGGTGACCTCCTCGACGCCCCCGAGGAACTCGGGGAACTCCTCGAACCGCGTCCACTGGTTGTACGCGGCGGTGATCGGCACGTCGACGTCGATCGACTTCTCCACGGTGCTCATGTGTCTTCCTCTCGTCGGATGGCTCGACGGTAGGCAGGCCCGTCCGTCGTCGGAGCGGTCTCGGACGCGACGTCCAGCCGCTGCTCCGGCGCTCCGCAGGTGGACGGGCTCGGATAATGGGGATGGTGAGCGTTCGTGATCGGACCCGGCGACGCGACGGCCTGGCGAGCGCGATGGCCGCGGGCGTCCTCGCGACGGTCGTCATGAGCGAATACATGCTCTCCGGCGAGAGCCGGGAGGCGATCGGGGAGGCGCCGCCGGCGCGGATCGTGCGACGCTTCCGCCCCGGCTGGTCGGACGAGCGCATCTCGGCGGCCGCGACCGCTCTGCACCTCGGTATCGGCGCGAGCGGAGGTGCACTCGCGGTCCTGCTTCGCCTCACCGGGCTGCCGACCTCGCTCGCCGCGGGGGTCGGGCTCTGGGCACTCGGATACGAGGTCGTCGCCCCCGCCCTCGGCGTTCTCCCGCCTGCGCATCGTGACACGGAGCGGGCGCGCCACCTCTTCCGGGCGCACCTCGTGTTCGGAGTGACCCTGGCGCTGCTGCGCCGCGTCCGCTGACCCCGCCGCCGTCACCTCAGGGGTTCAGCACGACCTTCACGCAGCCGTCCTGCTTATCGCGGAAGGCGGCGTAGAGGTCCGGCGCCTCGTCGAGCGAGCCGTGGTGCGTGACGAGGTCCTCCGTGCCGAGCGGATCGGACGGGTCCTCCACGAGCGGCAGCAGCTCCGGTGCCCAGCGCTGAACGTTGCACTGCCCCATGCGGATCGTCACCTGCTTGTCGAACAGGTTGAGCATCGGCAGCGGATCGCCGACGCCGCCGTAGACGCCGCTGAGCGACACGGTGCCACCGCGCTGCACGAGGTCGAACGCCATCATCATCGCCGCGAGCCGGTCGGTGCCGGCCGTCTGCATGAGCTTCTGCGCGATCGCATCGGGCAGGAGGCCGGCCGCGTGCTGCGTGAAAGCGGCGACCGGGTTGCCGTGCGCCTCCATCCCCACCGCGTCGACGACGCCGTGCGGGCCGCGCCCGTCGGTGAGGTCGAGCACCGCCTCCGCCACGTGGTCGTCGAGGTCGAGTGTCGCCACGCCGTGGCGTTCGGCCATCGCGCGGCGCTCCGGCACCGGGTCGACCGCGACGACGTCGTAGCCGAGGTGCCTGCCGATCCGCGAGGCGAACTGCCCGACGGGGCCGAGGCCGAGCACGGTGAGCGACCCGCCCTCCGGCACCCCCGCGTACTGCACGCCCTGCCATGCGGTCGGGAGGATGTCGCTGAGGAACAGATAGCGTTCGTCGGGCAGCTCCGCGCCCACCTTGATGGCGTTGCGATC
The DNA here is from genome assembly GCF_051954455.1 of Pseudolysinimonas sp. GTDB lineage: Bacteria > Actinomycetota > Actinomycetes > Actinomycetales > Microbacteriaceae > Pseudolysinimonas. The sequence continues at coordinate 50,514 of NZ_JBQCHS010000015.1, read as the reverse complement.
CGCGAGCCGGACGCGCAGGTACTCGGCCTGGCCGCCGGGCACGCTGCCGTAGAGCTGCGTGTAGCCGTAGAGCGACGCACCCGTGTCCTGACCGGGCGTCCGCGTCGTCTCGCACTGGCTCGTCATGCCGCGGCGGCACTGGTAGCACTCGCCGCACGCGATGACGAACGGGATCACGACCCGGTCGCCGACCGCGAGGTCCGCGACGGCGCTCCCGGTCTCGACCACGACGCCCATCGGCTCGTGGCCCAGCACGTCGCCCTTGTCGAGGAACGGTCCGAGCACGCCCAGGAGGTGCAGGTCGGAGCCGCAGATCGCCGTGGAGGTGATCCGCACGATCGCATCGGTCGGCTCCCCGATCCGGGGATCCGGCACCTCGATCGTCTCGACCTTCCGGTTCGCCTGCCAGGTCAGCGCCTTCATCAGTGTGTCCCCTCGTCGCGCGGCATGTTCACTTCGTCGTCCGGCACGTCGACGTCGCCGACGTCGTCCGGGCCGCCGGTGCCGGGGAGGGCCTGCACGCGGTCGCCCGCGTCGCGTGCCGCATTCGACTCCTCGGGGTCGTTCTGCATCGCATCGGTCTCCCGCCCGCTCGACGGCGAGTAGCTGCGGTCCTTCCGCAGCTGGTCGTCGTCGGAGAGGTCGCCGCCCTGGGTGCCGGCCGGGTCGCTCATGCGGCACCCCCGAACGCGGCGACGAGCTCCCGGCCGAACGCGTCGAGGTCGCCGGGGTTGCGGGAGGTGACGAGCGTCCAGCCGTCCTCGCGGTCGACGTGCACCTCCTCGTCGACCCACTGCGCGCCGGCGTTCTCGATGTCGGTCTGCAGCGACGGGAAGCTCGTGAGCGTCTTGCCGACGAGCCGCCCGGACTCGACGAGCGCCCACGGGCCGTGGCATATGGCCGCGACCGGCTTGCCGGCCCGGATGACCGCGTCGACGAACGCGATCGCGTCCTCGTCGAGCCGGAGCTTGTCGGCGTTCAGCGTGCCGCCGGGGAGGATGAGGCCGTCGAACTCCGCCGGATCGGCGCCCGCCACCGGCCGGTCGGCGGTGAAGCTCTCGCCGGGGTCCTCGTCGTGCACCAGGGTGCGGACCTCGCCCGCCTCGGGCGCGAGCAGCACCGCCTCGCCGCCCGCGTCGATCACGGCCTGCCGCGGGCTCGCGAGCTCCGCCTCCTCCACGCCGCTGTTGCTGGTCACGATCGCGATGCGCTTGCCGTCGAGCTGTGCCATGTCGTCCTCCTCGGATCAACGGGATGTCGTCGTCCCAGTCGACGCGCTCGATCCGCGTCGGCGCGCGACGAGCACGTGGCTCCCAGGTCGCCGGCTGCGAGTCGGCCGGAATCCGCCGCCGGCCGGGGCGGATCGAGCCAAGGTGATCCCATGACCCAGGAACCCGTCCGCCCCCGTCCCCCCGGCGTCGACGACGCCACGGTCGAGGCCCTCGGCAAGCTCTCGGAGGCGTTCGAGACCGCCGAGCACGCCCGCGGCCTGCTGTACGGCTTCCACCGTCTGACCGGGGCCGCGGACATCGCGCTCGGCGAGGCGGTGTCGAAGCTGCGCGACGCCGGCCACGCGGAGATCGCCGATCGGATCGACGAGGAGCTGGTCGGCCGCAACGTGATCCAGGGCCGGTGGACCTTCCAGCTCGTCGAGGAGTACGACGACGGCTACTTCGCGCTCTTCCGGGAGCTCGAGCGCGCCGCGCGCGACGAGCTCGCCGACGGAGCGCGTCACCTGCTGGAGGCCGAGATGAAGGACGCGAACCGCAGCGCCGGCCGGCCGGGGCACGAGGCGCATCCCTGATCGCCGGATCCGGCAAGACCGCTGTGCTTGCTGGACGCCGCGTGGTAGCCGCGCCCGCCGAGGGTGAGGTCCGCAACAGTGGGGGGATGAGGCTCGCGTGCTGACCCCGGTCTCGTTCGTCGGGGCCGACCCGGGACCGTTGACCGCCGCCGCGATCGCCGCCGAGCCCCCCGACATCGACGAGGCGCTGCGGTTCGCGACGACCGCACCCGCCGACGCCGTCGTGCCCGGTGGCGGGGCGACGCGCGACCTCTGGGAGGCCCTCGCCTCGCTCGCCGCCGCCGATCTCGGCGTCGCCCGCGCGGTGGAGCCCCACTGGGACGCCGTCGCGATCCTGCGCCAGGCGGGCCGCGACGCTCCCGCCGGCGCGTGGGGGGTCTTCGCCGCCGAGGGCGGCCCGGACCCGCTCCTCGCGACGCCCGGCGCCGACGGCTGGACGCTCACCGGCACGAAGCCCTGGTGCTCCCTCGCCGGCGTCCTCGACGGCGCCCTCGTCACCGCGGCCGACGCCGGCGGCACGCGACGCCTGTTCGCCGCCGACCTGCGCCATCCCGGCGTCGCCGTCCAGTCGGGCGCCTGGGCCGCGCGCGGGCTCGTCGAGGTGCCGAGCGGTCCGGTGCGGTTCGATGCGGTGCCGGCGGATCCGGTCGGCGCCGACGGGTGGTACCTCGCCCGGCCCGGCTTCGAGTACGGCGCGATCGGCGTCGCCGCCTGCTGGTTCGGCGGCGCGATCGGCATCGGCCGGAGCGTCCACGCGGCCGCTGCGACCAAGCCGAACCCCTTCCTGCTCGCCCACCTGGGACGGATCGACCAGCTCCTCGAGGACGGGCGTCGTGCGCTCGCCGAGGCCGCCGAGCGGGTCGACGCCGCGGCGCCGGGCGCCCGGGTCCTGGCCAAGCGCGTCCGCGCGACCGTCGCGGCGGCCTGCGAGGAGATCATCGACCGCGCGGGGCACGCCCTCGGTCCCGCGCCCCTCGCGATGGACCCCGCGCACGCCAAGCGCGTCGCCGACCTCCAGCTCTACGTGCGCCAGCACCACGCCGAGCGCGACCAGGAGTCGCTCGGTCGCGCGCTCGCCGAGGGGGCCGCCCCGTGGTGACCTTCGACGCGCGTCAGGCCGGAACGCCCGCCGCAGCGTGGGACGCGGGCATCGGCGGGCTCCCGGAGTTCGACCTCGGGCGCTTCGCGGGGCTGCTCGTCGTCGCCGCGCACCCGGACGACGAGACCCTCGGCGCGGGCGGCGCGATCCGGGCGATGGCCGCGAGCGGTCGACCCGTCCACGTCGTCGTGGCGACGGGCGGGGCCCCCGACGGCGACCGCGCGACGATCGCGACCCGCCGTACCGAGCTGCACGCCGCGCTCCGGGTGCTCGCACCCGAGGCACGCGTCACGGCCTGGGATCACCCCGACGCCGCCACGGGTGCCCACCGCGACGAACTCCGCGCCGACCTGGAGGCGCTCGTCGCCGGGACCCCGCGCGACTGGCTCGTGCTCGCGCCGTGGGCGGGCGACGGGCACCACGATCACCGCGTGGTCGGCGAGCTCGTCGCGGAGGTCGCCGCCGACCGGGCGACCGCCGCCTATCCGATCTGGATGTGGCACTGGGCGGCGCCGGACGACGAGCGCGTGCCGTGGCCGCGCCTCGTGCGCGTCGCCGGCGACGCGGGCGCGAAGCGGGAGGCGCTCGACCGGTACGTCTCGCAGACCGCGGGGGAGGATCCGCTCCTCCGGCCCGAGCTGCTCGCCCACTTCCTCCGCGACCAGGACGTCCTCGCGGTCGATGCGCTGCCGGGCGCCTACTTCGACGCCCTGTACGCGCGGCGCGACGACCCGTGGGGCTTCGAGACCCGATGGTACGAGCGCCGCAAGCGCGACCTCACCCTGGCCAGCCTGCCGGCCGAGCGCTACGCGACCGGGCTCGAGCTGGGGTGCTCGATCGGTGTCCTCACCGACGGGCTCGCGGACCGGGTCGACGACCTCCTCGCCGTCGACATCTCCGAGGCGGCGCTCGATCGGGCCCGGGCGCGGGTCGGCGACCGCGCCCGCTTCGCCCGGCACGACCTCCGCGACGGGATCCCGGGCGGGTCCTTCGACGTCGTCGTCGTGTCGGAGGTCGGCTACTACCTCACCCGCGATCCGCTCCGGCGCCTGCTGGCCCGCGTGCGCGACGCGCTCACCCGCGACGGCGTCATCGTCGCCTGCCACTGGCGCCACCCGGTGCGCGACTACCCGCTGACCGGCGACGAGGTGCACGCGGAGCTCCGGGCGCTCGACCTCGCGCCGATCGCGTCGCACGTCGAACGCGACCTCCTCATCGACGTCGTCGGCCGCGACCCGCGCTCGGTCGCCGAGCGGGCGGGGCTCGCGTGATCGCCCGGATCGGCGTCGTCGTCCCCGCCCGCGACGAGGAGCAGCTGATCGGCGCCGCGCTCCGGTCGATCGCGGATGCGGCGGCCGGGATCGCGGTCCCGGTGCACGTCGTCGTGGCCGCGGACGGGTGCACGGACGGCACCGTGCGCGTCGCGCGGTCCCTCGGCGTGGAGGTCCTCGACCTGCCAGCCGCGAGCGTCGGCGCGGCCCGCGCCGCCGGTGCCGAGCGCGCGCTGGCGGCCGGCGCCGATTGGCTCGCGCACACCGACGCCGACTCGGAGGTGCCGCCGGACTGGCTGGTCGAGCAGCTGCGGATGGCCGAGCTCGGCGCCGACGTGGTGATCGGCACCGTGCGCCCGCGCTTCGCCGACCTCTCCGGGGCCCAGGTGCGCGCCTGGCTCGCGACCCACGCGCAGGGTCAGGCGATCGGGCACGTGCACGGCGCGAACCTCGGCACCCGGGCGAGCGCCTACCTGCGCGCCGGCGGCTACCGCTCGCTCCGCGAGCACGAGGACGTGGACCTCGTGGAGCGGATGCGCCCCTTCGCCGCGATCCTCGAGACCGACGCGGCGGAGGTCGTCACCTCGGGCCGTCGCATCGGCCGGACCGACGGCGGCTACGCGGGCTACCTGCGGGAGCAGCTGCTGCCGCTCGCGGCCGCCAGCGAGGAGGACGCCGCCGCCGCCGGCTGAGCCTGCATGTTCGCGGAGGGACGCCCCGCGGCGGCCCGCGCGCGCCTAGCGTGGCGGCATGCGCATCGTCGTCACGGGAGCGTCCGGCAATCTCGGCCGCGCGATCCTCGCCCGCCTGGCCGCCGACGGCCACGACCTCGTCGGCGTCTCCCGCCGGGCGCCCGAGCCGACCGGGGTCTACGCCGGCGTCGCGTGGCACGAGGTCGACCTGTCGCGCGACCGCGCCGTCCGGTCGCTGGCACCGGTGCTCCGCGACGCCGACGCCGTCGTCCACCTCGCCTGGATGCTGCAGCCCGGGCACCGCGAGCGCACGATGCGCCGCACCAACGTCGACGGCGCCCGGCGGGTTCTCGAGGCCGTGGCCGCGACCGGCGTGCCGCACGCGATCGTCGTCTCCTCGGTCGGCGCCTACAGCCCCGGTCCGAAGGACGCCGCGGTCGACGAGAGCTGGCCGACGGGCGGGATCCACACCTCGTCGTACGCGCGGCACAAGGCCGCGGTCGAGCGGCTCCTCGACCGCGTGGAGGACGAGCACCCGGAGCTCACCGTCACGCGCGTGCGGCCCGCCCTCGTCTTCCAGAGGGCGGCCGCCTCCGAGGTCGCGCGCCTCTTCCTCGGGCGGATCCCGCCGCGTCTGATCGGCCGCCTCCGGCTCCCGATCGTGCCGCTGCCGCCGCGGCTCTGGCTGCAGGCGATCCACGCCGACGACCTCGCCGACGGGATCGCGCGCATCGTCGACCGGGTGCCGGGCGGCGCGTTCAACCTGGCCGCCGATCCCGTGATCGCGCCCCGCGGCGTCGCGCGCCTGTTCGGCGGACGCTGGCTCCCCGTCCCGGCGTCGTGGCTGCGCGCGCTCGTCGCGCTCAGCTGGCACCTGCGCCTCCAGCCGACCGCACCCGGCTGGCTCGACCTCGCGCTCGAGGTCCCGACGATGTCGACCGCACGCGCCCGCGAGGAGCTCGACTGGGAGCCGACCGTCGATGCTCGCGACGCGATCATCGAGCTGCTCGACGGCATGGCCGACGAGGCCGGCGAGGGCGCCTCGCCCAGCCTGCGGTCCTAGGCGACCGGCTCGGGGTCCGGATCCTGCCGGTCCCAGCCGTAGGCGTAGGCGGCGACGTCGTGCTCGCCGGGACGCCCGAAGTAGATGTAGGCCACGTGCTCGCCGTCGTCGAGCTCGACGTCGATCGTCGCCGGCGGCACGTGCGCCTCGTCCAGCCGGATCGGCCGGGTCGTGCCGGCCGCCGGTCCGTCGATCAACTCGGCGGTGCGGTCGTGCTCACTCGTCATGGCAGCCGACGCTAGAGCCATCGCGGGGAGCGGCGGGCCGGTGTTCAGGCGACGCCCGGTCATCCGGCCTTGACGAGCGCGTCCTCCGCGGCGACCCAGGCGAGCATCGCGCACTTCACCCGCGCCGGATAGCGCGCGACCCCCGCCAGCACCGCGGCGTCGCCGACCAGGGCCTCGTCGGGTGCGATCGCACCGCGCGAGCGCAGGGCGGTGCGGAATCCGTCGATCCGGGAGCGCAGTTCCTCCGCGTCGAGGCCCAGGACGACGACGCTGAGCAGCGACGCCGAGGCCTGCGAGATCGCACAGCCGTGGCCCTCCCACCGCCCGTCGACGATCCGCCCCTCGTCGTCGAGGTGCAGCTCGAACGTCACCTCGTCGCCGCAGGTCGTGTTCACCTGGTGGGAGCTCGCCGGCGTGCCGCCTCGGAGGCCCCGGCCGTGCGGGCGCTTCGCGTGGTCGAGGATGACCTCCTGGTACAGCTGCTCCAGCTCGCTCGACATCAGGCCCTCCCGAAGAACGCGACCGCGTCGGCGACCCCGGCGACGAGCCGGTCGACCTCGTCGCGCGTGGTGTGCAGCGCGACGCTCGCGCGGGTGGTCGCGGTGACCCCGAGCCGGCGATGGAGCGGCTGCGCGCAGTGGTGCCCGACCCGCACGGCGACGCCCCGGTCGTCGAGGAACTGCCCGACGTCGTGGGCGTGGACGCCCTCGACCGTGAAGGCGGCGATGCCGGTCCGCGGCGCGCCCGATCCCGCGGCGACGACCGTCACGCCGTCGATCGCCCCCAGCCGCTCGACCATGTCGGCCCCGAGCTCGTGCTCGTGCGCGGCGATGCGGTCGAGGCCGACGGTCCGCAGGTAGTCGGCGGCGGCGGCCAGCGCGATCGCCTGCGAGACGGGCTGCGTGCCGGCCTCGAAGCGCTGCGGCGGCGGCAGGAACTCGGCGCGCTCCATCGTGACCGTCGTGATCATCGATCCGCCTGTCAGGAAGGGCGGCAGCTCGGCCAGCAGTTCACGGCGCCCCCAGAGCACGCCGACGCCGGTCGGTCCGAGCATCTTGTGGCCGGAGAAGAAGAGGAAGTCGGCGCCGAGCGCCGCCACGTCGATCGGCAGGTGCGGGACCGACTGGCAGGCGTCGAGCACGACGACCGCTCCGACCCGGTGGGCGGCCTCGACCAGCTCCGCCACCGGCGCGATGGTGCCGAGCACGTTCGACACGTGCGCGACGGCGAGCACCCGAGTGCGGGGGGTGATGATCTCGTCGAGGCGGGAGAGATCGAGCGCGCCGCGGTCGTCGACGGGGATGTAGCGGAAGGCGGCCCCGGTCCGGCGGGCGAGCTCCTGCCAGGGGATGAGGTTGGCGTGATGCTCGGCCTCGGTCGCGACGATCTCGTCGCCCGGCCCGAGCGCGAACCGGGTGCCCGGCGAGGCGTCGGCCATGGCGTAGGCGAGGAGGTTGGCCGCCGCGGTCGCCCCCGAGGTCCAGACGATCTCGTCCTCCGCCGCGCCGATGAAGGACGCGAGGGTCGCTCGGGCGTCCTCGAACCGCTCGGTCGCCGTCGCCGCGAGCGCGTGCGCGCCGCGGTGCACGGCGGCGTTGCCGGTCTCGAGGAACTCGACCTCCGCGTCGAGGACGACGCTCGGCCGCTGCGAGGTCGCCGCCGCGTCGAGGTAGGCGAGGGGATGCCCGTTCATCTCGGTCGCGAGGATCGGGAAGTCGCGGCGCAGCGCCGCGATCTCGTCGGCGTCGAGGGCGCGTGCGGACGTGATCGGGGTCACCGCTCGATCGTAGACAGCCGCGTCGGGCGCTCGCCGGGGAGGCCCTCGACGAACCTGCGCGCCAGCCTGGGAGACTCGCCGGATCGTCGGAAGCCGACCAGCGTGGAGTCATGACCCACATGACATTCGAGGTGGCATCCGGGCGCCGTCTGGGCATCAGCGGACTCGGCGAGCCCGCGTCCTCCCGCGTCGTCCTGCTCTGCCACAGCGCGCCCGGATCCGGATCGGTCGACCCCGACCCGATCGCGAGCGCGAACTCCCGACTGCACATCGTCGGCATCGACCGGCCCGGCTACGGCGGGTCCGACGCCTACGAGGGCGAACCCCACCTGGAGCAGTGGGTCGACGACGTGGACGACTACCTCGCGCGCCTCGACCCCACCTCCGAGCATGCGACCGGGGTGGAGACGGACCTCGCCGGCGTCGTCGGGATCGGCTACGGCGCCTTCTACGCGGCGGCGATCGCGGCGGCGAATCCCGCGGTGCCGCGGCTCGTGGTCGTGCAGCCGGCCGCGCCGCTGCGGCGCAGCGAGGAGCTCGACGACCCGTCGTTCCGCGACCTCGACGCGACCGATCCGATGACCGGCGAGGCGTCGCGCCAGGAGGTCGCCCTCGATGAGGCGGGCAGCGCGGGCGAGGCGGCCGACCACCTCCTGCTCGCCGACGCCGGCTGGGGCCGCCAGGTGCAGCAGGCCCACGCGGCGACCGACCTGATCGCGGTGCCGGGCGACCCCGGCACCGCGTGGTGGCGACGGCACCTGCACCGGCCGAACGTGCACCCTCTCACGACGGGCGGGCTCCCGGGTCTCGCCGAGGCATGGCGGATCGCCCTCGACCTCCTCGACCCGCGATCGCGCTAGAGCGCGCGCACCTTCTCGAGGAGCGGTCCTGCGGCCTCGGCGAGGAAGCGGTCCTGTCCCTCGTCGCCCACCTGCACGAAGGCGATGTCGGTGAACCCCGCCTCCAGGAACGGCCGCGCGCTCTCCGCGAGCTCATCGAGGTCCGGTCCGCAGGCGATGGATTCCGCGACGTCCTCGGGCCGCACGAACTGCGACGCCGCCGAGAAGCCGGCGGGCGTCGGCAGGTCGGCGTTCACCGACCATCCGCCCGCGAACCAGCGGAACTGGTCGTGCGCCTGCGCGATCGCGGCGTCCTTGTCCGGTCCCCAGCAGATCGGCAGCTGGCCGATCACACGCGACGGCCCCTCGTGGACCCCGTTCCACTGGTCGACCACGTCCTTGTCCGGCTCCACCTGGATGAGGTGGTCGCCGAGCGGCGCGAACGCCTCGACCGACTTCTCGCCCGACACGGCCACGCCGATCGGCACGCCCTGCTCCGGCAGGTCCCAGACCCGCGCCGAGTCGACCCGGAAGTACTCTCCGTCGAACGTGACGAGGTCTCCGGTGTGAAGCGCACGGATGATCTCGATCGCCTCCTCGAGCATGTCGTGCCGGGCGTCGACCGCCGGCCACCCCTCGCCGACGACGTGTTCGTTGAGGTTCTCGCCCGCGCCGAGGCCGAGGGTGAAGCGGCCGTCGGCCAGGAGCTGCAGGGTCGCCGACTTCTGGGCGACGACGGCCGGGTGGTAGCGGACCGTCGGGCAGGTGACGTAGGTCATGAGCTCGACCCGCTCGGTGGCCTGGGCCACCGCGCCGAGCACGGACCAGGCGTAGGGCGCGTGGCCCTGGCTCGTCAGCCACGGAGAGTAGTGGTCGCTCGAGACCTCGAAGTCGAAGCCCTTCTCCTCGGCGGCGACGGCATAGCGCACGAGCTCCTTCGGTCCGCTCTGCTCCGTCATCAGCGTGTAGCCCCAGTTCGTCATGCCCCCACCCTGCGCGTCGTACGGGCGGCGCGCGCCGCGCGCGCGGCTGGCGCCCAGGCTGAGCGACGCCCAGGCTGAGCGTCGGCCGCGACCCCGCCCGCGCGCGACCCGTGGAGGCGCACGGTGGAGTCATGAGCACCACGGTGAGCGACGTCCTGATCCAGCGCATCCGGGAGCAGGGGGTCAGCCGCGTCTTCGGCTACCCCGGTGACGGCATCGGCGGCTTCGACGGGGCGCTCGGCAAGGCCGACCGCGCTGGGGACGGGATGGAGTACGTCCGGCCGACGCACGAGGAGATCTGCGCGCTGATGGCGACCGCGCACGCCAAGTTCACCGGCGAGGTCGGGGTCTGCATCGCGACCTCGAGCCCCGGCGCCTTCCATCTGCTGAACGGCCTCTACGACGCCCAGATGGACAACCAGCCGGTCGTCGCGATCGTTGGGCAGCAGGGGCTCGACGCCCTCGGCTCCTTCGTGCAGCAGGAGTCGAACCTCGAGCGGGTGTTCCAGGACGTCGCCTGTTACGTGCAGACGATCGTCGCCCCCGCCCAGGCGCAGACCGTCATCGACACCGCGTTCCGCACCGCGCGCCTCCGGCTCCAGCCGGCGGTCGTGATCATCCCGCACGACGTGCAGTCGATGGACGCGGCCGCCCCGGAGATGAAGCTCTGGGACTCGCGCTCGAGCCAGGCGCCCGCCTCCACCCGGGTGCGTCCGCCGGAGGACGAGATCCGCAAGGCCGCCGACATCCTGAACGCAGGGGAGCGCGTCACCTTCCTCGTCGGGGCAGGCGCCCGCGGCGCGACCGCGCAGGTGCTCGAGGCGGCGCGGCTCACGGGCGCCGGCATCGTCACCGCGCTCCGCGGCAAGGACGTGATCCCCGCGGACGTGCCGTTCCACACCCAACAGGTCGGTCTCCTCGGCTCGCTGCCGAGCCTCCACCAGATGCGCCGCTGCGACACCCTGCTCATCCTCGGGAGCAACTACCCCTATCCGCAGTTCCTGCCGGAGGACGGGCAGGCCCGCGGCATCCAGGTCGACCTGAAGCCCGAGCAGCTCGGCACCCGGTTCCCGACCGAGCTGAACCTGTGGGGCGACGTCGGCGCGACGCTCGACGCGCTGCTGCCGATGCTCCGCCAGAAGGAGGACCTCTCCTGGCAGGAGCGGATCGCCGAGGAGTGGCGGGGATGGGAGGAGGAGATGGCCGGCCAGGCTGCCCTCACCTTCGATACCGGCGCGAACCCGCGGCGCATCACGGCGGCGCTCAACGAGCGCCTCCCGCACGATGCGATCGTGACGGCGGATGCGGGCACGACTGCCGACTGGTACGGACACCACGTCCGGCTCCGCGCGGGCATGCGCGGCGACCTCTCCGGCCGGCTCGCGACCATGCTCGCGGCCATGCCGTACGCGGTCGCCGCGAAGTTCGCGTTCCCCGACCGGCCGGTCTTCTGCACCATCGGCGACGGCGCGTTCCAGATGCTCGGCATGAACGAGCTCATCACGGTGAAGAAGTACCAGCACCGCTGGCCCAACAAGCAGCTCGTCGTGCTCGTGCAGCACAACGACGACCTCAGCCAGGTCTCGTGGGAGATGCGCACCGAGGACGGCAACCCGATGTGGCCGGGGTCGCAGGACGTCGAGTCGATCGACTACGCGGGCTACGCCGAGCTGCTCGGGTTCACGGGAATCCGCATCGAGTCGGACGACGAGATCGACGCCGCGCTCGACCGCGCGCTCGCGAACCCCGGCGTCACCGTGCTGGACGCGCACGTGAGCCGCAACGTGCCGCCGCTGCCAGCGCACATCACGAGGGAGTACGCGATCAACACCGCGAAGTCGCTGCTCAAGGTCGACCCGCACGAGCTCGGCGTCGTCGCCGACTCGGCGAAGGCGCTCGTCGCGGAGCAGGTCGACCGCGTGCGCGGGGCCCTGCACCTCGGTCGCGACGGCGACGAGCGCGACGACTGACGCCATGCGCCACGTGCCGGAGTCGCCGGCGCGGGTCGAGTAGCCGCGCAGCGGCGTATCGAGACCGGACGGCGTGCCTACGCGGGGGCGTCCCCGCCCGCCCGCCCGGCCTTGCGCAGCGGGCGCCGCGGGTCCTGCGCGAGCGTGAGGCCCTCGAGAACGAGCCCGCGCGGTCCGTTGGCGGCGTTGGCCATCTCGGCGAAGAGCGCCTGATCGATCGCCGGCGACTTGCCGCCGTCGAACTTGAAGTGGAGGTCCGCCGCGGGGTGCACCCAGACCGAGCTGCGTCCGTTGCCGATGTTCATCGAGTCGCTCCACGACAGCAGGAAGCCCTCGTGTCGGCGGAGCTTCGACGAGACGAGCGCCTGGATGTGCGCGAGGACGACGTCGTCGATCAGCACCGGCAGCCGACCGCTGCCGTAGAAGAGCGTTCCCATGTTCTCTTCGTATGTAGCAGCGGGCATATCCCCGTTCCCAATCCGTCGGAGGGGGTTGACGGCCGGGCGGATCTGCCCTAATCAGCCTTGGGGCGCCCACGCCTGCGCACCGCCTGGGCACCCGGCCCGCCCCGACCCGGGCTACTTACCGTCGAGGCATGGCCACCGATCTCTACGCGCCGACCGACGTCACCACCAAGTACCCGGGGCCGCCCTTCCCGGCCGCGAAGCAGACGGGACCCGGGACGGTCGCGGAGATGGAGCCGCGCCCCGATCACGGCGAGGAGAGCTACCGGGGCTCCGGCCGGCTCGCCGGGCGCCGCGCGCTCATCACGGGAGCGGACTCCGGGATCGGCCGCGCCGTCGCCATCGCGTTCGCGCGGGAGGGTGCGGACGTCGTGCTCAACTACCTGCCGGACGAGGAACAGGACGCGCAGGAGGTCGCCGAACTCGTGCGGGCGGCCGGCCGGACCGCGGAGTGCCGCCCGGGCGACATCGCCGGCGAGGAGACCTGCCGCCGTCTCGTCGCCGACACCGTCGCCGCCCTCGGCGGCCTCGACCTCCTCGTGATGGTGGCCGGCCAGATGCCGACCGTCGACTCCCTCGAGGACTTCGACACCGAGGTCTGGCACCGGCTGGTCGACACGAACCTCAGCTCCCTGTTCTGGCTCTCGAAGGCCGCTCTGCCCCACCTCGAGCCCGGCGCCTCGATCATCGCGACGTCCTCCGAGCAGGGGTTCCAGCCGTCGCCCTCGCTGCTGGAGTACGCGGTCACCAAGGCCGGGATCGCCAACTGGGTGCGCGGCGCCGCCCAGCAGCTCGCCGAGCGCGGGATCCGGGTCAACGGCGTGGCGCCCGGTCCGTTCTGGACGCCGCTGCAGCCGGTCTCCGACCCGCCGGAGAAGCTCGAGCAGTTCGGTGGTCAGACGCCGTACGGCCGCCCGGGGCAGCCGGTCGAGATCGCCTCGACCTACGTCTATCTCGCCTCGCAGGACGCGAGCTTCACGAGCGGCGAGGTCGTCGCGGTCACCGGCGGGGTGCCGGTCCATTGAGCATCCGCGCCGTCCTCTTCGACATCGACGGCACGCTCGTCGACTCCAACTACCTGCACATCGACGCCTGGCACCGGGCGTTCGCCGACCTGGGCGCGCCGGTCGACGCCTGGCGGATCCACCGCGACATCGGGATGGACTCCGGCGGGTTGCTCGACGACCTGCTCGGCGACCGCGCCGAGGAGCTCGGCGACCGGGCGAAAGATGAGCACACCCGTCTCTACCGCGAGCAGGCCCCGCGCCTGCGGCCGCTGCCCGGGGCGCGGGAGTTGATCGGCGCTCTCCGGGAGCGCGGTCTGATCGTCGTGCTCGCGACGTCCGCGCCGGCCGACGAGCTGGAGCTGCTCCTCGGCGTGCTCGGAGTCGGGGAGGGCGAGCTGCCCACGACCGACGCCGACGACGTCGACGAGGCGAAGCCGCACCCGGGCATCGTGCAGATCGCGCTCGACCGCGCCGGCGTCGGCGCAGACGAGGCGGTGTTCGTCGGCGACAGCGTGTGGGACATGGTGGCCGCGGGCCGCGCCGGCGTCGCGGCCGTCGGCGTCCGCAGCGGCGGCGTCGGCGCGGACGAGCTGGCCGACGGCGGAGCCGGCGAGGTCGTCGACGGTGTCTCCGAGCTCCTGGCCCGGGGCGACGCGTGGCCGCCGCGTATGCCCGAGGGCGCATAGCCCCGCGGCGGCGCGACTTCAAGCCCGCGCGCGGGCCGGCGGATTCGGCCTACGGTGGTCGGATGCGCGACATCCCGGCCGACGAGTTGCCCTCGGGCCTCGTCCGTCTCGATTCGGCCGGGCGCATCATCGAGGCGAACGCCGTCTTCCAGGCCTGGACGGGCACGATCTCCGTCGTGGGCCGGCGGCTCGCGGACTTCGTCGACGCGGTCGAACCGGACCGCGCGCTCGACGAGGGCGACATCCTCTTCCTGCGCAACGCCGACGGGCTCCGCCGGCCCGTGCTCATCGAGGGCATCGACCAGCCCGGCCTCGTCGTGGTCTTCGACGCGACGCGGCGCCAGGAGGTCGAGGACGGACTGCTCGAGACGCATGCCCTGGTCCGCCGCACACAGATCCGGCTCCAGCTCGTCATCGACGCGTCGATCGCCTTCGCCGAGGCCACCAGCGAGGACGCGCTGGCCGAGCTCCTCGTCCAGACCGCGTCGCGCGCGTACGCGGCGGAGGAGTCGCTCGTCTTCCTCGCCGGCCCGGACGGCGTCCGTCCTGCGGCGGGCACCTATCCGTTCGGCGACCTCGCCTACGGCGAGCTGCTCGCCTTGTCCGGCCTCTCCCGCGGCGAGGTCGTGAAGATCAGCGGCGTCGATGCGGCCTACGAGATCGCCGCGCCGCTCGGCCGCGCCTTCACCTCGGCCGGTGTCCACGCGGTGATCGTGGCCCCCATCCGCCACGAGGCCGAGACGCTCGGGGCCTTCGCCTGCTTCTTCCTGCATCCCCGCACCTTCGACGAGCAGGCCTCCCCCCTGGCGAGCGCCCTCGCCGGGCAGGCGGGCCAGGCGGTCACGTCGATGCGCCTGCAGGCCGCCCTCGAGCACGCCGCCACCCACGACCAGACGACGGGACTGCCCAATCGGCGGTTCCTCGAGGAGCGGCTGCAGGCTCCCTCGTCCGGCGCCACGACGGCGATCATCTTCATCGACCTCGACGGCTTCAAACGGGTGAACGACGGGTTCGGGCACGCCGTCGGCGACCTGCTGCTCCGCGAGGTGGGCGAGCGGCTCCGGGCGGCGGTCCGCGCCGAGCACGTCGTCGCACGCTACGGCGGCGACGAGTTCGTGGTGGTCGCCGAGGTGGCCGGGCCGCTCGCGGCGAGCGAGATGGCCGAGCGGATCCGCGGGCGTCTCGAGGAACCGTACAAGACCGCCCGCGACGTGGCGATCTCGGCGAGCATCGGCGTCGCCATGGCCGACAGCGCACCGAACGGCACGGACCAGCTCATCCGACTGGCCGATCAGGCGATGTACGCCGCGAAGGGCGCCGGCGGCAACCGCGTCGCGGCGTCCGCGGTCTAGACCGGGGTCTCGGTCTCGGGGTCGCCCTCGGGCAGCAGCCCCGACGGATTCACCTCACCCGTCTCCTCCGTCTCGCGGACGGCGTCCTGCTCCGGGTCATCGGTCTGCTGACCCTCGCGGGCGGGGTCGGGGTCTCCGTAGCTCATGCGACCAGGGTGCGCCGCTCGGCGGCCGGCGATCCCGGCGTCCACCCGATGCTCAGCTGCGCCGCGCGGAGCCGCCGAGACGGTAGAAGACGAACGGCACCGCCGAGAGGAGGCAGCTCACCGCGGGCACGAGGGTGATCGCCGCGTAGACCGTGCTGCGCATCGCGGGCGTGACGTGCACGCCCGACTGGTAGCCGGCGATCACGACGAACAGCCCGAAGACGAGCACCGACAGGGCGTTCATGATCTTGGCCGAGAAGGTCAGGGTCGCGAACGAGATGCCGTCGTTGCGGACCCCGGTGCGGCGCTCGACGTCGTCGACGGCGTCCGCGATCATCGTCGCCTGCACGACGCCGAAGACGCCGAGCGTGAGGCCGGTCAGGAACACGAAGAGCAGCAGCAGGGGGATGCTCTCGAACCCGACGAACCACATGATGACGTACAGCACCGCGCCGACGAGCGAGCTCGCGATCACGAGCGTGCGCGACGACGTCGCGCGCTGCAGGAACGGCGTCGCGAACGACGCGACGACGAGCCCGACGATGATCGCGGCGCCGACGAGCGTGAACAGCCCCTCGTCGCCGTAGGCCAGCACGACGAACACCGCGCCGCCCGCCTGCACGATGTAGCGGCCGAAGCCGAGTACCGATCCGAGCAGCACCATGAGCAGCGGGGTGTTGCGGAAGAGGGCGCGGAACAGCTCCGTGAAGCGGAGCCGCCGCTCGGTGCTCGTCGGACGCTCGCGCCCGACGACCCCGGCGAGCGCGTAGAGGGCCATGCCGACGATCGAGGTGGAGAACACGGCGAGCGACCATCCGGAGGCCGTGGTCCTGGGCCCGAAGGAGAGCGCCTGGGCGAGCCACGGCATCCCGAGCGTGGCCAGGCCGAGCGAGATCGACCCGAACACGCGCACGTTCGAGATGACGCGGTTGCGCACCATCGGCTCCGCGAACGCCGAGCCGATGAGGCCCCAGAGCGGCACGTCGCAGACCGTGTAGGCGACGCCCCAGACGAGGTAGACGACGGCGAAGTAGACGAGCTGCGCGGGCTCGGCGGCGTCGGGCACCGAGAACAGCAGGCCCGACAGGACGGCGACCGGCGCGGCGGCGATGAGGATGTAGGGCCGCAGCTTGCCGATCCGGGTGCGGGTCAGATCGATGAGGCTGCCCATGACCGGGTCGCTGACCGCGTCGAGCACCTTGGCGATCGTGATGACCGTGGTGACGACAGCGATCCCGGCGGTCGAGATCCTCGCGTACTGGATGAGGTAGACGAGGATGAAGGTCGTCACCGTGGTGAGGATGACGTTCTGCCCGAAGCCCGCGATCACGATCGCGACGTGCTGGGCCCGCGGGGAGGGCACGCGGCGCGCGGCCTCGGCGGCGGGGGCGGCGGCGCTCATGCGCGCTCCAGGAGGATCGTGACGATCTCGAACGGCCCCAGCTCGATCCGATCCAGGTCGGCCGGGCCGAGCTCGCGCTCGAGCAGGTCGGTGAGCGCCGCGCGTCCGTGCGGGAGCCCGACGCGGACCGCCGTGGTCGTGGCGCGGCCGAGGCTCTCGTAGAGGCGCAGGACGAGGCCGTCGCCCGACTCCGCGGGCTTCACCGTCTCGATCACGACGCCCGGGTCGTCCACCGCGGCCGCGCTGTCGAAGCCGACCCCGTCGGCCAGTCGGAGCGGGTTGTTGAGGCGGTATCCGTCGGCGACGACACCGGCCAGGCCGGTGTCGGGGGCGAAGGGACGGAAGGCGTACGAGAACACGTGCTCGCCGCGGTCCGCGGTCTTGTCGGGGAAGGTCGGCGCGCGCAGCAGGTTGAGGCTCAGCAGCCCGTTCTTGGCGCGGTGCCCGTATTTCGCGTCGTTGAGCAGCGCGAAGCCGGCCCTCTCGTCCTCGACCGCGACCCACTTGTGCGCGCAGATCTCGAACTGCGCGCGCTCGACCTCGCTCCGCTCCGTGGTGGGGCGGAGGATGTGGCCGAACTGGATCTCGCAGCGCACC
This sequence comes from Pseudolysinimonas sp., assembly GCF_051954455.1. Taxonomy (GTDB): domain Bacteria; phylum Actinomycetota; class Actinomycetes; order Actinomycetales; family Microbacteriaceae; genus Pseudolysinimonas. The sequence continues at coordinate 33,135 of NZ_JBQCHS010000015.1, read as the reverse complement.
TGATCGCCGTAGTGGGTCGGCCGGAACTCGGCGCGCAGCATCCGGTGGCTCTCGCGCCAGTCGACCCGGGTCTCCACGCGCACGAGGTCGTCGCCGGCCTCCAGCACGATCCGCTGCTCCACCGTGCCGCGCCCCCACCGGTAGACGTGGCGGCGCCAGACCGTCGGGCCGTCGACGCCCGACTCGACCTGCTTCGGCACGAGCACGTCAGGGGTTCGTCGCAGGTAGTCCCGCCCGATGTCCCAGGCGTCCCAGGGGAACTGGTACGGGTCGCGGTGGAGCACGAGCCGGTTGAGCCCGTCGCCCGCGTGCTCGGCGCCCTCCGCGTCGACGAGCGACACGATCTCGCCGGCGCGCCCGAACCGCAGCGTCACCCGCCCGTTGCCGAGGGTGTCGGCCGTCGCGACCAGTTCCGGCGATCCGCCGGTGACGCGCACGAGGGGCGCGGCCGCGTACGGCCCGACCTCCGCGCGGAACCACTCCCCGTCGTGCCGCACGTGCTCGCGCCGCGGGAACGACGTCAGGTTCACCGCGGTGGGACCCTCGGCCGCGTGCGGCAGACGCGCGATCAGCCCGGCGGCGTACGCGTCGAGCGCGCCCTCCACGCGCGCGTAGGTCTCCCGCGCCTCGCGGTTGACCCGCTCGATCGCCGACCCCGGGAGGATGTCGTGGAACTGATGCAGGAGCACGTCGCGCCAGTGCGGCTCCAGGTCGTCCCGGCTCGCGACTCCGGCGACCGCCGCGAGCGCCTCGGCCTCGTGCAGCTTCCGCTCCGCGATGCGGTTGTGCCGCTTGGTCTGCGCCTGGGTCGTGTACGTGCCCTGGTGCGCCTCGAGGTAGAGCTCGCCCTGGTGGGACGGCGCGACATCGCGGGTCTCGAGGTCCCGGAAGAAGTCGGCGGCGGGCGAGTAGCGCACGCGCGGGAGCCCGCGCAGCGACGCTTCCCGACGCGTGACCTCCAGGTGGATCTCGCCCGGACCGCCGCCGCCGTCCCCCGAGCCGAACACGAGGAGCGCCGTGTCGAGCGCGCGCTCCGGGTAGCGCGCGAGGCCCTTGAGCAGCCCGTCGGCGGCGCCGCGGGAGTTGTAGTCGCCCTCGGGCGGCATGTGGACGAGCACCCCCGTGCCGTCGATCCCGCGCCAGTGGAAGGTGCGGTGCGGGAAGTCGGTGACGGTGTTCCACGCGAGCTTGATGGTCTGGAACCAGTCCATGCCGCTCTTCTTCAGGATCTGGGGGAGGGCTCCCGAGTACCCGAAGGTGTCGGGCAGCCAGCAGAGGCGCAGCTGCTCGTCGGTGAGGCCGAACTCCTCCTGCAGGAACCGGCGGCCGACGACCGCCTGGCGTACGAGCGCCTCGCCGGTCGGCATGTTGGTGTCGGTCTCGACCCAGAACGAGCCCTGCAGCTCGATGCGCCCGGCGGCGACGGCCTCTCGCAGGCGGGCGAAGATCGCCGGCTGCTCGGCCTTCATCCACGCCATCTGCTGCGGTTGGCTGGTGCCGTAGACGTAGCCGGGGGCGTCGTCGACGTTCTGCAGCTGGCGCGCGTAGGTGCGCGCGGCCTTGCGCTTCGTCTCGCGGATCGGCCAGAGCCACGCCTGGTCGAGGTGCCCGTGGCCGACCGCACGGTACTCGAACGCGGAGTCGGAGGCCGCCGCGAGTGCCGGGGCGAGCGCGGCCCGGGCGCCGGCGAGGTCATCCGCGCGGAAGCGGGCCCACGCCGCGTCGAGCGCCGAGCGGAGCTCCCGCGCGTAGGCGGCGTCGTCGGTCGACTCCGCGAGAACGAGGAGCGTCAGATAGTCGTAGTAGAGGCCGTACGCCTGGTCGTCGCGGACCGCGATCCGCGCCCCGTCGTAGACCCCGCGCCCGTACGGGTAGAGCAGCCAGCCGTTGTAGGCGACGTCGGCGTAGAGCTCGATGCGCCCGCTCGTGGGGGCGTTCCGCACGGGCCGGAACCGGCCGCCGCTGTGCGGCAGGTCGCCCTGCTGCCAGACCGTCGAGACGGCGTCGAGCACCGTGCCGTCCGCGTCGTGGACGAGCCCCTCGCCGCGGACGCCGAGCAGCAGGACCGCGCCCTCCGGCAGGCCCGTGGGCGCGTCGCCGGTGATGCGCAGCCACGCGCACTCGAGCGTGCGACCGAACGTCTGTCCGCGTCGGATGGGTCGGAACGCCCCGCGGTCGAGCTCGGCGAACGGGATCGGCTCGGTCGAGCGGAGCACCTCGGCGCGGAGCTCGGCGACCGGCGGGTAGACGCGGCGCGCGATCCGCTCGAGCCGCGGGATCCGACGGGGCCGCTCGACGACCTGCCCGGCGGCCCAGATCCCGAACTCGCGCATGCCCGCCTCTCCGCCCCCGCGGCGGCGCGGCGCGTTTCCGGGGGCAGCCTAACCGAGCGACCCCGCGCGGCGTCCTCCTCGACTCGACTCGCCCCGCGTCGCCCGCCCGTCACCGACATGCCGGTTGCGGCCGCATCGCGCCGGGGAGAGCGGCCGAGAACGGCATCTCGAGTCCCGCCGGGACGACCCGTCAGTTGAGCGCGGGGGTGTCCTCCGGGATCACGCCGTCGCCGTAGAGGTCGGTCGCGAGTTCGCGGAGCGCCCGCAGCGCGACGCGCTGGGGGAGCGGGCCGTAGGAGATGCGGGCGACGCCGAGCTCCTGGTACTCGGCGGCGGTCAGCACGCCGGGGAGGGGGAGGCCGATGACCGAGAGCTTGCCGTGCCCGAGGCCCGCGACGATCCGCTCGACGTGCTCGCGGTGGATCGCGCCGGGCACGAACACGAGCGCGGCGCCCTCGTCGAGGAACGCCTTGCCGCGCGCGATCGCGTCCTCGATCGACTCGTCGATGCCGCGCTCGCCGCGGCGGGCGATCGCGTCGGTGCGGGCGTTCAGCTGGAACGCGACGCCCTCCTGCTCGGCGGCGGCGGTGATGGCGCGCACGCGGGCGACGGCCTCGTCGAACGGGCGGAGGCGGTCCTCCACGTTCGCGCCGACGACGCCGAGGCCGATGGCGCGGCGCACGGTCTCGCCCGGCTCGGCGTAGCCGTCGTCGAGGTCCGCCGAGACGGGCAGGGCGACCGCGTCGACGACGGTCTTGATGCCGGCCAGCGCGACGTCGAGCGGCATCCCGCCGTCGTCGTAGCCGAAGCTCGCGGCGATCGAGTGTCCGGCGGTGGCGATCGCCTTGGTGTCGGGCAGGTCGGCGACGACGCGGGCGCTCACGGCGTCCCAGACGTTGACGACGCGGAGGATCTCGGGCGCCTCGTGCAGGGACTTCAGGGTGAGGGCGCGGTCGACGGTGGACGGGGTGGTCTCCATTCCTCCGACGCTAACCGGGGTGGGTGGCGCGGCGCTGGGAGCGACCCGAGCGGGTTCAGCCGAGCGGCTCGGGACGCGGCGCGGGCGTCGTGGCCGTGCGGATCCGGTACAGGCTCGTCGAGGCCGTCACGTACAGCTCGTCGTCGTCCGGGCCGCCGAAGCACACGTTCGAGGTGCGCTCGCCCACCTCGACGCGCGCGAGCTCGGTGCCGTCGGGGGCCCACACGGCGGCGCCGCCGGTGTCGCCGCGCGACCACGAGGTCCAGATGCGCCCCTCGATGTCGACCCGGAACCCGTCGGCCGTCCCGGGGTCGCCGAGGTCCCGCGGGTTCGCGACGCCGCCGTCCACGACGTCGAACGCGCGGATGTAGTCGGCGTCTCCCGCGCCCGCGCCGGTGTTCGCCACGTAGAGGACCGACTCGTCGGGCGAGAACGCGAGCCCGTTGGGCCGGGTCATGTCGGTGACGACCGGGGTCAGCTCGCCGGTCGCCTCGACGTAGCGGAAGACGTAGCAGCCGCCGTACTCCTGCTCGCCCGCGTGCCCCTCGACCTCCGACTCCTGGATGCCGTAGGGCGGGTCGGTGAACCAGATCGCGCCGTCCGAGGCGACGATGACGTCGTTCGGCGAGTTGAGCCGGCGGCCCTCGAACGCGTCGACGATCGACGTCACCGTGCCGTCCACGTCGCGCTCCACGCGACGGTGCCCGTGGGAGCACTGGACGACCTGGCCGGCGAGGTCGAGGGTGCGGCCGTTGGTGTACTCGGCGTCCGGGTCGTAGACGACGGTCTCGCCCGTCTCGCGCGACCACTGCAGGATCCGGCTGTTCGGGATGTCGCTCCACCGCACGGCCCGGAGCGCGGGCAGCCACACGGGGCCCTCGCTCCACACCGCACCGGTCCAGAGGCGCTCGGGCTCGCCGACGACGAGGTCGTTCTCGCTCATGCGCCCATCATCGCGTGGCGGCGACCGCCTCGTCGACGACCGCGGCGAGCGCCCGGACGTCGTGCGCGAAGCGGCCGAGGAAGATCCCGTCGACCGCGTCGCCGAGCCGGGTCAGCAGGCCCGGACCCGCGCTCCCGCCGTAGACGACGGTGTCGTGCGGCTCGCGCCGGGCCTCGCGGAGCGCGGCGGCGACCGCCCGGATGTGGTCGTCGGAGGCGGGCTCGGCCGCGCCGATCGCCCACACCGGCTCGTAGGCGACGATGATCCGACCGGCCGGGGCGCCCGTGAGCGCCGACCGCAGCTGGGCGACGGCGACCTCGGCGGCGTCCGGGGCGTCCGGCGTCGGCGCGGTCGTCTCACCGACGCACAGCACCGGCGTGATCCCGTGGCGGAGCGCGGCCGCCGTCTTCGCGGCGACCACCTCCTCGGTGTCGCCGAAGAGCCGTCGCCGCTCGGCGTGCCCGATCTCCGCGTACCGGACGCCGGCCTCGGCCAGCTCGGCGGCCGTCACCTCGCCGGTGAACGGCCCGGGCTCCTCCGCCGACACGTCCTGCGCCGCCACCCCGTCGGGCAACGCCGCGACCGCGTCGGCGATCGCCAGGTAGCTCGGCGCGACGAAGAACTCCACTGCGTCGGGCACGAACTCGGCGGCCTCGAGCAGCCAGCCGCGGGCGCGCGCGAGCGGGAAGTAGGCCTTGAGGCTCACGCCGACCACCGGCCGGGCACGGTCGGGGCGGGTCATGCGGTCAGCAGCTGCCCGTCGTCTCGTACTCGGTGAGCACGGCGACCTTCTCCGCGCTCGCGCTCGACTCGTCGAAGTGCAGCGTCAGCCACTCGCGCACGAGCTTGCGGGCCAGCTCGATGCCGACGACCCGCTGGCCCATGCAGAGCACCTGCGCGTTGTTGCTCAGCACGCTCCGCTCCACCGAGTAGGAGTCGTGGGCCGTGACCGCGCGGACACCGGCCACCTTGTTGGCCGAGATCGCGACCCCGAGACCGGTGCCGCAGACGAGGAGGGCCCGGTCGGCTTCACCGCGGGCGACCATCTCGGCGGCCTGGATCGCGACCTTCGGGTACGGCGTGTGACCGTCGGCGTCGACGCCCACGTCGGTCACCAGCTCCACGAGGTCGCTGCCCTCGAGGTCCTTCTTCAGGATCTCCTTGTAGTCGAACCCCGCGTCGTCGCTGCCGACGACGATCTTCCACTTCGTGTTCTCGGCCATCACTCGCTCTCTTCTATCGTCTGCTGCTCCAGGACCGCGGCCACCGCGGTCACGATGAGGGCGAACGAATGCGCGCCGGGGTCGGGCGTGCCCAGCGACTTCTCGCCGTGCGAGCGCGAGCGCCCGAGCTTCGGCACCAGGTCGGCCGTCGCGGCGGCCGCCTCCGTCGCGGCGGCGGCGGCGGCCGCCCAGGCGACGGCGAGGCCGTCGGACTGCCGCTCGTCGAGGGTGCCGCCGAACGGCACGATCGCATCCACCATCGTCTTGTCGCCGGGGGCGGCGCCGCCGGTGTCGCGCAGCCGCTGGATCGCCTGGGCGACGCCGCTCACGACGGATGTCGTGTCGGGCCGATCCTCGTCGCCGAGGGCCTGCCCCAGCGTGCGGAGCATCACGCCCCACAGCACGCCCGAGGTGCCCCCGGCGCGGTCGGACCACGCGTCCGCGGACAGGGTCAGCGTCGTGCCGGCGCCCGCGCCGCGCGCGAGGGCCTCCTCCGCCGCCGCAACCGCGGCCTGCACGCCGCGCTGCATCCCGATGCCGTGATCGCCGTCGCCGGCGATCGCGTCCATGCGGCCGAGCTCCTCGGCGTTCGCGTCGATCACGGCCCGCGCCGCCTTCAGTGCCACCACGACGGAGGTCGCCGCCCCCCGCGACTCGGCGCTCGCCTCCGGGATCGCGGCGGCCTCCTCCTCGGCGGCGGCGAGGTCGTCGTCGCTCAGCCGCTCCGCCTGGATGCTGCCGGTGCGGTAGGCGGGCGTGACCGCGGGGGCGGTCCAGAGGCGCTCGAGCTCGCCGCCCGGTTCGCTGCCGAGCCAGGTGATCGTGAGCGAGAGGCCCGCCATGTCGAAGCTCGTGCAGAACTCGCCGACCTCGGAGTAGACCACCTCGACCCCCGCCTCGGCGAGCAGCGGCGCGACGCGGCGGTAGACGACGAACATCTCCTCGTACTTGACGGATCCGAGGCCGTTGAGGATCACGAGCGCCCGCTGACCGCGCGCCTCGGGCACGTCGTCCGGCAGCTCCGTCAGCAGCGATTCGACCAGCAGCTCGGCGAGGCCGTCGGCGGTCGGCACGTCCGTCTCGCTGATGCCCGGCTCGCCGTGGATGCCCATCCCGACCGCCATGCGGCCCTCCGGCACCGTGAAGAGCGGCTCGCTCGCCCCGGGCAGGGTGCAGCCCGAGAACGCGACGCCGAGCGTGCGCGTGCGGTCGTCGGCGTGACGGGCCACGCGCACGACCTCGGCGAGCGGCGCGCCCTCCTCGGCCGCGGCTCCCGCGACCTTGTAGACGACGAGCCCGCCCGCGATGCCCCGGCGCTTCGAGCGCTCGGCGGCCGGGGCGCTCGAGATGTCGTCGGTGACCCAGAGCGTCTCGACCTCGATGCCGTCGGCGCGCATCGCCTCCGCGGCCGCAGTGAAGTTGAGCACGTCGCCCGCGTACTGGCCGCAGGTGAGCAGGACGCCGCCCCCGTGGTGCGCGGCCCGCGCCACCGACTCCACCTGGTGGGCGCTCGGGGAGGCGAAGAGGTTGCCCATCGCGGCTCCGCTCGCGAGGCCGGGCCCGACCAGGCCGGCGAACGCCGGGTAGTGGCCGGAGCCGCCGCCGATGACGACGGCGACGCTGCCCTCGGGCGAGACGGTGGAGCGCACCACGCCCCCGGGGACCCCGCGCACGAGGTCCGGGTTGGCGGCGATGAAGCCCTCTCGCAGTTCGTCGGCGAACGCGGGGGGATCGTTGAAGAGGCGGGTCATGTCATCGATCCTCGCGGGGACGGCCGCGTCCCGTCCATCCTGCCGCGGTGCGTCGCACGGTGCCCGGTGGGGATGCTCAGCCGACGGGCCGGGCGAGCAGCGCGACCTCGACTGTGCCGTCCTTCGTGCGCTGCCGGCCGACCTCGACGAAGCCGAGCCCGAGGTGGAAGCGCATCGATCCGGGATTCGGCGGCTCGACGTTGACCTCGCACAGCACCTCGTCGCAGCCCTGCTCCGCGGCCGCGGCGAACACGGCCTCGTAGAGCCGGCGCCCGATCCCGGTGCCGCGCAGGCGCTCGGCGACGACGATCCGGTCGACGTAGAGGAAGCCGGTGCCGGCGGCATCCGCGCGCGACGAGAACCAGGTGTAGTTCTCGCTCGCGTAGCCGAGCCCCGGCGGCAGGGCGATGAGCAGCCCGGCGGGGGCGCCGTCGTCGACGGTCAGCGCGAGGGCGCTGTCGGCGACCAACGCCGCGAGCTCCTCCGCCGGGACGCGATTGACGGCCGGCACCGCCGCGGTGTTGATCTCGAGGAGGGCCGGGAGGTCGGCGTCGACGATCGGGCGGAGGAGCGGGGTGGTCACCCGCCGAGGGTAGCCGGGGCACGACGGGGGCGTGACCGTCGACGAGATCCGCGCGGAGTTCGCGGCCGATCCCGTCGACGCGAGCGGTGGCAGGTGCCGGCCCGTCAGCCGTTCTGGGGGAACCCGAGGTTGATGCCGCCGTGCGAGGGGTCGAGCCAGCGGGAGGTGATGGCCTTCTCCTGCGTGAAGAAGTCGAACCCCGCCGGGCCGTAGGCCTTGTTCGCGCCGAACAGCGACTGCTTCCAGCCGCCGAACGAGAAGTACCCCACCGGCACCGGGATCGGCACGTTGATGCCGATCATGCCGACCTCGACCTCGTTCTGGAACCGGCGGGCGGCGCCGCCGTCGTTCGTGAAGATCGCCGTGCCGTTGCCGAACCGCCCCGAGTTGATGAGGGCGACGCCCTCCTCGTAGGAGGCGACGCGGACGATCGACAGGACCGGTCCGAAGATCTCCTCCTGGTACACGCGGGAGCTCGTGGGCACCTTGTCGATGAGCGTCGGCCCCAGCCAGAACCCGTCCGCCTCCCCGTCGACCTCGACGCCCCGCCCGTCCACCACGACCGAGGCGCCGTCCGCGGCGGCGACGTCGATGTACGACGCGACCTTGTCGCGGTGCTCGCCCGTGACGAGCGGGCCCATGTCGGGATTCCGGGTGCCGTCGCCGACCCGCAGCGTCGCCATCCGCGTCGTCAGCTTCTCGATCAGCGCGTCGGCCACGGGCTCCACCGCCACGACGACCGACACCGCCATGCAGCGCTCCCCGGCCGAGCCGAACCCCGCGTTGACCGCGGAGTCGGCGACCAGGTCGAGGTCGGCGTCCGGCAGCACGAGCATGTGGTTCTTCGCGCCGCCGAGCGCCTGGACGCGCTTGCCGGTGCGCGCGGCGGTCTCGTAGATGTACTGCGCGATCGGGGTGGATCCGACGAACGAGATCGAGCGGACGTCCGGGTGCTCGAGGAGCGCGTCCACCGCCACCTTGTCGCCGTGGACGACGTTGAACACCCCGGCGGGCAGGCCGGCCTCCGCCCACAGCGCCGCCATCCAGTTGGCCGCCGACGGGTCCTTCTCGCTCGGCTTCAGCACGACGGCGTTACCCGCCGCGATCGCGATCGGGAAGAACCACATCGGCACCATCGCCGGGAAGTTGAAGGGCGAGATGATGCCGACGACGCCGAGCGGCTGCTTGATCGAGTACACGTCGACGCCCGTCGACACGTTCTCGGAGTGCTCGCCCTTGATGAGGTGCGGGAACCCGCACGCGAGCTCCACGATCTCGAGGCCGCGCGCGATCTCGCCGAGCGCGTCGGAGAGCACCTTGCCGTGCTCCGAGGTGAGGATCGCGGCCAGCTCCTCCTTGCGCTCGTTCAGCAGCTCGCGGAACCGGAAGATCACCTGCTGGCGCTTCGCGATCGAGGTGTCGCGCCAACCCGGGAACGCGGCCGACGCGGCGGCGACCGCGGCGTCGACCTCCTGGGTCGAGGCGAGCGCGACCCGCTTGGTCACGACGCCGCGCGCGGGGTCGTAGACGGGCGCCGTGCGATCGGAGGAGGAGGGCGTCTCCGCGCCCCCGATCCAGTGCGGGAGCGTCGGGACGGCGGTGAGCGTGTCGGTCATGTGGTTCCTTCGTGCGGGTGGGGCGAGCGGTCAGAGCGCGGCGAGCGCCCGGTCGATGATCTGCACGCCGCGCGCGACCTCGTCGGCGGTGACGACGAGCGGCGGGACGACGTGGAGGCGGTTGTCCTGGATGAACGGCAGCAGCCCGCGGTGCAGCAGGTCCTTCTTCAGCCGCCCCATCTCCCCGGCGCCGAGCGGCTGACGGGTCGCGCGGTCGGCGACGAGCTCGACCGCCCAGAACACCCCGCGGCCGCGGACCTCGCCGACCAGGTCGTGTTTCTCACCGAGCGCCGCGAGCTGCGGGCCCAGGTGGTCGCGGCCGATCTCGGCGGCGTGCTCCACGATCCCCTCCGACTCCATGGCGTCGAGGGTGCCGAGGATGCTCGCCGCCGCGAGCGGGTGGCCGGAGTAGGTGAGGCCGCCGGGGAAGACGCGGTCGTCGAAGTGGTGCGCGATCCGGTCGGAGACCATGACGCCGCCGACCGGCACGTAGCCCGAGTTGACGCCCTTCGCGAAGGTGATGAGGTCGGGGACCACGCCCTCCTGGTCGAGGGCCAGCCAGCTCCCGGTGCGCCCGAAGCCGGCCATCACCTCGTCGAGGATGAGCACGATGCCGTAGCGGTCGGCGAGCTCCCGCACGCCGGCGAGGTAGCCGGGCGGCGGCACGAGGATGCCCGCCGTCCCCGGCACCGTCTCGAGCAGGATCGCGGCGATCGAGTCGGGCCCCTCCGCCTGGATGACGCGCTCGAGGTGGTGCAGCGCGCGGGCGCCCTCCTCCTCGACGCTCGTCGCCCAGAACTCCGAGCGGTAGAGGTAGGGGCCGAAGACGTGCACGTGCCCGCGCGCGAACTCGTTGGGCACGCGGCGCCAGTCGCCGGTGGCGACGATCGCGGCGCCCGTGTTGCCGTGGTAGCTGCGGTAGTGCGAGACGACCTTGTCGCGGCCGGTGGTGAGGCGCGCCATGCGCATCGCGTTCTCGTTCGCGTCGGCGCCGCCGTTGGTGAAGAACACCTTCGAGAAGCCGTGCGGGGCGTGCGCGAGGATCCGTCGAGCGGCCTCCGACCGGGTCGCGTTCGCGGTCGCCGGCCCGATCGTCGCGAGCAGGCCGGCCTGCTCCTGGATGGCCGCGACGACGGTCGGATGCTGGTACCCGACGTTGACGTTGACGAGCTGGCTCGAGAAGTCCAGCCATCGCGTGCCCTCGAAGTCCCACACCTGGCAGCCGAGCCCGCCCGCGATGACGAGCGGATCGAACGACGCCTGGGCGGACCAGGAGTGCAGGACGTGGGCCTTGTCGAGCGCTTTGGTCTCGGCATTGGTGGACGGCACGGTCATGCTGCCCATCGTCCACCCTCCGAGCCTCCGCGTCACCGCCGGAGTGTCGAACGCGCCGCGCGGCGACGGCCAGAACGGCAGACGAACCGCGCACCGCGGGATCCGGCCGGATGAGGCAATGCGCCGGAAACATCCCCGGGACTATCGTCGGCCCATGAGAGCCGCCATCACGCAGACCACCTGGACCGGCGACAAGGCCTCGATGCTCGACAAGCACGAGCAGTTCGCGCGCGATGCGAAGGCGCAGGGCGCGGAGGTCATCTGCTTCCAGGAGCTGTTCTACGGTCCCTACTTCGGGATCACCGAGGACAAGAAGTACTACGACTACGCGGAGCCGGCCGACGGCCCCATCGTGCAGCGCTTCGCCGCGCTCGCGGAGGAGCTCGGCATGGTGACGATCCTCCCCATCTACGAGGAGGACATGACGGGCGTGTACTACAACACGGCCGTGATCGTGGACGCTGACGGGACGGTCCTCGGCAAGTACCGCAAGCACCACATCCCGCACCTCGACCGGTTCTGGGAGAAGTTCTACTTCCGCCCCGGCAACCTCGGCTACCCGGTGTTCGACACCTCGGTCGGCAAGGTCGGGCTCTACATCTGCTACGACCGGCACTTCCCCGAGGGCTGGCGCGAGCTCGGGCTCGGCGGGGCGCACATGGTGTTCAACCCCAACGCCACGAAGCCGGGGCTGTCGAACCGGCTGTGGGAGGTGGAGGGCCCGGCCGCCGCGGTCGCGAACGGCTACTTCGTGCTCCAGCCGAACCGCGTCGGCCGCGAGGACAACGAGTACGGGGAGCTCGCCGTCGACTTCTACGGCACGAGCCAGGTCATCGATCCGCGCGGCAACTTCGTGGGAGAGCGCGGATCGGGCACCCACGAGGAGCTGCTCGTGCGGGACCTCGACCTCGACATGGTCAAGCAGATGCGCGACGACTGGCAGTTCTACCGCGACCGCCGGCCGGAGACCTACACGAGGACGGTGATGCCCTGATGACCACGACCCTCATCCGCGGCGGCACGGTCGTCTCGGCGACGGGCCGCGGCGAGGCCGACGTCCTCGTCGACGGCGAGCAGATCGTCGGCGTGCTCCGGCCCGGCTCGAACCTGCTCGGCTACGAGCTCTCGGGCAGCGTCGACCGCGTCATCGACGCGACCGGCAAGTACGTGATCCCGGGCGGGGTCGACGCGCACACCCACATGGAGATGCCGTTCGGCGGCACCAACGCGTCCGACACCTTCGAGACCGGAACCCGCGCCGCCGCGTGGGGCGGGACGACGACGATCGTCGACTTCGTAGTCCAGTACCCGGACCAGAACATCCTCGACCAGTACGCGCTCTGGCACGAGAAGGCGGCCGGCAACTGCGCGATCGACTACGGGTTCCACCAGATCCTGTCCGACGTGCAGGACTCCTCGCTCACCGCCATGGACGAGCTGATCGCCGAGGGCGTCACGAGCTTCAAGCTCTTCATGGCGTACAAGGGCGTGTTCCTCTCGGACGACGGGCAGATCCTCCGCGCGTTCCAGAAGGGCGCCTCCAACGGCGCGATGATGATGATGCACGCCGAGAACGGTGCGATCATCGACGTCCTCGTGCAGCAGGCGCTCGCCCGCGGCGAGACGACCCCGTTCTTCCACGGCACGACCCGCCCCTGGCAGGCCGAGGAGGAGGCCACTCACCGGGCGATCATGATCGCCCACCTCACCGGCGCCCCGCTCTACGTCGTGCACGTGAGCGCGAAGCAGGCCGTGCAGCAGATCGCCGCCGCCCGCGACCACGGCCTCAACGTGTTCGGCGAGACCTGCCCGCAGTACCTCTACCTCTCCCTCGAGGAGCAGCTCGGCGCCCGCAGCGCGGAGTGGGGCGACTTCGAGGGGGCCAAGTGGGTCTGCTCGACGCCCCTGCGCGCGCGGGAGGAGGGCCACCAGGACCACATGTGGCAGTCGCTGCGCACCAACGACATCCAGATGGTCTCGACCGACCACTGCCCCTTCTGCATGAAGGGGCAGAAGGACATGGGGATCGGCGACTTCTCGAAGATCCCGAACGGCATCGGCTCGGTGGAGCACCGGATGGACCTGCTCTACCAGGGCGTCGTGGAGGGGCGGCTCACGCTCGAGCGCTTCGTCGAGATCACGTCGACGACCCCCGCGCGCATGTTCGGGATGTACGGGCGCAAGGGCGTGATCCAGCCGGGCGCCGACGCCGACATCGTCGTCTACGACCCGAGCGGGCACACCACGATCGGGATGGGCGACGGGCGCTCGCACCACATGAACATGGACTACTCGGCGTGGGAGGGCTTCGAGATCGACGGGCACGTCGACACCGTGCTCTCGCGCGGCAAGGTCATCGTCGACGAGACCGGCTACGTCGGCACGAAGGGCGACGGGCGCTACGTCAAGCGCGGCCTGTCGCAGTACTTGGTCTAGGAGGCGACGTCGTGGAATTCGGGGCCGTCCTGCAGACCGATCCGCCTGCCTCCCGCACGATCGCGCTCGCGAAGCTGGCGGAGCAGCACGGGTTCAGCCACGTCTGGACCTTCGACTCGCATCTGCTCTGGCAGGAGCCGTACGTCATCTACAGCCGGATCCTCGCCGAGACGCAGCGCATCAGGGTCGGCCCGTTCGTCACCAACCCGGCGACGCGTGACTGGACCGTCACGGCCTCCGTCTTCGCGACCCTCAACGAGATGTACGGCAACCGCACCGTCATCGGGATCGGGCGCGGCGACTCCGCCGTGCGGGTCACGAACGGAAAGCCGGTGACGCTGGCCGAGCTGCGGGAGTCGATCCACGTCATCCGCGAGCTCGCCAACAGCCGGCCCGTCGAGTACCAGGGCGCGACGCTGCAGTTCCCGTGGGCGCGCGACTCCGAGGTGGAGGTGTGGGTCGCGGCGTACGGACCGCAGGCGCTCAAGCTCACGGGCGAGGTCGGCGACGGCTACATCCTGCAGCTCGCCGACGTCGACGTGGCGAAGTGGATGATCGGCCGGGTCCGGGAGGCGGCGGAGGCGGCGGGGCGCGATCCCGACGCCATCACGTTCTGCGTCGCCGCGCCGTTCTACATCGGCGACGACCGCGACCACATGCGCGCCCAGACGCGCTGGTTCGGCGGCATGGTCGGCAACCACGTCGCGGACATCGTCAACCGGTACGGCACGGAGGGCGACTTCCCGCAGGTGCTCACCGACTACATCGCGGGCCGCACCGGCTACGACTACAACTCGCACGGCAAGGCCGGCAACGACCACGTCGACTTCGTGCCGGACGAGATCGTCGACCGGTTCTGCGTGCTCGGCACGGCCGAGGAGCACATCGCGAAGCTCGAGGAGCTGCGCGCGATCGGCGTCGACCAGTTCGCCGGCTACCTCCAGCACGACAACAAGGAGGAGACCCTCCGCGTGTACGGCGAGACGGTGATCCCGGCCCTCCGCGCCCCGAAGACCGCGAAGTCCTAGCCGGACGCCGGCCTCGCCCCTCGGCACGCGGCTCTCCGGCACGGCATGGTCCGAATCACGGAGATGCCGCGCGCGGCGGTCCCGGGCGCCCGCGATCCGGGCCCGAGCGACCGGATCTCCGTGATTCGGACAACGTCGCGCGGCTGGTCGGTCGCGGTCGCTGACCGCAACGCGGCGGTGACACCCCCGAAACACGCGATCCGTAGCGTCTGCCCATGGGACGACATCCGGGGATGGGACGACTCCGCGCGGTGCTGCTGGGCCTGGCGGGGGTCGTGCTGCTCGGCGCCGCGTGGGAGGCGTACCTCGCGATCGCCCCGGCGCAGGGGGTGGTGATCGCCGGCGTCACGGTCCTGCCGCGCGCGAGCGCCGTCGCGATGCCGCACCTCGGCACGATGCTGCAGCGGGCGCTGGAGCCGGTCGTCGCGGTGCCGGGGTCGCCGCCGCTCTGGCTCGCGGTGCTGCAGGCCGCCGGGATGACGCTCGGCGTCGCCGGGATCGGCTGGCTGGTCGGGCTCGTGGTCGGATTCGCGATCGCGACGCTCATGCAGCGCTTCCGCACCGCGGAGTCCGCGCTCCTGCCCTGGGTCGTGCTCAGCCAGACGGTGCCGCTCATCGCACTCGCACCGATCGTGCGGCGCTGGGGCGTCTTCGTGCGGATCGGCGAGCTGCACTGGCAGGACTGGATGTCGGTCGCCGTCATCGCCTCCTACCTCGCGTTCTTCCCGATCTCGATCGGCGCCCTGCGCGGCTTCTCCTCCCCGGACGCCGCGCACCTCGACCTCATGCGCTCCTACGGCGCGGGATGGGGGCGCACGTTCGTGCGGCTGCGGGTGCCGGCGAGCGTGCCCTACCTGATCCCCGCCCTCCGGCTCGGCGCGGTGAACGCGGTGGTCGGCACGGTCGTCGCCGAGGTCTCGATCGGGCTGAGCGGGGGGATCGGACGCATGATCGTGGAGTTCGGGGCGAGCGGGTCGAGCGACCCCGCGAAGCAGTGGGCGCCGATCGCCGGCGCGGTGCTGGTCGGGCTGGTCGCGGCGGGGGTCGTGGTGCTCATCGGCGCGGTGCTGCGTCGCTACCGGCCGGCGGAGGTGACCGCATGAGCGCGGGTGCAGCCGTCGCCGCCCCGGCCGTCGCGGTCCGCGGGCTGACCCGCGTCTTCCCCGGACGTCGCGGCGCGTCGGTGACGGCGCTCGCCGAGGTGGACCTCGAGGTCGCCGCGGGCGAGTTCGTCTCGCTCATCGGCCCGTCGGGCTGCGGCAAGTCGACCCTGCTGCGGCTGATCGCCGACCTCGACCAGCCGAGCGCCGGCTCCCTGGAGGTGTTCGGCCGGTCGGCCCGCGCGGCGCGACTCGCGCAGGACTACGGCATCGCCTTCCAGCAGGCGGGCCTGCTGCCCTGGCGCACGGTCCGCGAGAACATCGAGCTGCCGCTCCAGCTGCACGGCGTCGGCCGGTCCGCGCGCCGCGCCCGCAGCGACGAGCTCATCGCCCTCATCGGCCTCGACGAGTTCGCCGACCGGCGACCCGACCAGCTCTCCGGCGGCATGCAGCAGCGGGTCGCGATCGCCCGCGCCCTGGCCGAGAAGCCGCGGCTGCTGCTCATGGACGAGCCCTTCGGGGCGCTGGACGAGATGACCCGCGAGCGGATGCAGACGGAGCTCGCCCGTCTCCGCGCCGAGACCGGCGCCGCCGTCGTCTTCGTCACCCATTCGATCCCCGAGGCGGTGTACCTCTCCGACCGCGTCGTCGTCATGTCGCCGCGGCCGGGTCGCATCGTCGAGGTCGTCGACATCGGACTCGGCGACCGCACGGAGGAGCTCCGCGAGGACGAGCACTTCTTCGAGCGCGTCTCGGCCGTGCGCGAGGCGCTGCACGGCGCGCCCGTCGGGGGCGCCCGGGGCGTGGAGAACCGATGAGGTCCGCGGCACGGGCCCGCACGGCGATCGCGCCGATCGTCTTCGGTCTGCTCGTGCTGGCGCTCTGGCAGCTGCTCGTCCTCGGGTTGCGCATCCAGCCGTTCGTGCTGCCCGGCCCGGTCGCGATCGGCCAGCAGTTCGGGCTGCGGTCGCCGTTCATCCTGCAGGCGGCCGTCATCACCGCCCTCAACGCCCTCGTGGGGCTCGCGATCGGCACGGTGGTCGCCGTCGTGGGCGCGGTGCTCGCCGCGGCGGTGCGCGTGCTCGACGAGCTGAGCACCTGGATCGTCACGGCCCTCTCGGTCGTGCCGATCGTCGCGCTGGCCCCGGTGCTGTACACGATGTTCGGCGCGAGCGTGCAGACCGCGCGCGTGCTGATCGCGGCGATCGCGGTGTTCGTGCCGGTGTACGTGACGACGCTCCGCGGGCTGCGCACGGTGCTCCCGATCCACCGCGACCTCATGCGCGCGTACGCCGCGACCAGCTGGCAGGCGACGCGCGCCGTGACGCTCCCGGGCGCGATCCCGTACTTCTTCACCGGCCTGCGGATCGCCTCGTCGCTGGCGGTGATCTCGGCACTCGTCGCCGAGTACTTCGGCGGCCCGTTCACCGGGCTCGGCAAGTCGATCACCTCCGCGGTGTCGTCGAGCAACTTCCCGCTCGCCTGGGCGTTCGTGCTCGGCGCGATCCTCACCGGGCTCGTCTTCTACCTCGTCACCCTCGCGCTCGAGGTCGTCGCGACCCGGCACCGGTGACCCGCACGTCCCCGCCCGACGGGGATCCGCTCCATCCCGCGCACCACAGTCAGGAGGAAGCACCACATGAAGCACAGGACGCGCATCGCGCTCGGCGTCGCGGCGATCGCCGCCTCGGCCGCGCTCGCGCTCAGCGGCTGCAGCAGCAGCGGCGGCACATCGTATTCCGGCGGCTCGAGCTCCGGCGGCCTCACGAAGGTCACGCTGCAGCTGCAGTGGGTGGCCCAGGCGCAGTTCGCCGGCTACTACGCCGCGGTCGCGCAGGGGTTCTACAAGAAGGAGGGCCTCGACGTCACGATCAAGGAGGCCGGCACCGACACCGTGCCGATCGACGTGCTCGCCTCCGGTGACGCCGACTACGCGATCTCGTGGGTGCCCAAGGTGCTCGGCTCGATCGAGCAGGGCACCAACGTGACCGACGTCGCCCAGATCTTCGAGCGGTCCGGCACCACCCAGATCTCGTTCACGGACGAGGACATCACGAGCCCCGCCGACCTCAAGGGCAAGAAGGTGGGCAGCTGGGGCTACGGCAACCAGTGGGAGCTGTTCGCCGGCATGCAGAAGGCGGGCATCGACACCACGAAGCAGATCTCGCTCGTGCAGCAGGCGTTCGACATGAACGGCTTCCTCTCGGGTGACATCGACGCGGCGCAGGCGATGACCTACAACGAGTACGCGCAGGTGCTCGAGACGGTGAACCCCAAGACCGGGAAGCTGTACCAGCCGAGCGACCTCAACGTCATCGACTGGAACACCGCCGGCACCGCGATGCTCCAGGACGCGATCTGGGCCAACGCCGACAAGCTCTCGAGCGACAAGGCGTACCGGGCGACGACGGTCAAGTTCATCAAGGCCTCCATCGAGGGCTGGATCTACGCGCGCGACCACCCGCAGGACGCGGCGGACCTCGTGGTCAAGGTCGGCTCGAAGCTCGGCGCCAGCCACCAGCTCTGGCAGACGAACGAGGTGAACAAGCTCATCTGGCCGTCGACGAACGGGATCGGCGTGGTCGACAGCTCGGCGTGGAAGCGCACCGTCGACATCGCGCTGCACACGAAGGACGACACCGGCTCGACGATCATCACGAAGGACCCGCCGAAGACCGCCTACTCGAACGAGTACGTCGACCAGGCGCTCGCGGAGCTCAAGAAGGAGAACGTCGACGTGATGGGCAAGAGCTTCACCCCGCTCACCGTGACCCTCAAGGAGGGCGGCAAGTAGGGCGCAAGCGGGTCGAGCAGGGCGCGACGCGCCCTGCTCGACCCGCTTCGGCGTTCAGCACTCTCACAGCGAACCGCGCGTGACGAATGGCCACTGCCGTGCGTCTCCGTATCGAACACATCGTTGCAGCCATCCGAGCTGCTGTGATCGAGAGGAGACCACACCATGGCCCAGCCCACCGTCAGCACCCCCGCCGTCGCCACGAGCGCCGCCGGCAAGACCACCATCGTCGACCCCGTCGTCGCCAAGATCGCCGGCATCGCCGCGCGCGAGGTGTCGGGCGTCCACGCCCTCGGCGGCGGCGCCGCCCGCGTGATCGGCAACATCCGCGAGGCCATCGGCACCCGCGACCTGACGCAGGGCGTCAAGGTCGAGGTCGGGGAGACCGAGGTCGCCGTCGACGTGACCATCGTCGTCGACTACCCGCAGAAGCTGCAGGCCGTGGCCGACGAGGTCCGTGCGTCCGTCGCCCAGGCCGTCACGAGCCTGATCGGCATGAAGGTCGCCGAGATCAACGTCACCGTCGGCGACGTGTACATCCCGGGTGAGGACGACGACGCGGCCGAGGAGCCGCGGGTCCAGTGACCGGGATCGCCCTGGGCGCGGGGGCGGGCGCGGTGCTCGCCTTCGCGGCCCTCGCCTTCGGGTTCTGGGGCTTCCTGCTCATGGCGCTGTTCGTGGCCGTCGGCGGCGTCGTCGGCGCCGCGGTGACGGGCCGGCTCGACATCCGCGCGATGCTCGAGGCGGGACGCGGGAGGCGCGCAGGATGACCCCCGACGCCGGCCCCGTCGGCGCGCCCGGCGTGACCGTCGTCACCCGGACGGCGGCACGCCGCCTGATCGCGGCCCTGGTCGCGGCCGACCTCGGGGTCCCCGCCCGCCGGGTCGACGTCCGGATCACCGACGACCGCGCCCGCTGGCGCGTCGAGGTGACGGCCGCCACCCGGAACGGGACGGCCCGCACCGTCATCGCCGCCGCGGACGCGGTGCGCGATCGGATCACCCGGGAGGTGCCGGAGCTCGCCGGCGCCGCCCTCGGACGCGTGAGCGTCCGCATCACCGACATCGAGGATGAGAGGAGTCGAGCAGCATGAGCGACACCCGCCTGTACCGCCGGCTCGGCCGGCGCCTGACCCACCGGTCGCGCTCCGTGGCCGCCTCGGTCGCCCTGGTGCTGGTCGCCCTGGCCGCGGTCGCGATCGCGATCGAGGCCGCCCTCCGACTGCTCGACCGGCCCGCGCTCGTCGCGCGGCCGGATCGGATCGTCGCCGCGCTCGCCTCCGGCTCCCCCTGGGCCGTCCTCGCGGGTGCGGTGGCGGCAGTGCTCGGGATCGCGGCGATCCTGGTCGCCGTGATCCCGGGCCGCCGGCCCCGTCGCGTCGTCCAGCGCGAAGACCTCCTCGTGGTGATCGACGACGACGTCCTGGCCTCGTCGCTGTCGCGTGCGGCGGCGAGCGGGGCCTCCATCCCGCGCGATCAGGTGCGCACGGTCCTCGGCCGTCGCGTCGCCCGCGTCCGCGTGCAGCCGTCGAGCGGATTCCCGCTCACGGCCGACGAGCCGCTCCGTCGCGTGACGGAGGTCCTCGACACCGCCCAGGCGCGCCCCGCGCTGCGGCCCCGCGTCGAGGTCTCGACCGAAGGGAGACTGCGATGACCCGCACCCACCGCCTGTGGAACCGGCTCGTGCTGGTGCTGATCGGGCTGGCCCTCCTCGCGGTCGCCGGCATCGCGGCGCTGCCCCTGCTGCCCTCCGGGGCACGGCCGGTCACCGCCGCGGCGCTCGGTGCTGTGGTCGGATCGACCGTCGGCCTGGTCGCGATCGTGGCCGCCGCCGTCGTGCTCGTGGTGCTGGCGATCCTCTGGATCGTCACCCGTGGCCGCGGACGCATCCGCGACGTGGTGGGCCAGGGCGACCTGGCCGTGGACGACAGGGTCGTCGCCGGCCTGCTGCGCGACGCGCTCGCCGACCGCCCCGCCGTGCTCGGCGTCCACGCCCAGGCCTACCGCCAGCGCCGGCCCGTCGTGTACGCCCGGATCGCCGTCCGCCGCTCGGCGGATCTGCCGCCGCTCCTCGCCGACGTCGACCGTGCCGCGGCGACGGCGGCCGAGCGGCTCGGCGCGCGCCCCCCGCTCGTCGTCCACCTGACCTCCGGCCTGGTCGCTCGCGCGTCCGGGACCCGGATCGCCCGCTGATCCCGGCGGGACTCTGCAACACCACACCGCAACAACAGAAAGGAAACGCATCATGGCTCTCTCCGACGACATCAAGAACAAGGCCGAGGACCTCGCCGGCAAGGCGAAGGAGGCGGCCGGCAAGGCCACCGGCAACGAGAAGCTCGAGGCCGAGGGCAAGGCCGACCAGGCCAAGGCGTCCGTCAAGGGCGCGGCGTCCGACGTCAAGGACGCGCTGTCCGGCGACAAGTGACCGGCCCGGAGCGGCGGGTCCGGCATCATGCCGGCTCGCCGCTCCTTGCCATCCGGGAACGCCCTTGTCAAGACGCAGATCTTCTTAGAAGGGCGTCATGAACCTGAGCGGAGCACGGTGACCGACCCGACGAGAGGAGGCGGAGATGGCGGACCTGCAGGACGCGGGCGACGCGATCCTCGCCCAGCGCTCGGCGGACGGCGACACCGACGCCTTCGCGGCGCTCGTCCGACGGCACGGCCCCTTCCTCCGGGCGTACGCGATCCGTCTGCTCGGCTCCGCGCGAGCGGACGCCGACGACTGCGTCCAGGAGGCGCTCATCGCGGCCTGGCACGCGCTGCCCGAGCTGAAGGACCCGGCGCGGTTCCGCTCGTGGGTCGTCGCGATCGTCTCCCGGAAGGCCACCGACCGTCTCCGCCGCCGCCGCCCGGACGACGCGGAGCTCGACGAGGCAGTGCCGTCGTCGCGCCCCGATCCCGAGGACTCCGCCGTGACGTCCTCCCAGATCGACGCCGTCCGCGCGGCGCTCGACGCCCTGCCCGAGGATCTGCGCACGGCCTGGGTGCTGCGCGAGATCGGCGGGCGAAGCTATGAGGAGATCGCGGACCAGCTGGATCTGCCCGTCGCCACCGTGCGCGGCCGGATCGCGCGGGCCCGCCGATCCCTGCTCGATGCGATGAAGGAATGGAGGTGAGCCCGACGAACACCCCGAACACCATCGGAGGCTCGGGCTACACGCTCGACGACCTCTCCGCCTATCTCGATCGCGGGCGCACCCCGCGCATCGCCGCCATCGAGGACGACGCCGAATGCCAGGCCGTCCTCGCCGAGATCGAACGACTCGGGGCCCTGTCCCGCCGCATGGTGGAGCAGAGCGCCGAGCCGATCGACGCCGGATGGCTCGACCGTCTGATCGGGGGACTCGGCCGCGAGCTGCGCGCCGGCCGCGACCTCCCGTTCTCCGACTCCACCCCCGAGCGCCGCTTCGTGATGACCGAGGGCGCCGTGCGCGAGGTCGTCCGCCGCGCGGGTGACGAGGTGGACGGCGTCATCGTCGGCCGGTGCCGGATCGGCTGGGACGAGGAGTCACCGCACGTGCGGATCGCGATCAGCGTCACGCCGGATCGCCCGCTCCACGGCATCGCCGAGGAGGTGCGCGCGGCGGTCGTCGCGGCGCTCGACCGCGACACCCCGCTGACCGATGCCGTCGTCGACGTGGAGATCGAGGACGTCCTGGAGAGGAGGTCGTCATGACCGAGGCCCTGACCGAGCTGGCCCGTGCCGTGGACGCGGCGGTCGCCGCGACGCCGGGCGTCGAGCGGCTGTTCGCGGCCGGCGTGCGCGCTGCGGTCGGCGCATCGTTGGCCGAGGCGGCCCCGCTCTCGTCGGTCGCGCGCCGCCTCGACTCGTACGAGGCGACCGTCTCGATCGGCGCCGCCGGCGGCCCGGCCGGGTCCGTGGCCCGCGCCGCCGCGACGGCGGCCGCCGCCGCGCTGCCGCCGGGCGCCCGCGTCACGGTGCGCGTGTCGCGCGTCGTCCCCGAGCCGGTCGAGTAGCCGCGAGCGGGTCGAGTAGCCGCGAAGCGGCGTATCGAGACCCCTCCACCCCCGCGCCCCGGTCTCGATACGCGGCCCGCGGCCGCCACTCGACCCGCACGGGGGGTTCGGGTGAGGATGGGTCCATGCGAGAAGCCGTCATCGTCGACGTCGTCCGCACCCCGATCGGCAAGGGCAAGCCGGGCGGGATGCTGTCCGGCTGGCACCCCGTCGACCTGCTGGCGCACACCCTGAGAGGCCTCATCGCCCGGACCGGCCTCGACCCGGCGACGATCGACGACGTGCTCGTCGGCTGCGTGACGCAGTCGGGAGAGCAGTCGATGAACGTCGCGCGGAACGCGGTGCTCGCCGCCGGTCTCCCCGTCGCCGTGCCGGCGGCGACCGTCGACCGCCAGTGCGGGTCGTCGCAGCAGGCGCTCCACTTCGCGGCGCAGGGGATCATCGCGGGCGCCTACGACGTCGCGATCGCGGCGGGCGTCGAGTCGATGTCGCGGGTGCCCATGTTCTCCGCCGTCCAGGGTGCGGATCCGTACGGCGTCGACCTGACCGCGCGATTCGCGCCCGTCGGCGGCCTCGTGCCGCAGGGCGTCTCGGCCGAGCTCATCGCGGAGCGCTGGGGGCTGACCCGAGAGGACCTCGATGCCTACGCCGCCCGCTCGCACGCGCTCGCCGATGCCGCGACGCCGGGCGGCATCCTGCCGACGCCGGTGGACCGGGGGGCGGGCCGCGAGGACGAGCTCGCCACCCGCGACGAGGGCATCCGCCCCGGCAGCTCGGTCGAGACGCTCGCGGGGCTGAAGCCCGCGTTCCGCGAGGACGGGCTCGTGACCGCGGGCAACGCGTCCCAGATCTCCGACGGCGCGTCCGCGGCGCTCGTCATGGAGCGGAGCCTCGCCGAGCGCCTCGGACTGCGGCCGCGGGCCGTGGTGCGGGCCTTCGCCGTCGTCGGCGACGACCCGATCCTCATGCTGACCGGCGTGATCCCGGCGACCCGCAGGGTGCTCGACCGGGCCGGCCTGACGCTCGACGATCTCGACGCGATCGAGGTCAACGAGGCCTTCGCCTCGGTCGTGCTCGCCTGGCTCCGCGAGACGGGCGCCGATCTCGACCGCGTCAACCGGCACGGCGGCGCGATCGCGAACGGGCACCCGCTCGGTGCCTCGGGCACGAAGCTGCTCGGCTCCCTCATCGACGTGCTCGAGGAGCGCGGGGGCCGCTACGGACTGCAGACCATGTGCGAGGGCGGCGGGATGGCGAACGCCACCATCGTCGAGCGCCTGGCCTGACCGGATCTCCACGAGAGAAGAGAGAGGAATGGCGACCACGCCATGAGGATCGCAGTGCTCATCAAGCAGGTCCCCGACACCTGGGGCGACCGGCGACTGGACCCGGCGACCGGCCGGGTGGACCGCACCGACGGGGAGCAGGTCATCGACGAGATCGACGAGCGCGCCCTCGAGGTGGCGCTCGCCCACCGCGACGGCGACAAGGCGACCGAGGTGGTGGCCGTCGTCATGGGGCCGGCGCAGGCCGCCGACGCCGTCAAGAAGGCGCTGTCGACCGGCGCGGACTCGGCGGTGCACGTCGTCGACGACGGCCTCGCGGGTGCGGATGCGGGGCTCACCGCCGCCGCCCTCGCCGGGGCGCTGCGCGCCGGCTCCTACGACCTCGTGATCGCCGGCAACGTCTCGACCGACGGCCGCGGCGGCGTGGTGCCCGCGATGATCGCCGAGCACCTCGGCATCCCCGCCCTCAGCTCGCTCGACACGGTCGAGATCGGCGCGGACGCGGTGGGCGGCAGCCGCACCACCGACGCGGGCCAGGAGACGCTCCGCGCCCCGCTGCCCGCCCTCGTGAGCGTCACAGAGCGCGTGCCGGAGGCGCGGTTCCCCAACTTCAAGAGCATCATGGCGGCGCGCAAGAAGCCCGTGCAGCGGCTCGCACTCGCCGACCTCGGCGTCGCCTCCGCCGCCCGATCGGTCGTGCTGGAGACGCGCGAGCGCCCGGCACGCGAGGCGGGCACGATCGTCGTCGACGACGGCACCGCGGCGCAGCAGCTGGTCGACTACCTCGTCGCCGAGCGACTGGTCTGAGAGGACGTCCATGAAGATCGCCGTTCTCATCGAGACCCTGCCCGGCGGCGCGCTCGCGCCCTCCGCCCCGGCGCTGCTCGCCACCGCCGCCGGCGTCGGCGACCCGATCGCCGTCGTCGTGACGCCCGAGGGTGCCAACCCCGACACCCTCGCCGCGGAGCTGGGCGCCCTCGGCGCGGCGGAGGCCGTCGTCGCGACGAGCCCGGACGCCGACCGCGTGCCCGTGCTGCCGCAGACCGACGCGCTCGCCCGGGTCGTCGCGAGCCACGCGCCCCACGCGGTCCTGCTCGCGAACTCCCTCGACGGCCGCGACGTCGCCGCCCGCCTGGCCGTCCGCGTCGGCGGTGCCGGCACCTGGGACGCGGTCGAGGTCCGCGCCGAGGGCGACCGTCCCGTCGCCACGGGCTCGGTGTTCGGCGGGGCCTACACCGTCGACTCCGCCGTCGACGGCGGTCTTCCCATCGTGACCCTGCGGGCCGGCGTGACCGAGCCCGCGACGCCGCGCACCGCGACGGTCTCGACCATCGCGCTCGACCCGGCGCCGGTCGGAGCCGCGATCGTCGAGAGCCGCACCGCCGCCCCCGCCGCGGGAGGACGCCCCGAGCTGAAGGGCGCCGCGCGCGTCGTCTCCGGCGGCCGCGGCGTCGGCTCCGAGGCCGACTTCGCGCTCGTCGAGCGGCTCGCGGATGCGCTCGGCGCGGCCGTCGGCGCGTCGCGCGCCGCGGTCGATGCGGGCTACATCCCGCAGACCCACCAGGTCGGGCAGACCGGGGTGACCGTGTCGCCGCAGCTCTACGTCGCCCTCGGCATCTCGGGCGCGATCCAGCACCGCGCCGGCATGCAGACCGCCAAGCGGATCGTCGCGATCAACAAGGACGGGGACGCGCCGATCTTCGACATCGCCGACTTCGGCATCGTCGGCGATCTCTTCACGGTGGTGCCGCAGGTGATCGAGCTGCTCGAGAAGCGCGCGCAGTGAACGTCGGACTGACCGAGGAGCAGCAGGCGCTCGTCGAGACCGTCCACGAGTTCGCCGAGCGGGTGCTCGCGCCGGGCGCGGCGCAGCGCGACGCCGACGAGACCCTCCCGATGGAGCTCCTGGAGCAGGCGGGCGAGCTCGGGCTCGGCGGCATCTACGCCCGTGAGGAGCACGGCGGATCCGGCCTCAGCCGGCACGACGGCGTCCTGATCTTCGAGGAGCTCGCGCGCGGCGACGTGCCGGTCGCGGCGTTCATCACGGTCCACAACATGGTGGTCTGGATGATCGACGCCTATGGCTCCGACGAGCTGCGCCGCGCCTGGGTCGAGCGGCTGGCACCCATGCGCGAGTACGCCGCGTACGCCCTCACCGAACCGGGCGCCGGCAGCGACGCGGCGGCGCTCGCGACGACCGCCGTCCGCGACGGCGACGAGTGGGTGCTGAACGGCACGAAGCAGTTCATCACCGGCGCGGGGATGGCGGCGGTCTACATCGTCATGGCCCGCACCGGGGGCCCGGGCGCCCGCGGCATCAGCGCGTTCGTGGTCCCGGCCGAGACGCCCGGCCTCTCCTTCGGCCCGCGTGAGAAGAAGATGGGCTGGCGCGCCCAGCCGACGCGGCAGGTGATCCTCGACGGCGTCCGCGTGCCCGCGGGCAACCTCCTCGGCGAGGAGGGGACCGGATTCCGCATGGCGATGCGTGCGCTGAACGGCGGCCGCCTCAACATCGCCGCGTGCGCGCTCGGCGGCGCCGAGTGGGCGTTCGACCGCGCGGTGCGCTACGTGCAGGAGCGGGAGGCGTTCGGCGCCCCGCTCGCGGCCATCGACACCGTCGTGTTCCAGATCGCCGACATGCGGGTCAAGCTCGCCGCCTCCCGCGCGCTCCTGCACGACGCGGCGCGCGCGCTCGACGCGGGCGCGAAGGACGCACCCGCGCAGTGCGCCATGGCGAAGCGGTTCACCACCGACTCCGCCTTCGACGTCGCGAACCAGGCCCTGCAGCTGCACGGCGGCTACGGGTACCTCGCCGACTACGGGCTGGAGCGCACCGTGCGCGACCTGCGGGTGCACCAGATCCTCGAGGGCACGAACGAGATCATGGCGATGATCGTCGGCCGCGGGGTGCTGGACGCCGCGCGGTGAGCGCGCCCGCCGAGCCGGGACCCGCCCCCGTGCTCGTCGAGCGCCGCGGCCGCCTCGGGATCCTCACCCTGAACCGGCCGCGCGCCCTTAACGCCCTCGACACCGGGATGGTCGGCATCGTGAGCGACGCCCTCGCGGCGTGGGCCGACGACGACGCGGTGGCGACCGTGCTCGTCCGCGGGGCAGGGGAGCGCGGGCTCTGCGCGGGCGGCGACGTCGTCGGCATCGCACGGGCGGCGCAGGCCGGCGACCGTGAGCTCCCGGCCCGGTTCTGGCGCGACGAGTACCGGATGAACGCCGCGATCGCCCGGTTCCCGAAGCCCTACGTCGCCCTCATGGACGGGATCGTGCTCGGCGGCGGCGTCGGGATCTCGGCGCACGGCTCGCACCGGGTCGTCACCGAGCGCACCCGTCTCGGCATGCCGGAGACGGGGATCGGCTTCGTGCCGGACGTCGGCGGCACCCGGCTCCTCGCGCATGCCCCGGGCGAACTCGGCACGCACCTCGGCCTGACCGGCGACCACGTCACCGGCGTCGACGCGATCGCCCTCGGGTTCGCCGACGCCTTCGTGCCGTCCGACCGGTTCGAGGCCCTCGCCGTCGCGCTCGAGACCGAGGACGCGGATGTCGCGATCGCGTCGGTCGCGGAGTCCGCGCCGCCGGCTCCCCTTCTCGCCGAGCGCGCCTGGATCGACGCGGCCTACGCGGGCGACGACCTGTCCGCGATCCTCGACCGGCTCACCGCGGGGGAGGAGCCGGCCCGCGCCGCGGCCGCGACCCTCGCGACGCGCTCCCCGACCGCCCTCGCGATCACGCTGCGCTCCCTGCGCGCGGCGGCCGCCGAATCGACGCTCGAGGAGGCGCTGCGGCGCGAGTACCGCGTCTCCACGCGCGTCGTCGCGCTCCCGGACTTCGTCGAGGGCATCCGCGCCCAGCTGGTGGACAAGGACAGTGCCCCGCGCTGGCGCCCGGCCGCCCTGGCCGACGTCGACCCGGCCGTCGTCGACGCGGCGTTCGCGCCAGTCGACCCCGAGCTCCCGCTCCCTCCCGCCCCGCTACGCTGACCAACGCAGGAGGCCCCCGATGACCTACGAGACCCTCAGGGTCGAGCGCGACGGCCGCGTCGCCACCGTCACCCTGAACCGCCCCGACGCCCTCAACGCGCTCAACACGATGCTCGTGACCGAGCTGCTCGACGCGCTCGAGGAGCTGGATGCCGACACGGGCGTCGGAGCGATCGTCCTCACGGGCTCCGACCGCGCGTTCGCCGCCGGCGCCGACATCAAGGAGATGGCGCAGCTCGGGTACGCCGACCTCGCCGTCCGCGAGCCGTTCGCGGCCCTCAGCCGCATCCCCGCGATCCGGACCCCGCTCATCGCCGCGGTCGCCGGCTTCGCGCTCGGCGGCGGCTGCGAGCTCGCGATGGCCTGCGACCTCATCGTCGCGGCCGAGAACGCGCAGTTCGGCCAGCCGGAGATCACCCTCGGCGTCATCCCCGGCCTCGGCGGCACCCAGCGCCTCACCCGCGCCGTCGGCAAGGCGAAGGCGATGGACCTCATCCTCACCGGCCGCCGCATGGACGCCGCGGAGGCCGAGCGCTCCGGTCTCGTCGCCCGCGTCGTCCCCGCCGACGAGCTGCTGCCCACCGCGCAGGCGATGGCCGCCACGATCGCCGGGATGTCGCTCCCCGTGGTCTACGCCGCGAAGGAGGCCGTCAACGTCGCGCTCGAGACGCCGCTCGCCGAGGGCCTCCGCTTCGAGCGCCGCAGCTTCGCCTCGATGTTCGCCCTCGACGACCAGACGGAGGGCATGACCGCCTTCGTCGAGAAGCGCCGCCCCGAGTTCGGCCACCGGTGAGCGCGACGCAGAACGCCGCCCCGCGCCGGCGCTGGATCCGCCTCGCCTGGATCATCCCGGTGGTGGTCGTCGTCGCCGCGATCGTGGTCTTCGGGGCGCAGTGGCTGCGCTCCCTCGACGGCGTGCGCGCGTTCCTCACGACGTATCCCGGCCACTCCGCGCTGCCGTCCTGGGCACCCATCGGCCTCCCCGCCTGGCTGCAGTGGCAGCACGGGCTGAGCGCCTTCCTGATGCTGTTCATCCTGCGCACCGGGTGGCTCGTGCGCACCACGCGCCGCCCCGACGCGTTCTTCACGCGCCGGAACACCGGGCCTCTCCGCACGAAGGGGCAGCCGATCCGGATCGGGCTGCAGCTCTGGTTCCACCTCACCCTCGACGCGCTGTGGGTGCTCAACGGGCTGGTGTTCTACGTGCTGATCTTCTCGACGGGCCAGTGGGTGCGGATCGTGCCCACGAGCTGGGACGTCGTGCCCAACGCACTGTCCGCCGCCCTGCAGTACGCGTCGCTGAACTGGCCGACGGAGGACGGCTGGGTCGGCTACAACGCGCTCCAGCTCCTGTCGTACTTCGCGGTCGTGTTCCTCATGGCGCCGCTCGCGGTGCTGACGGGTCTGCGGATGACGCCCGGGCTCGCCGCATGGTGGCGGCGCTTCGACAGGGTCTATCCGCTCCCGGTCGCGCGGCGCGTGCACTTCCCGCTCGCGGTGCTGTTCGCGGCGTTCATCGTGGTGCACGTCTTCCTCGTGCTGGCCACCGGGGCGCTGCGGAATCTCAACCACATGTACGCGGGCCGCGACGACGAGTCGTGGATCGGATTCATCGTCTTCGCCGCCTTCATCGCGCTGTGCGTCGCGGCCTGGTTCGCGCTCCGTCCGGTGGTGCTCCGGATGCTCGCCGGGACGATGGGCACGGTCGGCCGTCGGTAGGTCAGATTCTGAGGAATGTCACAGCTTCTGTCCCCCGCTCTTGCCCCCCGCGGCCTTCCGGAGTATTCCGGTATGAGAGCCGGTATCAGGGGGTGCCCGAAAGGGCCCCGGCTCCGCGGGGCGCGACCGGGGGGTCGCCGACCGCGGGAGGGACGTCCGGTCTCTCTCGCGACGTCCCTCCGCCCGCCCCTGGCCTAGCCCCAGAGGGTGAGCTTCTCCGGATTCCGCATCATGCGGAGCTCGACGATGCGCCCCTCGACCACTTCGACCGTGAGCACGCTGTCGACGCGTCCGCCGTCCCAGACGACGAATCCCAGGCCGTCCGGGGTCTCGGCGACGGTCGTCTCGAAGCCCTCGTTCTTGGCCGCGACGCCGAGCAGGAAGCGCGCCACGCGGTCCGCGCCCACCACCGGCCGCCGCGCCGCGCTCCGGATGCCGCCGCCGTCCGAGCGCAGCACCGCATCCGGGTCCAGCACCGCGACGAGCCCCGCGAGGTCGCCGCGCTGCGCGGCCGCGGCGAAGGCGGCGACGGTGCGGTCGTGCTCCTCGCGCGTCGCGCGTCGCGTCCGGCTCGCCGCGATGCGCCGGCGGGCGGATGCGGCGAGCTGCCGGCAGGCGGCGGGGGTGCGCCCCACCGTCTCCGCGATCTCGTCGAACGGCACGGCGAACACGTCGTGCAGCACGAAGGCGACGCGCTCGGCGGGCGTCATCGTCTCGAGCACGAGGAGGAGCGCCGTGCTCACCGAGTCGTCGAGGGTGACGCGGTCGAGGGGGTCCGCGCCGCCGTGCCCGGCGAGCGGACCGGGGAGCGCTCCGTTCGGCACCGGCTCCGGCAGCCAGGGGCCGACGTAGCGCTCGCGCCGCGCCCGCGCGGAGCCGAGCGCGTCGAGGCAGACCCGGCTCGCGACCCGCGTGAGCCACGCCGCGGGGTTCGCGATCGCCGCGCGCTCCGCGGGGTCGAGCCGGTACCAGCGCGCGTAGGTCTCCTGCACGGCGTCCTCGGCCTCGGCGACCGTGCCGAGCATCCGGAAGCACAGCGACACGAGCTGCCGGCGCTCGCCGATGACCGCCGCATCGATCGTCTCGTCGACCATGACCTCACATCCCGGGGAGCTGCGTCGTCGGAAGGCTATGAGCACATCCTTCCGCCGGGCCGAGCCCGGTGTCACCCTGACGGCCGCGTCGACGGGAGCGATCCGATGAGGATCGCGGTGGCCGGCGGGACGGGAGCCGTCGGCGCGCCGACGGTCGCGGCGCTCCGGGCGGCCGGGCACGAGGCGGTCATGCTCGCCCGGTCGGCGGGGGTGGACCTCGTGGCCGGTTCGGGCCTGCGCGAGGCGCTCGCCGGGACGGACGCGGTCGTCGACGTGTCGTCGACCACCACCACCTCGGCGTCGGCCTCCGTCGCCTTCTTCGAGGCCGCGACGACGAATCTGCTGCGCGCCGAGCGGGAGCTCGGCGTCGGCCACCACGTGGCCCTGTCGATCATCGGCGTGCCGGCCGCGCCCTTCGGCTACTACGCCGGCAAGGCGCGGCAGGAGGAGCTGGTGCAGGCCGGCGACGTGCCCTGGACGATCCTCCGCGCGGCGCAGTTCCACGAGTTCGCGGAGCAGATGGCCACCCGGGCGAAGATCGGGCCCATCGTCGCCTGCCCCGCCATGCGATCGCAGCCCGTCGCCGCGGCGGAGGTCGGCGCGGTCCTGGCTGACATCGCCGCCGGCGCGCCACGCGGGATCGATCGCGAGCTCGCGGGCCCGGAGGAGCGGGCGATGCCCGAGCTCGTGCGAATGTTCGTCCGCGCGACGGGGCGGCGCACGCCCGTCCTCGGCGTCCCCTTCCCGGGCGCGTGGGGTCGCTCGATGCGCGACGGATCCCTGCTGCCGGGCCCCGGCGCCCGTCACGGCGCGCAGACCTTCGAGACCTGGCTCGCCGAGCGCACCCGATGACCCGCATCCTGCTCGCCGGCGGGGCGGGCGTCATCGGCCGTCCCCTCGTGCCCGCGCTGGTGGCGAGCGGGCACGAGGTCGTCGCGACCACGCGACGCCCGGATCGGCGCGACCTGTTGCGAGAGCTCGGTGCGACACCCGTGACGATGGACGCGCTCGACGCGGACTCCGTCGCGACCGCCGTCGTCGCCGCGGCGCCCGAGCTCATCCTCCACGAGCTGACCGACCTCGCCGGCGGCGATCGCGATGCGAATGCCCGGCTCCGGCGGGAGGGCACCGCGCACGTGGTGGCCGCGGCGCAGGCGGCGGGCGTCGAGCGCATGCTCGTCCAGAGCATCGCCTGGGCCGTCCCGCCGGGCGAGGGTCCGGCGTCGGAGGATGAGCCGCTCGAGCCCGGCTCCGCCGTGGACGACATGGAGCGCGTCGTCCGCCGGCTGCCGCACGCGACGATCCTCCGCTACGGGATGCTGTGGGGCCCGACCACCTGGTACCCCGACGCCCGGGCGGCCGCCGACATCCCCGGGATCGGCTGCTGGGTGCACCTCGACGACGTCGTGAGCGCGACCGTGGCCGCGCTCGACTGGCCCGACGGCATCTACCAGATCGTCGACGACGAGCCGTCGCCCGCAGGCCGGGCGGTGTCGAACGCCAAGGCCCGCCGCCAGGGGTGGAGCCCGCGGCATCCGGGGCGGCACGGCAGAATGGGCGGGTGACCGAGCGCGAACTCCCCGCATCGACCCCCGTGCGGTCGACGGGCTCGCGCGCCGCCGGATCCCAGGTGCGCCCGGCGACCGAGGGCTGGACGCAGGCGCGCGACGCGGACGGCCGCCCGCTCCTGCAGTTCGCCTCGCCCCGCCGGAAGCGGCCGGAGATCCACCTCGCGGATCTCGACCTCGCCGCCCGCAAGGCGCGCGCGCAGGAGCTCGGGGTGCCGGCGTTCCGCGCGACGCAGATCTCGAACCACTACTTCGCCCGCTCCACCGTGGATCCGGCGCAGATGACCGACCTGCCCGCGGAGGGCCGCGAGGAGCTCGTGGCCGCGATGCTCCCGCCGCTCCTCACCGAGGTCCGCCGCCTCCGGACGGACGGCGGCGAGACGATCAAGTTCCTCTGGAAGCTGTTCGACGGCGCCCTCGTCGAGTCGGTGCTCATGCGTTACCCGGGTCGGGTGACGCTGTGCGTGAGCAGCCAGGCCGGCTGCGGCATGAACTGCCCGTTCTGCGCGACCGGGCAGGCGGGCCTCACCCGCAACCTGTCCGCGGCCGAGATCGTCGATCAGGTCGTCGCCGCGAACCGCGCCATCGCCGAGGGCGAGCTCGGCGGCCTCCGCACCGACGGCGGCCACGACGCCCCGCGGGTCACGAACATCGTCTTCATGGGCATGGGGGAGCCGCTGGCCAACTACGCGCGGCTCATGACCGCCGTGCGCCGCATGGTCGCGCCGGCGCCGGAGGGGCTCGGGATGTCGGCCCGCCACATCACCGTCAGCACCGTCGGGCTCGTCCCGGCCATCCGGAAGCTGGCCGCCGAGGATCTCCCGCTCACCTTCGCGCTCTCGCTGCACGCGCCCGATGACGAGCTGCGCGACGAGCTGATCCCGGTCAACTCGCGCTGGAAGGTCGACGAGGCGCTCGACGCCGCCCGTGCCTACTTCGAGACGACGGGCCGCCGCGTCTCGATCGAATACGCGCTCATCAAGGACATGAACGACCACGCCTGGCGCGCCGACCTGCTCGCGGAGAAGCTCAACGCGCGCGGGCGGGGCTGGGTGCACGTCAACCCGATCCCGCTCAACCCGACGCCCGGATCCATCTGGACCGCCTCGGACCGGCGCACGACCGTCGAGTTCATCGAGCGGCTCGAGGCGGCCGGGATCCCGACCACGCTGCGCGACACCCGCGGCAAGGAGATCGACGGGGCCTGCGGCCAGCTCGCCGCCGTCGAGGAGCGGGTCGAGTAGCCGGCGCAGCCCGCGTATAGAGACCCCGCCGCGTGCCACCAGGTCGCGAAAACCCCCCGCGCCGCGAACCCACCCCCGACCGGGTCACATCGCCAACCTGCCCACCAGCACCCCCCGCCCGAGCACCTGCC